>NZ_DASZBG010000125.1:0-3716 GCF_035944335.1 Phenylobacterium sp. | reverse complement strand
ACCGTGCTGTTCGACGCCGACGGCCCCGGCACGGCCCAGCAGTGGGGCCTCAACATCATCCACCTGCAGCACGTCGATCCCACCACCATCACCAGCGCCGACTGGGTGATCCGGTAGGGTCGGCTACCAGGCGCCGACTTCGCGCAGCTGGCGGGCGAGCTCGGGGGGCACGTCGCCGAACGCCTCGCCGCGCAGGTCCTGCGGGGCGTCCCTGGGCTCCAGGTAGCGCCAGCCCTGGAAGGCGCGGCGCGGCGTGGGCAGGACGCGCACGACCTCTTCGTCGAGGGTCACCTCGCAGCGGGCGGCGGCGCCTTCCCCCACGGTTGCGACGTCGAGCACCTTCTGGCGGCAGAGGATCACGCCCTTGAACACCCGGAACACCGAGCCGCCGTCGATCATCTCGGCGGCGCGCTTGGGCGTCTGGCGGGTGCGCAGGATCCACGGCTCGCCCGGCCGATAGGTCTGCCGCCAGTCGACGAGCTCCTCGACCGTGTCGCAGCCGACGCACAGCTTGATCATGTGAAGCGCCATGACCTGCAGGCTTAAGGCGCCTCGCGGCGGTTTGGAAAGTGTGACGCGAGGTCCCGTTCAGCCCGCGGCCCAGGCGGGCTTGCGGCGCTCCAGGAAGGCGCGGACGCCCTCCTGCCCCTCCGGGCCCACCCGCGCGGCGGCGATGCGCCTGGCGGTGAGCTCCAGGAGGTCGTGGTCGATCTCGCGGCCGGCCACGTCGCCGACCAGCTGCTTGGCCTCGGCCAGGGCGCCGGGCGCGCAGGCCAGCACCTCGCGGGCGATGCGGTCGTGGGCGGCGGTCAGGCCGGCGACGTCGGCGACGAGTTCGGTGACCAGGCCGATCCGCTGGGCCTCGGCGGCGTCGAACACCTGGCCCGTGGCGAACAGGGCGCGCGCCTGCCGGGCGCCGATGGCGGCGACGACGTAGGGGCTGATCACCGCCGGGATGAGGCCGAGCCGGACTTCGGAGAAGCTGAACCTGGCGTCCTGGGTGGCGATCGCCAGGTCGCAGCAGGCCGCCAGGCCCGCGCCGCCGCCGAAGGCGCCGCCCTCGATCAGGGCCACGGTGAGGGTCGGCAGGTCCCAGAGCTTCTTCATCATGGTCGCCATGGCCATGGCGTCTTCGCGGTTGTCGGCCTCGGTGCGGTCGGCGGCCCGGCGCATCCATTCGAGATCGGCGCCGGCGCTGAACATCGCGCCCGCGCCGCGCAGGAAGACCACCCGCACGCCCTCGGCGCCACGCAGGGTCTCGAAGGCCTCGTCCATCGCCGAGATCAGGTCGGCGTCGAAAGCGTTCTTGCGGGCCGGACGGTTCAGCACCACGGTCGCGGCGCCGGCCTGCGTCGCCTCGATGCGCACCAGGTCGGAGGTCGGGCTGGTGTCGGGGACCTCGACCAGCGGGTCGGCGATCGGATTGGGCATCGGAACCTCCTTGGGACGCGCCAGTCTAACGCTGCACGAGCGTCTATGGCGCCGATGATCCGCGGCCTCGCGGCGCATCAACACTCAAGCTTGGGACGACTCTCCGGGCAGAGTAGGTTTCCTCCGTGGCCGGCCTTCCTGAAATCCCCGACGATTCGGCGCTGGCGCGGCTCTTCAGCCAGGAGCGCGCGCAGGGCGAAGCCACCTGGTTCTCGCTGCCCGGCGGCCAGAAGCTCTATTCGGCGGGCGATCCGGCCGACCAGCTCTACTTCCTGCGCACCGGCCGGCTGGGCGCCTTCCGCCGCGAAGAGGGCCATGAGCCGCAGTTCCTGGGGGTGATCCGCCCCGGCGAGCCGGCCGGCGAGATGAGCCTGATCGCCGGCGCGCCGCACTCCGCCGAGGTGGTCGCGCTCCGCGATTCCGAGCTGTTCGCCCTGCCCCGCGACGTGTTCTTCGAGGCCTGCGAGGCCGACGCCTCGGTGATGACCGAGCTCGCCAGGCTGATGATCCTGCGCACCCGCCAGGCCGTGAACCGCGGCGGCATGGGCGAGCCCTCGGTCTATGGCTTCACGACGCTGGGCCAGCCCGGGCCGCTGCGGGGCCTCGTGGAGCGGATCTCCGTCGAGATCGGCAGGCTCGGCTACTCGGTCACCTGCATCGGCTCAGAGGCCCAGAACGCGCCCACCGAGTGGTTCTCCGACGTGGAGCGCACCCACGATTTCGTCCTCTACCTGGCCGAAGCCGCCGACGGGGCCTGGCGCCAGTCGGTGTCGCGGCAGGTGGACCGGCTGTTTCTCGTGGGCCGCGGCGACCGCAAGCCGCCGCGCGCCGAAGGCGAAACGCCGCCGGCCTCGCCCCTGCAGGCCCAGCAGCTCGTGGACCTGATCCTGTTGCAGCCGGCCGACCTGCACCGGCCGACCGGCTCGGCGGGCTGGATGGAGGCGGCGCAGCCGGCGCGGCTGTTCCACCTGCGACGCGACCACGCGCCGGACCTGCAGCGCATCGCGCGCGTGCTGACCGGCCAATCGGTGGGGCTGGTGCTGTCGGGCGGCGGGGCGCGGGCCTATGCCCACGTGGGCGCGCTGCGGGCGCTGCGCGAACGCCAGGTGCCGATCGACTTCGTGGGCGGGGTGTCCATGGGCGCGATCATCGCCGCGGGCGTGGCCATGGGCTGGGGCGACGCGGAGATGGAGCGGCGCATCCGCGAGGCCTTCGTCGACACCAGCCCGCTGGACGACATCGCCCTGCCGCTGCTGGCCATGACCCACGGCGTGAAGGTCAGCGAACGGCTGGCGCATCATTTCGGCGACACGGCCATCGAGGACCTCTGGCTGCCGTTCTTCTGCCTGTCCTCGAACCTCACCACCGGCGCCTACCAGCTGCACCGTCGCGGGCTGGTGCGAAAGGCGCTGCGGGCCACCATCGCCCTGCCCGGCATCCTGCCGCCGGCCACCGAGGACAACAATGTGCTGGTGGACGGGGCGGTGATGAAGAACTTCCCCGCCGACATCATGCACGCCTCGCAGCTGGGGCCGGTGGTGGGCGTCGACGTCACCTCCGGGCGCAGCATCACCGCCGACGACGTGGCGCGACCCTCCTCGGTCTGGCGCTGGCTGTGGTCGGGGCAATGGCGCAAGGGCCCGCCGATCGTCTCGGTGCTGATGCGGGCCGCGACGGTCTCGACCGGCGCCGACCACGCGGCCTCGCGGGCGGCCACCGACGTGCTGGTGCTGCCCGACGTGGCCGACATCGAAATCCGCGACTGGAGCGCCTTCGCCCCGGCGGTGGCCGAGGGCTATCGGGCGATGATCGAGGCGCTGGACAAGCTCGACCGGCCCGTCGAGGACCTCAGGCGCCGGGCGAGCCTGCAGGACCCGCCCAAGCCGCTGCTGGCGAAGAGCGCCTAGGACGTATGGCCGCGTTTGCGGGACGCCGCGAACCGCCCCATATTCGAAGGGTCCTGTTCAACAGCTGAAAGGAGGTGATCCAGTGTCTCATAGTTTCATCCGTAGTTTGGATACCGTGACCTGGACCTCCGTTGACGAGGTCCGCGCCTAAGCCACCGGTTTGGCAGAGGTCGCGGCGCCGCGCTGCGGTCCCGACTATGGAAAGGCCGCTCCAGCGATGGGGCGGCCTTTCGCATGTCCGGAGCGCCCGGGATCCTGGGAACTAGGGCCGCCTCAGACCGCGGCCACGGCGGGCTCCGCCGCGCTCCCCGCCACGACGCGGTGAGACACGGCCACCCGCAGCCCGGGCCGGGCGTCGTGGGTCTCCACCGTCGCCTC
>NZ_DASZBG010000124.1:0-1824 GCF_035944335.1 Phenylobacterium sp. | reverse complement strand
GCCGTGCGGGGCGATCCTGGCTGAACGACGTTCAGGAGCCCGCCCGGGAGCAGAGCATGGCCGACGGCAACATCACCAAGGACGCCATGTATGGCGCGGTCGCGCCGGACGACTTCCAGGCCATGCTGACGCTGGACCGCTACAACGAACGCTCCACGGCCTTCGACAAGATCATCTCGGCGACCCACGACCACTTCTGGGATCCGCTGGATCCGAAATACATCGACTTCTCCACCCCCTTCGACCTCGAGACCGAGGCGATGATGCCGGAGGAGACCCAGCCGCTGCTGCGCCTGCCCTATGTCGACGCGACGCTCTCCGATCCCAGGCAGCGGATCGCCTTCATCAACTACATGCAGCTGCGCAGCTTCTCCTCGATCCTGCACGGCGAGCAGGGCGCGCTGAACCTGTCGGCCAGCCTGTGCCACGTGCTCTACGACCAGGGCGCCCAGGAATATGCCGCCAACCAGACCCGCGAGGAGGCCCGCCACGTCACCGCCTTCGCCCGATATGTGAAGGTGCGCTGGGGCCGGCCCACCGAATGCGGTGCGGCGCTGAAGAGCCTGCTGATCGAGATCATCGAGGCTCCGGAGGTCTACAAGAAGATCGTCGGCATGCAGATGCTGGTGGAGGGCCTGGCCATGGGCGCCTTCGCCCACGGCTACCGCTACAACCGCGACCCGCTGGCGCGCCGGCTGTTCCAGCTGGTGATGACCGACGAGGCCTTCCACCACAAGTTCGGGAAGATCTGGGCCGACCGCACGGTGCCGCAGCTCAGCCAATCCGAGCGCGACCTGGTGGAGGACTGGACGGCCCATTGCGCCCAGAAGCTCTTGTTCGACCGCGGCGACCCGCGCCAGTCGGCGGAGATCTACGGCCAGTTCGGCCTCGATCCGGAGCGGGTGATCGCCGACATCGTCCAGCGGCGCAAGGAACGCGACCCGACGCGCAAGTTCAAGGGCGAGACCAACGTCTTCCGGGTGCTGATCAAGACGCTGAACAACGCCGGCCTGATCACCGAACGGACGCGCGGCTTCTACGGCGCCTATGTGGACATGGACGAGCTCGCCGCCGAGGGCGACCGCATGGTCGGCGACGACATCGCCGAGGAGGGCATCCGCTACCTCCAGGAGATCAATTTCAAGGATCGCGCTCGAGCCGTCGGCATCGCGGCGGAGTAGCGCCGGGTCATGCCCGGTTCATTTTCGGAGCCCTATATTGCGGCCATATGACCCGCCGGGCGCGACACGCCGGGCGGTTTCCAGAACGACGCTGCGCTACTATCTGGGGCTCCATGTTCAAGCGACTCCTCTCAGCCGCCGCTCTTTCCGTCTGCGCCGTGGCCGCTTCGGCCCAGGCCGCGCCGCCCGCCGTGACGGCCCTGTCGTCCGGTCCCGCGCCGCGCATCGAACTGACCCAGATGATGGGCCGCTGGTACGAGGTCGCCCGCATCCCCAATCAGCTGCAAAAGGGCTGCCAGGGCGGCACGTCGGACTGGACCCGCAACGGCGAGGGCTTCGCCGTGATCCAGGCCTGCCACAAGGGCAAGGTCGACGGGCCGGTCTCGGAGTGGAAGGCCAGGGCGCGCAGCCTCGACCCGGTGACCAATTCGCTGTTCAAGATGAGCTTCTTCGGCGGCCTGGTGTCGAAGGAGTACCGCGTGCTCGACCATCACGCCGCCGACGGCTGGCTGATCCTGGCCACCGACGACGGCCACTATCTGTGGCTGATGTCGCAGAAGCCGGTGATGGCCGCCCCCGTGCGCGCCCAGGCGCTGGCCAAGATCAAGTCGCTGGGCTTCGACGTCGGCCGCCTGGAATTCCC
>NZ_DASZBG010000123.1:0-7952 GCF_035944335.1 Phenylobacterium sp. | reverse complement strand
TATGCCGGCGTCGCCGTGCAGCTCGCGGAACAGCTCGATCTCCTTGGCGACCCAGGGCGAGGCGGCCGCGTGGGGCGAGCAGACCACGATCAGGTGGTCCGAGCTCGCGATCGCCTCGCGCACGGCCGTGGTCAGGTCATGGGCGGCGGTCAGCTCGTCGATGTCGCGGAACACCGGCTTCAGCCGCGCCCCGGCCAGGGCCGCGCCGTCGGCGCGCGCCAAGGCGCGGTGGGGCAGTCGATAGCCCTCCAGCCGCCGATGCAGCCGCTTGGCAAACGCGCTGTCGGCATGGCTGTAGCTGATGAAGGCGCTGTAGCGGCGGCCCTCGCCGCCGGCGCCTTGCAGGTCAGGCCGTTGCGCGCCCTCTGCCATGTCCCCACCCATTGCCGGGCGAAGAAATTCGCCGCGACAACTCCCCGGCGAAAGTTGTGGCAGAACAAGGCTATGTCGGCAAGTTCCTGAGCCGATCCAGCGCGCCCTGCAGGATCCAGGCGGCGGCGGCCTTGTCCACCAGGTCGGCGCGCCGCGCGCGGGTGACGTCGGCCTCGCCGATCAGCATGCGGTTGACGGCCATGGAGCTCATCCGCTCGTCCCAGAAGGCGATGGGCAGGTCGCGCAGCCGCAGCAGATTGCGTCCGAAGGCCCGGTTGGACTGGCAGCGGGCCCCCTCGGTCCCATCCATGTTGACCGGCAGGCCGATGACGACGCCGCCGGCCCTGCGGTCGTCGATCAGCTTGAACAACCGCTCGGCCTCGGCGGTGAACCTGGTCTTGCGGATCAGCTCCAGGGGCGAGGCGATGGTCCGCGTGGCGTCCGACACGGCCACCCCGATGGTCTTCTCGCCGAGGTCGAGGCCCAGGAGAGCGCCGGTGGGCGGCAGGTCGGTGAGGTCGAAGACGGCCATGGGGCGCATAAGCCACGCCGACGGACATGGCGGAAGAGGTCCGGGGCTATTCGCTGAACGGCGCCGCGGCGATGGCGCGCTCCACCGATCCGCGCGGCGCGTCGGGCACGGTGGCGCGGCACAGGCCCTCGAGCCAGCCGATCTGCGCCGTCGGCTTGCGCCGGCACTGGTCGACCAGCAGGGCGGTGAACTTCTGCTTGAACTGCAGGCGTGGGAAGGCGGCCAGCACCTCGGCCACGGCCTTGGCGTCGATGACGCCAGGGTCATAGCCCACCACGTCGGCGCCCGCGCCTTCGCCGACCAGCCGAGCCTCGGCCGACTGGTGGGCGGCGTATTCGCCGCGCATGTCGTGGAAGACGATGGCGTTCCAGACCCGTCGCCCCTGGTCCGGTGATCGCCCGGCGCTGGTCACCACCGCCTCGGCGCGGTTGGCGCCATCGATCTCGAAGGAGGTCCTGGGCGTCGAATAGGCCGGGACCAGGCCGAGATCGTGCAGGGCGGCGGCCACGAACCCCAGCTCGGCGTCGTAGGCCGTCTTCTGGGCCCTCAGGGCGAGCGCGCCGAACAGGTAGGTGCGCATGGCGTGGTTGAACAGGAAGTCGGGGCAGGCGTCGCGCGCCAGGCCCGCGGCCTTGCCCGCGAGCGGCGTGCGCGGGATGGCGACGCCCGCCACCTCGCCCGGCAGTCCGGCGGCGGCGCCCGCGGCGCAGGGCAGGGCGGCGAGCCCGGCCGCGGCGGCCATCACGCCCCGCCGGCTCGGGTGTTGCCATCCACAACCGCACGCCGGCCTGGCGGCGACCCACATCCTGGTTTCCATGACCTGTCTCCCCGACCGGGCTCGCATCCAGGATGCGCCGGTGACCGGCGACAGCCAAGCTGGCGGGGGGCCGGCGCGCGGGATCGCTTGCAAAACCACGCCGGGCGCGGCTAACCCACGCGCTGGAATTTGAGGAGAAGATGGCATGGCCATCGACGCGGCGACCGTGCGCAAGGTCGCGAAGCTGGCGAGGATCGCCGAGCCGGAAGAGAAGCTGGAGGCCCTTGCCAGGGAGCTCTCCGGCATCCTCGACTGGATCGAGCAGCTGAACGAGGTCGACACCGACGGCGTCGAACCGATGACGACCGCCGTGCACGCCACCTTGCCGATGCGCGACGACGTGGTCACCGAAGGCGGCGATCCCGACCGCGTGCTCTCCAATGCGCCCAAGACCAAGGACCACTTCTTCATCGTGCCCAAGGTGGTCGAGTAGATGTCCGAGCTCACCGCGCTCACCCTGAAGGCCGCGCTCGACGGCCTGGCCTCGAAGTCGTTCTCGTCGGCCGAGCTGACTCAGGCCCACGTGGAGGCGGTGGAGGCCGCCCGCGCGCTCAACGCCTATGTGCTGGAGACGCCCGAGCAGGCCCTGGCCATGGCCAGGGCGTCCGACGAGCGCCGCGCCCGCGGCGAGGCGGGCCGGCTGGACGGCGCGCCGCTCGGGATCAAGGACCTGTTCTGCACCGAGGGCGTCCGCGCCACCGCCGGCTCGAAGATCCTCGGCAATTTCCAGCCGACCTACGAATCCACCGTCACCGCCAACCTGTGGCGCGACGGGGCGGTGATGCTGGGCAAGCTCAACATGGACGAGTTCGCCATGGGCTCCTCCAACGAGACCTCGGCCTTCGGGCCGGTGGTCAATCCCTGGCGCGCCAAGGGCGGCAACGCCCAGCTCACGCCCGGCGGCTCCTCCGGCGGCTCGGCCGCGGCGGTGGCGGCGGAGCTGTGCCTGGGCGCCACGGCCACCGACACCGGCGGCTCGATCCGCCAGCCGGCGGCGTTCACCGGCACGGTGGGCATCAAGCCGACCTACGGCCGCTGCTCGCGCTGGGGCATCGTGGCCTTCGCCTCCTCGCTCGACCAGGCGGGTCCGATCGCCCGCACCGTCGAGGACGCGGCCATCCTGCTCACCTCCATGGCCGGCCACGACCCCAAGGATTCCACCAGCCTGCCGGTGGAGACGCCGGATTTCGCGAGCTTCGTCGGCAAGTCGGTGAAGGGCCTGCGCATCGGCGTGCCCAAGGAATACCGCGTCGACGGCATGCCGCCGGAGATCGACGCCATCTGGGAGCAGGGGATCGCCTGGCTGAAGGAGGCCGGCTGCGAGATCGTCGAGGTCTCGCTGCCGCACACCAAATACGCGCTGCCGGCCTACTACATCGTGGCGCCGGCCGAGGCCTCCTCGAACCTCGCCCGCTATGACGGCATGCGCTACGGCCTGCGCGTCGACGGCGCCAACCTGACCGAGACCTACGAGGGCACCCGCGCCGCCGGCTTCGGCGCCGAGGTGAAGCGCCGCATCCTGATCGGCACCTACGTCCTCTCCGCGGGCTACTACGACGCCTACTATCTGAAGGCCCTGAAGGTCCGCCGCCGCATCGCCGACGACTTCGACCGGGCGTTCGAGAAGGTCGACGCCCTGCTCACCCCCACCGCGCCCTCGGCCGCCTTCAGCCTCGGCGACAAGGCCGACGATCCGGTGGCCATGTACCTGAACGACATCTTCACGGTGACGGTGAACCTGGCGGGCCTGCCGGGCATCAGCGTGCCGGCCGGGACCGACGCGGCCGGCCTGCCGCTCGGCCTGCAGCTGATCGGCCGGGCGCTGGACGAAGCCACGGTGTTCTCGCTGGCCGGCGCCGTCGAGAAGGCCGCCAACTTCCGGGCCAAGCCCGCCAAGTGGTGGTGACGCGACGACTCTGCGACAGTGCGTCTCCTCGACCGAACCCTGTTCGGCCGCGTAGGGCGGGGCCCATGAAACACTGGAAAATCTACGGCTTAGCTGTGGCGGCCGCGGCGCTCGCCTCCGCCGCCCAGGCGGCCGACAAGCCGTCGCCCGAGGTCGGCAAGCCGGCCCGCGACTATGCCGTCACCACCCTCGACCACCACACGGTCAAGGCCGCCGACCTGAAGGGCAAGGTTGTGGTGCTGAACTACTGGGCGACCTGGTGCGGCCCCTGCAAGCTCGAGATGATGGCCTTCGAGAACTACATGCGCACCCATCCGGGCACCGACCTGAAGATCTATGCGGTGATGACCGAATCCGAGGTGCCGGCGTTCAAGCTGCAGCCGCTCGCCAAGGCCCTGTCGTTCCCGCTGGCGACCCATCTGAGCGGCCGCGGCTATGGGGTGAAAGACGGCGTGCCGACCAGCTATGTGATCGACCGCTCGGGCGTGGTGCGCTGGGCGAAAGCCGGCGCCTTCGACAAGGAGAGCTTCGACGAGCTGGTCACGCCGCTGCTGGCGGAAGCCGCCCCGGCCGAGCCGGCGACGACCACCGTGGCCAGCACGCGCTGAGGCGCTGAAACGAAAAGTCTCCCGCGCCGGAGCGCGGGAGACCTCTTGGTCGGCCTACTTGCCGGCGTTGATTTCGTCGAACTTGACCTGCAGGGCCTTCAGCTTGGCGTCGTCGAGCGCGCCTTGGCTCATCGGCGCGACCTGGGCCAGCGTCATGCCGCCGATCTGGTCGTAGTACTGGCTGATCGGCGGGAGCGCCGCTTCCAGGGCGGCCTTGGCCTTGGGGTTCTTGATGATGTCGGCGACGGTGGTCTTGTCGACCGAAATGGCGCCGGAGGCCGAGGCGGTGGCGGTGGCGGCAGGCGCCGGCGCGGCGGCCGGGGCCTGAGCGAGCGCCGGCGCAGCGGCGGCCGCGGTGGTGATGGCGATGAGGCTCGCCGCGATAATGGTCTTCATGGTGTTTCCCTAAAATTCCCCCGAACGGGAGTCTGCGGACGCCGACAAGAGCCCATAATTCCCGGCTTTTGCAAGGCGGCGCATGCGCGCGGCTTTGCGCTTTCGCCGAGCGGAGCTAGTGAAAGGCCATGAGCGAGACGAGCAAGCTGATCGAGGGCCGCACCGGTCCGTGGGAAATCGTGCTGGGCCTGGAGGTCCACGCCCAGGTGGCCTCCAACGCCAAGCTGTTCTCCGGCGCGGCGGTGGGATTCGGGGCCGGGCCCAACGAGCAGGTGAGCCTGGTGGACGTCGCCATGCCCGGCATGCTGCCGGTGATCAACGGCTACTGCGTCGAGCAGGCGGTGCGGACCGGGCTGGGCCTGAAGGCGCAGATCAACCTGAAGAGCCACTTCGACCGGAAGAACTATTTCTATCCCGACCTGCCGCAGGGCTACCAGATCAGCCAGTACAAGGACCCGATCGTCGGCGAGGGCGAAGTGATCGTCGAGCTGGACGACGGCCGCACCTTCACGGTCGGCGTCGAGCGCCTGCACCTCGAACAGGACGCCGGCAAGTCGATCCACGACCTCGACCCCAACGCCACCTATATGGACTTCAACCGGGCCGGCACCGCCCTCATGGAGATCGTCTCCAAGCCGGACATGAGGTCGTCAGAAGAAGCTGTAGCTTATGTGAAGAAGCTACGGACAATCCTCATCTATCTGGGCTCCTGCGACGGGGACATGGAGAAGGGCAACCTGCGCGCCGACGTCAATGTCTCGGTGCGCAAGCCGGGCGGCGAGCTCGGCACCCGCTGCGAGATCAAGAACGTCAATTCGTTCCGCTTCATGCAGCAGGCGATCGAATACGAGGCGCGCCGGCAGATTGAAATCCTGGAAGAGGGGGGCTCGATCGCCCAGGAGACCCGCCTGTTCGACCCTGGCAAGGGCGAGACGCGCTCCATGCGCTCCAAGGAGGAGGCGCACGACTACCGCTATTTCCCCGACCCGGACCTGCTGCCCCTGCAGCTCGACCCGGCCTGGGTGAAGAAGATCCAGGCGACGCTGCCGGAGCTGCCGGACGAGAAGAAGGCCCGGCTGCAGTCGCAGTACGGCCTGTCGGCCTATGACGCCGGGGTGCTGATCATCGAGCAGGCCCGCGCCGATTTCTACGAGGCCGCGGTGAAGGGCCGCGACCCCAAGCTGACCGCCAACTGGGTGACCAACGACCTGGCCGCGCGGCTGACCGCCGGCGGCATCGACATCGCCGACAGCCCGATCGCGCCGGCCGCCATCGCCGAGCTGGTGCAGCTCATCGAGGAGGGCGTCATCTCCTCCAAGATCGCCAAGGACGTCTTCGAGCGCATGTGGGCGGGCGAGGGTCGGGCTTCCGAGATCGTCGACAAGGCGGGGCTGAAGCAGGTGTCCGACACTGGCGCGCTGGAAGGCGTCATCGACAAGCTGATCGCCGCCAACCCCGGCCAGGCCGCCGCGGTGACGGAAAAGCCCCAGGCCATCGGCTGGTTCGTCGGCCAGGTGATGAAGGAGACCGGCGGCAAGGCCAATCCGGCCACCGTCAACCAGTTGCTCCGCGCCAAGCTCGGCGTAGCCTAGGGCCGGGGCCGCGGACGGCTCCCGCGGAGGCGCCATGCTCGCGACCCTGCTCGACCGGCTGGAAGCGCTCTACGGCGAGCTTTCGCCGGTGGGGCCGACCGATCCCTATGTGCTGCTGATCTGGCTCAACAGCGGCTATCCGGCTTCGGATTCCGCCTGCGCCAAGGGCTTCGCCGCGCTCGAGGCCCGCATCGGTGTCGCTCCCGAGGCCATCCTCGCGGCCTCATCGGCGGATCTGGCCCAGGCGCTGTCGGCCGGCGGGATGGTGCCGGACCTGCGCGCCGAGCGGCTGAAACAGATCGCGGCGCAGGTGCGCGACCGCTACGACGGCGACCTGGCCGCCGCGCTGCACGGCCCCCTCGATGAAGCCCGCCGCGTGCTCAAGCGGTTCCCGACCATCGGCGAGCCGGCGGCCGACCGCATCCTGCTGTTCTGCGGCCTCGCCGCCGTGGCGGTGGCGCCCGGCGGCGGCCTGCAGGTCCCGCTCAGGCTGGGGCTGGGCGCCGAGGTGAAGGACTGGGGAAAGACCTACGCCTCGGTGCGCGACGCGCTGGCCGCGGCCCTGCCGGCGGATGTCCAGGCGCTGCAACGGGCCTATCTGCTCCTGAAGGCGCATGGCCACGAGGTCTGCAAGCGCGCGCGCCCGCTCTGCGAGGATTGCCCGCTCACCGCCGACTGCGCCTATTTCCAGGAAGTCGTCGCGCCCGCGGCCCTCAGTCCGGGATGACGTCGAACACCTGGCCGGTGTTCATGTCCATCAGCATCATGGCCCGGCCGGAGCGCACCCAGGCATAGCCGCGCGGCGGCTGCCGCAGGCGGTAGCGGCCATAGTCCTGCACCACGCCGCCGCGCGCCTGGGGGGGCAGGAATCCGCCGCGCCGGGGCTGGTAGTAGCCGGGCGGGGGCGGGTAGGCGCCGGGGGGCGGGCCATAGCTGTCGGCCGGCGGCCGTTCCCAGCGCCCGCCGCCGCGACCCGCCCAGGGGGGCGGTCCGCCGCGTTGTTCGCCGCCGCGGCCGCCGTGTTCCTCGCGTCCGCCGCCCCGGCCCTCGCCGTGGCGGTCACCGCGGCCATCGCCGTGCTCGCGCGCCAAGGCGCCGCCGCCCGCCAGGCAGGCGGCGGCCGCGACGACGGCGAAGATGCGGAAAAGGCGCCTCATGGACTCGATTGTCTCAGTTACCTGGCTTCAGTCGAGCCCCTTGTGGCAGGCTGACCGTGAACTGCGGCTGAACGTGACCGCAAGACACGCCGTTTGTGCTGTTTCCACGTCGCGCGCCCCGCCGTCCGTCGCCCGCGACCCATTTCGCGCAAGGTAGGGCAGCCGCCAAGTATTTTCCCCGAAATGGGGACCGCTCATCTGAACATGACCGCTTCACAACCGGCGCCTTAACCATGTGTTCAGGCTGAGGGGCGTTTTCTTCTGCCTGTGATGGATCGGACATGGGCGCCTGAACTGGGCTCCACCGACCGAACAGGGACGAAGATCATGCTGGCTAGCATGGAAGTCGCGAACGAAGGTCTGCCGCTGCCGAAGCCCGATGCGTCGGGCGACGAGCTGTTCCGCCTGGGGCTGCTCTATTCGACTGGGCAGGGTGGCGCGCCGCTCGACTATGTGTCGGCGCACATGCTGTTCAACCTGGCCGCCATGCGCGGCTCGGTGGAGGCCAAGATCTACCGCAAGGAGCTTTCGGAGGAGATGGCGTCGGAAGACGTCGCCGAGGCCCAGCGGCA
>NZ_DASZBG010000122.1:0-8873 GCF_035944335.1 Phenylobacterium sp. | reverse complement strand
CTACGTCCTGCCCTTCCTGGAGGGCGACGCGCTCACCGCCCGCGTGGACCTGAAGGCCGACCGCAAGGCCGGCGTGCTGATCGTCCAGGCCAGCCACGCGGAACCCTGGGCGGGCGAGGCCACGCCCGTGCGCCTGGCGGAAGAACTGAAGCTGATGGCCGGCTGGCTGGGGCTGGCGAGCGTGCGCGTGGAACGGCGCGGCGATCTGGCGGGCGCGCTGGAAAGGGCTGTGGGTTAGTTCCCCTTCCCCCTTGCGGGGAGGGGTAGGGGTGGGGGTGCAAGTGCTGCCGGCGCCCAGCTGACACCCCCACACCCTGCCCTCTCCCCGCAAGGGGGAGAGGGTGCGCTACGGCATCTCCCACACCGCGGTCTTCTTGACCTCCATATCCTCCAGCTCGCGGGTCGTCCGGACCTGGTATTCGGCGAGCTTGGTCAGGCCCACGCGCGGGAAGTAGCTGCGGCCAGGATCACCGATCAGCACCATCGCGCCGGCCGACCTGGCAGCCTTCAGCCAGCCCATCACCCGCTCGGCCAGCGGCTTCTCGTAGCAGATGTCGCCGGCCAGGATGACATCGGCCCAGGCGGGCGGCGGCGCGTCCAGCAGGTCGTGCGCCGTGAATTCGATCTGCACCCCGTTCGCCTCGGCGTTCAGCGCCACCGCCGCCCCGCAGAAGGGATCGATGTCGGCCGCCAGGACCCGCGCTGCGCCAGCCCTGGCCGCGGCGATGGCCACGATCCCCGACCCGGCCGCGAAGTCGACGACGCCGCGCCCCGCCACGACTTGCGGATGGTCGATGACGTAGCGCGCCAGCGCCTGACCGCCCGCCCAGGCGAAGGCCCAGAACGGCGGCGGCAGGCCGATCCCGGCCAACGCCTCCTCGGTCAGTTTCCAGATCGGGGTGACCTCGCTCGCCAGGTGCAGCCGCAGATCCGGCGTATGCGGCGGATGTTCGAGGCTGGTGTTGGCCAGGATGAAGGCACGGCGGTCTTCGGGGGCGATCATGCGGCGGGTTTAACGGCTTGCCTGCCCCGCGGATACGAACGGCATGCAACGGGCTCGCGCCTGCGCGCCGTCCAGCAGGGTCACCGGCCCCGCCGCTCGCAGTCGCTTCAGCGCGACCCGAGCCTGCGGCAGGCCCTGCCGCCGCAATGTCCCGAGGCTGGTGACGTGGCCGCCGGCGTAACCGCTCTGGGGCTCGTCGTACCAGGTGATCAGCGCCTCGGAATACCACCAACCTGCGCAGTCGCGATCCTTGGGCAGGCCGGCTCCAACCTCGTAGCGGCGCCCGATCTCAACCAACGACAATGGATGGCCATCCCGCACGAGATCCGCCGGCGAAACCTTCTGCCGCCACCGGTCGAAGCGGCCGATGCTCTCAATGGGCACGAAAGCGTCCTCATAGGCCGCGTTCGCACGCTGCCACTGCGCGGCGCTGCAGCCGGCCAGCGTCATCAGGCTCGCGGTGATCGCGGCGACGGATACCAAGCGCATCAATGCCCTAAACCGCCGGGGCGACCGCGCGTTCCGGTTTCGACGAGGCCAGCCGCAGCACGTCGACATAGCTCGGCGAGGTCAGCATCTGCGGCAGCACGCCCTTGGCCCGCAGCATCCGTTGCGCCCTTGGCAGGTGGTAGCAGGGCACATGCATGAACATGTGATGCTCGCAGTGATAGTTCACATAGTAGGGCGCGAGGAACGCCCGCTCGAGCCAGTTGGCGTGGGTGGAACGCGCGTGGCGTAGCGGGTCCGGCTCGTTCTTCGCCACGCACGCATGTTCGGCGATGTTGCGCAGCCGGGTGATCATCGGCAGCCAGGTCGCCTGGGGGATAAGCCACAGCACCGGCCACACCCACCAAAGCCCGAACGGCGCGGTGAGGGCCAGCGTCACCAACATGCCGGCGAAGAACCGCTTCCGACGAACCACCGCGTCCTTGAGGATCGGCCACAGCGGCTCGTCGGGCTTGCGTTGGCGCAGCCGCTGCACGAGGCCCGACCACTTCAGCTTGTAATAGGTCTGGCCGGTCAGATCGCGGACGATCTTGCGGCGCAGCGACGTGCGCGTGATCGGGAACGGCGCCGAGAGGCCGAGGTCCGGATCCTCGGCCTGCTGGGCGTATTTGTGGTGGCCGAGGTGGTAGGGCCGGTAGGCCATCAGATCACCGGTCGTCAGATGGTTGCCCACCCAATCGTTGACCTTGAGGTCGGGATGCAGCGCCCCGTGGGCGGCGTCGTGCATCAGGATCGCCAGGCCCAGCTGCCGCGCGCCGATGATGGCGACGGCCAGCGGAATGGTGATCGGCCAGACGACCGCCATGGCCCCGGCGAGGAAGATCACCGCCCAGGCGTGGGCCACCATGGCCGGACCCTTCCACGCCGAGCGGCCGGCGAGCGGCGCCCACTCCTCGGCCGAGAAGAATTGTTTCGGATCGACGCGGGCGGCGGCGGGCATGGGCCTAGTCTACCCGATCCCGCTTAAAGCCGCACGCCGCCGGCGGCCAGGGCGGCAAAGAGGATCAGGCCGGCCCAGGCGTTGGACCGGAAGAGCGCGAGCGCCACCCGCGGCTGGTCCATCTTCACCCGGCGGGCCTGCAGCAGGAGGTGGGTGGCGTAGAGGGCGATGAGGGGTACGAACAGGATGTCGAGGCGCGCCTCGGTGGCGGCCGCAGCCGCGAGCAGCACGGAAAGCCCGTAGAAGATGGTCACGGCTCGCGGCGCCTTGTCGCCCAGCTTGCGCGCCGAGGACTTCACGCCGGCCAGCGCATCGTCCTCCAGGTCCTGGATCGCGTAGATAGTGTCATAGCCCAGCGTCCAGAAGACGCCCGAGGCGTAGAGCAGGATCGCCGGCGCCTCGAGACCGCCGGTGGCCGCGGCGAAGCCCAGCAAGGCGCCCCAGTTGAAGGTGAGACCCAGCCAGGCCTGCGGCCACCAGGTGATGCGCTTCATGAACGGATAGGCCGCCACCAGCAGCAACGACCCGACGCCAAGCCCGATCGCCACGGGACCCATCGTCAACAGGATGAGGAACGAGATCAGGGCGCAGACCGTCGCAAAGCCCCAGGCCTGCCGCACGCTGATCTGGCCGGCCGGGATCGGTCGCAGGGCGGTGCGCGCCACCTTGGCGTCGATGTCGCGGTCAACGATGTCGTTGTAGGCGCAACCCGCCGCGCGCATCAGCGCCGCGCCGACGAAGAACTCGGCGAGCAGACGCGGGTCCGGCCAACGCCCGGCCATGGCGGCGGCAAGCGCGATCGCCTGCCAGCCCGGCAGCATCAAGAGCCAGATGCCCGCCGGCCGGTCGAAGCGTCCAAGCTTCAGCCACGGCCGCGCCCAGGCCGGCGCGTGGGCGTCGACCCAATTGGCGGGCGCGGCGTCGGGGAGCGGGGTCGAGGAAGCCATGGGTCCTCTCTACCCCTAAGCCCAGCCCTCCGTCACGGCGTGCAGGCGGGCGTAGGCGCCGCCGTGCTGCACCAGGTCGGCGTGCGTGCCCTCCTCGACGATGCGGCCGTTCTCGAACACCAGGATGCGGTCGGCCCCGCGGATGGTCGACAGGCGGTGGGCGATGACGATGGTGGTGCGCCCGACCATCAGCTCTTCCATCGCCGCCTGCACCTGCCGCTCGGTCTCCACGTCCAGCGACGAGGTCGCCTCGTCGAGCACGAGGATCGGCGCATCGGCGAGGAACGCCCGGGCGATGGCCACCCGCTGGCGTTCGCCGCCCGACAGCTTCACGCCGCGCTCGCCCACCAGGGTGTCGTAGCCCTTGGGCAGGTGGGAGATGAAGTCGTGGGCCCGCGCCCGGCGGGCGGCCAGGATGATCTCGTCCTCCGTGGCGCCGGGCCTGGCGTAGGCGATGTTCTCCGACAGGCTGCGGTGAAACAGGGCCGGGTCCTGCGGCACCACCGCGATGGCGCGACGCAGGCTGCCCTGCGTCACCGCCGCGATGTCCTGGCCGTCCACCAGGATGCGGCCGCCCTGCACATCGTAGAGCCGCTGGATCAGCTTCACGAAGGTGGACTTGCCGGCCCCGGTCGGCCCGACCAGGGCCACCCGCTCCCCCGGCTCGATCATCAGGTTGAAGTTGTCATAGAGGGCCGCCTCCGCCGATTTGTAGCGGAAGCTCACCCGGTCGAAGATGATCTCGCCGAGGTGGGCGGCGAATTGCTTCGCGTCCGGCGCGTCAACCACCTGCGGGGCCATGGTGGCGTAGCGGGCCACGTCCTCGATGTCGTCGAGGCCGCGCTGGGTCATGCGGATGTTCTCGCCGATGTTGCGCAGGTAGCCGGTCATCAGCATGAAGGCGGTGATCACGAAGGCCACGTCGCCGGCCTTGGCCTGGCCCTTGCCCCACAGCCAGATCAGCAAGCCGGTCATCCCCGCCTGCAGCGCCATCAACAGCACATTGTGCAGCAGCCACAGGTTGGTGAAGCGGGTCCAGGTGACGTTCACCGACCCGCGCCACAGGTCGGTGACGCCGCCGATGCGGGCTTCCTCGCGGCCCTCCGCGCCGAACGACTTCACCGTGGCGTTGGAGGAGATCGAGTCGGCCATGGCGCCGCCGATGCGGCTGTCGAGCGCCACCGACTTCAGGTTGGCCGGGCGCGCATAGAGCTCGGTCAGCCAGATGTTCGAAGCGACGAAGGCGGCCACGATGATCGAGGAGAACAGACCCACGATCGGCCAGCGCAGCGCCATCATCACGCACAGGCCCGCCAGCACCAGGAAGGCGGGGCCCAGCCAGATCACCGCGGCGTCGGAGACCGTGTCGTAGCCCCACATGGCGCGCGACAGCCGGCGCACCGTGGCGCCGGCGAAATTGTCGGCATGCCAGTCGGCGGAGAAGGCCTGCACCTTCCTGAAGGCCTCGTCGACGATCTCCTTCATGTTGGCCGAGGCGAAATAGATCCACGGCCGCATGGCGAGGTTCTTGACGACCAGACCGGCGCCGTAGACCGCGGCCAGCAGGCCCCAGGCCGTCCAGGCCGGGCGCGTCTGGACAACGCCCGCGGCCACGGCGTCCACCAGCTTGCCGGCCGCCCAGGGGACGGACAGGTCGAAGCCGATGCCGGCCAGGGTCAGGACGACGGTGATCGTCAGCATCCAGCGCCGGCGCAGCCAGTAGCCGCCGAGATAGGCCAGCACCTGACGGTTGGAGAGCGTCCGCTCCTTGTGCTCGTCGGTGTCCTCGTAATGGTCGGTCATTGCAGAACTCGAAGGTCGGCGCCGGGCGGTCCGCGGGGCTCGCAATCTGCGAATCCGCCAACGGCGCGCGCCAGGCGCAGGGAATGGGTATGGGGCGACGCGGGGGGCTTGGGGGCCGGCGGGCCGCGGGCGCGCGGAACCGCTTCGCGTTTGCCCGCGCGAGGGGCTGGCGAAGCCGTTCGGTTGAGTTAACGGTGCGGCGGCGGCCCGAGACGCGGTCGGAAAATCAATGCGGCGACTGCCATGCTGACCTCCCTCTCGCGGCCTCGAAGGGCGGGAAGCTAGGCGCGGCCCAATCCAGCGTCAAGCGCCGCCGCCAACGCGGTTCGCCTAACGCGTTCGCCGGGACTTTTCGGCCACAGGCGGCCCGCGGGCGTCAGCCGAAGGTCTTGCGGATGCGGGCGAAGAACACCGGCCCGAACCGCCGGTCCTGCAGGTCCATGAGCCTGAGCGGCGCGGTGTTGCGCGGTCCGGCGAACACCTCGCGGCCGACGTCGTAGACGCCTCTGTGGGTGTCGAGGGTGAAGCGCAGGCCGAGGTCGGGCTTGGGCTTGTACTCCAGGAACAGGGTGCCCACCGTATTGGCCCGGTTGGTGTCGATCTCGTTGAACCGGAAGAAGTGCTCCCGGTAGGCGAGCGGCAGGTCGAACCCCCAGTTCAGGTTCCAGCGCGGCAGGTCCTGGCTGAAGTGCAGCGAAGCGTCGAGCGGGTGCTGGCCCGAGATCCGCCGCCGCTGGCCGGTGGTCGGATCGGTGACCTCCGAAACCTTCCAGGTCCCCGTGCCGCGCAAGGTCCCGCCGCCGATCCCGAAGCGGCCGAGCGGCAGCTCGAACGCCGCGACCACGTCGTTCTCCGAGCCGCCGCCGATGTTGCCCGGCTCGTCGAAGGCGCCGGACGGCGCGAACACCGGGACGCGGTCGACCACATCCTTCAGCACCAGGTGGCGGAGCGTCAGCGAGACCACGCCGGTTTTCCAGAAGTGCCGGTCGTAGGCCGCCTCGAACGCCCAGTCCTGTTGCGGCAGCAGGTTCGGGTTGCCCGCCACCACACCGTTGATGTTCAGCGCGGCGCTGGCCGCGAAGCTGGTGAAATCGAGCTGGCCCACCTCGCGCTCGACGCGCACCCGAACCTGGTCGGCGGCGTCCGGCGACCAGGTGATGAGCAGCCTGGGCTTGGGGAAGACCAGGGACTTGGACAGCGTCACGTCGCCGGTCGAGGCGATCGTCGAGCCCTCCACCCGCACGCCGGCTTCCATCGACAGCGTCGCGACCGGCCGCCAGGTCGCGGTGGTGAAGGCCTCGCCGCGCGTTTCGGTCACCCGCACGTCGCCCGCCGGGATCGGGATCGCGGCGCCGTTGTCGCTGAACGCGGTCTGGGTGGTCAGCCAGTTGTAGGCGACCTCGCCCCCGCCATCGATGGTCAGCGCGGCGGTCGGGCGCCAGTGCAGCACGCCGCGCCCGATGCTCTCGCCGCCGCGGGTGGCGAGCGCGAAGCGCTGATTGTCCGTCGCGGTCACGAAGGTCGAGGTGGAGCGGGCCCGGTTGAGGTGCTGCAGGCCGAACACCTCCAGGCCGAGCGTCGAGCCGAAGTCGCGGTTGTAGTGCAACCCGCCCTCGGCATCCTTCGCGTCCTGCTGCAGGTGGTCTTCCTGCCGCCCGGCGTGCTGGAAGACGTCGACGCTGTCGATGTCATAGGGCTGGTCTTCCAGGGTCAGGTTCAACCGCGCCTTGCCGCCCAACACCGGCGCCTCATAGGCCGCCGTCGCTTCACGAACCGAGTTGGGGGCGGTGTTGTGGGTCTGGGAGACATCCAGTTGCTGGCCGCCCGGCCCGAGGATCACGTGCCGGCCGCCGCCTTGCGAGTTGTCGTGGCCCTTGAAGGCGAACAGCGAACCTTCCAGCGTGCGGCCGTCCGCCCGCCAGGTCCCCTCGAGCTTCACCTGCGGATCGGTGTAGCCGTCGGCCGTGGTGTACTGACCCACAGCGGCGACGCCGGTGATCCCCTGGCCCTTCTTGTGGATGACGTTGGCGACCACCGTCTTGCCCTGCATGTCGATGCCCGGCTGGGCGCCGCGGATCAGGTCGATGCGCTCCACCTGGGCGGCGGGTATGCGACCCAGCACGCTGATCAGGTCGTCGGTCTTGCTGGCCGGCCGCTGGCCGTCGATCAGCACATTGCCGGCCGAGCCGGCGAAGCCGCGCAGCGAGGAGCCGTCGTCGATGGCGAAGCCGGGGATCCGGCGCACCATGTCGTAGGCGGTGTTGGGGCCCATAGGGGCGAAGAAGGACGCCGGATAGGCGATGACGCTCGCCGTGGTGTCGGCGGCCGGAGATGGCGCTGGCGCCTCCGCCAGCGCCATCGACGCGACCGCGTTGATCAGGAGGCCGGCGAAGAGGGGGGCGCCGAACCCGATCCCGAGGTTGGCGGCGCGCGCCATCCGTCGCGCGCGAAGGCGGCCGTGAGCCATGGTCGCAAATCTCCGCGCTTCGCCCTATGGCGAACTGCCAAGTAACTTAGCAGATGATCTGGGAAGGAAAAGCCCTAAGTCTCAGGTGTTGGCGCAGAACAGGAACATCAGCTCCACCTGCGCCGCCGGCCAGAAGGTGAGCAGGCCGCTGGCGGCGAGCCCGATGAGCAGTCCGGCGCGCATGCCGAGGGACCCCGCCGGCGCCGGCGCCGCATCGAGCAGCGCCTGCATCCGCCAGCGCAGGCTGTCGTTGCGGGCCATGGGCAGGACGGCGGCGGGGCCGGCGCCCGGCCGGGCCAGGGCGAGCAAGGCGGCGGCCAGGTTCAGCGGACCGGCGGCGGCGGCGGCGCGGCTGTCGGCGCGGGCCTCGCGCGCGACGCGGAACGCCTCCAGCGCCAGGCCGCGGCCCCAGGGCGCCAGGTCCCGAAGGAACGAGAGCAGCATCAGAAAAAGCGTGTCGCGACCCGTCACGTGCGCGCGCTCGTGGCTCAGCGCCGCCTCCAGCTCCGCCTCGCCCAACTGGTCGAGCGCCCCGTCGGAGACGAACACGGTCGGCCGCAGCAGCCCCGCCACGAAGCACTCCTTCTCGCGCGTCGGGATCTGCAGGGCGCGCAGCCCTAGCCGGGCGGCATGGCCGGCCAGCCGCGCGCCGGGCGGCGAGCTGAGCGCGAACAGCCGGGCCACTTCGGCCTGCCGCCGCCACCCGCGCCACAGGGCGAAGAGCAGCAGGCCCGCGGCGATGGCCGGCGTGACCCAGAAATTCATCACCCCGTGCCAGGTCAGCACCTTGTTCCACTGAGGCGCCTCCTGCAGCGCCTGGACGATCGCGCCCAGGCCCACCACGCCAGGCGCCGCGGTCAGCGCCGCCGCCGGCCAGGCGCTTGCCGGCGTCCTGGGCAGCAGGCGCGCCGTGCGGTCGCTGATCCAGGCGGCCAGCGCCGGCGCCGCCACCAGCGGCCAGAGGTTCTGGAAGGGGCCGTCGAACACCTCGTTGCCCGCCAGATGGATGAGGCTGTCATGCCAGCTCATGACTTCAGCTCCGACTTGCGCTGCGCGATCAGCCGTTCGAATTCGGCCACCGTCTCGAAATCGACCGCAAGTTCGTCCACCAGCTGGGCGATCACCGCCGGGCCGAGGTTGCCCTTCAGGGAGCGGACCACCGCCGACAGCACCTGGGCCTCGAACTCGTTCTCGGAGGCGGTGGCG
>NZ_DASZBG010000121.1:0-38462 GCF_035944335.1 Phenylobacterium sp. | reverse complement strand
TCCGCCAGGCGCACGGGCGTGGCCTCGCCCGCCCAGGGTTCCGCGTGGCTGGCCTGGACGATCAGCACGCCGGCCTTGCGGTCGGCCTTCAGGTCCACGCGGGCGGTGAGCGCGTCGCCCTCCAGGAAGGGCAGGACGTAGTAGCCGTGGGTGCGCTTGTGCGCGGGCGTGTAGATCTCCAGCCGGACGCGGACGCCGAACATCCGCTCGGTGCGCTCGCGGAACCAGATCAGGTTGTCGAAGGGCGACAGCAGGGCGTGGGCCGCGACGCGGCGCGGCCGGCGCGCGGCGGGATCGAGATAGGCGCTCTCGCGCCAACCCTTCACGGCAACGGGGATGAGGTCGCCCGCCTCCACCACCTCGGCCAGGCGGGCCTTGAAGCCCTCGACGGGCATGCGGAAATAGTCGCGCAGGTCCTTGGGGCTAGCCACGCCCATGGCGCGCCCGGCGATGCGGATCAGCTCGCGCTGCGCCGCCTCCCGCGGCGGCGTCGGCGTCTCGATGATGGCGCTCGGCAGCACCTTGTGCGGCAGGCCATAGACCCGCTCGAAGGTCCCGCGCCGCGTGGCGGTCGTCAGCTCGCCGGTCCAGAACAGGCATTCGACGGCGCGCTTGGCCTCGCTCCAGCCCCACCAGCCGCCTTCGCCCTTATGGCCCATCTCCAGCTCGGAAGCGGCCAGCGGGCCGCGGCTCTCGATCTCGCCCAGCACCCGCTCCACGAAATCGCGCCGCTCGCGCAGGAAGCGGGCGATGCCCTTCCAGGTGCCGACGCCCTCGTGGGCGTCCTCCATCCGCCAGCGGAACAGCGGCTGGGACGACAGCGGCAGCAGCGAGGCCTCGTGCGCCCAGTATTCGAACAGCGGCCGCCGTTTCCCCCAGGCGATCTCTTCCAGCAACTCCCGCGGATAGGCGCCCAGCCGCGAGAAGGCCGGCAGGTAGTGGGTGCGCGACACCACATTGACGCTGTCGATCTGCACCACGCCCAGCCGTTCGACGAGCTTCACGAGCTGGCGCTTGCCGATCTCGCCCTCAGGACGCGCCTGGCCGAAGCCCTGGGCGGCCAGCGCGATACGGCGGGCTTCGCCAGCGGTGAGCTTGTCCTTCAACCGGGCGGCCTCACGCGGGCGGCTCATCCCGGCCGCTCATCGAACCTTCCTCCCACTCGCCAGCGTCCATCTGCTGTTTCGTGTACCAGCGGATGTTACCGAACCGGGCGTCGGCCGCCAGCGCTGCCGCAAGTCGCTCGATCATTCGGGTGAAGACCTTCTTCTTGCGACCGAAGATATCCAACCATCCAGGCGCACCCAGTACGATGAGGAAGTCTTCGATCGCGCCGACCCGCATCCAGAGCTGGACGCCCTGATCCCAGAAGCTGAATTCCCAGCCTTTCGGCCCCTCGCTGTCGACCGCCTCGACCTTGTACCCGAGGCCTTGCAGAATCTCGGACAGGACACCGGCGACGATGCGCCCGGGATATTCGATCCAGTCGTGGTCGTCCCACTCTCCCTCGTCGTCGAAATTTGGGACGAGGTATATGAACTTGCTGGCGATCATTGCGGCTGGCCCTGTTCGAAGGCGTCGTACCCGCTGTTAAGCGCTGCGGCGGCTGCGCCTCCGACCAGTCCTGTCGTGGCCGAGGGCATGCCTGCGATCACGCGCCCGGGGAAATCGAAGCGTTCCCATCCGAGCTTCTCGCCGCTGTATCCTGATCCCTTCCCGCGGCGCCCGCGAACCGGTCCCCCGTAAAAACCTAAATCAGTCGCATAATGATACTTCTGTTGCTGCCAGCGCGTCGCGCCTTCGAGCTTGGAGACGTTGAAGGGGCTATCGATGAACCAGGAAGGGAGTCGGCCGCCTCCCAGCACTTTAGGCAGTCTGGTGCTCCTCGCGATCCAATGCGCACCCATCCCTTCGTATGGCTCCAGCATGTAGTTCGCGAGCACCGGCTCATGGCTCGCCCTAACGGACGCTTCGACCGCGGGGGCCTCACGCGCGACGGCTGCGGCTTCCAGTCCCTTCGCCACTTCGCCGCCGAATATGAGAGAGCCGATATTGAAGGCCGTCTCGCCCTGATTGGCTCCGATCCCAAATCTCCGCTCAACCTCGCCGGACATGGTGCGCCCCATAGGTGTCGCGTCCGGATTGAGCTTGAGATTCTCTGAGTGCAGCCAGTTCTTCGCGTCGTCGCCGAGCAATTCAGGGTGCGCCGCGCGCGTCTGAAAGTAGTCGCCAACACGACGCCCCGTCGCCGCAGCTTCTGCCTGAGCGGAGGGGCTGAAAGGAAGTTCGGCGAGGAATTGAGCTCCGCCGACCGCGCCCTGTACCGTGTGAACGCCTCCACGAACGATGCCGTAACCGTTCCCGGCGAGTTCGGCCATACCGCCGACGGCGCGCTTCGCGACGGCGCTGTCGTCGAGCCAATTCGCCGCTACGCGCGCTGGCTGCCGCGGCGCGGTTTCTCGCGAAGGATTTGATGGTTTGACGGACTCCCCCGTCCAGACATTCCGCCCCGACTGCAAGCGCTGTTGCCGGAGGTCATCGGCTGCCTGTTTGGCAGCAGCCTGGGCTCGAGAGGCGGCGAGACGAGAATTGTCCGTCCGCAGCGTCCGACCGCCCGTTGCGACCTCGTCGGGCGTCACATCGTCGAAACCCGCCGGAATGGCATAGCTCTGGCCCGCATATATCGTCGATCCGCCACGGCCCATTCCGTTCAGGCTAAGGAATCGGCCGATGCTCGCCGGGTCACTCGTCCCGAGCAGCTTTGAGATGCTGTCGCCCGGCCGTGCGGTCGCGAAGCCGAAGCGGGGCGGCGAGAGCAGGGGCCCATTGGGCTCCACAGGCTGAGCGCGTTCGACCGGCGCGTCAGCGTCGGGCGATGCCGTTGCCGATGCGTCCGAACCAGAGTTCGCCCCGCTTTCGCCCGCAGCTACCGCTCCACCAATCGCTTGGGCGCCAAGCCTGATGAGGTCGCCCGGCTGCGGCGCATCCAGCTCCTTGCCCGAGCGCGTGGCCTGGTCCCACGCCTGCCGCCCGGCCGCCTCGGCATCGTCGCGCGCCGCGAACTCGGCGTTCCGCTGCGCCATCCAGTGGTCGATATCGTCATCGTCGTCGAACGGCCCCAAAGGCCGCATCAACGGCTGAAATCCAGCCAAGCCCAGCTCCCTCGTGAGATGGGTCGCACCGCGCGCCACACCAGCTCGAATTATGGCTCAGCTTGGTGTCTTGGTCAAGAACAAAAAGAGAACATTAGACCGCTAACGAATGGTTAACGCCGACACCCCCACCGCCTTGCGCGGCGGAACATTCGCGCATTCAGGCGTGGTCGAGCACCGGCTTCGACTGGTAGTTCGCCTCCAGGGCCTTCACCTCCTCATCGCTCAGTTTCACGTCGAGGGCGGAGACCGCCTCCTCCAGGTGGCCGAGCTTGGAAGCGCCGACGATGGGCGCGGTGATGGCGGGGTTCTTGAGCACCCAGGCGAGCGCCACCTGCATGTTGGTGAGGCCGCGTTGCTTGGCGATTTCGCCCACCGTATCGACCACCTTGAAGTCAGCGTCGCGGTAATAGAGGCGCGGTGCGAACTCGTCCGTGCGGGCGCGCTCGGTGTCGCCCTCCTTCGGCGCGGCGCGGCCGCCGGCCAGGAAGCCGCGGGCCAGCGGCGACCAGGGGATGACGCCGATGCCCTGGTCGCGGCACAGCGGCAGCATCTCGCGCTCCTCCTCGCGATAGACGAGGTTGTACTGCGGCTGCATGGAGACGAAGCGGCTCCAGCCGTTCTGATCGGAGACGGCGAGCATGCGAGCGAACTGCCAGGCGTACATGGAGCTCGCGCCGATGTAGCGGGCCTTGCCGGCGCGCACCACGTCGTTGAGCGCCTCCAGCGTCTCCTCGATGGGCGTCTCATAGTCAAAGCGATGGATCTGGTAGAGGTCGACATAGTTCATGCCGAGCCGTTTCAGGCTGGCGTCGATCTGGGCCATGATCGACTTGCGCGACAGGCCCTTCTCGTTGGCGCCTGCGCCCATCGGCCCGTTGACCTTGGTGGCGACCACGATCTCCTCGCGGCGGGCGAATTCGCGCAGCCAGCGGCCGGTGACCTCCTCGCTGACGCCGATGGAATAGACGTTGGCGGTGTCGAAGAAGGTGATCCCCTTCTCGATCGCCGTCTGGAAGAAGGGCTTGGACTCCTCCATGTCGAGCACCCAGGAGCGCCACTCCTTGGAGCCATAGGTCATGCAGCCCAGGCAGAGGCGCGAGACCTTCAGGCCGGTCGATCCCAGACGCACCTGTTGCATGGCGATGTCCTCCTTCGGCTAGCGCTCCAGCCGCCCGTCGGTGAGCGCGTCGAGCTCGAAGGGAAAAAGCACGTCCGGATCGGGGGCGTCGACCTCGCGGGCGATCTTCCTGGGCGCCAGCGTCTGGACGATATGGCTGAGGACGGCGAGGCGGGCCTTCTTCTTGTGGTCTGCGCGCACGCAGATCCACGGCGTCAGCGGCGCCGAGGTGCGTTTCAGCATCTCGTCGCGGGCCTTGGTGTAGTCGTCCCACTTCTCCTGGGCCGCGGCGTCCATGGGCGAGGCTTTCAGCACCTTCAGCGGGTCGGTGCGGCGTTCGTCCAGCCGCTTGGCCTGCTCCTTCTTGGAGACGTCGAGCCAGAGCTTCACCAGCTTCAGGCCACTCTCCAGCAGCATGGCCTCAAAGGTCGGCGTGTCGCGCAGGAAGACTTCCTGCTCCTCCGCGCTCGAGAAGCCCATCACCCGCTCGACGCCGGCGCGGTTGTACCAGGAACGGTTGAAGATCACCGTCTCGCCCCCGGCGGGAAGGCGCACGACATAGCGCTGGTAGTACCAGGTGCTGCGGTCGCGGTCGGAGGGCTTGGGCAGGGCGACCAGGCGGGTGGCGCGCACCGACAGGTGCTGGGTCAGGGTGCGGATGGCGCCGTCCTTCCCCGCCGCGTCGCGGCCCTCGAAGATGATCAGCACCTTTTCGCCAGCTTCCATGGCGTGCTGCTGCCAGTGAACCAGAGCGAGCTGGCGCTTCGCGAGCTCAGCTTCGTATTTGTCGTCATCCATGATGCCACCCTATTCCCTGCTGGGCCCGCGGAGCTAGAAGGGCGCGGATGATCCGGCTGTTCATTGCAAACGACCTGGCGGCGGGCGCACAGGTTCCGCTCGATGCCGGCCAGAGCCGCTACCTGGCCGCGGTGATGCGGCTGGCCGTGGGCGACGAGCTGCTGCTGTTCAACGGCCGCGATGGGGAATGGCGGGCCGCCGTGGCCTCGGTCGGCAAGCGGGCGGTGAACCTGGGGGTGGCGACGCTGGTGCGGCCGCAGGCGTGCGGCCCGGACCTGGAGCTGATCGTGGCGCTGGTGAAGCGCGCGCGGCTGGAGACCATCGTCGAGAAGGCGGCCGAGCTGGGCGCCGCCCGCGTGCGCCTCGTCATCACCGAGCGGACCAACGCCGACCACGCGCGGGTCGAGCGGCTGCAGGCGATCGCCACGGAGGCCGCCGAACAGACCGGCCGGCTTGACGTGCCGGAGATCGTCGAACCGGTGAAGCTGGAGCGCCTGATCGCCGACTGGCCCGCGGGCCGGCGGCTGCTGTTCTGCGACGAGGCGGGCGACGCCTTGCCCGTGCTGCCGGCGCTGGCCGGTCAGCCGAACGGCCCCTGGTCGGTTCTGATCGGCCCCGAAGGCGGCTTCTCGCCGAAGGAACGCCAGGTGTTGCGCGATCTGCCGTTCGCCGTCCCGGCCACGCTCGGCCCCCGGATCCTGCGTGCCGACACCGCGGCGATCAGCGCACTCACGCTGTGGCAGGCCGCTTTGGGCGACTGGCGCTCTTGAGCTTCCGGGATTTGCGCCCACCTACCTAAGCAACGTAAGGATTTCGGCCGCCAGGCGGCAGACCGGGTTGGGGTCGGGGAGGTGATGTATGGCCGAGGTCGCCTGCGACGATCGTCCGCTCGTGTTCGAAGATCTCGTCCGCTGGATGGAGGTTGGCGCCAAGCCCAAGGCCGACTGGCGCGTGGGCGCCGAGCACGAGAAATTCGTCTTCCGCCTGGGCAGCCACCAGCCCGTTCCCTACGAGCCAGGGGGCATCAAGGCGCTGCTGGAAGGCCTCACCCGCTACGGCTGGAAGCCGGTGATGGAGGGCGACAACGTCATCGCGCTGGAGCGCGGCAAGGCGAACGTCAGCCTGGAGCCCGGCGGCCAGTTCGAGCTCTCCGGCGCGCCGCTGGAGACCATCCACGACATCTGCGAGGAGACCGGCGGCCACCTGCAGGAGGTGAAGGTCGTGGCCGACGAGCTGGGCCTGGGGTTTCTGGGGCTGGGCTTCACGCCCATCTGGCGGCGCGATGAGGTCCCGATGATGCCCAAGGGCCGCTATAAGATCATGCGCGACTACATGCCCAAGGTGGGCTCCATGGGCCTCGACATGATGTTCCGCACCTGCACGGTGCAGGCCAACCTCGATTTCGGCTCCGAGGCCGACATGGTGGCGAAGTTCCGCGCCTCGCTGGCCCTGCAGCCGATCGCCACGGCGCTGTTCGCCAATTCGCCGTTCATCGAGGGCAAGCCGTCGGGCTTCGTCTCGGCGCGCGCCAACGTCTGGACCGACACCGACAACGACCGCACCGGCATGCTGGATTTCGTCTTCCAGGACGGTTTCGGCTTCGAGACCTACGCCAACTATGCGCTCGACGTGCCCATGTATTTCGTCAAGCGCGACGGCCGCTACATCGATGTCGCCGGCCGCTCGTTCCGCGACTTCATGAAGGGCGAGCTGCCCGAACTGCAGGGCCAGAAACCGACCCTGACGGACTGGGCCGACCACACCACGACCCTGTTCCCCGAGGTGCGCCTCAAGCAGTACCTGGAGATGCGCGGCGCCGACTCCGGGCCCTGGAGCCGGCTCTGCGCCTTGCCGGCGCTGTGGATGGGCGTGCTCTACGACGACGCCGCGCTGGCCGCGGCCTGGGACCTCTGTAAGGACTGGGAAACCCTCGACCACGAGCGGCTGCGCGCCGACGTGGCCCGCATCGGCCTGAAGGCGCAGGTCGCCGGCCGCACCGTGCAGGACGTCGCCAAGGACCTGCTGGCCATCGCCCGCGAAGGCCTGAGCCGCCGCAACCGCCTGTCCGGCGGCCTGGTGGACGAGAGCGGCTATCTTTCCGAGCTCGACGAGATCGCGGCCAGCGGCGTCACCCCGGCCGAACGATTGCTGGACCTCTACAACGGGCCCTGGGCCGGCGACGCCGCCAAGGTGTTCGAAGCCTTCGCCTACTGAGCCGGGGGCGCGGCGGGCGTGGTCTCGGGCTCGGCCTCGGACGCCGGCGCCTCATCCAGCCGGAAGACCGGGCCCGAGCCGTTGTAGGTGAAGAACAGCCGCCTGGCCTTGGACGACACATAGACCCGGTGGGCGCGGAAGAAATCGGCGCCGATGACCATGTCGTGGTCGCCTTCCGACGGGCCGTCGAAAACCCGAAGCTGGGTGTTGTGGATCTCTTCGCCGCCCACGGAGAAGACCGAGACCGGCACGATCCAGCTGTCGACCACATTGGGGCCGAAGCCGCGCACGTGGCCGCCGGGCCTGACGCCCGGGCCGTCGAGCTTGATGCCCAGCTTCTCCGCCGCCGCGCGCTTGAGGCCCGAGCGTGACGCCCCGGTGTCGAAGATCACCCGGATCGGCTTGCCATTGACGGTGGCCTCGGCGCGGATGTGCTGCGTCTGTTCGTCGATCGGGGCGATGTCGAGCCAGTTGAGGTGTTTCGGATCCGCCCAGTAGGCGCCGCCGCCCCCGCCGACGCAGTCCTTCGGCAGGTAGAGGCGAATGACCTCGTGCGCCAGGTCGAACTCCACGTCGGCGAAGCCCAGCAGGTTGAGCCCGACATTGCCGTCGAGGCCCGCGCCGCCGGCGTGGCCCGCGACCATCAGCGAGATATCGTGCAGCTGGGCGCCGGCGAACTCGAAGTCCTTCGCCTTGCTGAAGCCGACGTCGCGCTCCAGGCCGCCGACGCCACGCAGGTGGAAGCGGACGGACGCCGGGTTGATCTGCAGGTGGGCGCGTTCCGCCGCGGCCCGCGAGACCACGGTCCGATAGACCCCGGTGTCCACCAGCAATTGCAGGTCCACCCCGTTGACCTGGGTGGTGATCGAGGGCCTGAGGCCGGTCATCCGCACCGGCAGTTCGGCGATCCGCTGCAGGTTGCAGACAGGCGCTGCGGCGGCGGCGCCGGTCGCGACCATGACGGCCGCAAACGCGGCGGCGGACAGCAGGGCTTTTCCGTTCATACGGTCAGCCTAGCAGCCATCTACGAAGGTTCGAAGCCTCGCCGGGCACCGCCCTAGCGCACGCCGCCTTCTTCCCGGCCGGGGGTCTCGACATTGGGCGCCCAGTGCTCGCGCTGGCTCGCGCCATCGCCGGCATCCGTGTGTTGCACCACCTCGTCCACGTCCTGGCGGTGCGGACGGGGGTTCACGGCCTCGTCGTCGACCTCATAGACCTCGACCCGGTCGGTGTAGAAGGCCAGCCGCTCGGCGATCGGCTCCATGCCGTCGAACGGCTGCTCGTAGGTCCACACCGCATTCTCGGCGAACTCGCCGTCCATCAGGATGGTGTAGTAGGCCGCGTCGCCCTTGTAGGGGCAGTGGGTCTGGCGCTCGGTGCGCGACATGTACTCCATGGCGACGTCCTGGCGCGGGAAATAGACCACCGGCGGATAGTTCGCTTCCCGAAGGAGCAGGGCGTCGTCGGTGTCGGCGATGACGTGGCCATTGAAATAGGCGCGCCAGCGTTTCTTGACGGGCTCGAGGTCGATCGGGTGGTCGGGGCCGGGCTTCAGCATGGCGGAGGTCCTCCTCGCCTCATCAACGCATACAGGCACATGGGGGGTCCGCCGCCGCGATTCCACATCCGGCTGCACGGGTCGGGCGTTGCTTGTGCCGGGCAAGTTCGCGTGATCTTCTCCGCGAAAATCACAAGCCGGCGCAGGGAACATCCCTTGGACGCCGGGAGCCGAGGACCGGACTCACCCATGAATCTCGTCATGATCGCCGGCGTCGTCATCACGCTGCTGACCGCCCCGCTCGTGCTCATTCAGCTGCGCAACCACCCGCGCGGACTGTTCATCCTGTTCTTCGCCGAGATGTGGGAGCGGTTCTCCTACTACGGCATGCGCGGCCTGCTGATCTTCTACCTGACGCAGCATTTCCTGTTCGACGACAAGACGGCCCAGGGCCAGTACGGGGCCTACACCTCGCTGGTCTATCTGCTGCCGCTGATCGGCGGCCTGCTGGCCGACCGGTTCCTGGGATCGCGCAAGGCGATCGCGTTCGGGGCGCTGCTGCTGGTGGCCGGCCACTTCACGATGGCCTTCGAAGGCAAGCCCGTCGTCCAAGTGCTGACCTACAACCAGGCGTCCTACGACTTCCAGGTGATCGGCCGGGCCGACGCCAGGCAGGTGAAGCTCAAGGTTGGCGACGGCGCCTACGACTACGGCCCCTCGGCCGACGGCGGGCTTGTCGTCAAGGGCCTGCCGGCCAATGCGCCGCTGCCCGCCGTGCTGCCGAAGGGCTCCTACCAGCTCACCACCAGGGCCGAGACGCCGGTCTTCAAGTCGATCATGTTCATGGCGCTCAGCCTGATCATCATGGGGGTGGGCTTCCTGAAGGCCAACATCTCCTCGATCGTCGGCCAGCTCTATCCGGAGCGCGATCCGAGGCGCGATCCCGGCTTCACCCTCTACTACTACGGCATCAACCTGGGTTCCTTCTGGGCCGGCATCCTGTGCGGCTGGCTCGGCCAGAGTTTCGGCTGGTCCTGGGGCTTCGGCGCGGCCGGCGTCGGGATGCTGCTGGGCTACGTCGTCTTCATGCTCGGCAAGCCGCTCCTGGAGGGCAAGGGCGAACCGCCGAACCCTGTGGCGCTCGCCAAGCCGATCGTCGGCCCGCTGAACGGCGAGTGGCTGATCTATCTGCTCGGCCTGGCCGGCGTGCCGATCGTCTGGCTGCTGGTGCAGCACAATTCCATCGTCGGCTACCTGCTGGGCGCAGGCTCGGTGCTGGTGCTGGGCTACCTGATCTATTTCATGGTCACCCAGTGCACCAAGGTCGAGCGCGAGCGGATGACCCTGGCGCTGGTGCTGATCGCCGGCGCGGTGGTGTTCTGGACGCTGTTCGAACAGGCCGGCTCCTCGCTCAACCAGTTCGCCGAGCGCAACACCGACCTCTCCATCGGCCTCGGCCAGCAGATGACCGCGGCCCAGACCCAGTCCTTCAATCCTGGCTTCATCCTGCTGTTCGCCCCGGTGTTCTCGGCGATCTGGGCCTACCTCGGGCGCCGCAAGTGGGATCCCAACCCGGCGGTGAAGTTCGGGCTGGGCCTGCTGCAGGTGGGCGCGGGCTTCTTCGTGCTGGTCTGGGGCGCGCAGTTCGCCGACGCCAGCTTCAAGGTGCCGGTGGTGTTCCTGGCGCTCGCCTATCTGCTGCACTCGACGGGCGAGCTTTGCCTGTCGCCGGTGGGCCTGTCACAGATGACCAAGCTCGCCACGCCGGCGGTGATCTCGACGATCATGGCCACCTGGTTCCTCGCCTCCTCCTGGGCCCAGTGGCTGGGCGGCAAGGTGGCGCAGTTGACCGCCAGCGAGACCGTGGCCGGCCAGGTGCTCGACCCCGGCAAGGCGCTCGTGACCTATGCCCATGTCTTCAGGATGGTCGGACTGTGGGGGATTGGGGCGGGCGTGCTGATGCTCATCGCCTCGCCGATCCTGAAGACCTGGGCGCATGGCGCCAGCGACACCGATCCCCAGCAGCCGGAGCCGACCGCGCCCACCCTGGATGGCGAACGCCAAGCGGTGAACCCGCGGGCGATCCGCGCTGATCGGCGGGCCTAAGAGTCAGAACTCCTTCCGGAAGCGGATGTACCAGCTGTAGGGGAAGGTGAAGGTCCGTTCCTGGACGGCGGCGGGGACGGCGCCGGGCGTGCGCGGCCCGTTGAAGATCTGGATGTCGTCGCGTAGCCGGACCTTCGGGTGGTTAATCAGCGGCAGCTCGATCCGCAGGCTCATGTCCGGCCGCGGCTTCCACTCGGCGTAGGGCTTGAAGAAGGCCTTCAACTTGACCGTGTCGATGAAATTGAAGCGGTACGAGGTCTGCCGCCAGGGATTGTAGAGATCGAAGCCAACGCTGGCGTGCCGCGCCGGCAGCTCCTGGCTGAAATTGATCGACCAGTCGATCGGATGGAGGGTCGATATCTCCCGCTTCTCGTGCGTCGTCGGATCGGTGACCTCCGACCAGCGGCGGGTCACGTCGCCCTTGATCAGGGCCCCCTTCCAGCCGAGCGCGTCCATACTCAGGGTCACCGTCGCCTCTATCTCGTCCTTGGTCCCCGCGCCGATGTTGGTGGGCTGATCGAACACCGCCCCGTTCGCCGCGAAGACCGGCCCGCGGTCCTCCACGTCTTTCAGCTTGAAGTGGCGCCCGGCCAGCACGATCGAGGACCCGCTCCAGAGCTTCTGCTCCAGCTGGCCCTCCACAACCCAGTCCTGCTGGGGATTGAGGTTCGGGTTGCCGGTGGTGACGCCGGTCGCGCTGCTCAGGCTCGAGGAGGCGACGAAGTCGTCGAAGTTCAGCTGGCCCACCTCGCGTTCGACCCGCACGCGCAGCTGGGTGGCCGAGGTGGGCGTCCAGGCGATGGTCAGTCGCGGCTTGGCGAAGGAGAAGGTCTTGGCCAGCGCCACGTCGCCCCGCGAGGAGATGTCCGAGGTTTCGTAGCGCAGCCCCGCGTCGACCGTCAGCTGGGCGAGCGGCCGCCAGACGCCCTTCAGGAATGCCTCGGTGCGCTTCTCCTCCACCTGCACGTTGGCGGCGGGGAGGGCGACGAGCGCTCCGTTCGATGTGAAGCTCGTGCGGCTGTCGAGCTTGTTGTCGGCGTTCTCGACGCCGGCTTCCAAGGACAGGGTCTCGCCGAAGCGGTGCTTCAGCACGCCGCGCAGGATCAGCTCGCTGGAATCGCGGTCGTTGAGGAAATGGTCCGAGGCGTCGGAGCCGGTGACCGCAGGGATGAGGTCGTCGGAGAAGGAATTGGTGGTGCGGCGCCGCGTCGTGCGCAGCGCCACCAGCTCCACGTCCGTCGCCGCCCCGAAGGCGCGGGAATAGCGCGCGCCGGCCTCGGTATCGTGGGTCAGTTGCCCGAAGTAGAAAATCTGCTGGTCCGGCGCCGGCGAGGTGAAGAAGTCCTGCTCCGGCTCCTTGAACTTCTCCAGGTTCGTGTAGCCGTTGATCCGTAGGCGACCGCCCAGCGCCGGCGTCTCGAAGGCGCCGGAGAATTGCCACAGCATGTCGGTGCCGTAGCTTTGGATGCGGGCGATGAGCGGCGGCCGTCCGTTGGCGAAGCGGAGTTCGTTGTGGCCCGGGCCGACGCCGTCGTCGGCGCCCATACCGTAGCGCCCCGAGGCTTCCCAGGTCCGTCCTCCCGGCAGGCCGCCGGAACCTTCCAGGCGCACGCCGGTAAGGTGGCGCCCATCCTCGACGTGCTGGTCTGCGAGGTGCAGCAAGCCGCGGATAGCGCCGTCCGACTTCAGCACCACGTTGGCGATGATGCTCTTGCCCTGCATGTCGATGCCCGGAGCGCCGCCGCGGATCACGTCGATCCGCTCGACCTTGCCGATCGGGATGCGCTGCAGGATGGCGTCGAGGCCGTCGGTCTTCGAGGTCGGCCGCTGGCCGTTGATCAGCACATTGCCGGCGGCGCCTTCGAAGCCGCGCACCGCGTTGCCCGTATCCAGGCTGAAGTCCGGGATCCGGCCCACCATGTCGAGGGCGGTGTTGGTGTTGGAGGCGGCGAAGTAGGACGCCGGATAGCTGATCACCCCCTGCTGGGCGGTCGCGGCCGGATCGGCCGGCGCCGCAGCCACGGCGGCCTGCGCCAGAAGGTGGAAAAGCAACATCGACCGGTCTCCCCAAGTCCGAGCTTGGTGGCCCGGGAGACCGGCGCAGGGCCAATTAAATGGCCGTAAGGTGGATTAAATCGCCGAAAGGTTGCCGTTGATAACCTGAGACGCCGCCGGCCTAGAGGCTCGTCCCGCCAACCGTAAGTCCGGTGATCTTGAGCGACGGCTGGCCGACGCCGACCGGCACGCTCTGGCCGGCCTTGCCGCAGACCCCGACCCCCGGATCGAAGCAGAAGTCGTCCCCGATCATGGTGACCCGGGTCAGGGCCGAGGGCCCGTCGCCGATCAGGGTTGCGCCCTTCACCGGGCTGGTGATCTTGCCGTCCTCGATCAGGTAGGCCTCGGTGCACTGGAAGACGAACTTGCCGTTGGTGATGTCCACCTGGCCGCCGCCGAAGTTGGCGCAGTAGAGGCCGCGCTGGGTCGAGGCGGTCATCTCCTCGCGGGGCGTCATGCCGCCGAGCATGCCGGTGTTGGTCATCCTGGGCATGGGCATGTGGGCGTAGGACTGGCGCCGGCCGTTGCCGGTGGCCTCCAGGCCCATCAGCCGGGCGCTCATGCGGTCATGCATATAGCCCTTCAGGATGCCGTCCTCGATGAGGATGGTGCGTTCGGTGGGCGTGCCCTCGTCGTCGACGGTGAGCGAGCCGCGGAAGCCCGCGATGGCCCCATCGTCGAAGACCGTGACGCCGGGGGCGGCGACGCGCTCGCCGACCTTGCCGGAGAAGGCCGAGGTGCCCTTGCGGTTGAAGTCGCCCTCCAGGCCGTGGCCGACCGCTTCGTGCAGCAGCACACCGTTCCAGCCCGGTCCCAGCACCACGTCCATCTCGCCGGCCGGGCAGGGCACGGCGTCGAGGTTGACCAGCGCCTGGCGCAGCGCCTCCTCGGCCTGCTCCTGCCACTTCTGCGGGGTGATCCAGGTCTCGAAGCCGGCGCGCCCGCCGGCGCCGGCGAAGCCGTTCTCGCGGCGGCCGTCGCGCTCGACGGTGATCTGCACATTGACGCGGCACAGCGGGCGCACGTCGCGGATCAGCCGGCCATCGGCGCGCAGGATCTCGATCTCGCGGCGTTCGCCGGCCAGGGAGGCCATGACCTGCACGACCCGCGGATCGCGGGCCCGGCACCAGGCGTCGATCTCCTGCAGCAGGGCGACCTTCTCGGAGAACCCCGGCGAGGCGAGCGGGTCGTCCTCGCCATAGAGCTTGGCGTTGGTGGCGCGCGGACCCTCCGCGGCCACGCCGGAATAGCCGCGCTTGGCGAGCCGGGCTGAGTCGGCGGCGCGGCGGATGGCGCCTTCCGAGATCTCGCTGGCGTGGGCGTAGCCGGCCGTCTCGCCGGCCACCACCCGCAGGCCGAAGCCTTCGGTCGAATCATAGGCCGCCGACTTCAGCCGCCCGTCGTCGAACATGAAGCTCTCGCTTTCCGACCGCTCCACGAAGAGCTCGCCGTCATCGGCGCCGGCGAGGGCGTCGCCGAGGATTTCGCGGGCGCGGCCGGTGTCGACGCCGGCGGACTGGAGGATCGAGGGGACGGAGGCATGGGCGTTCATGGGCCCAAGATAGGAAGCCGCCGCGCCCGCGTCACCCGCTGATGCGGCCGCGCAGCGGATCGTGGCCCCAGTTCATGAGGCTGTAGCGCCAGCGCGTGTGGGTGACGTCGCCGCCCATCCTCAGGACCGGCGGTCGCTGCGCCAGGTGGCGACGGCAGTAGCCGATGACCTTCTTCATGTGGTCGTAGTCTGCGTCGGCCAGGTCTTCGACGGGCTTGGCGCGCATCGCCAGGATGCGGCGGGCCGACTGGCGGCCGACCGATTCGGCTTCCCCGCGGCGGACCATGCCGACCTTGCGACTCTCCGGCGTCTCCAGCCAGGCGGCCAGCTCGTCCGAAGTGAGGTTCACGAGGGCGTCGAACTCATCGCGGATCCGGCGCTCGGCTTCGGGGTGGCGGTGCATGGTGAAGGCGAACGGGGGTCTCTAGCGAGGTGGGCAGAGGCTCCGAATATCCGCTCCGCGGCGGTGCGCAAGCCCGCCGCCGCACTTATCGGGAAGTCAGGCTCGGGAACCGCCTTGGCAAGCCCGGATGATGCGCGTATGCACCCCCGCGAAGGGGCCGGGCGAGCGCGGCCGCGCTTGCGCGCCCTCTGTTGTCGGCGAGGCGATCCACCATCGCAGACCGGCCAGCCAGACCGAGGGGACATGAAGTCGAGGTTTCAGGGTATGCGAGCGCTGGCGATGGGCCTCGCCACGGGCGCGATGACGGCGTTTTGGGGCGCGTCAGCCTTCGCCGAGGATCTGATCGGCCAGCCGACCCCAGGCGGCATCGCCATGCAGCCGGGCGTCACCCAGCTGAAGCACGACGCGATCTTCTTCCACGACGCCATCCTGATGCCGATCATCACGGTCATCACCCTGTTCGTGATGGTCCTGCTGGGCATCTGCATCGTGCGCTACAACAAGCGCGCCAATCCGATCCCGGCGCGCTGGAGCCACAACACCGCCATCGAGGTGACCTGGACCTTGGTCCCGGTCCTCATCCTGGTGTTCATTGCGATCTTCTCGTTCAAGCTGCTGTTCGCCTATCACGACATGCCGCACCCCGACGTGACGGTGAAGGCCACCGGCTACCAGTGGTACTGGGGCTACGAGTATCCCGACCAGAAGATCCCGGAGTTCGTCTCCAATATCCTTCCCGAGGACCAGGCCAAGGCCAAGGGCGTGCCCTACCGCCTGGCGGCGACCCAGCCGATGGTGGTGCCGGTCAACAAGACCGTCCAGGTGCTGACCACCGGCGCCGACGTGATCCACGCCTTCGCCGTGCCGGCCTTCGGCATCATCATGGACGCCATCCCCGGCCGGGTGAACCAGACCTGGTTCAAGGCCGAGCGGATCGGCACCTACTACGGCAGCTGCCGCGAGCTGTGCGGCGTCGACCACGCCTTCATGCCGATCGAGGTGCGCGTGGTGAGCCAGGCCGATTTCAACGCCTGGGTGCTGTCCAAGCACGGCGCGCTGCCGGGCGCGACGCCCACGACCGTCTCGGCGCAGACTCTGGGGACCGGCGCCGCCGCGACGGCTCCGGCGGCCGCGGCCTCCGCGCTCAAGCCGCCGGTCAACGCCGCGGCTCCGGCCGGCAGCGCGCCTGAGCCCACCGCCACCAACACCACGGCCGCGCCCAAGGCGCTGGCCGCGCACTGAAATTCCAGGACAAGCGTAAGATGGCCACGCCCGCCTCCGCCCACGACGATCACGGCAGCTACGCCCACACCCCACCGTTCCTGGTGCGGTGGCTATTCTCAACGAACCACAAGGACATCGGCACCCTCTACATCCTGTTCGCGATCATGGCGGGCCTGGTGGGCGGGGCGCTGTCGGGCCTGATCCGCTGGGAGTTGGCCGAGCCCGGCATCCAGATCTTCCAGCCGCATTCCTGGATCGCCCAGATCGGGCTGATCGAGGGGTCCAAGCACGGCTACAACGTGGTGGTCACCGCCCACGCGCTGATCATGATCTTCTTCATGGTCATGCCCGCGATGATCGGCGGGTTCGGCAACTGGTTCGTGCCGCTGATGATCGGGGCGCCGGACATGGCGTTCCCGCGGATGAACAACATTTCCTTCTGGCTGCTCTGCGCCTCATGGGTGCTGATGCTGACCTCGATGTTCGTCGACGGCGGCCCCGGTCGCGGCGCCGGAACCGGCTGGACCCTCTATGCGCCGCTATCCACCTCGGGCCATACCGGGCCCGCCGTGGACTGCGCGATCCTGTCGATCCACCTGGCCGGCGCCTCATCGATCCTCGGCGCCATCAACTTCATCACCACCATCTTCAACATGCGCGCGCCGGGCATGACCCTGCACCGGATGCCGCTGTTCGTGTGGTCGATCCTGGTGACCGTGTTCCTGCTGCTGCTCTCGCTGCCGGTGCTGGCCGGCGCGATCACCATGCTGCTCACCGACCGCAACTTCCACACCCACTTCTTCGATGCGGCCGGCGGCGGCGACCCGGTGATGTACCAGCACCTGTTCTGGTTCTTCGGTCACCCCGAGGTCTACATCCTGATCCTGCCGGGCTTCGGCATGGTCAGCCACATCGTCTCGACCTTCTCGCGCAAGCCGGTGTTCGGCTACCTGGCCATGGCCTACGCCATGGTGGCGATCGGCTTCGTCGGCTTCCTGGTGTGGGCGCACCACATGTACACGACCGGCATGAACCTCAACCTGCAGGCCTATTTCGTGGCGGCCACCATGGTGATCGCCGTGCCGACGGGCGTGAAGGTGTTCTCCTGGATCGCGACCATGTGGGGCGGATCGATCGACTTCAAGACGCCGATGCTGTGGGCGATCGGCTTCATCTTCCTGTTCACCGTCGGCGGCGTGACCGGGGTGGTGCTGGCCAATGCCGGCGTCGATTACCAGTTCCAGGACACCTACTATGTGGTGGCCCACTTCCACTACGTGCTGAGCCTGGGCGCGGTGTTCGCGATCTTCGGCGGCTTCTACTACTGGTTCGAGAAGATGTGGGGCGTGAAGTACCGCGAATGGCTGGGCGCGCTGCACTTCTGGATCACCTTCATCGGCGTGAACCTGGTGTTCTTCCCGATGCACTTCCTGGGCCTCCAGGGCATGCCGCGCCGCTACGTCGACTATCCGGAGGCCTTCACCCTCTGGAACCAGGTGTCCTCGTTCGGCTACGTGATCACGCTGGTGGGCGTGGGCGTCTTCCTGGTGGTGCTGCTCGACGCCATGGTGTTCCGCCGCAAGGCCGAGGCCAATCCGTGGGGCGAAGGGGCCACGACGCTGGAGTGGACGCTGCCCTCTCCGCCGCCGTTCCACCAGTTCAACGAGTTGCCGGTGATCCAGGCCGACCTCCACTAGGCCGGCCCTCGCCTGAACCAAGACTTCCGGGGGCGCGCTTCGTTCGGGGCGCGCCCCTCGACCATTTGAGAGTATAGCTGCATGGCCATGGCCACGGCCCATCCAGAGACGCGCGCAGCCGCCCGCTGGCAGGACTACTTCCAGCTCCTGAAACCGCGGGTGATGTCGCTCGTGGTGTTCACCGCCCTGACCGGCCTGGTCTGCGCGAACCAGCCGATCAACCCGATCCTGGCGGGCGTGGCGATCCTCTGCATCGCGGTCGGCGCCGGCGCCTCGGGCGCGCTCAACATGTGGTACGACGCCGACATCGACGCCAAAATGCGCCGCACGCGCGGCCGCCCGGTGCCGTCCGGCAAGGTGCAGGGCGCCGATGCGCTGGCGCTCGGGGTCGTGCTGTCGCTGTTCTCCGTCATGCTGATGGGCATGGCCCTGAACTGGCTGGCGGCGGGCCTGCTGGCCTTCACCATCGCCTTCTACGCTCTGGTCTACACGGTGTGGCTCAAGCGCTCGACGGCGCAGAACATCGTGATCGGCGGGCTGGCCGGCGCCCTGCCGCCGGTGATCGGCTGGGCGGCGGCCTCCGGCTCGACCCCGCTCAACGCCTGGCTGCTCTGCGCGATCATCTTCTTCTGGACCCCGCCGCATTTCTGGGCCCTGTCGCTCTACACCTCCGAGGACTACGCTAAGGCCGGCGTGCCGATGATGCCGGTGGTGGCGGGCGCGGCCTCCACCCGCCGGCAGATCCTGATCTATTCGTTGCTGGTCGTGCCGCTGTGCTTGGCGCCGGCCTTCACCGGCCTGGGCGGCGCGGCCTACCTCGGCGTCGCCGCGGCAGGCGGCCTGGTGTTTCTGCTGCTCGCCTGGCGACTGTTCCGCAGCCGCGCTGGCGAGCGGACGGGCGAGCGCAACACCGACGGGCTCTACGACGTGCGCGCCGGCGCCAAGGACGCGCGCAACCTGTTCGCCTTTTCCATCCTCTACCTGGCGCTCATCTTCGCCACCCTGCTGGCGGAACATCTCATGGGCGCGCAGCCGCTGGAGGTGTTGGCGCGATGAGCGATCCCCGCAACGAGAGCAAAGCCGACTTCAAGGCCCGGCGCGGCCGCAACATCGCGCTCGCGCTCGGGCTCGTCCTGTTCGTCATCCTGGTCTTCGTGGTCACCATCGTCCGGCTGGGGAGCAATGTCGCAAACCACTCCTTCTGAGCGCCCGCCGCTCGATCCCCAGAGGCGTCGCAACCGTAACGTCGCGATCGTCTGCGGGCTGACCTTCTTCGGCATGGTCGGCGCGGCCTATGCGGCGATCCCGATCTATCGGGCCTTCTGCCAGGTCACCGGCTACGGCGGCACGGTCCGCCGCGCCGAGGCCGCGCCCGACAGGCTGTCGGACCAGAAGGTCACGGTCAGCTTCGACACCAATGTCCGCGGCCTGCCGTGGGACTTCTCAGCCGAACAGCGGGCCCAGACCCTGCGGGTCGGCGAGACCAAGCTGGCCATCTTCAAGGTGACCAACCACGCCGACCACCCCGTCACGGCGCGCGCGGTGTTCAACGTCACGCCGGACTCGGCGGGGACCTATTTCCGCAAGCTGCAGTGCTTCTGCTTCTCCGACCAGACCATCGGCGCGGGCCGGACGGTCGAGATGCCGGTGCTCTATTTCGTCGATCCGAAGTTCACGCAGGACATCAACACCAAGGGCGTGACCGACGTGACCTTGTCCTACACCTTCTTCCCGGCGGTCGACGCCAAGCCGCCGGCGGTCGCGGCGGGTTCCTGAAGGGCCCGGCGACCGATGCGCAAAATCTTGCACGCGGCGGCTCACGTCTTCGGGCCGGGGGCGCTGGAATTCATCAGGAAAGAATGGCCCGGATCGACTGATCTTGGCTTTCGCGGAACGCCAATCGACCGCTCTCGCGCCTAACAAATATTTCGAAAAATCTGATTTTGAGCGCCGCCTGTGCTAACCAGCACCATGCGCATGGTTCCAGACAGGGCGGTCCTGACCGTCGTTCGACACAACGGTCAGTGGGCGGTCGAGTACGATGGCGACCACTTCGGCCATTCGCCGGACCAGCAGGTCGCCAAGGCCGCGGCCAACCGCCGGGTGCGCGAAATGCAGGACACCGGACGCCCCTGCCAGGTGCGGGTGAGCGGCGAAAACGGCTTCTGGGCCGTCGCCTGACATGGCCAACGCCCGCAGCCCCGCCGCATCCGGACACCACGCGGCCTCCGCCGCGGCCCTGTTCCGCACCCAGATCGAAGCCGCCGAGGCCGAGGGCGTGGCCCGCGATGACATGACGCTCCGGCTGACTCTGGGCGACGTGCACAAGCTCAAGCGCGATCCGGGCATCGCGCTCAGCGACATCAGCTTCGCCGGCGGCGTCATGCGCTACCTCGGGGTCAAGATCGAGCCGGGCGGCGTGACCGCCAGCGCTCTCGACCGAGGCGAAGCCTAATCCGATCCCTCCCACCACGACGGCCGATGCGCCAGCGCGCCGGCCCCGGCAGACCCGCGCCCGCCGGGCGCTCCAGAAGGGCCTTATGAAGGAAGCCGACAAGACCAACTTCGAAGCGCGGCTGAAGGCCGCCTCCGACGCCAAGAAAGCGCTCTTGGAGAAGTTCAAGCCGCGCCCGACGACGGTCGCGCCGCAGCGGCAGGACCGGGCCGCGCAACGCGCTCGCGAGCTCGCCGAAGTGCGCGCCGCTCGCGCCGCCGCCAAGATCGCCCGCAAGGACGCCGTCGCCGCCGCCGAGACCGCCGAGGTGGAGGCCAAGGAGGCCGCCGAAGCCGCCGCGCTGGAATCGCTGCGCGGCGAGCGCAAGGAACGCAAGCAGCTGACCAAGGCGGAAGCCAAGGCCAAACGCGACGCCAAGTACGCGGCCCGCAAGGCCCGCCAATAGAGCCAGGCCGCGCCGGCTCGAAAGACGTGGAGACAGTCCGATGGCGATGAAGCCCAACTATGCGTTCGAACGCCGCGAACGAGATCGAAAAAAGGCGATCAAGGCCGCCCAGAAGGCCGAAGCCAAGCGCGAGGCCAGCGAGCAGAAAGCCGCCGAGAACGCCCCGCCGGGCGGGGACGATCCCGACCGCGAAGGCTGAGCCGCCAGGAGCGCCCCATTACCCCTTGGCGGATGCGGCGGCGCAGGGCTATAGCGTGCCCGACTTCGACCGCGCGGGGCCAGGTTCTGCGCGGGGGATTTGTGAGGGGTTAGGACCGAGATGGCCCACGGCGACGTCAAGCACGACTACCACCTGGTGAATCCAAGCGCCTGGCCGCTGGTCGGCTCCATCGCCGCGGTGGCGATGGCGCTGGGCGGCATCACCTGGCTGAAGGGTTTGTTTGGCGCCCAGGCGTCCTTCCCGTTCGCCCCGCATACCTCTTACCTGTTCTTCGCCGGCCTGGCGGGCGTGCTCTACACCATGTTCGGCTGGTGGCGCGACGTGGTGAAGGAAGCCAACGAGGGCGACCACACCCCGGTCGTCTCCATCGGCCTGCGCTACGGCATGATCCTGTTCATCGCCTCGGAGGTGATGTTCTTCGTCGCGTGGTTCTGGATCTTCTTCGAGATGGCGCTGTTCCATCACCACCGGACGCTGTCGTCGATCGACGAGGTCCGGCAGGCCTGGGCGAGCTGGCCGCCGCACGGGGTCGAGACCGTGCCGCCCTGGCAGCTGCCCCTGGTCAACACGCTGACCCTGCTGCTCTCCGGCACGACGGTCACCTGGGCGCACCACGCCCTGCAGACCGGCGACCGCAAGGGCGCCAAGATCGGCCTGCTGCTGACCATCATCCTGGGCGTGATGTTCACCTCGATCCAGGCCTACGAGTACAACCACATCATCCAGCACAAGTACTTCTTCAGCGCCGATGCGGCGAACTCGGGGCTCTATGGCTCGTCGTTCTTCATGGCTACCGGTTTCCACGGCTTCCACGTGCTGATCGGGACCATCTTCCTGACCGTCTGCCTGATCCGGCTGATGATGGGCGGCTTCTCGCCCAAGCAGCACTTCGGCTTCGAGGCGGCGGCCTGGTACTGGCATTTCGTCGACGTGGTGTGGCTGTTCCTCTTCGCCTTCATCTACGTGATCTTCGGGACCCACGTGGCCGGCGGCTGACATGGCCGCACCCAACCCGCTGCTGTCGGGGGCGGTTGGCCGCTGCCCGAACTGCGGGGAGGGCCATCTGTTCGAGGGTTTCCTCGCGGTCGCTACGCGTTGCGAGGCGTGCGGCTACGACCTCGCCAAGGCCGACTCGGGCGACGGGCCGGCGGTGTTCGTCATCCTGATCGGCGGCTTCCTGGCCGCGTTTGGCGCCCTGTTCACCGAGCTGGCGCTGAATCCTCCGGTGTGGGTGCTGCTGGTGGTGTGGATGCCCGCGACCCTGATCATCTGCGTGGCGCTGCTGCGGCCCATGAAGGGGGTGATGCTGGCGGCGCAGTTCATGAACAAGGCCTCGCAAGCCCGTCATGACTGAAGCGCCCCCGCGCGGCCGCTTCCCTGTCGGCCTGACGCTCGCCACCGCGATCGCCATGGCGATCCTCATCGGGCTCGGCGTGTGGCAGCTGCAGCGGCTGAAGTGGAAGGAAGCCATCCTCGCCCACGTAGCGGCCCTGCAGACGTCGCAGGCGGTGGCGGTGGACCCGGTGCTGGATGCTGTGGGCGAGGGCCGCGACGCTGACTTCACGCGAGTCAGCGCCGCGTGTGCGGGACTGGCGCATGCGCCCTTCCTCGAGCTCTACACGATCGGGCCCAACGGCCAGGCGGGCGCACGGCTGATCTCGGCCTGCCCGGTGAATGGCGCCCGCTACCGCACCCTCCTCGTCGATCGCGGCTTCGTGCCGGACGACGTGGCCGAGCGGCCCAAGGTCGCTCCGGTCGACTCCAGTCCGACGCAGGTCACCGGCATCCTACGAAAACCGGACCGGCCCAGTCTCTTCGCGGTGAAGAATCGCCCCGGACGCTGGTTCGTCCGCGATATCCCCGCCATGGCCGCGGCCCTGCGCGCGCCGGCGCCTGCGCCGCTCTTCCTCTTCGCCGAGACCGCCACCAGTCCGGAGTTCAAGGCGCTCACTCCCGCGCCGCTGCCCGCGGAGATCCCCAACCGGCATTTCGAATATGCGCTCACCTGGTTCGGCCTTGCCGCGGCGCTGGCCTGCGTCTATGCCGCTGCGCTCTTTCGACGGGTGAGGACCTGATGCGCTACATCTCCACCCGGGGCCAGGCGGCCGCGGTGGGATTCGCCGATGCGGTGCTGGGCGGCCTCGCCCCCGACGGCGGCCTCTATGTGCCGGAAGCGTGGCCGCAATTCTCCCCCGCCGAGATCCGGGCCTTCGCCGGACGCCCCTATGCCGAGGTGGCGGCGGCGGTGATCGGCGCCTTCGCCGGCGACGAGATCGCGCCGGCGGCGCTCGCCGAGATGTGCCGCGAGGCCTATTCGACCTTCAACCATGCAGCCGTCGTCCCCCTGGTGCAGCTGACGCCGCAGGCCTTCCTCGCCGAGCTGTTCCACGGTCCGAGCCTGGCCTTCAAGGACGTGGCCATGCAGCTCCTGGCCCGGCTCTACGATCACCTGCTGGGCCAGCAGAACCGCACCCAGACCATCCTCTGCGCGACCTCGGGCGACACTGGCGGGGCGGCGGTCGAGGCGTTCCGCGGCCGCAAGAACGTCAAGCTCATCGCCCTCTTCCCGCAGGGCCGCATCTCGGAGGTGCAGCGCCGGTTCATGACCACGGCGGATGAGGCCAATATCGCCTGCATCGCGGTGATGGGGACCTTCGACGATTGCCAGGCGATCGTGAAGGAGATGTTCGGCGACGCCGCGCTGCGCCAGGCGGTCGACCTGTCCGGCGTCAACTCGATCAACTTCGCCCGCATCGCGGCGCAGGCGGTCTACTACTTCACCACCGCCGTGGCGCTCGGCGCGCCGGACCGGGCGGTGAGCTTCTGCGTGCCGTCGGGCAACTTCGGCGACGCCTTCGCGGGCTTCGTGGCCAGCCGCATGGGCCTGCCGATCGCCCGCATCGTGGCGGCGACCAACGCCAATGACATCCTGGCGCGCGCCTTCGAGGATGGCCGCTATGTCCGCGGCGAGGTCACCGCGACCATCTCGCCGGCCATGGACATCCAGGCCGCGTCCAACTTCGAGCGGCTCTATTTCGAGGCGGTGCGACGCGAGCCGGTGGAGACCGCGCGCGCCTTCCAGGCCTTCGCCACGGCCGGCGTCATCGACGTGCCGCCCCAGGCGCTCGCCGCCATGCGCGAACTGTTCCGCGGGGTTTCGGTCGGCGAGGATGAAGTCCGCCGCACGATCCTTGTCACCCTCAACGAGACCGGCCAGCTGATCGACCCGCACACCGCGGTCGCCGTCGCCGCCCTGCGCCGGGTCGACGACCTAGCGGCGCCGGTGGTGGCGCTCGCCACCGCCCATCCGGCCAAGTTCCCAGACGACGTGGCCCAGGCCGCCGGCGTCCGGCCGGAGCTGCCGCGCGGCGCGGCCAACCTTGCCAAACGCACCGAGCGCTACGACCGCCTGCCGGCCGAAGCCGAAACCATCAAGGCCTATGTCCGCGCCTTCTCCGAAACCTGAGCCGAAAGGCCTTCCGATCCATCGCCTCGCCGACGGCGTGCGCGTGGTCTGCGACCCCATGCCGGGACTGCAGACGGTCGCCCTGTCGGTGGTGGCCGGCCGCGGCGCGCGCGCCGAGGACGAGGCCCGCTCCGGCTGGTCGCACTTGCTGGAGCACATGGTCTTCAAGGGCGCGGGCGCGCGCACCGCGCGCGACATCGTCGAGGTGATCGAGGCGGAGGGCGGCCAGATCAACGCGGCGACGGGCTACGAGCGCACCAGCTTCCAGGTGCGCGCCCTGCAGCACGGCCTCGACCTCGGCATGAGCGTGCTGGCTGACCTGGTGCAGCGGCCGACCATCGACGCCGACGACCTGCGACGCGAGAAGCAGGTGGTGGGCCAGGAGATCGCCGAGGCGGCCGACACGCCCGACGACCTGGTGTTCGAGCTGGCCCAGGAGGCGGCCTTCGACGGCCATTCGCTGGGCCGCTCGATCCTCGGCACGCCGACCACCATCGGCCGCGCCGCGCCGGACACGCTCAGCGCCTGGCGCGCCGCGCTCTATGCGCCCGAGACCCTGGTGGTCAGCGCCGCGGGCGCGGTGGACGAGGACGAAGTGCTGCGGCTGGTGGAGCGGGAGTTCGGCGACATGCCGGCCGGCGGGTCGGTCTCCAACGGCGAGCCGGCGCGCTTCAACGGCGGCGTGCGGCCGGTGGCCAAGCGGCTGGAACAGGCGAACCTGGTGCTGCTTCTCCCGGCGGTGGGCGCGCGCGATCCGGACTATTTCGCGCTTCGATTGCTGGCCGAGATCCTCGGCGGCGGCATGGCCTCGCGGCTGTTCCAGGAAGCCCGCGAGAAGCGCGGCCTGGCCTACGCCATCGACGCCTATTCCGAGACCTATTCCGACCTCGGCGTGCTCGGCGTGTTCGCCGGCTGCGCGGCGGGCGACGCGGCGGAGCTGGCGCGGGTGGCGGCCGGCGAGATCGCCGCCATGACCACCCCGGTGGGCGAGGCCGAACTGGCGCGCGCCAAGGCGCAGCTGAAGGGCGCCATGTTCATGGGCCGGGAATCGGCCCTCGCCCGCGCGGAGCAGGCCGCCTCGCAGGTGCTGCTGTTCGACCGCACCCTGGCGCCGGACGAGATCGCCGCCGAAATCGACGCGGTGACCCCTGCGGACCTCGTGCGCCTCACCGAGACCATCCTGGGCGCCGGCCGCTCCGCCGTTGCGGTGCTGGGGCCGAAGACCGCTCTGGCGGCGGCGGACAGCTTCCAGCGGGCGCTGTTCGGCTAGCCCGGAGCTCAGCAAACTTGACGCTGGCGCGATTTCCGCGAGGCTCCACCACAATGGCGCTTCTCGATTGGATAGCCCCGGAGAGCGGCCTTCGCGTGGAAGGCCAGGGCGTGGTGCTGCGTCCGCCGCGCGCCGCCGACTATCCGGCGTGGCGGGAGCTGCGGGCCGCCTCGCGGGCCTTCCTTCAGCCCTGGGAGCCGACCTGGCCCGCCGACGACCTGACGCGGGCCGCCTTCCGCCGAAGGCTCGCCGCCTATGCCCGCGACCGCGAGCTGGGGGCGGCCTATTCCTTCTTCGTGCTGCGCGCCCACGACGAGGCGCTGACCGGCGGCATCACACTCTCCAACGTCCGCCGCGGCGTCGCCCAGATGGGCACCATCGGCTACTGGTGCAGCCAGGCCTATACGCGCCAGGGCCTGACGCTGGCGGCGGTGCGGGCGATCACCGACTTTTCGTTCCGGACGCTGGGCCTGCACCGGCTGGAAGCCGCCTGCATTCCGGAGAACGATCGCTCCCGCAAACTGCTCGCCAAGGCCGGTTTCGCCGAGGAGGGCTACGCCAAGGCTTATCTGAAAATTAACGGCGTCTGGCGAGACCATGTCCTGTTCGGTCTGGTCTCGCCCCTGAAGGGGCCGGAAGGGCCGGACGACGGGGTGTCGGTCTGACCGAGGTCGGCTGAGCGGCGCCCGCAGTTCTCGGGCGACTTTGCTATTATGGCCAACGGCTGGATGTGGGATGCGACGACCACGCTGGAGGCGCTCGGCGCCGCCGACGTCGCGCTTTGGGTCTGGGAGCCCGAGAAGGACCGCATCCGGCTGACCGGCGCGTCGCGCGCCCTGGGCCTCGGGCCGCTGGCGCCCGATTGTTCGTCGGCCGCGCTGCGCGCGCTCGCCCTGCCGCAGGATCGCGCCTTCGCCGAGGATATCCTGCGGGTCCGCGAGCCCGGCGCCGAGGTCTCCGTCCGCCTGCGCATGCGCGGCGGCGGGGTCTGCATCTGGCGCGGCCTGTGGCTGGAGGAGGGCTGCCGGTGCGCCGGCGTGGTGGCCCCGGAGGCCAAGTTCACGGCCTCGGACCAGGACACCCTGACGGGATTGCTGGACCGCCGCAGCTTTGTCACCCAAGCGCGCGACCGGCTGCAGACGCCCGGGCGCTACGAGCTGATCGTCGCCGACCTCGATCGCCTGCGGCGGCTAAACGAGGCGTTGGGCCATGAGCGCGCCGACCTGGTGCTGGCGGCGCTGGGATCGCGGCTGGCCGCGGCCTTCCCCGCCGGCGCCCTGCTGGCCCGCATCGGCGAGGACGAGTTCGCAGCTCTCGCGCCCTCGGACGTCTCGCCCGGCCCGGACGCGTTGCGCCGCGCGCTGGAGCAGCCGTTGCGGGTGGCCGGCTTCGATATCCACCCGACGCTGTCCATCGGCGCCGTGGAGGCCGACGGCGGCCTGGATGCGCCCGAAGCCGCCGAGCTGCTGCGTCGCGCGGAGCTGGCCGTGGAATCCGCCAAGAGCCACGGTCGCGGCGGGGCGGCGGCCTATGGGCGGATGCTGGAGACCGACGGGCTGTCGCGGCTGGCGCTGGAAGGCGACCTGCGCGGGGCCCTGGCGCGCGGTGAACTGACGCCCTTTTACCAGCCGATCGTGCGCCTCTCGACCGGCGCGCTGTCGGGCTTCGAGGCCCTCGTGCGGTGGCGGCATCCGCGTCGCGGCCTGCTGACGCCCGAGCAGTTCCTGCCGCTCTGCGACGAGATGGGCATGATGCGCGACCTGGGCGCCATGATGATGCGCGAGGCGGCCAAGCAACTCACCGAATGGCGCAAGCGCCATGCGGCGGCCGGCGAGCTGACGGTCGCCGTCAACCTTTCGACCGGCGAGATCGACCGGCCTGACCTGGTGGCCGACGTCGAGGCGATCCGGCGCGAGACCGGCCTGCCGCCGGGCGCGCTGAAGCTGGAGGTCACCGAGAGCGACGTGATGCGCGATCCGGACCGCGCCGCGGTGATCCTGGGGAACCTGCGCGCCGCCGGCGCGGCGCTGGCGCTCGACGACTTCGGGACCGGTTTCTCATCGCTCAGCTATCTTACCCGGCTGCCCTTCGACACGTTGAAGATCGACCGCTACTTCGTGCGCACCATGGCCACCAACGAGGGCTCGGCCAAGATCGTCACCTCGGTGGTGAAGCTCGGCCAGGATCTGGCGCTGGAGGTGGTGGCCGAGGGCGTGGAGAACGCCGGCATGGCCCGCGCCCTGCTGGCCATCGGCTGCGACTATGGCCAGGGCTTCGGCTATGCGCCGGCGCTGTCGCCACAGGAGGCCGAGGTCTATCTCAACGAGAGCTATGTGGACGGCGCGGCCCCGGTGAAAGCCAAGGGGTCTCGCGGCTAGGTCTCAGGCTCTGCCCGCGAAGGCGCTCAGACGGTCCGGATCGACACCGATCTTGGCCAGCGCCAGGCTCCATTTGCGGTCGTAGTCGGCGCCAAACACCAGGTCGTCGTCGGGCTGGCAGGTGAGCCAGACGTTGTCCTTGATCTCGTCCTCCAGCTGGCCCGCGCCCCAGCCGGCGTAGCCCAGGGCCAGGAACGACCGGCGGGGCTGGTGATTGCGATTGGCGATCGCCACCAGCACCTCGCGCGTGGCGGTCAGCGCCAGGCCTTCGCCGACGTCGAGGCTGTGTTCGCCCATGTAGTCGGCGGTGTGCACCACGAAGCCGCGCTCCCGCTCGACAGGGCCGCCCATCAGCACCAGGTCCGGCGGCAGGACGATGGACGATTTGATGTCCAGGCGCGCCAGCAGGTCCGGGAAGGTCAGGCCATCCACGGGGCGGTTCACCGCCACGCCCATGGCGTGCTGGTCGTCGTGGGCGCAGACCAGGATCAGCGCGCGCTCGAACCGGGGGTCGGAAATGCCCGGCATGGCGATCAGCAGCTGGCCGGAAAAGAAACCGCCTTGCATCGGTCGCCAATTTTGGCCGGGATGATGTCGTATTCAAGGACCGATTGCGCGATCTCGCAGTTGCGGTCGCCGCTGGGCGGCTTATGTGCAAGCCTGAATTCGAGAGGACGACGCCCATGACCATCAAAGTCGGTGACAAGCTGCCCAACGTGACGCTCACCCAGGCCACCGCCGAGGGACCCAAGCCGGTGACCGCGGAGGCGTTCTTCGCGGGCAAGCGCGTGGCGCTGTTCGCCCTGCCGGGCGCCTTCACCCCGACCTGCTCGGCCAAGCATCTGCCGGGGTTCAAGCAACTGGCGCAGGACATCAAGGGCAAGGGCGTCGACGTGATCGCCTGCCTATCGGTGAACGACGCCTTCGTGATGCGCGCCTGGGCCGAGGATCAGGCGGTGGGCGAGGATATCGTCATGCTGGCCGATGGCGGCGCGGACTTCACCAAGGCGGTTGGGCTCGATTTCGACGCCTCGCGCTTCGGCATGGGCCTGCGCTCGCAGCGCTACTCCATGATCGTTGACGACGGGGTGGTGAAGGAGCTGAACGTCGAGCAGGGCGGCGAATTCCGCGTTTCCTCCGCCGAATACATGATGGCCCAGCTCTAGGGCCGCTTCGGAAACGGCCGGCTGAGGAATTTCGAGCCGGCCAGCCCGAACCGCCAGGGCTTTTCCACCGCCTTGCTGATTCCGATGCGCGGACCCGTCACGATCGCGGGCTGGCGCTCCGGCGGGCTCAGCGCGAACGGCGGCTGATCCGCCCACAGGCCGTCCTGGGCCCGCGTCACGCCCAGCGCCTGGCACAGCTTCCCCGGACCCGAGCAGAGCTGCCGCGCCTCGGCGGGGCCGCGCCGTTCACACATGATCTCCAGCCCGTGGGTCGGCTCCAGCGCCCGGATCAGCACCGCGCTGCCCGGCGCCTCCCCGCAGACCAGGTTCATGCACCAGTGGATGCCGTAGGAACGGTAGACGTAGACCCGGCCCGGCGGTCCGAACATCACCGCGTTGCGCGGCGTCGGGCCGGAGAAGCTGTGCGAGGCGGGATCCTCGTGGTGGTAGGCCTCGGTCTCGACGATCACCCCGCCGACGCCGTCCAGCGTCAGGGTCCAGCCGATCAGCGCGCGGGCCGCCGCCACCGAGGGCAGATGGAAAACCTCGGCTTGACGCCCCTCGGGGCGGGGGCGTGAAATGCGACCAACCATAGGGAGGATGTGCCATGCCGTACGTGGAGGGCCAAACCGTACACGACGCCGACAGCCACATCATGGAGCTGCCGGGCACGATCAACCGCTACATCGATCCCAAATTCCGCGACGCCTTCGTGGAGAAGACCGGGCGCAAGGATGTGCTGCCCGAGTGGTTCGCCAAGGCCGCCGAGAAGCAGAGTGATCCGGAGTTCCGCGCCGGCGCCGAGGCCAACATCCTGCTGCGCAAGAACTACGAGGCGCTCGGCGCCTTCGTGGCCGACGACCGGCCCAAGACGCTGGACTACCTGGGCTTCACCTCGCAGCTCGTCTTCACCACGGCCTGCCTGTCGAATTTCGGGCTGGAACAGATGGGCGAGGTCGAGCTCGCCGGGGAAACCGCGCGCGCCCACAACCGGATGATGACCGAGTTCTGTTCGGTGGACCGTCGGCTGCTGGCGACAGCCTATGTGCCGCTGCTCGACCGGGCCCGCGCGCCGCAGATCGCGGCCGAGGCGCTGGCGCTGGGCGCCAAGGCGCTGATCATCCCCTCGCGCCATCCGCCCGGCTTCTCCCCGAGCCACGTCGAGCTGGACCCGCTGTGGGCGCTCGCCCAGGAGGCCGGCGTGCCGATCCTGTTCCACGTGGGCGGTGAGGAGAAGATGCACCGCGACTACCTGGAGAACGGCCTACCTTTCGTGAAGGATTTCCATGGCGGCGACGAGAACTTCACCTCGCTGACCTTCATGGCCATCCCGCTGTCGGTCTGGCAGACGCTTTCGGCCCTGGTGATCGACGGGGTGTTCGACCGCTTCCCCAAGCTGAAGTTCGGGGCGATTGAGCTGGGCGCCTCATGGCTGCCGAGCCTGATGAAGTTCCTGGATTCCGGCGTCGCGGCCTTCGGCAAGGAAGAGCGGCTGCAGAAGCTCTCCGGCAAGCCCAGCGAGATCCTGCGCCGGCAGCTGCGCGTGACGCCCTATCCACACGAGGATGCGCGCTGGATCATCGAGAACAGCGGCGAGGAGATGTGCCTGTTCTCCTCGGACTTCCCGCACGTGGAAGGCGGGCGCAATCCGCTGAAGCGGTTCAACGACAGCCTGGAGGGCGTCTCGTCGCCTGCGCGGCGTCGCTTCTACCGCGACAACTTCATCGACCTCATGGGACGAGGGCTCGATCCGGCCCTGCACGACCTGCCGGCGCTTGCCGCCGCCTGACGTCTGGCGTCGCGGCCATGGCTCGGGCCATGGCCTCCATCAGCTCCTGGATCTGGATCGGCTTGGAGGCGTGCTCGGTGAAGCCGAGCGCCAGGTAGCGGTCGCGCCCGCCGGAGGTGACGTCGGCGGTGAGGGCCACGACGGGTACGTCACGGTTTGGGCCATCGGCCGCCCGCAGGCGGTCCAGCACCTCGATGCCGGTCATCTCCGGCATCTGGATATCCAGCAGGACCAGGTCGAAGGGCTCGCCGCCCAGAGCCTCGAGCGCATCGGGGCCGCTGGCTGCCTTGGCGAGATGGTGGCCAAGGCTGCCGAGCAGTTGGTCGAGCACCAGCAGGTTCACGGCGTTGTCGTCCACCGCCAGCACCTTGAGGGCCTCGGGCAGGACCGGTTCGGCAGGCGCGGGCGCAGCCGGGGCCGACGACCCCGCAGCCAGCGCCAGCGGCAGCTTGATGAAGAAGGTCGAGCCGTGGCCAAACTTGCTCTCGACCCAGATCTTGCCGCCCATCAGCTCGGTGAGCTGCTTGGCGATCGCCAGGCCCAGGCCGGTGCCGCCGAACCGCCGGACCTCGGATTCGTCGACCTGGCTGAACCGTTCGAACAGCACCGCCAGGTGGTCGGGCGCGATGCCAACGCCGGTGTCGCGCACTGACAGATGGAGCAGGGTCGCGCCCTCGCCATTCGGTACGGCCTCGGCGACCACTTCGACGGCGCCACGCTCGGTGAATTTCAGGGCGTTGCCGACCAGGTTGAACAGCACCTGGCGCAGGCGCAGGCCGTCGACCAGCACATAGTCCGGAACGCTGTCGGCGACGCTCAGCGTCAGGGCGACGCCCTTCTCGTCGGCGCGCGCGCCCCAGAAGCCGATCAGGCGGTCGAGGAACAGCCGCACGTTCTCCGGCCCTGGGTTGATCTCCAGCCGGCCGGCGTCGATCTTCGAGACGTCCAGAATGTCGTTCAGGATCGAAAGCAGGTACTCCCCGCTCTCGATCAGCACATCCAGCCGCTCGGCCTGCGACGGGTCGATCTCGTCGCGCTTGAGGAGCTGGGCCATTCCGAGCACGCCGTTCATGGGCGTGCGGATCTCGTGGCTCATGGTGGCCAGGAAGTTGGACTTGGCGCGGTTGGCCTGGCGGGCCTCCTCGCGCGCGATCTGCGCGGCCTCGCGCTCCGAAACGGCCTGGTCGCGGGCGGCCTGAAGCTGGTGGACCATGTCCAGTTTGGCGTTGAACGCCGAGTGCCAGGTGGAGACCGCCTTGTAGGTCGAGCTCGAGATCATGGTGAGCAGGACCACGAGGGTGAGCAAGGCCAGCAGGCAGGCGAGCGCCGGGATCAGCGGCAGCAAGCAGACGACCCCGATGGCGGCGGCGAGCGCCACGGGCGCGGCGAAGGCCCAGAAGATGGTGCGCGACAGCGATCCCGCGGCCTGGGCGAGGATGATCAGCGAGCAGAGCTGCAGGGCGAAATAGACCAGTTCCTTCACGCCGCCGGTCACGGTCATGGCCAGCGTCGGGGTGAGATAGACCACCATGCGCGTGGCGCACATGGCGGCGAGCTTGCGGACGCCCTTGACGGGATCGGCATCCTGGCTGCGCGCCAGCCAGCGGGCGATCAGCGTCTGCTGCAAGGTGTCGACGGCCGCCGCGCTGAGGAAGAAGGCCAGCCCGAACCACGGATGGCCCAGCAAGGCGACGCAGACGGCGGCGAGCGCGTCGAAACCGTAGTGGGCCGGCAACGGCAGCGCCAGGCCCGCCAGGGTCAGCTGGTAGGTGTTCCACCCCGTCGCGCCGGAGCCCGCGCCACGTGGCGTCTGTGGCTGGTGCTTGATCATCCCCGCCCCTGGTAAGAGCCAGGAAGACTACGCGGCAAAGGTAAAGCTTCGAAAAACGCTGTTTTTTCAATCGAAGGTTGTGGCGCTCGCGCCTCGGAAGGCCTACCCCGCGAGCGCCGCCGCGGACGTGGCTTCGACGTCGGCCGCCCCGTCCATCAGGCCCTCGGCTATGCCGGGCGCGAGCGCCAGGACCTGGCCGGAATAGAGCCGAGCCAGCGCCGCCTTGCCCTTGAGCCAGGAATCGTCGGAGCCGGACGCCGCCAGCGCCTGGCGGCCCAGCATCCAGCCGCCGATCACGTCCCCGGCCAACCTGAGGTAGGGCCCCGCGGCGGTGAGCGCGTCCGGCCCGCCGTGCGCCAGCACCCACTGGGTAGCGTGCTCCAGGGCCGAGACGCCCTGCGCCAGCCGCTGGCCGACGACGGCCAGTTCGGCGCTGTCGGTGAGGGTCTTGGCGGTCAGCAGGATTTCCGCGCAGAGCTCGGCCATCACCGCCCCGTCCGCCATACCGACCTTGCGCCCCACCAGGTCATTGGCCTGGATGCCGTTGGTGCCCTCGTAGATCGGGGCGATACGGGCGTCGCGGTAATGCTGGGCGGCGCCGGTCTCCTCGATGAAGCCCATGCCGCCGTGCACCTGGACACCCATGGAGGCGACTTCGACCCCGATGTCGGTGGACCAGGCCTTGGCGATCGGGGTGAGCAGTTCCTGGCGGGCCTTGGCCGCCGTGCGCTCGGTCTCGGTGTCGGCGAAGCGGGCGAGGTCGGTCAGCACGCCCGTGGTCAGGCAGATGGCGCGGGCGGCCTCGATCTTGGCCTTCATCAGCATCAGGGTGCGCCGCACGTCGGGATGGTCGTAGATCATCGCCGGCTGGTCCGCCGACCACACCGCGCGCCCCTGGCGGCGCTCCTGGCTGAACTCAAGGGCCTGCTGGAAGGCCCGCTCGGCGATGGCCACGCCCTGGACGCCCACCTGCAGGCGGGCGGCGTTCATCATGACGAACATGTGCGGCAGGCCCTGGCCCAGCTCACCGACCAGCTCGGCCTGGGCGCCCTCGTAGAGCATGACGCAGGTGGGCGAGCCGTGGATGCCGAGCTTGTGCTCGATGGAGCCCGGCCGGAAATCGTTGCGCGCCCCGAGCCGCCCCTCGTCGTCGAGCAGGTACTTCGACGTCACGAAGAGGCTGATGCCCTTCACGCCCGGCGGGGCGTCGGGGGTGCGGGCGATGACCAGGTGGCAGATGTTGTCCGCGGCGTCGTGGTCGCCCCAGGTGATGAAGATCTTCTGGCCGTGCAGGGTGTAGCCGCCCTTGCCGTCGGGCCGCGCCATGGTGGTCAGCGCGGCGAGGTCGGAGCCGGCCTGCGGCTCGGTCAGGCACATGGCGCCGGTCCATTCCCCGGAGACCAGCTTGGGCAGGATCAACCGCTTCTGCCGCTCGGTGCCGTGCTGGGCGAGCGCCTCGATGGCCGCCTGGGTGAGCATCGGGCACAGGCCAAAGGCCATGTTGGCGGCGTGCACCATCTCGAACACCGAGAGCTCCAAGGCCTTGGACAGGCCCTGGCCCCCATGTTCCGGATCCGCCGAGAGCGAGTTCCAGCCGCCGGCCGCGAAGGCCTTGTAGGCCTCGGCGAAGCCCGGCGCGGCGGTGACCTTGCCATTTTCGTAGCGCGCGCCCTCCACGTCGCCGCGGCGGTTCAGCGGCGCGAGCTCCGACTCGGCGAAGGACCCGGCGGCTTCGAGCACCGCGGCGACCGTCTCGCCGTCGAGGTCGGGGAAGGCGCGTGCCAGCAAGACCGGGTGGCCCACGGTCTCCAACGCAAACGCGATGTCGCGGACCGGGGCGCGGAAGGTCATGGCTCGAGGCTCCTGAATGAACAGAGGCGTTCTAGTCGTTATGAGGACGATGGAATATCCGAGACCTCGCCGCCGTCTTTCGGTCAAGCTTGGACAACACCATTTGACGCCCGACGACCCCAGGGAGACCCGATACGTGACGCGCACCCTTGCGGCGGCTCTGGCGCTTTGTCTGGCGCTCTGCCCGACATTCGGCGGCGCGGCGCTCGCCAATCCGGTCACGCGCGACCCGTCCAAGATCCCGGCCGGGAGCTATGTGCTCGACAAGCGCCACGCCAGCTTGACGGCCAAGATCGCCCACCTGGGCGGCTTCTCCCGCTACACCCTGCGGTTCACCGGCCTCGAGGGCGGCTTCACCGTCGATCCGGCCAACTGGCGCGCGACCAAGGTGAGCTTCAGCGTCGATCCCAAGTCGGTGGATACCGGCGACCCGTCGTTCAACAAACAGATCGCGGGCTACTTCGATGTGGCGAAATATCCGGCCATCACCTTCGTCTCCACCGGCTTGACCGGCGGCGACAACGGCGAAGGGCAGCTGACCGGCGACCTGACCTTCCATGGCGTGACCAAGCCCGTCACCCTGGACGTGGCGTTCAACGGCGTGGGCCCGGGGCTGCTCGGCGCGGGCACGCGGATGGGGTTCTCCGGGACCGCGCGGATCAAGCGTTCCGACTTCGGCGAGACGGCCGTCCGGCAATGGGCCGGCGACGACATCGACCTGATCTTCGAGATCGAATTCACCAGGAAATAGCCCCTCTATGACCGACGTCGCCCGTGATCCCAAGGCCGCCGGCAGCGGCCGCTACGCCACCTTCGCCATCGTGCTGCACTGGCTGATCGCGGCGGCCATCGTGCTGCAGGTGACGCTGTCCTACCGGATGGGCGGGCCGTACACGCCGCAGAGCTTCGCGGTCACTCAGCTGCACAAGTCCATCGGCATCACCATTCTGCTGCTCAGCTTGGCGCGACTCGCATGGCGACTGGTCAACCCGCCGCCGCCCCTGCCGACCGGCCTGCCGCGCTGGGAGGTGTGGCTCGCCCAGGCCGTCCATGTCGGCTTCTACGTGATCATGATCGGCATGCCGCTGACCGGCTGGATCATGGTCTCGGCCAGCCGCATCGAGCTGCCGACCCTGCTCTATGGGACCATTCCCTGGCCGGACCTGCCGATCGCCCACCTCGCCCCCGCCGCCAAGACGGCCTGGCGCAGCTTCGGCCGCAACGCCCATGGGCTGGGGGGCGACCTGATCTATGTGCTGCTGGCGCTGCACGTCGCCGGGGCGCTCAAACACCAGCTATTCAGCCGCGACGAACCCGTGCTGTCCCGCATGGCGCCGGGCGCGGTGGCCGGCCGATGGTTCGAGCCCCGCCTCCTGGTCATTGCGCTCGGCGTCCTGGGCGTCGTCGCCTTCGGCGCCTTCGTGGCTCCGCCGACCCCCGGCATGACCCCGCTGCCGGCCGCCGCGGCGTCCCAGAGTCAGGCGCTTGCGGAGACGCAGGCCCCTGTCCCAGCCCCGGCCTCCGAGGCCTCGCCACCGCCCGGGCCCTCAGGATCGGCGACCAGCGCCGCGGAGCCGCCGGCCACGCCTAGCGGCCCGATGAAGTGGGTCGTGCAGCCGGGCTCGACGCTCGGCTTCGCCTCGTCGTGGAGCGGCTCGGCGATCGAGGGGCGCTTCGAGAAATGGCGCGCCGACATCGTCTTCTCGCCCGATGCGCTCGACCGCTCGAAGGTCACGGTGAGCATCGACCTGGTCTCCGTGAACACTGGCGACCCCCAGCGCGACCAGACCCTGCCTTCCGGAGACTGGTTCGACGCCGCCGCCCACCCCACGGCGGTATTCACGGCGACCCGGTTCGAGAAGACTGGGCCTGACCGCTACACCGCGCACGGGACCTTGCAGCTGAAAGGGGTGAGCAAGCCGCAGGACCTCGCCTTCCGGCTGAAGATCACCGGCGACCAGGCGGTGGTGTCCGGAACCACCAGCCTCGATCGCACCGCCTTCGGCGTCGGCCAGGGGGAGTTCGCCGCCACGGACCAGATCCCGGGGACGGTCAAGGTCACCGTCGCGCTGAAGGCCCGGCGCGGCTGACACAATTCGGCCAAGCGCAGCTATAAGCTGCCTCCAGAGACGGAGGGAGCTTCCATGAGGATTTTTGCAGCCAGCCTGGCAGCGGGCGTCGCCCTGGCCGGTGTGGCCCTGGCGGCCGCGCCGGCGATCAAGCCCTACCTCGCCGCCGCCCTGGCCGACCCGGCGCGCGGCGACATGAAGGCGGTCGACGCCAAGCGGCACACGGCCGAGCTGATGGCCTTTTCCGGCGTGAAGCCCGGCGACAAGGTCGTCGACCTGATCCCCGGCAGCGGGTTGTTCACCCGGGTGTTCGCCAAGGCCGTAGGGCCCAAGGGCCACGTCTACATGGTCTGGCCGAACGAATACGCCCAGGAAGCCGCGCGCGACGTCACCGCCTCCGACGCGCTGGCGGCCGACAAGGCCTATGGCGACATCTCGGTGCTGAAGCAGCCGGCGGCCGCCTTCTCCACGCCGGAGAAGGTCGATCTGGTGTTCACCGCCCAGAACTACCACGACTACCCCGACAAGTTCATGGGCAAGGTCGATCCGGTGTCGTTCGACAAGCAGGTGTTCGCGGCCCTGAAGCCGGGCGGCGTCTTCCTGGTGATTGACCACGCGGCCGAGGCCGGCTCCGGGATGCGCGACACCGACACCTTGCACCGCATCGATCCGGCGATCGTGCGCCAGCAGGTGACGTCGGTGGGCTTCGTCTTCGATGGCGAGAGCAAGGCGCTGGCGAATCCGGCCGACGACCACAAGAGGCTGGTCTTCGACAAGACGATCCGCGGCCAGACGGACCAGTTCGTCTACAAGTTCAGGAAGCCGAAGAAGTAGCCCCCACCGACGGCGGCGGTGTAACGAGGCGCGGTGGACGACGATCGAGCCCTCGCGCGCGCCGCCGCGGCCCTCAAGGCCGGCGGGTTGGTGATCCTGCCGACCGAGACCGTCTATGGCCTGGCGGCGGACGCGGCCAACCCCCAGGCGGTGGCGGCGGTCTATGAGGCCAAGGGCCGGCCGGCGTTCAATCCGCTGATCGCCCACGTGGCCGACCTCGCTACCGCGGAGCGCATCGCCCGCTTCGACGAGCGCGCGTTGCGGCTGGCCAAGCGGTTCTGGCCCGGACCGCTGACCCTGGTCCTGCCGGCGACCGACACCCGGGCGGTGTGCGACCTGGCGCGGGCGGGGCTCGACACGGTGGCGGTCCGCGCGCCAGGCCATCCCCTGGCGCATGCCCTGCTGGAGGCGTTCGACGGACCGGTGGTGGCGCCCTCGGCCAATCGCTCCGGACGGCCGAGCCCTACGACCTTCCTCGATGCGATCGAGGAGACCGGGACGGCGGCGGAATGCGCGCTCGACGGCGGCCCTTCGCGGATCGGCTTGGAGTCCACCGTCGTCGCCTTGCTCGACGAGCCGCGCCTGCTCAGGCCCGGCGCGATCGTGCGCGGCGAGATCGAGTTGCTGATCGGGCCGCTCTCCGAGGCCGACGCCGATGCGCGGCGCTCGCCGGGGCGGCTCGCCCGCCACTATGCGCCGAACCTGCCGCTGCGGCTCGACGCCCTGACGCCCTTGCGGCGCGAGGCCTATCTGGCGTTCGGGCCGACGCGGGCCCGCGAGCATGTCTGGAACCTCAGTCCGAGCGGCGATCTCGCCGAGGCCGCGGCCAATCTGTTCGCCTATCTGCGGGCCGCCGACCGCTCCGGCGC
>NZ_DASZBG010000120.1:0-6301 GCF_035944335.1 Phenylobacterium sp. | reverse complement strand
TGGCCTTGGGGCCGTCCACCGACTAGTACACCGCCCGTAGCCGCTTACCCGGAGCTTCCATGCTGCCCAAACCCCGCGCCGATCTGATCCCCAACAGCCTCGACTACGAGATGATCCCGCTGGTCAAGGCGACGGGCTTTCGGGAGTACGACGCGCGCTGGCTCTATGGGCCGGAGATCAACCTCCTGGGCATCCAGGCGCTGGGCCTGGGGCTGGGGACCTACATCCAGGAGCTCGGCCACCGCCGCATCGTGGTCGGCCACGACTACCGGAGCTATTCGCTGTCGATCAAACAGGCCCTGACGCTGGGCCTGATCGGCGCCGGCTGCGAGGTGCTGGACATCGGCATGGCGGTGACGCCGATGGCCTATTTCGCCCAGTTCGACCTCGACGCGCCGTGCGTGGCCATGGTCACCGCCAGCCACAACGAAAACGGCTGGACCGGCGTCAAGATGGGCGCGCAACGGCCGCTGACCTTCGGCCCCGACGAGATCGGCCGGCTGAAGGAGATCACGCTGGGGGCGACCTGGAAGGAACGGGACGGCGGCAAGCTCACCCGCGTCGACGGGGTGGCCGAGCGCTACATCGCCGACGCCGCGGCGCGCGCCAAGCTCACCCGGCCGCTGAAGGTGATCGCCGCCTGCGGCAACGGCACGGCCGGCGCCTTCGCGCCGGAGGGCCTGCGCCGCATGGGCGTGGCCGAGGTGATCGAGATGGACGCGACGCTCGACTACAATTTCCCCAAGTACAATCCGAACCCGGAAGACAGCGTCATGCTGCACGCCATGGCCAAGGCGGTGCGCGAGCAAGGCGCCGACGTGGCGCTGGGCTTCGACGGCGACGGCGACCGCTGCGGGGTCGTCGACGACGAGGGCGAGGAGATCTTCGCCGACAAGATCGGGCTGATGCTGGCGCGGGATTTGTCCGAGCTGCACAAGGACGCGACCTTCGTGGTCGACGTGAAGTCCACCGGCCTGTTCGCCACCGACGAGGTGCTGAAGAAGAACGGCGCCAGGACCGTCTATTGGAAGACCGGCCACTCCTACATCAAGCGCAAGACCGCCGAGCTGGGCGCGCTGGCCGGCTTCGAGAAGTCCGGCCACTTCTTCTTCAACCCGCCGATCGGACGCGGCTACGACGACGGCCTGGTGGCCGCCGCGGCGATCCTCTCCATGCTCGACCGCAACCCCGGCAAGAAGCTGTCGGACCTCAAGAAGGCCCTGCCGGTCGCCTACACGTCGCTCACCATGAGCCCGCACTGCGCCGACGAGGAGAAGTACGCCGTCGTCGACGACATCGTGGCCGAGTACACGGCGTTCCGTGACGCCGGCGGCAAGATCCTGGGCCGCAGCATCGTCGACCTGATCACCGTCAACGGCGTCCGCGTGGCCCTGGAGGACGGCTCCTGGGTGCTGGTGCGCGCCTCCTCCAACAAGCCGGAGCTGGTGGTGGTGGTGGAGAGCCAGAAGTCCGAGGACGACATGCGCGCCCTGTTCCACCAGGAGGTGAAGCCGCGCCTGACCAAGCGCAGCCAGGTCGGCGCCTACAACCAGGAAATTTGAGGCTCAGGCGAGGACCGACTTGACGTCGGTCTTTGGGAAGTCGTCGCCCTTGAACAGCAAGCCATCGCCTTCAAGCTCTGCCAGGGCGTAGGCGAAGCAGTCGCCGAGGTTGAGGGGGCCTCCGATCCCTTTTCCGAAGCGGGCGAAGGCGCCATACGCCCGATCTGCGTCCTGCAGATCGACCGTGCCGATCCGCAGCCCCAGCCGGTCCATGATGTGCCGGGCGCGATCGACGCCCGGGGACCCTTGGCGGCTGTGGACCCGAACGAGGACTTCCCAGTAGTTCACCGGGCCTATCACCGCACCGCCGGCCCGCTCCAGCGCGGCGCTAAAGCTCGGTTCTTCGGACTCGCCAAACAGAATCGCCAGAACCGCCGACGCATCGACCGCGATCACTTCGGCAAGCCGCTTTCATCATAAAGATCGTCGTCCGTCAGCATCCGGCCGGTCTTCGGCAGAGCGCGGAATTCAGCAAGCAAGCGATCGATTTCGCGCCTGCGGTCCTCCGTGTTTTCACGGCGACGAGCGCGGGCCAATTCCGTCCGAACGGCCGTGGCCACCGCCTCGGTGATAGGCCGACGAGTGAGCGCGGCGAGTTCACGAATGTCGCGCGCCACCTCTTCGTTCCGGATTTGGATGGGCTTTGTCATGATCTAGGAAATTTATCATGATATCGCGACAGCGCCAAGAAATTGCTGTCTGTGTCACCTCGCGCCTAGCGAAAAGCCCCTTCGCGTGCTGAAAGCGCGCTCGGACAGTTCGGGGATTCCTAGATGCACGTCGCCATGATCGGCACCGGCTATGTCGGCCTCGTCAGCGGGGCCTGTTTCGCCGACTTCGGGCACATCGTGACCTGCATCGACAAGGACGCCGGCAAGATCGAGCGGCTGAAGGCCGGCGGCATTCCGATCTATGAGCCGGGCCTCGAGAACCTGGTCGCCCAGAACGTCAAGGCCGGCCGCCTGTTCTTCGCCACCGACGCGGCCGAGGCGGTGAAGGACGCCGACGCCGTGTTCATCGCGGTGGGCACGCCGTCGCGGCGCGGCGACGGCCACGCGGACCTCTCCTACGTCCACGCCGCCGCCGAGGAAGTGGCCCGCCTGGTGGACGGCTTCACGGTGATCGTCACCAAGTCCACGGTCCCGGTCGGCACGGGCGACGAGATCGAAGAAATCGTCAGGCGCGTGCGGCCCGACGCCGAGGTGGCGGTGGTGTCGAACCCCGAATTCCTGCGCGAAGGCGCGGCGATCGAGGACTTCAAGCGCCCCGACCGGGTGGTGGTCGGCACCGACGATCCGCGCGCCCAGGCGGTGATGCGCGAGCTCTACCGGCCGCTGTTCCTCAACGAGACGCCGATCCTGTTCACCGGCCGGCGCACCTCGGAGCTGATCAAATATGCGGCCAACGGCTTCCTGGCCATGAAGATCACCTTCATCAACGAGATCGCCGACCTGTGCGAGGCGGTGGGCGCCGACGTGCAGCAGGTGGCCCGCGGCATCGGCCTCGACAACCGCATCGGCAACAAGTTCCTGCACGCCGGCCCCGGCTACGGCGGCTCCTGCTTCCCGAAGGACACCCTGGCCCTGGTGCGCACCGCGCGCTCGGCCGGCGCGCCGATCGAGCTCATCGAGACCACCGTCAAGGTCAACGACGCGCGCAAGAAGGCCATGGCGGAGAAGGTCAACGCCGCCGTCTCGGGCGAGCTGAAGGGCAAGACGATCGGGGTGCTGGGCCTCACCTTCAAGCCCAACACCGACGACATGCGCGATGCGCCCTCGCTGGACATCGTGCCGGCCCTGCAGGCCAAGGGCGCCAAGATCCAGGCCTTCGATCCGGAGGGGCTGCACGAGGCCCGCCAGCTGCTCCGCGACGTGGACTTCAAGGACAATCCCTACGACGTGGCCGAAGGCGCCGATGTCCTGGTGATCATCACCGAGTGGGACCAGTTCCGGGCGCTGGATCTCGACCGCATCAAGCTGCTGATGAAGCAGCCGGTGATGGTCGACCTGCGCAACATCTACAAGCCCGACGACATGCGCGCCCGCGGCTTCGCCTACGCCAGCATCGGCCGCGCCAGCGTCTGAGCCGACGCCGAATAGAGCCGCCAAAGGATCGCCGCGCTGAGAGCGGCCGCCGGAAGCGCCAGCAGGATCAGGCTCGCCAGCGGGGCGCCCAGCGAGAGCAGGGCTGCGCCCGTGAGGCAGGCGCCGCAGCAGCCGACATCCCAGCCGCCCTCGGTGACCATGGCGAAGCGGAAGGTGCAGGGCGAGGCCTTGCTCATGTTGGAGATCGGAAATCCCAGCGTGGGGCCCAGGAGCGGCATGAGCAGCGCACCCAAGGCATGCGCGCCGACCGCCAGCACAGGCCAGCCGAGGCTCGCCCCGCGCAGCACGACGATGGTCGTGGCCACGGCGTAGGTCACCACCACCGCCCGCCGGCCATGGCCGGCGTCGATGCGATGGCCAAGCGCCAGGCCGGCCGCCGCCCCCACCACGCCCGCCAGCGCCAAGGCCCCGCCGTAGGCCGAGAAGCTCTCCCGCAGGCTCACGAACAGCGCGATCTGCCACATGATCAGCCAGCAGGCGTCGAACCAGCCGTCGGCGGCCATCAGGAGGAAGGCCGCGCGGGCGGCCCTGAATGCGCCGGGCGCTTCGGCCGGGACCTGCACGTCCGGCGCGCCGATCAACGGCAGGGCGGCCGAGGCCTGCACCGCCGCCACGGTCCAGAAGGTCCACCAGGGGCCGAACGCCACCAGCGACAGCGCCGCCGCCAAGGGCGCGACGATCCCGGCCGCCGCCGCCAGGGCCTCACGCAGGGCGATCTGGCGGCCGCGTCGTTCGACGTCCCCGATCGCGGCGTAGTAGGCGTTGAACGGCAGCCAGTAGAAGACATCACCGGCCGCGGCGGCCACGCAAACCGCCACCAGGGCCCAGCCGGGCCCGTGCACCGCCGGCAGCAGGAGATATTGCAGGCCCATCACCCCGCTTCCGAGCATCAGCAGCGGCCGCACGCCCATCCGTTTGGCGAGCGGCAGGAGGAAGGGTCGCACGCAGAGCCGGCCGGTGACGATGGCCGCCTGGGCGAGGAGGACCAAGGGGGCGGCGACGCCGGCCCGCAGCAGGAAGACAAACAGGAACAGGAAGCCCGTTCCCTGAGCGAAGACCATGGTGAGATAGTGCAGGTTGACGCGGGTGATCGCGTCCAGGCGAAGGCGCTTCATCGGATATCCGGAGATAGGGGCGTGACGGGACGCGGGGCGGCGAGGCTCCGGTCAGCGGCGCTGGGCGCTCAGCGGTCGTTCGTACCCATGGCCGGACTCCTTCGTTCGGCGACCCGGACTATGGGATGGGCGTGGGGCGCTGGCAAGCGGCGCTGGCCAAGGCAAGCGTCAGCGGCGGCGGTGTCCGATGGCGCGGACCGGTGGTGTTGTCGGACGACGGAAACTCTGGGACGCTCCGCGGTCCCTGTACCGGGGAGGAGACCGCGATGGCCCCAGACGATATGGCCCATGACGACGCGGCGCAGGCGCTGCCCAACGACCTCTCCGCCTTCTGGATGCCGTTCACCGACAACCGGGCGTTCAAGGCCCGGCCGCGGCTGCTCGCCTCGGCGAAGGACATGCACTATTTCACCCCGGACGGTCGCGCGCTGCTCGACGGGACCTCGGGCCTGTGGTGCGTCAACGCCGGCCATACGCGCGCGCCCATCGTCGAGGCCATCCGCCAGGCGGCGGGCGAACTGGACTACGCCCCCTCCTTCCAGATCTCCCATCCCAAGGCCTTCGCCTTCGCCCAGCGGCTGGCGGCCCTCCTGCCGGCCGGCCTCGACCACGTGTTCTTCGGCAACTCCGGGTCGGAGGCGGTGGACACGGCGCTGAAGATCGCGCTCGCCTATCAGCGGGCTATCGGCCAGGGCGGGCGCACCCGGCTGATCGGCCGCGAGAAGGGCTATCACGGGGTCGGCTTCGGCGGCATCTCGGTGGGCGGCCTGCCCAACAACCGGCGGGCCTACACCCTGCTGCCCGGCGTCGACCACATCCGCCACACCTACGATCCGGCCGCCCACTTCACCCGCGGCCAGCCGGAGGCGGGCGCCGATCTCGCCGACGATCTGGAGCGGTTGGTGGGCCTGCATGGCGCGGAGACCATCGCGGCGGTGATCGTCGAGCCACTGGCCGGATCGGCGGGCGTGCTCGTGCCGCCGAAGGGCTACCTCCAGCGCCTGCGGGCGATCTGCGACGCCCACGGCATCCTGCTGATCTTCGACGAGGTGATCACCGCCTTCGGCCGCCTGGGCGCGGCCACCGCCGCCGAGCGCTTCGGCGTGACGCCCGACCTGATGACGCTCGCCAAGGGCCTGACCAACGCCGCCGTGCCCATGGGCGCCGTGGGGGTTCGCGCCGGCATCTATGAGGCGGTGACGGACGGCGCGGCCCCCGGCATCGAGCTGTTCCACGGCTATACCTATTCGGCCCATCCGCTGGCCGTGGCGGCCGGCTCCGCGACCCTGCAGCTCTATGCCGACGAGGACCTGTTCGCCCGCGCCGCCGGGCTGGAGGGCCGCTGGGAGGACGCGGTGCATGGCCTCAAGGGTGCGCCGCACGTGAAGGACGTCCGCAACCTCGGCCTGGTGGCCGGCATCGAGCTCGAAGCCCGCGACGGGGCGCCGGGCAAGCGCGGCGCCGAGGTCTTCCAGACCTGTTTCGACGAAGGCGTTCTGGTGCGGGTGACCGGCGACAT
>NZ_DASZBG010000119.1:0-11029 GCF_035944335.1 Phenylobacterium sp. | reverse complement strand
CGGCTAGCTAGGCCGCATGCGTCCGATCCTCATCTCCGCCGCCCTCGCCCTGATCGCCCTGCCCGCCGCGGCCGCGGCGCCGCCGCCCAAGGCCGATCTGGTGATCTGGGGCGGGCCGATCTACACGGCGGTGGATGCGCGGCCGACCGCGCAGGCGGTGGCGGTCTCGAACGGCCGGATCAGCTTCGTCGGCGCCAAGGCCGGCGCCCAGGCCCGGGTCGGGCCGAAGACCCGGGTGATCGACCTGCACGGGTCGGCGCTGTTTCCGGGCTTCACCGACAGCCACGCCCACCTGCGCTCGATCGGCGAGCGGGAGCTGACTCTGAATCTGGAGGGCGCGAAGTCGGCCGCCGAGGTGCGCGAGCGGCTGAAGGCCTATATCGCCGAGCATCATCCAAGCGGCGTGGTGATCGGGCGGGGCTGGATCGAGACCGGCTGGCCGGAGCACCGTTTCCTGGAGCGCGGCGACATCGATGCGGTCTCGCCGGACCTGCCGGTCATCCTGACGCGCGCCGACGGCCACGCGCTGACCGCCAATTCCGCGGCCCTGAAGGCGGCGGGGATCACCGCGCAGACCCAGGCGCCGGAGGGCGGCCAGATCCTCAAAGGGCCCGACGGCCAGCCGACCGGCATGCTGGTCGACAACGCCAAGTCGCTGGTCGGGAAGCTGGCGCCCAAGGAGACGGTGGCCGGCAAGCTGGAGGCCTATCGCGCCGCCTTCCGGGTGGAGACCGCCTACGGCTGGACCGGCGTGCACAACATGAGCGTCGACATGGCCGACGTGCCGCTGCTGGAGGACCTGGCGGCCAAGGGCGAGGCGCCGCTTCGGGTCTACAACGCCGTCGAGGCCGACCAGGCCTGGCCGCTGTTCGAGCACGGGCCGCGCCGCTCGCCCGACGGGCGGATCACCACGCGCGACATCAAGATCTACATGGACGGCGCCTTGGGCAGCCGCGGCGCGGCGCTGTTCGAGCCCTATTCCGACGCGCCCGGCAATCGCGGGACCTTCATCACCCCGCCCGAGCATATCCGAGGCCTGCTCACCAAGGCCCTGGCGAGCGGCTTGCAGGTCTCGACCCACGCCATCGGCGACCGCGGCAACGCCGAGATCCTCGACCTCTACGGCGCGGCGATGAAGGCCCACCCGGCCAAGGGCAAGGCCGCCCGCTGGCGGGTGGAGCACGCCCAGATCCTGCGGCCCGCCGACATCCCGCGCTTCGCGAAGATGGGGGTGATCGCCTCCATGCAGCCCAGCCACGCCATCGGCGACTTCCATTTCGCCCCGGCGAGGCTCGGCGAGGCGCGGCTGAAGGGCGCCTATGCCTGGCAGAGCCTGTTGAAGTCCGGCGCGGTGGTGGTCGGCGGTTCCGACGCGCCGGTGGAGCGCGGCTCGCCGATGATCGAGTTCTACGCCGCGGTGGCCCGGGCCGACCTGAAGGGCTTCTCGGCCCCCGACTGGCATCCCGAAGAGAAGCTCTCCCGCCAGCAGGCGCTGAAGCTGTTCACCGCCTCGGCCGCCTATGCGCGGTTTGCGGAGGCCGAGCTCGGCACGCTCACCGTCGGCAAGCGGGCGGACCTGACGGCCTTCTCCGCCGACTTCATGACCGTCCCCGTCGCGGAGATTCCCAAGGCCCACGCCGTGCTCACCGTGGTCGACGGGCGGGTGGTGTACGAGGCGAAGTAGGTCGAAGGTCGCGAAGACACGACACGAAAACTCAGGTGCCATCCCGGTTTGGCGAAGCCAAGACCGGGACCCTCTGCGTCGATGGCTCAGGTGGGGCTGCGGCGGCGTGGCCGTGCGAAATCAACGGGATCTGGCGCCCGGGGTCCCGGCCTTCGCCTGCGGCGAAACCGGGATGACAGCGGAGATGACAACCGAGTTCGACAAAATGCCGCAGCGGGCGGGATGAAACGAGCTGTGCGGGTCGTTGGACGCCTCAGGGAAGAAAATCCTGAGGAGATCTCCTATGCGACTCAAGACCCTTGCGCTGGCGACCGCGGCGAGCGGCTTCGTACTGGCCGGTGCGGCCTATGCGGGACCGGGCGGCGGCCTGGGCGGCGGCCTGGGGGGCGGCCTGGGGGGCGGCTTGGGGGGCGGCGCCAGCGGTCCGGCCGGCGGCATCGCCGGCGGCCTGGGCGGCGGCATCGGCGGCGGCGCGAGCGGCCACGGAGCCGGCGGCGGCGGCGGTGGCGGCGGCTCGATCGGCGGCAGCATCGGCCCGTCGCTGGGCGGCCAGTCGCGCATCGGCGGCGGCGCGCCGGGCCTCGGCGGCTCGGTCAGCGGCGCCGGCTCGACGGGCGGCAGCCTCGGCCCATCCCTGGGCGGCGACCACCGCATCGGCGGCGGCGCGGCCGGCCTTGGCGGCTCCGGCGCCAGCTCGGCCAATGGCAATATCGGCCCGATGAACGGCGAGGCGCGGGTGAACAGCCAGGGTTCGGCCAATGCGTCGGCGAACGGCATGGCCAACGCCAGCCCCAATTCGACGCTGTCGACGGCGCGATCCACCACCACCCGGGCCCGCAACGACGCGGACAGGGCCGCCGACGCGGCCGATGACCGGGCCGACGACGCGGCCCATCACCTGCGCCGAGACGCGGCGCGGGCCGGCCGCATGGGCCCGGTGCGGGCTTCGGCGAGCACTATGGCCCACGCCAACGCCAAGGCCGGCCTGCGCACAGCGACGACCGCTTCCGGCTCCCTCGCGGGCCTGACCACCGGCGACACGGTGCGCGATTCCACCGGCGCGACGATCGGCACGGTGGCCCGTATCCAGAGCCAGCACGGCGTGGTGCGCGACATCGTCGTGCGCACGGCCAGCGGCGAGCGCCGCACGATCCGGCTGGCGGCCAATACGCTCAGCCTGTCGGGCAATGTGGTGACCACCACGCGCAGCCTCGCCGCGCGGACCGCGATGCGCGACCGCGACCGGGCCGATGCGGTCGAGGACGCCGCCGAGCACCGCGCCGCGACCACGACCACGACCGCGCGCAACATCGCCCGCAATGACGCCCGGCGCGTCCGCGACCGGGGCGAGGCGACCGAAGACAGGGCCGAGCATCGCGTGGCGACCACGCAGGCGAGGGCCAATCGGACCGCCGCGCTCGCCAGCCTGGCGGTCGGCGAGACGGTGAAGACCGCCAGCGGGACCACCCTGGGCACGGTCGCCCGCGTCGAACGCTCGGGCGACGGTGTGGTGAAGAGCGTGCTGGTGCGCACGGCCAATGGCGGCCGGCGCGTGCTGCACCTGGCGCCGCGGACGCTGACCGTCTCGGGCGGCGTGGTGACCACCAGCCAGGCCAGCCTCACGGCGCGCGGCTGATCCCGCCCCAAAACGCTCCCGGGCCGTCCCCCGGGCGTAGTGGAGAGCCGCGGCGCGAACCCCCCGTCCCTCAGCGCTGAGGCTCTCCTGGAGGCCCCCTTCCTCGCCATTGGAAGGGGGCCTCTTCCATTTGGGGCGTTCGGCGCGAAGGGGAGTAGCACCGCCCGCCATTTCCTTTCCCATGAATGGGAAAGGGGGACCATTCGCCGAGGCCCGCGATGCGCGGCCCGGAGAGCGGATGGGGGATAGGGCGAGCCAAGCGCACTGCCGGCGGCTCTCCCTCTCCACCACTCGCTCTTCGCTCCGCTCGGCGAGCGGTCCCCCTCTCCCGCTTCGCGGGAAAGGAAGACCTATTCCCGCTTCTCTTTCTCCCGCTCCTGCTCGCGCTCGCGCTGGCGCTTGCGGGCGTCGCCGGCCGGTTCGGTGAGGCTGGGCGGATCGGAGGCGGGGAAGCTGTCGTCCAGCTCCTCGTCCAGTTGGTCGTCGGGGGTCTTGGCGGCCATCAGGCGGGCTCCGCCACGCGGCGGCGCACCGGGGCCTCGGCCGTGCCCAGGTGGCGGGTGAAGAACCGCTCCCAACTGGCGCTCTCGAAATCCGGGATTTCCATGTGGCCGCCCGGATTGACGTGCAGGGTCTTCTGCTTCGAGGCGAAGGCGTCGAAGAGGGCGACGCCGTGCTCGCGCGCGGCGACCGCGTCGTCCCACTGGAAGACGAACTCCAGCGGGATGGTGATCTTGCGCGCCGCCTCGGCCATCTCGGTGGCGCTCGGGCGCAGGCCCGCGAGGCCGAACACCGCGCAGTCGATGCGCGGCTCGGCGGCCACGAAGGGCACGCCGATCACCGTGCCCATGGAGACGCCCCAGTAGCCCACCGGCCCCTCCGCGCCGACGAAGTCGAAGCCCTGGGCGACGTCGAGGGCGGCCTTCCACTCGGGCACGGCCTGGCGGGTGAGCGCGGCCATCCGGGCGAGGCGCTCGGGCGTCCAGTCGGCGGCGACCTGGCCGGTCACCCGCGCGCCGGTCTCGGCCATGTTGCGGGCGGAGGCCTCGCGCGAGATCCGGTCGCCGTGGCCCGGCGCGTCGATGGCCAGCACCGCATAGCCCAGTCGCTTGGCGTACTGGTGGGCCCGGATGCGCAGGTTCTCGACCTTCTTGTGCTGCGAGCCGCCGTGACCCATCAGCAGCAGCGGCCGGGGCGTGCGCGCGCCCTCCGGCGCCCACAGCACCGCAGGGACCTGCTCGCCGCCGCAATCGACGCTGAAGGAATAGCGGGCCACGCCGTCCTCGGCGCGGATGTCGGTGAACTCAGTCATGGGGTCCTCCGAAGAAGCCGGTCTTCAGGCCAAGCGCCACGCCGCCCACCAGCAGGGCGCCGATCATGCCGAGCAGGAAGCCGGCTGCGAAATGGGCCGGCATGCCGAGGACGCGGTCCTGGCCCGGCGCACTCCAGCTGCGCATGAGCAGTGGGGTCACACCGGCGAATATCGCCAGCGAGGACGCCAGCAGGGCTATGCGCTGATTGGGCTTCAGTCTCTTCATGCCGGCGCCTTGTCAGGGACCGGCGCCTTGGTGAGGTCCACCGAGCGGTTGCCGTAGCGGGCGGTGAAGGCCTCGGTGTCGATCTCCTCCAGCTGGATCTCGCCGGCCAGGACCTGGGCCTTCCAGGCTTCGTGGGCGGGAATATTGGCGTGGAACTCCGGCATCACCTCGCGTGCGAACAGTTCGAGGGAGTCACAGATGTCCTGGTGCGAGTTGCGGCCGGCCTGGTTGAGCAGGATCACCTGGTCGATGTGGCTCTGCTCGAACTTGCGGAGCTTTCTGCGGATGGTCTCCGGCGAACCGATCAGCCCGCCGGCCAGGGCCGCGGCGGCGGCCTCGGGGTTGGCCGCCTTCCACTTGGTGTATTCGGCCCACATGTCGACCGTGCCGGGCGCCGGGCGCTTGCGGTCGGGGGTGTTGTAGTAGCGCAGGCAGAACTGGAAGAAGGTCGCCCCGTCGGCCTTCTCGCGGGCCTCCTCGTCGGTCTTGGCGCACATGAACATCGAGACGAGCGCGATGTTCGGATTGATCGGATAGTCGGCCAGCCTGTCGAGCCGCTTGGTGATGGCGTTGTAGTAGGCGTGGACCCAGGCATGGGCCGCCTCGGCGGAGACGAACTGGAAGCCCAGCGCGCCCAGCCCCTTCTCGCCGGCATAGGCGATGGTCTGCAGCTGCGAGCAGGCGGTCCAAAGCGGCGGATGCGGGCGTTGGCGCGGCTTGGGCAGCACGTTGCGCGGCGGGAAGTCGAAGAACGGGCCCGAGTAGCTGTGGTTGTGCTTGGTGAACATCGGCACGAGGCAGCGGACGGCGTCCTCGAAGATCTCGCGCTTCTGGTTGAAGTCGACGTCGAACGGTTCGAGCTCGGTCAGCGAGGCGCTCTCGCCCATGCCGAACTCGACGCGGCCGTTTGAGATCAGATCGAGAGCGGCCACCTGGGCGGCGAGCTTGGCCGGGTGGTTGGTGGTGAGCTGCAGGATGCCGTGCGCCAGGCGGATCTGCTTGGTCCGCTGGCTGGCGGCGCCTAGGAAGACGCCGGGCGCGGAGGAGTGGGAATATTCCTCGAGGAAGTGGTGCTCCACCTCCCAGGCGTAGTCGTAGCCCAGGCGATCGGCGAGCTCGAGCTGGCTGAGCGCATTCTGGTAGAGGTTGTACTCGTCGTCCGGCCCCCAGGGCCTCGGCAGCTGCAGCTCGTAGAAGATGCCGAATTTCATCGCATGGCCTCCCGGACGGACTTTTCTTTGAAGTCCACACCCGCGGGGGAGGAGCGGTCAAGGAGAGTCAGGGCTGACCATAGATCCCGCCGTCATGGCCAGGCTTGTCCCGGCCACCTAGAAACGCGGGCGGTTGGCAGCGCCCCGTCCCGTGTCCCGCCGCGATCAAGAATGCGCCCTCGGCGTATCTGGGTCCCCGGGACAAGCCCGGGGATGACGGTCAAGATCGGGTCGCGCGCAGCACTACTTCGGCCACTGCGCCAGCCAGTCGGCGAGCGCCTGGGGGGTCATGGAGCGGGCGTCCTGCAAGGCGCTTTCGCGGCCCTTGTCGAGCAGCCGGTTGGTCTTCGGATCGACGATCAGCAGGGCCGGCACGCCCTCGAGCCGGTGATGGATGCCGTAGGCGCCGGGCACCTGCAGGTTCTTGTCGAAGCGGCCCACGTCGACGTCGACCACCTCGTAGTGGCGGTCCACGAAGGCCTTCATCTCGGGCAGTTCCAGCGCGCCGCTCAGCACGCGGCAGTCGCCGCACCAGTTGCCGCCGAGGTCGATCATCAGCAGCTTGTGGGCCTTGAGCGCGCGGGCCCGGGCGCGGGCGACGGCGGCGTTGGTGGCCTTGGCGGAGAGGGCCTCGTCATAGGGATAGGGCAGCGGCGTCGGCAGCTGGGCGTAGGTGTCGATCCCCGCCTTGGGCGGCGGCACGGCGGCCAATGCGGGAGACGACAGGACGAGGACGGCGGTGATCGCCAGCAGCGGACGCGAGGACACGAGGCGAAAGACTCCCATGCAAGTTGAGCTCTTCTAGCGCGGCCGCTGGACGCAGCCTGCGTAAATTCCCTGGCTTGGCGACAACGAGCCTACACTAGCCAATTCCAGAGCCGCGTCTGATCATCAGGTCCGGCGTTTCGGAATTTCGGACCCGTCCAGCCATGGTCAACGCGGCGCCCGCCGCCTCCGATGTCTATCGGCCCAAGCTCGCGACCACCTTCGCGGAAGGCTATGGGCTGGCCGACCTGCGCAAGGACGCCGCCGCCGGCCTGACCGTGGCGATCGTCGCCCTGCCGCTCTCCATGGCCATCGCCATCGCCTCCGGGGTCTCGCCGGATCGCGGGCTCTATACCGCCATCGTCGGCGGCTTCCTGGTCTCGGCGCTGGGCGGCAGCCGGTTCCAGATCGGCGGGCCGGCAGGCGCCTTCATCGTGCTGGTCGCCGCCACGGTCGCGAAGTTCGGCGTCGAGGGCCTGGCGCTCACCGTGCTGATGTCCGGGATGATGCTGACGCTGATCGGCGCCCTGCGCCTGGGCAGCCTGATCCGGCACATCCCGCACACGGTCACGGTGGGCTTCACCGCCGGGATCGCGGTGACCATCTCGGCAAGCCAGCTCAAGGACCTGTTCGGCCTGACGCTTTCGGCCAGGGAGCCCGGCCAGTTCATCCCGAAGATGGCCGCCCTCGCCCACGCCGCGCCCAGCGCGAACCTCGCCGCCGTGGGCCTGGCCGCGGCCGCGATCGCCATTACCGGCGGCCTGCGACGCTGGAAGCCGCTGTGGCCGGGGATGCTGATCGCCGTGGCCACGGTCGGCGCCGCGGCCGCCTTCCTGCATTTGCCGGTGGAAACCATCGGCAGCCGGTTCGGCGGCATCCCGCACGGCCTGCCCGCGCCCAGGCTGCCCGCGATCTCGCTGCATGAGGCGCTGGCGGTCCTGCCGGCGGCGCTCTCCTTCACCCTGCTGGGCGGGATCGAATCCCTGCTTTCCGCCGTGGTGGCCGACGGCATGACCGGACGCCAGCACCGCTCCAACATGGAGCTGATCGCCCAGGGCGTGGCCAACATGGCCTCTTCGGTGTTCGGCGGGATCAGCGTCACCGGCACCATCGCGCGGACCGCGACCAACATCCGCGCGGGCGCGCGCAGCCCGGTCTCGGGCCTGCTGCACGCAGGCTTCCTGCTGGGCTTCATGATGGTGGCCGCGCCCCTCGCCAGCTACGTGCCGGTCTCAGCGCTGGCCGGGGTGTTGATCGTGGTCGCCTGGAACATGGCCGAGAAGGCCGAGGCGGCGCGGCTGCTGCGCGACTGGCGGACCGCCGGAGTGTTGATCGTCACCTTCGGCCTGACGGTGTTGCGAGACCTCACCAGCGGCATCCTCGCCGGCTGCGGTCTGGCGCTGATCTTCTGGGCCGCGCACCGCTGGCGAATCCACAGAGGGGTCTAGAGCCCCATCCGCGCGAGGACCGCCTCGGTGATCCGCTGGCAGCGGGCGCCCAGGAAGGGGAAGGCGCCGGTCAGCGCCGAGGCGAGCTGGACCTCGAGGGCGTCGCGCAGCAGGCGGCGCGCGCGGTGCAGGCGGGTCTTCACCGTCTCCGGCTTCACGCCCAGGTTGGCGGCGGTCTCGGCGATGGAGCAGCCCTCGACCTCGCGCATGACGAAGACCAGGCGGAAGGCCTCCGGCAGGTCGTCGACGGCGCGTTCCAGCAGGCGGCGGGTCTCCGCCAGGGCCGCGTCGCGCTCGGGATCGTCGGAGGCCAGCGCCGAGGGGAAGATCAGGATCCGGCCCTCGCCGCCTTGCGCGGCCTCCAGGGCGGAGAGCTCGACGGTGTTGCGGCGCTTGCGCAGGCGCCCGTGCGCCTCGTTGAGCACGATGCGGGTCAGCCAGGTGTAGATCGAGGCCTCGCCGCGGAACTCCGTGAGCTTGGCGAAGGCCCTGACGTAGGCCTCCTGCAGCACATCCTCGGCTTCGCTTTCGTCGCGCACCACCGCCCGCGCGATCCGGAACAGGCGCTGGTTGCCGCGCTGCATGATGGCGGCGAAGGCCTCGCGGCGGCCGGCCCGGGCATAGGCGACGAGTTCGGCCTCCGGCAGGGCGGCGTAGTCGAGGGTCTGGGTCGAGAGCGTCATGGGGCGGGCCTCATGCTGATTGGATGGGGCGGGCGACGCAAGGTTCCCGGGAACCTCCCCGGGGCTGTCCCATCCAATGCCCCGCGAGGCCGCGCCAACGGGGGGCGCCTCGCAGGAGGATACCTAGACATGATCCGCAACACCGTGATGGCCGCCGCCGCCCTGGCGCTGGTCATCCCCGCCGCCGCCAGCGCCCAGGCCGCCAAGCCCAACGACGCCCAGATCGCCCACATCGCCTACACCGCCGGCGTCATCGACGTGGCGGCCGGCAAGCAGGCGCTCGCCAAGTCGCACGACAAGGCGGTGCGCGAATTCGCCAGCGAGATGGTCCGCGACCATACCGCGGTCAACGAACAGGCGCTGGCCCTGGTCAAGAAGCTGGGCGTCACGCCGCAGGACAACCCGACCAGCCAGTCGCTGCAGGCCGGCGCCAAGGCCAAGCTGGCCGACCTCGCCAAGCTCAAGGGCAAGGCCTTCGACAAGGCCTATGTGACCAATGAGGTGGCCTATCACCAGACGGTCAACGGCGCGCTCTCCGGGACCCTGATCCCCTCTGCCCAGAACGGCGAGCTGAAGGGGTTGCTGCAGACCGGCCTGAAGCTGTTCACCGAGCACCAGCACCACGCCGAAATGCTGGCGGCGAAACTGAAGTGATCCGCACCGCCGTCCGCCTCGCCGTGCTGGTCGGCGCGCTGGCGCTGGCGTCCTGCGGGAAGCCGGCGCCGGCAACCTACGCCGTGACGATCGCCAACATGGCCTTCGGGCCGGCCCCGGCCGGCCTGCGGGTCGGCGACACCATCGAATGGGTCAACGCCGATATCTTCCAGCACTCCGCGACCGCCAAGGACGGCAGCTTCGACGTGGACCTGGCCCCCAAGGCGCACGTCCGCACGGTGCTGGCCCGTCCCGGGCAGGTCGACTTCTACTGCCGATACCACCCGGGCATGACCGGCCGGCTGGCGGTCGCGCGCTGAGCAGGCGCGGGATTGCCGCGGCGAAACAGTTGAGCGGACGGATTGGCCGCTATCAAAAGACAATCCCGTGCTGATTCGGCGGGGAGAACGGCAATCAGATATAGTTACGTCGGATCGTCGACATTCTCAGGAGGCGTGAAAAATCCACAATTCCGAACTTCGGTGACAATCTTTTCTGAGATTTAGTGGATATCGTTCGCCTAGTGTCGAGTACTCGACAGTCTTTGCCTACTTGCATCGATAACTTGGAAACCTAAGCCGGACGGCGACGTTTCCATCCCCCGATGCAAAGGCCGAATATCTCGTTGCAAAATCTGCTGCTGGCTGCCCTCCCCCCCGAAGACCTAGGTCTGATGTCTCCCCACCTGGCTCAGGTGGAGCTGGAGCGCGGCAAGCTGCTCTACGATCCGGGCGACCGGATCGACACCATCTACTTCCCGCACGACGGGGTCATCTCGCTGATGACGTTGATGGAGAACGGCGCGGCGATCGAAAGCGCCACCATCGGGCGCGAGGGCGCCCTGGGGCTGCAGGCCGCGATCGCGCCGCGCGCCTCGCTGGTGCGGGCCATCGTGCAAACCCCGACCCGCGGCGTGCGGATCGGCGCGGCCCAGATGCACGAGGCCTGGGAGAAGAGCCCCCGCATCCGCGAGATCGTCGACCGCCACGGCGAGGCCCTGTTCGGCCACGCCATCCAGTCGGTGGCCTGCAACGCCCTGCACTCGGTCGAGGCGCGCTTCTGCCGCTGGCTGCTCACCTGCCACGACCGGATCTCCACCAACACCATCGCGCTGACCCAGGAATTCCTGGCCGATATGCTGGGCGTGCAGCGGACCACCGTCACCGCCGTCGCCCGCGCGCTGCAGGAGAAGGGCGCCATCCGCTATCGGCGCGGCGTCGTCGACATCGTCGATCGCGCGGTGATCGAGAGCCTGTCGTGCGAATGCTACGGCGTGATCCGGCGCACCTATGAGCGCCTGCTGCCGCCGGCCGGCTAGGCTTTTCACTCATAAGCTAGACTTTGGAACGAACCCGCCGCGCGCGGCTTTCGCCCGAATGCCTGTCTTCTATTTCCACACCGAGGACGGTG
>NZ_DASZBG010000118.1:0-78763 GCF_035944335.1 Phenylobacterium sp. | reverse complement strand
GGCGAGCGGCCGTTCGAACTCGGCGACTGGCGGATCGAGCCGGCGCGCGGGGTCATCGCGCGCCTGGCCGGCGGGCCGGAGACCCGGATCGAGCCCAAGCTCATGGACCTGCTGCTGCTGTTCGCCGGCTCCGGCGGGCGGGTGCTCTCCAAGGACGAGATCATCGGCGGGGTCTGGCAGGGCCGGGCGATCGGCGACGACACCCTGGCCGCGGCCATGAGCCGGCTGCGCCGGGCGCTCGGCGAGACGGCGGAAAACCGCTACATCGAGACCCTGCCCAAGCGCGGCTACCGCCTCGTCGCCGGCGACGGCGCCGCCCTGGCCGCAGCGGCCGGCGCGGAGCCCGCCGCCGCCGCGGAGCCGCCGCCCCGGGCCGCCGCGCTCGCCGCCCAGGGCCGGGCGGCGCTGGCCACGCCCTTCGCCGCCAACCTCGCCCAGGCCAGGCTCTATTTCGAGGCCGCCATCGAGGAGGCGCCCGGCTGGGCGCCCGCCCATGTGGGCCTCGCCGACACCTTGGCCGCCCTGCATCTCGCGGGCCAGGGGAGCGGGCTGATCGCCGCCGCCAAGGCCTGCGCCCACGCCGCGGTCGGCCTCGATCCCGCCCTGGCGCGCGCCTGGTCGGCGCTGGGCTTTGCAATCCTGCTCGCCGACCGCGCCTTCGCGCCGGCCGACGAGGCGCTGCGCCGCGCCATCGGTCTCGATCCAAACCTGCCGTCGCCGCACCGCCACCGGGCCTTCGCCCTCGCCGCCACCGGGCGCTTCGTCGAGGCCGAGCGGGAGAGCCGCGCGGCCCTGGAGCTGGAGCCGTTCTCGCTCGCCGCCCACGGCGCCTTGATGCAGATCCTGCTCACCGCGCGGCGCTATCGCCAGGCGCTCAGCGCCGCCAACCAGGCCCTGGCGCTGGCGCCCGCCTCCAGCGAGGGCTGGTACGCCAAGGGCTGGGCCTATGTGCTGGCGGGCGAGGCGGACGCCGGCGTCGAGGCGCTGATGAAGGGTCTGGCGCTCTGGGGCCTGGGGGAGCCGCAGCTCCGCCCCCTGCGCGACCGCTATGCCCGGGACGGGTTCGCCGGGCTCTGCGCGGCCGGCGCCGACCTCTTCGAAACCCAGACGGTGATGTTCACGCCCCGCCTCACCGACATCGCCTTCCTGCGCGTCGCCGCCGGCCAGCCGGACCAGGCCTTCGCCGCGCTGGAGGCCGCCGCGGCCCACGACGATCCCCTGCTCGTCCTCATCCCCTGGCTGCCCTATTGCGACGCCCTGCACGACGACCCGCGCTGGCCACGGCTGCTGGACCGGGTGCGGCTGGTGCGGTGACACCCCAAGGAAATCCCAAGCTTCTCCCCAGGCCATCCCAAACACCTTGGCCGGCCGACGGCCCAGTCTGGACCTCTCACCAGGGAGGTTCCCATGACCGCCGCCACCATCAAGACCGGAGCCCTCAAATCCGGCCTCAAGGCCTTCGGCCTCGCCGCCGTCGTCAGCATCGCCATCACGGCCTATGGCCAGGGGATCTGGGGGCCGCTGGTCCTCGCCAACCTGCGCCTCAGCCCCGGCGTCCCCTGGGCCGCGCCGCTCATGGCCGCCCTGCTCGCCGGCCTGATCCTCTACCTCTCCGGCCGCGGCTGGCCGAAGGCGACCCGCGCCACCCGCCGGCGGTTGCTGCGCTGGAACGCCATGCCCTGGCCGACCTTCGCGCTCGCCGTGGGCGCCGGGCTCCTGGGCCTGGCGGCGTTCGGCGGCCTGTGGATCGCCGCGGCCGACCTGGTGCACATTCCGGCCGGCATCCAGCCGAAGATGACCGGCGTGCCGCTGCCCTCGGCCATCGCCTTCCTGGTCATGAGCTCGCTGGCCGCCCCGTTGAGCGAAGAGGCCGCCTTCCGCGGTTACGCCATGGGCCTTCTCGAGCAGGGCTGGAAGAGCGCACCCGCCGCCATCGTCGGCTCCTCGGTGCTGTTCGCCGCCGTGCACGTCCTGCAGGGCCTCGACCCGGTGAAGCTCAGCCTCTACTTCACCGCCGGCCTGATCTTCGCGACGCTCGCCTACCTGACCAATTCGCTCTACGCCGCCATGGCCGTGCACAGCGCAGGCGACGTGCTCGGCTTCACGGTGCTCTGGCCGCACGACCAGCACGCCCACGGCATGGGCTTCGCCGACCCGATGTTCCTGCCCGCGCTGGCGGCGCTCGTGGTGTTCACCCCGCTGGCGATCCTGGCCTTCCGCCGCCTGGCCAAGGTCGGCCAGCCGCTGCGCGCGGCGCGCGGCGAACGCCCGCTGATGCCGGCGGCGCTGGCGGCCTGACTGCCCGCCCCGCGTGAGCGGGGAGGGGGGACCGTCCGCGGAGCGCAGCGAACAGCGGATGGTGGGAGGGGCAAGCCGGTGCAGTGCGCTTGGCTCGCCCCCTCCACCATCGGCTCTTCGGCCGATGGTCCCCCTCCCCCGCTTCGCAGGGGAGGCAGATGCGAAAACGCCCAGCGGGCGAGCGCCGGGCGTCTCGAAGTCCCCGTTTGGTGGGACGCGCTATTCCGCCGCGATCAGGACCTGGCGGGCGCGATCCTTGAAGTTGATCTCCTGGAGGTACTTGATGCCCTCTTCGGCGATATCGTCGCCGACCATCTTGTCGCCCTCGCCCTTCAGCTCGTCGATGTCGACGTAGACGGCGTAGAAGGCCTTGGTCCGATCGGTGATGATCCCGGCGTTGACCAGGGTCTTGACCAGCACGCGGAAGATGTTGGTGGCCTCCTTCATCTCCTCGCGGCGCGTCTCGTCGGAGACCAGCTTGCCCATCTCCTCGATGACCCGGTTCGGATCGAGGCCGAACTCCTCGTAGAGGCCGACGTTCTGGGTCGGCGCCACCAGGTTGAACAGCAGCGTCTGGAAGCAGTGCGCCGCCCACATCTCGATGATCTCGTGCTCGGCCGGCGTCAGGTGCGGGATGGTGCGGTCGGCCCAGATCTTCCCGAACTTGTGGTGGAAGGCCTCGTCGGTCATCACCAGCTGGGTGAGCTTGCGGGCCAGGGGGTCGTTGGTCTCGTTGAAGATCGTGGCGAAGGCGCCCATGGCCAGGCCCTCCACCAGCATCTGCATGCCGATGATCTTCTTGTAGACCTCCGGGGCGTGGATGATCTCCACCAGCAGGTCCTTCAGGACCGGGCCGCATTCCACCGGCCGGCCCCAGCGGGCCTTGATATATTTGGCGAAGGCCGTGACGTGGCGGGCCTCTTCGCGGGTCTGGTTGGCGGCGTATTCCTGCGCGCCCTGGTCCTTCAGCACGTGGCACAGGCTGGCCGACAGGTTCAGCGCGCCCTGCTCGCCGTGCAGGATCGAGGAGAAGGTCCGCAGCGTCTGGGCGTTGGCGAAGGCGATGCGGCGCTGCTCGGTGCCCAGGATCTCGTTGACGTAGTCGAGCTTCAGCGGGCCGATCATCTTCTCCGGCAGGATCATGGTCGCTTCCATGTCGAACGGCTCGGAGAAGTCGATGTACTTGGGATCGAGCGGATCCCAGAAGTGGTCGTGGGTGGCCGAGATGATCTTGTCGAAGGCCGTCGAGCGGCCGTTGTAGCGGTCCAGCTCCAGCATCGACTCGAAGTCGTCCGGCGCCACCGCGTCGTAGATGATGTCCTTGGTGATATTGCCGTCGGCGGCCATGCGGTCCTCGTCGTCAAAGCGGCCCGACGCGCCCCTCGCCAGCCTAACCGCCCAAGCTTGGCGTCTGCGGGCCGCGGAGTCAACAAAATGACGGGGGCGTCAACTTCTTTGCCTCCCCTGCGCAGCGGGGGACGGGGACCCGCTATCCCGCCTCGATCGCGTCGATGTCGGCGTCGGACAGGCCGAAGTGGTGGCCGATCTCGTGGACCAGCACGTGGCTGACCAGCTCCTCCAGAGTGATCTCGCCGTGCGCCGCCCATTCGTCGAGGATCGGCCGGCGGTAGAGGAAGATCATCGAGGGCTGCGGCGAGGGATCGAGCACCGAGCGTCGGCCCAGGTCGAGCCCCTGGTAGAGGCCGGTGAGCTCGAACGGATCCTCGATGCCGAGCTCGGCCAGCACATCGTCCGGCGGGAAGTCGTCGACCCGAAACACCACGTCGCCGGCCAGCTTGCGGAAATTCTCCGGCAGGGCCTGGAAGGCGGCCTCGGCGAGCGCCGCCATGTCGTCCAGCGACGGCGGCCGGCCGAACGCTTCACTCATCGGGCACGACGATGTGCGGCGCCTCGGGCAGGCGCGTCTCGAACAGGCCGATGTCCAGCGGCTGCTGCGGCTTGACCGGCTTCAGCGGCGCCCGGGCGATGGCGCGCAGGGTCTCGGGACTGACCTCGGCCTCGGCCTTGCGGGCCACCCGGGCCTGGGGCGCCTCGGCGCCCGCGGCGCTCACCGGCCGCCAGTAGGAGATCGTCAGCCGCCAGACGGTGCGCGGCGGCGCCGGCGGGTCGGGCCAGCGGCGGCCGTCCTCATAGACAGGCGCCACCGGCGACATCCGCGCGGGGCGGCCCGCCTCGGTGACGACGCGCTCCACCAGCTGGCAATAACGGTCTTCGGCTGCGAAGGCCTCGATGCGGTCGCGGAACGCCTCCAGCGCCGCCTCGCGCGTCGCAAAGGCCGGCCCCACCGTCTCGGTCGCGAAGGTCACCGGCTCGCCGGCCGTAGCCCTCGCCTCGCGCTCGCGGGCCGCGCGGCCCTGCGGCCGGCTCAGGGCCTGCTCCGGATTGGCGGCGACAGGGTAGAGGATGGCGTTCACGGAGGAGATCATAGGCGTTCAAATCCGCTACCGCGAGAATGCGCCACGGATGCGGCGAGGCGCGGCTGGGCTTAGTCTCCAACCCAGTGATTCGCCGGAGTGGACCGGAAGTCGGGGAATGGGCGCCAACGAACTGATCCTGGCCGGCGCCGCCGGCGCGGTCTCGCTGGCGATCTGCGCGGTGCTGTGGGCGCTTTCGCAGCGCCGCCAGGCGGCGGGCCAGGTGAAGGCCCTGCAAGGCCGGCTGGCCGGAATCGAGACCCGCGCCGACGCCGCCCAGGCCTCCGCCGAGGCCTTCGATTCCGCCCTGCTGGCCGTGGAGGACGGCCAGGCGATGCTGGCCTCGGGCGAGGAAGCGCTGGCGATCTGCGCCCAGGTGCTGGGCGTCGAGACGCCGGACCCGCAAGCCCTGGTCAACGCCCTGATGCGCGCCGATCCCGACCACGCCCGGCGCCTGCGCGCGCTGTTCGAGCGGGGTGAAGCCTGCGCCTTCGAGGTCCGTGGCGAGACCGGCGTGGTCTCCGTCGAGGGCCGCGCGGCCGGGGCGCTGGCCTGGCTGCGCCTCTCAGCGGCGGTCGGCGAGGACGCGGCGCTTCCGACCGCGCCCCGGTTTGCGGCCTTTCTCGACGCCCATCCCTGCCCCGCCTGGATCGCCGCGGCCGACGGCTCGCCGGTCTGGGTCAACCGCGCCTGGCTGAAGGCCGCCGACGCCGCCGACCTGGACGACGCCGCCGCCCGGGGCCTGGCCTTCGACCGCGGCGCCGATGCCCTGGCCAGCGAGGCCGCCAACCTCGGCCAGAAGCGCGAGGCCCTGCGCTGGGCGACGGTCGGCGGCCGCCGCCAGGCGTTCCGCGTCGCCGCCCAGCCGCTGGAGGGCGGCGGGGTCGGCGTCTGGACCGCCGACGTCACCGACCTGGAGGAGCTGCGGGAGGCCCTGCGCCGCAACGTCGAGGCGCACGACGAGACGCTCAACCATATCGGCGAGGCGGTGGCGATCTTCGGCGACGGCAAGCGGCTGATGTTCCACAACGCCGCCTTCGCCGAGCTGTGGGCCATAGAGCCGGCCTGGCTGGCCGAGCGGCCCACCCACGGCGAGGTGCTCGACCGGCTGCGCCAGCGCCGCCGCCTGCCGGAGACCGCCGACTACGGCAAGTGGAAGGCCGCCGAGCTCGCCCGCTACGAACAGCTGGGGCCGGCCGCCGACGACCTGTGGAGCCTGCCCGACGGCCGCACGCTGAAGGTCGTGCGCCAGCCGCACCCCATGGGCGGCCTCCTGCTGCTGTTCTCCGACATCACCGGCGACCTGAAGCTGAAGGCCCAGTACAACGCCCTCATCGAGGTGCAACAGGCGACGCTGGACAAGCTCTCCGACGCTGTCGCCGTGTTCGGCTCCGACGGGCGGCTGCGGCTCTCCAACGACGCCTTCTCAACGTTCTGGAAGATCACGCCCGCCCAGCTCGAGGCGGCCGGCGACTTCGAGGGCGTCACCGAGCTGTGCGTGCCCAAGCTGCACGACCGCAGCTTCTGGCGCGAGCTGAAGGGCCGCGTCGCCGACCCGGACCCGTCCGCCCGCGCGCCGATGACCGGCGAGCTGAAGACCTCCGACGACCGCGTCGTGGCCTACCAGTCCCGGCCGCTGCCCGACGGGGCCACCCTGATCGCCTTCACCGACGTCACCGACGCCCGCAAGCTGGAGAGCGCGCTGGCCGCCCGCGAGGCCGCGCTCGCCGACGCCGAGCGGCTGAAGCGCGATTTCGTCGGCAACGTCTCCTACGAACTGCGCACCCCGCTCACCACCATCATCGGCTATTCCGAGCTGCTGGAGCATTCCGGCGACATCCTGTCCGATCGCGGCAAGCAGCACGCCGCCGCCGTGAAGTCCGCCGCCACCCAGCTCGCCCGCTCCATCGACGACGTGCTCGACATGGCCCAGATCGACGCCGGCGAGATGGCCCTCGACCTGGAGGACGTCCGCGTCGGCGACCTCCTGATCGGGGTCGCGGCCCGCTGGAACGACGGCGCCGCCGCCGCCTCCGTGAGCATCGCCGCGGAGACCTCCGACGTCGGCCTGATCCGCGGCGACGCCAAGCGGCTGGCCCAGATCCTCGACCACCTGGTGGAGAACGCCCTGGCCCAGACCCCTAGCGGCGGCACGGTCACGCTGGCCGCCCGCAAGGCCCTGGGCGAGGTGCAGCTGACCGTCTCCGACACCGGGCGCGGCATCCCCTTCCACGTCCAGGCGCACATCTTCGATCGCTTCATCGGCCGCGAGCGCGGCGGCCCGGGCCTGGGCCTGGCGCTGGTCAAGGCGCTCACCGAACTGCACGGCGGCTGGGTGGCGCTGGAGAGCGAGCCCGGGGCCGGCGCCACCTTCACCTGCCACCTGCCCGAGGAAGCCCACGCCGGCGCCGAGGCCCAGCCGGAGCTTCAGCTCTAGACTAGGGCCGTTCCCGTACCTCTGGTATGCAGGAAGCTCGGGAGGAACTGCTCATGAACCGTATCGCCGCCCCCATCTTCGCGGGCCTGCTGCTCTGCGCCGCCGGCGCCGCGCCCATCGCGCTCGCCCAGGTTCCAGCCGCCGGGGTGGACGCGCTCACCGACCCCACCATGAAAGGCCCGGAGGTCATCGCCTTCATCGGGCTCAAGCCGGGCGACAAGGTGGCCGACATCATCGCCGGCCGCTTCGTCCGCGCCGAGAGCCAGGCGGTCGGGCCCAAGGGGAAGGTCTATGCGGTCATGCCCGCCGAAGTGATCAAGGCCCACCCTGAGGTCGAGGGCATGCTGCGGGCCGGCGCCGCCGCGCCCGGTTCGAACATCGTCGTCTCCACCGACCCGATCAACGCCATGGCCCTGCCCAAGGGGCTGGACGCGGTGTTCATCCGCCAGAACTACCACGACCTCTACGACAAGTTCATGGGCCCGGCCGACGTGCCGGCCTTCGACAAGGCGGTCTATGCGGCCCTGAAGCCGGGCGGGGTGTTCGTGATCCTCGACCATGCCGCGGCCTCCGGCGCGCCCGACAACGTCACCGAGACCCTGCACCGGATCGACATCGCCCGGGTGAAGGCCGACATGGCCAAGGCCGGCTTCAAGCTCGACGCCGAAAGCGCCATCCTCGCCAACCCGGCCGACGACCATACCAAGATGGTCTTCAACCCCGCCATCCGCGGCAAGACCGACCAGTTCCTGCTGCGCTTCAAGAAGCCGAGATAGGCGCCGTTCGCGGGGTTGCCCCTTCGGGGCGCCCCCGCGATTCGTTGCGGCCTTGATGTGAGTCAAAGACCCGGAGGCAAGATCGGCGGATCGCGTCGCCATTGAGCATTGCAGTTGGGGTGGGGCATGCCTCGAAATCTTTTGCAGACCGTCCGACGCTGCGCCGCGCCCGCCGTGGCGCTCCTGCTGTCGGCGCCGGGCCTCGCCGGGTGCGCCCGCAGCATCCTCGACCCCGTTGGCCCGGTGGGGCGCGACGATGCGACCATCCTCATCGACGCCACCCTGATCATGCTGGCGATCATCGTACCGACGATCCTGCTCGCCTTCTGGATGGCCTGGCGCTACCGGGCCTCGAACACCAAGTCCGAATACCTGCCCTACTGGTCCTACTCGGGGCGGATCGAGGCCATCGTCTGGTCCATCCCGATCCTGACCATCATGTTCATCGGCGGCGTGATCTGGATCGGCTCCTACAAGCTCGATCCGTTCCGGCCCTTGCCGTCGAAGACGCCGCCGCTCGAGGTCCAGGTCGTGTCCCTCGACTGGAAGTGGCTGTTCATCTACCCGCAGCAGGGGATCGCGACGGTCAACCAGCTCGTCATCCCGGCCGGGACGCCGGTGCACTTCTCGATCACCTCGGCCAGCGTGTTCAACGTGTTCTTCATCCCCCGCCTGGGCTCGATGATCTACGCCATGCCCGGCATGGTCTCGCAGCTGAACCTGCAGGCCGACCGGCCCGTGACCCTGTTCGGCCAGTCCTCCCACTTCAGCGGCGACGGCTTTTCGGACATGCAGTTCCCGGTGAGGAGCGTCGCGCCGGCCGACTTCTCGGCCTGGGCGGACGGCGTGCGCCGCGGCGGCCCGGTGCTGGACGGGCCGGCCTATGCCGCGCTCTCGCGGCAGAGCCAGCGGGTGGCGCCGGCGACCTATCGGGGCGTCGATCCGCAGCTCTTCCAGTCCATCGCCGCGCAGAAGGTGGCTCCCGGCCCGGGTCCCGAGCCGGCAAGCCCGTCGCACGCGGGTCGCGAAGTCTCGAGCGCGGGGAGATTCTGAGCCATGTTCGGTAAGCTCAGCTGGTCGGCGATACCCTTCGACCAACCCATCCCCCTGATCACCTCGCTGGTGCTCATCGCGTCCATCGTGGGCGTGCTCGGCGTGGTGACCGCCAAGGGCCTGTGGCCCTACCTCTGGCGGGAGTGGATCACCACCGTCGACCACAAGCGCATCGGCATCATGTACTGCGCGCTCGGCTCCCTGATGCTGGTCCGCGGCTTCGCCGACGCGATCATGATGCGCAGCCAGCAGGCCATGGCGGTCAACGCCCCGGGCTATCTGCCGGCCGAGCACTACAACCAGATCTTCTCGGCCCACGGCACGATCATGATCTTCTTCGCGGCCATGCCGCTGGTGATCGGCTTCATGAACTTCGTGACGCCGCTGCAGCTCGGCGTACGCGACGTGGCGTTTCCGACGCTCAACTCCGTGAGCTTCTGGCTCACCGCGTCAGGCGCGCTCTTGGTCAACATCTCGCTGTTCGTCGGTGAGTTCGCCCGCACCGGCTGGCTGCCCTATCCGCCGCTCAGCGAGATGACCTACTCGCCAGGCGTCGGCGTCGACTACTATCTGTGGGCCGTGCAGATATCGGGCATCGGCACGCTGATGACGGGGATAAACTTCGTCACCACGATCCTGAAGATGCGCTGTCCCGGCATGACCTACCTGCGCATGCCGATGTTCTGCTGGACCGTGCTGGCCTCCAGCCTGATCATCGTGGCGGTCTTCCCGATCCTCACCGCCACGCTGGCGATGCTGAGCCTGGATCGGTTCTTCGGCTTCCACTTCTTCACGAACACGGCGGGCGGAAACCCGATGATGTTCATGAACCTGATCTGGGCCTGGGGGCACCCGGAGGTCTACATCCTGGTTCTGCCGGCCTTCGGCATCTTCTCGGAGGTGTTCTCCACCTTCTCGGGCAAGCCGCTGTTCGGCTATCGCTCGATGGTCGCCGCCACCATCTTCATCTGCATCGTCTCGATGATGACCTGGCTGCATCACTTCTTCACCATGGGATCCGGGGCGGCGGTGAACACCGCCTTCGGCATCTCCACCAGCATCATCGCCGTGGGCACGGGCGTGAAGATCTACAACTGGATCTTCACCATGTACGGCGGCCGCGTGCGCTTCAGCGTGCCGATGCTGTGGTCGCTGGGCTTCATCTTCACCTTCGTGATCGGCGGCATGACCGGGGTGCTGCTCGCCGTCCCGCCGGCCGACTTCCTGGTCCACAATTCAATGTTCCTGGTCGCCCACTTCCACAATGTGATCGTGGGCGGGGTGGTGTTCGCCCTGTTCGCCGGCCTCGATTACTGGTTCCCCAAGGCCTTCGGCTTCCGCCTGCACGAGGGCTGGGGCAGGGCTGCCTTCTGGTTCTCCTTCTTCGGCTTCTGGGTGACCTTCACGCCGCTCTACATCTTGGGGCTGGAGGGCATGACGCGGCGCCTTCAGCACGTGAACATCCCCGAATGGAAGCCGATGCTCGACCTGTCGCTGGTCGGCGTGGGCATCCTGGTGATCGGGGTGATCTGCCAGGTCATCATGCTGGTGGTGAGCATCATCAAGCGCGACGAACTGCGCGACCTGACCGGCGATCCCTGGGACGGCCGCTCGCTGGAATGGGCGACGCCCTCGCCGCCGCCGTTCTTCAACTTCGCGGTCATGCCCAACGTCGAGGGCGAGGAGGCCTACTGGGGCATCAAGCTGCGCGCCATCGAGACCCAGCAGCTCACCCCCGAGCCGAACTACCAGCCGATCGAGATGCCGGTGAACAGCCCGGTGGGCTTCTACACCGCCTTCTTCGCCAGCGTGACCGGGTTTGCGCTGATCTGGCATATCTGGTGGCTGGCGGGCCTGGGGCTGGCGGCCGCCTTCGCCGGCTTCGTGGTGTTCGCCTGGCGTGACGTCCATGAGTTCCACGTGCCCGTCGAGGAGGTGGCCAGCGCCGATCGCGCCCGCCGCGCCGCCCGCGAGGTGGTCCTCGAACGGCTGGCCCAGCAGGGAGCTCTGACGTGAGCGAGATCGGGCTCCCCGCAGCCGTCGAAACCCTCCGCCGCGTGCGAGAGGACCCGCACCGGCTGGGCCACCGCGACCATGGCCCCGAGGGTCCCGTCGAAGGCGCCGGCCACGGCGCGACCGGCCCCGCCCGCAAGCGGATCATCGTGGGCTACGGCTTCTGGATCTTCCTGCTCAGCGACATCGTGATGTTCGCCTGCTTCTTCGCCACCTTCGCGGTGCTGCGAAATGCGACCGCCGGCGGACCGAGCGCCCGCGACATCGTGGAGATGCCCCGGGTCGGGCTGGAGACCGCCGCCCTGCTGCTGTCGAGCTACACCTGCGGGCTGTCGTTCGCGGCCACCAACGCCCGCAACAAGCTCTGGACGCAGGTCTTCCTGCTGATCACCGGCCTGCTCGGCCTGGCGTTCGTCGGCCTGGAGCTGCAGGAATTCATCAGCCTGGCCGGACGCGGGATCACCCCGCAGCGCAGCGGATTCCTCACCGCCTTCTTCGGCCTCGTGGGCCTGCACGGCCTGCACGTCACCGTGGCCGGCATGTGGCTCCTGACCATGATGGCGCAGGTGCAGGTCAAGGGATTCCGCCCGGAGACCGTGCGCCGCCTGATCTGCTTCAACCTGTTCTGGCATGCGCTGGACATCGTCTGGATCGGGATCTTCACGATCGTCTATCTGATGGGAGCCACGGCATGAGCGACCTCGACTACGATCCGGGCCTCTACGCCGCCGATCTCGACCATCGGGAAGACCACGCGCCGGGCGACGAGCCGGAGGAGAGCGCCGGCCACTGGGTGCTCAACTCCAACCTGGGCCTCGGCTTCTCGATCGTGCTCACCCTCGCGGCCTTCTGGGCGGCGAGCGCCCACCTGATCTGGGGCCCCGCCGTGCCGGTGGCGCTGATCGTGCTGGCCATCGCCCAGATGGGCGTGCACCTGGTGTTCTTCCTCCACGTGACCACCGGCCCGGACAACACCAACAATGTGCTGGCGCTCGCCTTCGGCGTCATGGTGGTGTTCCTGATCGTCGCCGGCTCCATCTGGATCATGAACCACCTGAGCCAGAACATGATGCCGGTCGATCAGCTCATGCAGATGCAGCGCTGAGGCCGCCGCCCACCCCTAGTGCTGGCTCTCCGGCATGGTCACCACCAGGCCGTCGAGCGCGTCGCTCACCTTGATCTGGCAGGAGAGGCGGCTGTTGGGCTCCACGCTCTCGGCGAAGTCGAGCATGGACTCCTCCATGGCGGACTTGTCGCCCGTCTTGTCGAGCCAGTCTTCCTGCACATAGACATGGCAGGTGGCGCAGGCGCAGGCGCCGCCGCAGTCGGCGTCGATGCCGGGTATGTTGTTCTTCACCGCGCCTTCCATGACGGAGAGGCCGGTCTTCACGTCGATGACGTGCTCGGTTCCGTCGTGCTCGATGTAGGTGATCTTCGCCATGATGCTCTTCAAACGCCCGCCTAAGCGGCGACCTCTTTCATGGAAATGGCTGGGTCTGCAAGCCTCGCCTTGTCGACGGGCCTGCGGCTTAGGATGAGCTGCTTGCCCATCATGAATTCCGGCGGCGAATTGATCGCCTCCACCGATTGCAGCTGGTCGCCGTTCAGGTGGAAGACCGCGAACTTCGCCGTCGCCGGGTCGCCGCGGATCAGGATCTCGTCGACGTCGAAGGCGTAGCCGGCGATCTGCAGTTTCAGGTCGTACTGGTCCGACCACTGCCAGGGCACCTCGCCGGCCGGCGCCGGGCGGCCGGTGATCGCCGCGGCCGCCTGCTTGGCCTGCTCCAGGGCGTTGGGCACGCTCTCCATGCGGAACATGCGGCCATAGATCGGCATCGGCCGGTGGGTGACGTCGCCGATGGCGAAGATGTTGGGATCGGAGGTGCGGGCTTCCAGGTCGACGACGATCCCGCGCGCGCAGTCGAGGCCGGCGTCCCGGGCGATCTCGTCGTTGGGTGTCGCCCCGACGCCCACCACCACCGCGTCGCAGGCGATCGTGCGTCCGTCGGCCAGGGTCACGCCGGTGACGCGACCGGCCCCATCCTGTGTTGGGCCCTCGAAGCCCGTGACGCTGCAGCCCAGCTCGAAGCGGACGCCGCGACCCTCGTGATAGCCCTTGAAGAAGTCCGACAGCGCCTCGCAGGCGACGCGGGCCAGGAGCCGGGTCTCGCGCTCCAGCACCACCACCTCGGCGCCCAGGGCCCGGCCCGAGGCCGCCACCTCCAGCCCGATATAGCCGCCGCCCACCACCGCGAGGGTCTTGCCAGGGCCGATGGTCGCCTTCAGGAGTTCGGCGTCGGCGGCGGTGCGCAGGAACATGACGCCCGCAAGGTCCGCGCCCGGGATCGGCAGGGCGATGGCCCGTGCGCCCGTGGCGATGACCAGGGTGTCGTAGGCCAGCGTCGAGCCGTCATCGAGGTGGACCCGCCGGTCGCTGCGCTCCAGCCGCACCGCCCGCTTGCCGGGCCGGAAATCGATGGCGTGGTCGCGATAGAATTCCAGAGGCTTCAGCTCGAGGTCCTCGGCATTGGCCTCGCCCTTCAGCCAGGCCTTGGACAGCGGCGGCCGCTGGTAGGGCGGCAGCGGCTCCTCGCCGATCAGGGTGATGGCGCCCGGGTAGCCGAACTGGCGCAGCAGGGCCACGAGCGTGCCGCCAGCATGGCCGGCGCCCAGGACTGCCACATGTGCGGCTGGCTCGCTCATGCAACTCCGATGCCCAAAAATGACGCCCGCGTCAACTTGCCGGCCGCTGGCGCGTTCGGCTCGGGAAGAGGTGATTACGCTTGCAGAACGGCGTTTGGATAGGCGCCAATGGAGAGAAGACCCGGCGCGTGCAATGACGCCGGGTGAGACTCGCGGAGGCCGTGCCATGGACGACGGATCGATTGAATTCAAGGAAGCCGCTGCCGCGGAGGCCGAGGCCGCGCCTTTGGAAACCCTCAACCCGGCCCAGGCGGAACGCTTCCAGGCCGACACCATCTGGCCGGTCTTCGCGCGCCTGCGCCGCGAGGACCCGGTTCACTTCACCGCCGAGAGCGAGTTTGGCCCCTACTGGTCGCTGACCCGCTGGGACGACATCATGGCGGTGGACACCAACCACCAGGACTTCTCCTCCGCCGACGGCATCACCCTGGTGAACCAGGCGGCCCAGGAAGAGCAGGACAAGGTGCTGGCGCAGATGGGCCGGGAGCGCCGCCGCGGCGCCGGGTTCATCACCATGGACGAGCCCGAGCACAGCGTGCATCGCAAGGCCGTCAGCCCGACGGTCGCGCCGGCCAACATCGCCAACATGAGCGCGATCGTGCGCGAGCGGGCCGGGGAGATCCTCGACTCCCTGCCGATCGGCGAGCCCTTCGACTGGGTGGACAAGGTGTCGAAGGAGCTGACGGCCATGACCTTGGCCACCCTCTTCGACTTCCCCTTCGAGGAGCGGCGGCTGCTGCCCTACTGGTCGGACATGGTCACCAACATGCCGGGCCACGGGCCGGTGAAGAGCTGGGAGCACAAGGCCCAGGCCATCTGGGAATGCTTCGCCCGCTTCGAGGCGCTGTGGAACGAGCGGATCGCCGCGGAGCCGGGGATCGACCTGATCTCCATGCTGACGCGGCACCCCGAGACGCGGGCCATGTCGCGGGAGCAGTACCACGGCACGGTGATCCTCCTGATCGTCGGCGGCAACGACACGACGCGGAACACCATCTCCGGCTCGGTCTACAATCTGAACAAGTTCCCGGCCGAGTACGACAAGCTGCGCGCCAACCCGGAGTTGGTCACCTCGATGGTCTCGGAGACCATCCGCTACCAGACGCCGCTGGCCCATATGGCCCGCACGGCGGTCCGCGACGTCGAGGTCGGCGGCAAGACCATCCGCAAGGGCGACCGGGTGGCCATGTGGTACATCTCGGGCAATCGCGACGAGGCGGTGATCCCGGACGGCGACGCCTACATCATCGACCGCGAGCGGCCGCGCCACCACATGTCCTTCGGCTTCGGCGTCCACCGCTGCGTGGGCAACCGCGTGGCCGAGATGCAGCTGACCATCATCTGGGAGGAGATCCTCAAGCGCTTCCCGCGCATCGAGGTGATCGGCGAGCCGGTGCGCACCTTCTCCCCCTTCGTGCACGGATTCGAGAGCATGCAGGTCGTGATCCCGGCGCGGAACTAGGCTTAAGCTGGCGCCGATGTCCGAACGGCGCCGATACCATGCGGGAGACCTGCCCGGCCGCCTCATACGCGAGGCGCGCGAGCTGCTGGACGAAGGCGGCCTGAAGCACCTGAACCTGCGGGCCCTGGCCGCGCGGGCGGGCATCACGGCCGGTTCGCTCTACCACCACTACGACAGCAAGGCGGCGCTGCTGGGCGTGGTCGCCGCCGGCGGCTTCAAGGAGCTGCGCCTGGAGCTCATGCGCGCCGACGGCGAGGCCGGCGAGGGGCGGCGCCTCCGCGGCTGGGCCACGGTCTATTTCCATTTCGCCGTCCGCGAGCCCGCCCTCTTCTCCCTGATGTTCGACGAGGACATCGCGGGCCTGCCGCAGGTCGTCGAGGCGCGCGAGGCGGTCCTGGACGTGCTCCGCCGCATCGTCGCCGAGGTGGCCGCCCTGGCAGGCCGGGCGCCCTCGGCGACAGACGATGTCACCCTGGCGATCTGGGCGGCCAGCCATGGCGCGGCGTCGCTCGCCGGCAGCGCCGCGGTCCGCGGTGAGCTGATCGAGGACGTCATCGCCGGGCTCGAGGCGCTGTTCAGGCCCGGCTCGTTACCGCCCGCGTAGCGAGAGCGGCCAGGCGGGTCACACCACCCGGTCGGCCAGCATCTTCTTGACCTCGGCGATGGCCTTGGCGGGGTTCAGGCCCTTGGGGCAGACCTGGGCGCAGTTCATGATGGTGTGGCAGCGGTAGAGCTTGAACGGGTCCTCGAGGTCGTCGAGCCGCTCGCCGGTGGCCTCGTCGCGGCTGTCCACCAGCCAGCGGTAGGCCTGCAGCAGGGCGGCCGGACCCAGGTACTTCTGGCCGTTCCACCAGTAGCTGGGGCACGAGGTGGTGCAGCAGGCGCACAGGATGCACTCGTAGAGGCCGTCGAGCTTCTCGCGGTCCTCCGGCGACTGCAGCCATTCCTTCTGCGGCTCCGGGGTCTTGGTGTGCAGCCACGGCTCGATGGAGGCGTACTGGGCGTAGAAGATGGTCAGGTCCGGGATCAGGTCCTTCAAGACCGGCATGCTGGGCAGCGGCGCCACCTGGCACTCCTTGCCCGGGATCTCCGCCCAGCCGTGGGTGCAGGCGAGCGTATTGCGGCCGCCGATGTTCATGGCGCAGGAGCCGCAGACGCCCTCGCGGCAGGACCGCCGGAACGCCAGGCTGGCGTCCATGGTGTTCTTGATGTGGATCAGCACGTCCAGCACCATCGGCCCGCAGGCGTCGACGTCGACGTCATAGGTGTCCCAGCTCGGGTTGGCCTCGCCCTCGGGGTCGTAGCGATAGACGCGGAAGGTCTTCACCCGCTTGGCGCCGTCCGGCGCCGGATGGTGGCGGCCCTTGGTGACCTTGGAGTTCTTCGGAAGCGTAAGCTGGACCATCGGTTCGTCCTTAGCGCCAGGCGTGCATGATGACGCGGTTGCGTTTCCAGTAGAGATCCGGGTGGCGCCAGCTCGGGCGCACGCACGGGTGCCGCTTGATCTCGGTGCGCTTGAATCCAAGCTCGCGGAACATCGCCTCCAGGCAGGCCTTGTTGGGCGCCCAGAAGTTGGTCGGGTCGTTGTTGAGGCTGGTCCCCTCGTAGAAGCGCATCAGCGGCCAGGGGAAGGGGTCGAAGGCGCTCTCGGTCTCGACGGCCATCATCTCACCGGTCACCGAGGCCACCTGCTCCAGCGACGCGAAGGGGTCCTTCACGTGGTAGAGCACCCCCAGGAACAGCACGACGTCGAAGGTCCCGACCGTGGCCGGCGAAATCTTGGGAACGTCGATGTCCAGGCTCTCGACCTTCGACTTGAAGCGCTTGTGGGCGTGGTCGAAGCCGGCCTTGGTGCCCCAGCCCGGGCCCGACCAGCAGAAGTGGTCGGTGGCGAGCACGCGGGCCGCGCCGCGCCGCTCGGCCTCGAACGAGAAATAGCCGTCCCAGGCGCCGATATCGAGGACGCTCTTGCCGGCCACGCCGGGCGCGAAGATCGCCTCGGCCTCCTTGGCCAGCACCTCCGCCGGCTTGATCCCCGCCGTCGTCGCGCCGTCGGGGAAGGCGTGCGAGTGGAACCAGGTGATCGGAGCTTCGGCGACCTCGCTCATGGATCAGTACACCCGGGCCTTCGGCGGGATGTAGGCGATGTCGTTGGTCATGGTGAAGGAGTGCACCGGGCGGTAGTCGATCCTCACCTTGCCGGTGGCGTCGTCGAACCAGGTGAGGGTGTGCTTCATCCAGGTCTTGTCGTCGCGGTCGGGGAAGTCCTCGCGGGCATGGGCCCCGCGGCTCTCGGTGCGGTTCACCGCCCCGCCCACGGTCACCGCCGCCTGGCCGAACAGGTTGTCGAACTCCAGGGTCTCCATCAGGTCGGTGTTCCAGACCAGGCCCCGGTCGGTGACCGCCAGGTCCTGGCGCTTGGCGTGCACGGCGGCCAGCCGCTTGACGCCCGACGTCAGGCTCGCCCCGGTGCGGAACACCGCGGCGTCCTCCTGCATCGACATCTGCATCTCGAGCCTGAGCGCCGCGGTCGAGGTCTTGCCATTGGCGTTGCGCAGCCGGTCGAAGCGGGCCAGGTGGGCCTCGGTCATCTCGGGCCTCAGCTCCGGCTGCTTGTCGCCTGGCTTGATCGTCTCGGCCGCGCGCAGCGCCGCAGAGCGGCCGAACACCACCAAATCGATCAGCGAGTTCGAACCCAGCCGGTTGGCGCCATGGACGCTGACGCAGGCCGCCTCGCCCACCGCCATCAGGCCGGGCACCACCTGGTCGGGGTTCTTGCCCGTCTTGGTGACCACCTCGGAGTAGAAGTTCGTGGGGATGCCGCCCATGTTGTAGTGCACCGTCGGCAGCACCGGAATCGGCTCCTTGGTCACGTCGACGCCGGCGAAGATCTTGGCGCTCTCGGAAATCCCCGGCAGCCGCTCGGCCAGCACCTTCGGATCCAGATGGTCGAGGTGCAGGAAGATGTGGTCCTTCTTCGGCCCCACCCCGCGGCCCTCGCGGATCTCGATGGTCATGGCGCGGCTGACCATGTCGCGCGGCGCCAGGTCCTTCACCGACGGCGCATAGCGCTCCATGAACCGCTCGCCCTCGGAGTTGGTCAGATAGCCGCCCTCGCCGCGCGCGCCTTCGGTGATCAGGCAGCCGGCGCCGTAGATCCCCGTCGGGTGGAACTGCACGAACTCCATGTCCTGCAGCGGCAGGCCGGCGCGCAGCACCATGGCGTTGCCGTCCCCGGTGCAGGTGTGGGCGCTGGTGCAGGAGAAGTAGGCGCGGCCGTAACCGCCGGTCGCCAGGATCACCAGCTGCGCCTGGAAACGATGCAGGGTGCCGTCGTCCAGCTTCCAGGCCGTGACGCCGCGGCACACACCCTCGTCCATGATCAGGTCGAGGGCGAAGTACTCGATGAAGAACTCGGTGTCGTGGGCCAGCGACTGCCCATACATGGTGTGCAGCATGGCGTGGCCGGTGCGGTCGGCCGCCGCGCAGGTGCGCTGGATCGGCGCCTCGCCGTAGTTGCGGGTCATGCCGCCGAAGGCCCGCTGGTAGATCTTGCCCTCCGGCGTCCGCGAGAACGGCACGCCCCAGTGCTCCAGCTCATAGACCGCGGCCGGCGCGTTCCTGACCATGTATTCGATGGCGTCCTGGTCGCCGAGCCAGTCGGAGCCCTTGACGGTGTCGTACATATGCCAGCGCCAGTCGTCCTCGCTCATGTTGCCGAGGCTGGCGGAGATGCCGCCCTGCGCCGCCACCGTGTGGGAGCGCGTCGGGAAGACCTTGGAGATGCACGCCGTCTTCAGGCCCGCCTGGGCGCAGCCCAGCGCCGCGCGCAGGCCCGAGCCGCCGGCGCCCACCACGACGACGTCGTACTTGTGGTCGATGAATTCGTAGGTCCCCTTTGGGGCCGTCTTGGGAGCCGCCTTGGGGGTCGCCTTGGCCGTCGGCATGGGTCAGACAGCGCCTCCGAGCGCGACTTTCAGGATCGAGAAGACGGCCAGCGCCCCGGCCAGCCCGCAGACGAAGAGGTTGAGGATCAGCAGGGCGCTCTTGTTCAGCGTCACGTGGATGTAGTCCTCGATCACCACGCGCAGCCCCGACTGCATGTGCCAAAAGCTGATGACGAACAGCAGCACCATGAGCGTGGCGTTCAGCGGATCGGAGACCCAGGCGACCGCCGCGCCATAGTCCCCAGCGGCCAGCCTCAGGACCCCGAACACGCCCCACAGCGTCAGCGGGATCAGGGCCACGGCCCCCACCCGCTCGGAGATCCAGTGGCCGACGCCGTGCTTGGCGGAGCCGAGGCCGCGGGCGCGGCCCAGCGGCGTGCGATAGCTGACCATCTTCAGAGCGCTCCGGTCATGGCGGCGATGGCCCAGACGGCGGCGCTCGCCGCGGCCGCGAAGGCGAAGATCACGATGGAGGTGGCGTTGGCGGTCTTCAGGTCGAAGCCCTTGCCGATGTCCCACACCAGATGCCGGACGCCGTTGGCCAGGTGGTAGAAGAAGCTGAGCGTCAGGCCGAACATCACGACCTTGCCGAGCGGCGAGCCCAGCAGGTGCTTGAAGTTGGCGTAGGTTTCCGGCCCCCGCGCCAGCGAGATCGCCCAGGCCGCGCCGATCAGCGCGCCGACATAGAGCGCGACGCCGGTCGCCCGGTGCAGGATCGAGGTGGCCATGGTGATGTGCCAGCGCCAGATCGACAGATGCGGCGACAGCGGCCGTTCGCGAGGGACCTTGGTCGTGTCGCTCATGGTCTTCAGGCTCCCGCGTCCGCATCGACCCGGCGCTTTTAGACCCGCGCCCGGAGCTGTCAACGAAGGCCGGACGACCACCTGCCGCCCTTCGCCAACGCCGAACCTTGAACGCCGTTTCGGCCCTGACGGCAATGCGTGTTTGCTGTAGTCTTCCTTCGCGAAAGGCGAAGGATGCGCCCAGGATGCGCTACGACCTGATCGACCTGAAGCTGTTCTGCGACGTGGTCGACGCCGGCTCCATCACCGCCGGCGCGGAGAAGGCCGCCCTGGCGCTGGCCGCCGCCTCGACCCGCGTCCGACGGATGGAGGAGGCGCTGGGCGCGCCGCTGCTCACCCGCTCGCGGCAGGGCGTCACCCCCACCGAGGCCGGCCGCACGCTCCTCAAGCACGCGCGGACCATGCTGGCCCAGAGCGCGCGGCTGAAGGAAGACCTCGGCGCCTTCGCCGGCGGCATGAGCGGCGAGGTGCGGCTGCTGGCCAACACCAACGCCCTCACCGAATTCCTGCCCGAGGCGCTGTCGTCCTTCCTGGCCGCGCACCCGCAGGTCAGCGTCGACCTGGAGGAGCGGCTGTCGGACGAGATCGTCGGCCTCGTTGCGGAAGGCGTCGCCGACATTGGCATCGTCGCCGGCACCGTCGACGTGGGCGCCCTCGTCACCTATCCGTTCCGCTCCGACCGCTTCGTGGTGGTCACCGCCGCCGACCATCCGCTGGCGCGCCGCCCGTCCGTCAGCTTCGCCGAGGTGCTGGACTTCGAGTTCGTGGGGCTTGAGCGCTCCAGCTCCCTGCAGCGCTTCCTCGCCGCCCGCGCCGCGCGCGAAGGCCGGCCGCTGCGCCTGCGCGTCCAGCTGCGCAGCTTCGACGCGGTCTGCCGCCTGGTGGAATGCGGCGTGGGCGTCGGCATCGTCCCCCAGACCACCGCGGCGCGGGCCGTCAAGACCATGGCCCTGGGCGTCGTCGACCTCACCGACGACTGGGCGCTGCGCGAGCTGACCATCGTCGTCCGCGCCGAGGCGGAGCTCCGCCCCTATGCGCGGCAGCTGGTGGAGAGCCTCAGGGCCTAGGGCTTCTTTGGGCGCGTGGTGGCCTTCGGCTTCAGCGACTTGGCATAGGCGTAGCTCGCAGCGACGAAGCGCGCCATGCGCCCGGTGTCGGCGAACACCCCCGCCGGAACCTCGACATATTCCGGCCGGACGACGCCGTACGACACCTGAAGCCGCGCGCCGGGCGCCTCCAGCAGAGCTTCTCGTTCAGCTGGGGGCAAGCGTAGCGCCAGCATCCCCTCCGCCGTGAGCATCGAGAACATGTTGCCGTTCACGGCGGTGTAGGGGAAGGCGGCGCCCTTGCGCTCCACGTCCGACAGGCCGGCGATCAGGGCCTCGTACTGCGCCACCTGTTCCGGCGGCGCCTTGGCGGCAGGCTTGGCCATGGGTGAGGCTCCGATCTTCAGCCCTTGGGATCGGTCAGAGCCGCGGCCACGGCCTTGGCGCTGATCTCGCGGTTCGGCGGCGTGCCCTGTCCCGGCGTCGATCCGTTCAGGTTCTGGACCATGCCGATGACGATCATGTCGTGGTCCGGATCGATCCAGAACCAGGTCCCGAACGCGCCGCCCCAGTAGAAGCTGTCCTGCGCCTGGCTGGTGTGATTGGCCGCCTGGTCCATGACGATGGCGAAGTCGACGCCGAAGCCGAGGCCGCGGGTGTCGGGGCTGTAGAGGGTGACGTTGACGCCCGGATTCAAGAGGTTGGTGTGCATCAGCCTGACCGTGTCAGCCTTGAGGTAGCGTCGGCCGCCCGCCTGACCGCCGTTCAGGATCATCTGGGTGAACCTGAAATAGTCCGGCGCCGTCGAGACCAGCCCGCCGGAGCCGGAGAGGAACTGCGGCGGCGATGTGCGGACGTTGTTGGTGGCGCTCTGCGGGACGACCTTGCCGTCCTTGTAGACGTGGATGGCGGCGCAGCGGGCGACCTTGGACGGATCGACGTAGAAGCCGGTGTCGGCCATGCCCAGCGGACCGAACAGGCGGCTTTGCATGAAGTGGTCGAGCCGCTGGCCGGACAGCTTCTGGACGACGTAGCCCTGGATGTCGACGCTCGGTCCATAGCGCCAGTCGGTGCCCGGCTGGAAGGCGAGCGGCAACTTGGCCAGCTTGTCGATCATGCCCTGCAGATCGCTCTCCTGCAGCTTCGCGCCTGCGTAGCCGGCCGAGCGGTCGAAGCCGGCGGAATGGCTGACCAGCTGCTTCATCAGCATCGGGGACGTCTGGTCCACGAGGGAGCCGCTGGCGTCCCTGACCTTCAGGCCCGCGAATTCCGGGATGTGCTTGGAGACCGGGTCGTCGAACTTCCACCTGCCCTCTTCCCACAGCATCATCATCGCCGTTCCGATGGTGGGCTTGGTCATGGACGCGATGCGGAAGATGGAGTCGGGCTTCACCGGGGCGGGCTCGGCGGCGTTGAGCTTCCCGTAGGCGTCCAGATGGGCGACCTTGCCGTGCCGGGCGACCAGGGTGACGACGCCGGCCAGCTTCTGCTGATCGACCAGGGCGTGGAACTGGTCGTCCATGGCCTTCAGGCCCGCCGGCGAGAAGCCAAGCGATCGTGGCGTGGCCATCGGCAGTTGCGCCAGCGCCGGAAAGCCGGCGGCGGCGAACGGGGTTGCGGCCAGCGCTTCAAGCAGGCGGCGGCGCGACAGCGTCCTGGACATCTTGGTTAGCCTCCCATTTCGGCGAAGCTTACGGGCGAAGGGGCGGACGCAACAAGCGCGGGGCGCCTGGCAGAGGGCGGGCTAGGCCACCTCGTTTAGCCAGTCCGCCGAGCGCATCTCCTGCAGGCGTGACGCCGTGCGCTCGAATTCGAAGGCGCCGTCACCCTCCGGATAGAGCTGGAAGGGCTCCGCTTCGGCCAGCACGATCAGCCGGGCGCGCGCCTCGTAGAGGGCGTCGATCAGGATCACCAGCCGCCGCGCCTCCTCCCGCCGGTTGGCCGTCAGCTTCGGCACGTCCTCAAGGAACACCGTGTGGAAGGCCTCGGCGATCGCCAGGTAGTCGTTGGGGCCAAGCGCGACCGAACAGAGGCTCGCGAAGCTCGCCCGCACCATGCCGCCGGCCGCGTGGGGCAGGGTGATCTTGCGGCCCAGCACCTCGATCGTCGCGCCGCGTTCCTCGTCCTTGCCCAGCATGTCGCGCCACAGCGCCTCGAAGGTCCGCTGGTTGTCCGGGTCGGCGGGCGAAAACCAGGTCCCGGCCGCGCGGAGCCGGTCGAGCCGGTAGTCCTTGGCGCCGGCCACCTCGACGACCTCGACCTTCGACGTCAGGAGGTCGATGAACGGCAGGAAGAGCTGGCGGTTGAGGCCGTTCCTGTAGAGCTCGTCGGGATGGCGGTTGGAGGTGGCGACCAGGGTCACGCCGCGGGCGAACAGCGCTTCGAACAGCCGACCCAGGATCATGGCGTCGGCAATGTCGGTGACCTGGAATTCGTCGAAGCACAGCAGTCGCGCCTCGCCCGCCACCACGTCGGCCAGGGGCGGGATCGGGTCGTCCCCCTTGTGTTGGCCGAAGCGGGCCTTGCGCGCCGCCGCGTCGCCCTTGCGCCAGGCGTCGATCAGCCGATGCACCTCGCCCATGAAGAGATGGAAGTGGGTCCGCCGCTTCGAGGTCGTGGGCGCGGCCTCGAAGAACAGGTCCATGAGCATGGACTTGCCCCGCCCCACCGGCCCCCAGAGATAGACGCCGCGCGGCGCCGTCTCCGCCGCCTTGCGGAACAGCCGCGTCAGCCCGCCCGCCGCCGGCTGGTCGGCGAGCTCGGCCTCCAGCCGCAGCAGCGCCTGCAGCCCCGCCTGCTGCCCGGGATCGGCGGCGATCTCGCCCTTGGCCAGGCGCTTGTCGTAGGCGGCTTGCAGGGCGGAGGCCATCGCCTCCCCGCCTAGCCGGGCTGAGCCGGCCATGCAAGGAACGGGGCGCGCGCCTGAGGGTTGGGACCATAGGCAGAAGGAGACCCGCCATGGCTCAAGACGATCGCACCTTCCGCACCTCCACCCCCGAGGCCAACCGCGCCGAGACGCAAGGGTTGGGCGTGGGGCAGAGGGAACTCGACGCCCAGCGCTCCCCCGGCGAGCCGGACGGACTCCTCGACGAGGACATCGAGACCGACGAAACCCCCTCGCGGCGGGGGCTGAAGACCGAGGCCGAGCGCGGCCAGGGCGCCAAGACCCGTCAGCTCAACAAGGACATCGTCAGCCGGCGGACCTAGGCGCGGCTCAGCCGCCGACCTCACGCCGCACGAATCGCCAGGTCTGCGGCGCCTGGCAGGCGCAGGCGCGCATCTCGCCCTTGCCGTTCCACCAGACGAGGATGGGGTAGGCGAACCTGACGCCGTTGTCCTTGAGCAGCGGCGTCAGCCGCGCGACCACCTGGCGACCGCTCTCAACGATGGCCGTGCGCCCCATGTCGCCGTCGGCCGCAGGCACGCCCGGCGCGGTCCAGCCCGCCGCCGGCGCCTTCTCCCAGCGATCGAGCAGGCCGCGGTCGCGGGCGATCCACAGCTGCGCCACCGTGGCCCGTTCGGCCGGGGTCGACTGCGCCTGGCCGTTGGCGTCGACCGGGGCCAGCGCGATCACCCGGGTGTCGACGCCGCGATCGCGCAAGCCGGGCAGCAGGTCGGCGCGCAGGCCGTCGCAACCCGCGCAGGCATGCGGCGCCAGCACATAGAGCTTCGCCCCCTTGCCGCCGCCGGAAACCCAGCCCGAGGCCTGGAGCAAGGCCGAGATCTCGGCCTGATGACGGGTGATGGTCTTGGGCCGCCAGCGCAGCTCGAAGTTCCACAGCGCCCAGACCCCGGCGACGCAGACCGCCAGGATCAGGAAAATCGAGGCCCAGAGCTTGAGGCGGCCCATGGGCTTACTTCATCGTCGGGATGACGAAGGCTGAGTCCTCGACCGAGCCCTCGGGCCAGCGAGCGGTGATCGTCTTCACCTTGGTGTAGAACCGCACGCCTTCCATGCCATGCTGGTTCACGTCGCCGAAGGCCGAGCGCTTCCAGCCGCCGAAGGTGTGGTAGGCGACCGGCACCGGGATCGGCACATTGATGCCCACCATGCCGACGTTGACGCGGGCGGCGAACTCGCGGGCCGCGCGGCCGTTGCGGGTGAAGATGGCGACGCCGTTCCCGTACTGGTGCGACGAGGGCAGCTCGAGCGCCTCCTCGAAGGTCTCGGCGCGGACGATCTGCAGCACCGGCCCGAAGATCTCCTCCTGATAGGTGCGCATCGTGGGCTTCACCTGGTCGAACAGGGTCGGGCCGATGAAGAAGCCGTTCTCGTAGCCCTGAAGCTTGAACCCCCGTCCGTCGGCGACCAGCTCGGCGCCTTCGTCGACCCCCATCTGGATGTAGTCCTCGATCCGCTGCTTGTGGGCGGCGGTGACCACCGGGCCGTACTGCGCCGCGGCGTCCGTCGAGACGCCCACCTTGAGGCTGTCGATCTCGGCGAGCACGCGCTCCCGGACCTCGTCGGCGGTTTGCTTGCCGACCGGGACGACCACCGGCAGGGCCATGCAGCGCTCGCCGGCCGAGCCATAGGCCGCGCCGATGATGTCCTTGGTCGCCTGCTCCAGGTCGGCGTCGGGCAGGATGATCCCGTGGTTCTTGGCCCCGCCCATGGCCTGCACGCGCTTGCCCGCCGCCGTGCCGCGCGAATAGACGTAGGACGCGATGTCCGAGGAGCCGACGAAGCTGACCGCCTTGATGTCCGGGTGGTCGAGGATGGCGTCGACCGCGGTCTTGTCGCCGTGCACCACGTTCAGCACGCCCTTCGGCGCGCCGGCCTCCATCATCAGCTCGGCCAGCCGCATCGGCACGCTCGGGTCCTTCTCCGAGGGCTTCAGGATGAAGGAGTTGCCCACCGCGATGGCGATGCCGAACATCCACATCGGGATCATCGCGGGGAAGTTGAACGGCGTGATGCCCGCCGCCACGCCCAGCGGCTGGCGCATGGAATAGACGTCGATCCCCGGTCCGGCGCCTTCGGTGTATTCGCCCTTCAGCGCATGCGGGATGCCGCAGGCGAACTCGATGACCTCCAGGCCGCGCTGCACGTCGCCCTTCGAGTCGGCGATGACCTTGCCGTGCTCGGCGGACAGCATCTCGGCCAGCTGGTCCATATTGGCTTCGACCAGCCGCTTGAAGTCGAACATGACGCGGGCCCGCCGCTGCGGGTTGACCAGGGCCCAGGTCTGCTGGGCCCGCAGGGCCGAGGCCACGGCCTTGCCGACCTCCGCCTCGCTGGCCAGCGCCACGCGGGCCTGCACCTCGCCGGTGTTGGGGTTGAAGATGTCGGAGAACCGACCGCTCGTCCCGGCGACTGAGGCGCCGTCGATGAAGTGGGTGATGTCACGCATGGCGCGCGTTTTAGGACGAGAGTCGCCGTCCGACTAGAGCGGCTTGCTCGCCTCGTGCGGCGCGGGGCATCCTGACGCTCATGACGGCCGTTTCGCCCGCCCAGGTCCTGCCCCGCGCCGGCGCGGAGAAGCACATCATCGACGTGCTGATCGAGGAGCGCGCGCCCAAGCTTTCGGCCTCGCCCGCCTGGCCGATCGTGCGGCCGATGCTCTACCGCCTGCTGGACTACGCCAAGGCGCGGCGCATGGCCGATGCGATCCAGTTCATGGCAGGGCGCGAGGCGCTGGAATTTGTCTCGGACCTCCTGGCCCTGAAGGTGGGGGTCCAGGGCCTGGAGCGCGTGCCCCGCGCGGGACGCCTGGTGGTGGTCTGCAACCACCCGACGGGCATCGCCGACGGCGTCGCGGTCTATGACGCGCTGAAGGCCGTCCGCCCCGACATCTGCTTCTACGCCAACTCCGACGCCCACCGGGTCGCCCCGCGCCTGGAGGAGGTGCTGATCCCCGTGGAATGGGTGGAGGCCAAGCGCACCCGCGAGCGCACGCGGCTGACGCTGCAGCGCACCCACGAGGCCCTGGACGCCGAGCGCTGCCTGGTGATCTTCCCCTCGGGCCGGCTGGCCCGGCGCGGCGCCGATGGCCAGCTCACCGATCCGCCCTGGGCGGCCACCGCGGTGTCGCTGGCCCGCCGCCAGGGCGCGCCGGTCACGCCGCTGCATGTCGCCGGACCCTGGTCGGCCCTGTTCCACTTCTTCAACAACTTCTCGCCGGAGCTGCGCGACGTCACCCTGTTCCACGAACTGCTCAACAAGCAGGGCCGCCAGTTCACCCTGACCCTCGGCGCCCCCATCCCGCCCGAGGCCCTGGCCGGCGAAGCCGCCGAGGTGGCGCTGCGCCTGAAGCACCATGTCGAGCGCGTCCTGCCGGTCGATCCGGGCCGGGCCTTCGCATGATCCTCGCCGATGAGGCCGCCACGGCCCGGCTCGGCGTCGCCATCGCCGCGATGCTGCAGCCGGGTGAGGCCGTCTGCCTCTCCGGCCCCCTGGGCGCCGGCAAGTCGACGCTGGCCCGCGCCCTGGTCCGCGCGCTCACCACCCCCACCGAGGAGGTCCCCTCGCCGACCTTCACCCTCGTGCAGTTCTACGAAGGGGCGCGACTGCGTGTCGCCCACTTCGACCTCTATCGGCTCTCGAACCCGGACGAAGCCTATGAGATCGGTCTGGACGAGGCGCTGGACGACGGGGCCGCGGTCATCGAGTGGCCGGAGCGGCTCGGGGGTCGGCTGCCGCAGGATCGACTCGATGTAGAGATCGCGCTCGATGATCCGGGGCGGTCCGTGCGACTGGTCCCCCACGGCGCCTGGAAGGGACGCAAGCTTGAGTTCGGCCAGGCAATTGGATCGTGAAGCCCTGAAGCGGGCGTTCCTCGAGGCCGCGGGCTTCGGGGCGGCGGTGCGCGAGCCGATGGGCGGCGACGCCTCGACGCGGCTCTACGAACGCCTGCGCCTGGCCTCGGGCGAGAGCTTCGTCTTCATGGACCAGCCCCCGGCCCTGGAGAGCGCGGTCTGTCCCCCGGGCGCCAGCGACGCCGAGCGCCTGGCCCTGGGCTATAACGCCGCCTCGCGACTGGCCGCGGGCTCGGTCGCCGCCTTCGTCACCGTCGCCGAATACCTGCGGTCCCTGGGCCTCTCGGCGCCGCGGATTCCGGCCTACGACATCGCCGAGGGCCTGGCGGTGCTGGAGGACCTGGGCGACGGCCTCTACGCCACCCTGATCGCCCAGGGCGCGCCGGAAGGCCCGCTCTACGAAGCCGCCGTCGAGGTGCAGGTGGTGCTGCATGCCGCCGCGCCGCCGGCCGTGCTGACCGCCAGGGCCGCGGCCTGGCCGCTGCTCAGCTACGACACCCTGGCCCTCAAGGTCGGGACCGACACCTTCCTGGAGTGGTGGCCGAGGTTCTCCGGCCTGGCCGAGTTCGATACCGCGGCGGTCGCCGAATGGGATGCGCTCTGGGCGCCGGTCTGGGTGCGCGGCGAGGCGGGCGCGACCGTCTTCACCCACCGCGACTACCACGCCCAGAACCTGCTCTGGCTGCCCGAGCGCTCCGGGGCCGGCCGGGTCGGCCTGCTGGACTTCCAGGACGCCCTTCGCGGACACCCGGCCTGGGATCTGACGCATCTCCTGCAGGACGCCCGCCGCGACGTCGACCCGGGGCTGGAGGCGGCCATGCTCGACCGCTATCTCGCCGCGCGGCCCGGCCTCGACGCGCCGGCGTTCCTGGCCGACTACCGGGCGCTCGCCGCCGCCAACGCCGCGCGCATCCTGGGCCGGGTGTTTGCGAGGCAAGCGCTGCTCGGCCGCTCGCAGTACAAGGCCTACATGCCGCGCACCTGGCGCTACCTCGAACGCAACCTGACCGACCCGGCGCTGGCGGACCTGAAGTCCTGGTTCGACCGCCACGTCCCGGCGCAGGCCCGGGCATGACCGCCGCCGCCGCCCCCGCCATCCGGACGGCCATGGTGCTGGCGGCCGGGCTCGGCACGCGCATGCGCCCGCTCACCGACCACCGGCCCAAGGCCCTCGTCGAGGTGGCCGGCAAGCCGCTGATCGACCACGTGCTGGACCGCCTGGCCGAGGCCGGCGTCGAGCGCGCCGTGGTCAATGTCCACCATTTCGCCGACCAGGTGGAAGCCCACCTGGCGAAGCGCCGGGACCTCGAGATCCTGATCTCCGACGAGCGGGCGGCCCTGCTGGACTCCGGCGGCGGCATCCAGCACGCCCGGCCGCTGCTGGGCGAGGCGCCCATCCTGCTCGCCAACATCGACAGCCTGTGGCTGGAGGACGGTCAGCCGGCGCTGGAGACGCTCAAGGCCGCCTGGGACGCAGGCCGCATGGATCTGGTCCTGCTGCTGGTGCAGCGCGGCCACGGCCTCGGCTTCGAGGGGCCGCAGGGCTTCTTCATGGACGCTGACGGCCGGCTCACCCACTCCACCTCTCCCGACGTGGTCACGCCCTTCGCCAACGTCGGCTTCGGGATCATGACTCCGCGCGCGCTGGACGGCCCGCCCACGGGCGCCTTCAGCATCTATCCCACCTGGCGGCGCCTGCAGTCGGAGGGCCGGCTCTACGGGGCGGCCATGAACGCCTTCTGGATGCACGTCGGCGACCCCGCCGCCCGCGACGCGGCCGAGGCGAGGCTCAAGGAGCTGACGTGAGCCCGCGGGACAGCCTTCCGGGCTTCCTTGATCGCCCCGCGCCGCGCTGGTTCAACATCCCGGCGCACCGGCCCTTCGTGCAGGACCTGGCGCGGGGCCTGCACGAGGCGCTCGGCCCGCTCGGCCCTGAAGCCCTCTCCCAAGCCACCGTCCTGACCCCGACGCGCCGCGGCGCCCGGGCCCTGGCCGACGCCTTCGTCACCGCCGCCGGCGGCCGCGCCGTCCTGCCGCCGCAGATGCGCCCGCTGGGCGACCTCGACGAGGGCGAGCCGCCCTTCGAGCCCGGCGACCTGGTGCTCGACCTGCCCGCGGCGATCGAGCCCCTCGCCCGCAGGTTCGAACTCACCCGGCTGGTCGCCGACCACGCCCATCACCTGAACCGCGACCTCACCGCGCCCGCCGCCCTGGAGCTCGCCGACGCGCTCGGCGGCTTCTTCGATAGCGCCCAGATCGAGGAGGTCGACCTCGCCGGCAAGCTCGAGACCCTGGTCGCCGCCGACCTCGCCGAGCACTGGCAGGTCAGCCGCATCTTCCTGGAAGCCGCCATCGTCGCCTGGCCCGCCCGGCTCGAAGTCCTGGGGCTCGCCGACGTCAGCGCCCGCCGCGTCGCCCTGCTGCGCCGCCTGGCCGGGGCCTGGACCGAGCGCCCGCCGAGCGGCGTGCTGATCGCGGCCGGCTCCACCGGCACGGCGCCGGCCACCCGCGCCCTGCTGACCGCCATCGCCGCCGCGCCTCAGGGCTGCGTCGTGCTGCCGGGCCTCGATCAGGACCTCGACGACACCGCCTGGGCCGAGGTGGGCGACCAGCATCCGCAGGGCGCGTTGAAGCGACTGCTGGCCGAAGCCGGCGTGGATCGCCGTTCCGTCGAGGAATGGCCCGCGTCCTTCGAGCTCGACGCCACCCGCGGCGCCCGCCAGCGGATCGTCAACGAGGCGCTGCGCCCGGCCGACCGCACCTCCGACTGGCTGGGGGTGATCGCCGATCTCAAGGCGCGCGGCGACCGGACCGGCGTCGACGAGATCGCCGCCGGCCTCGCCGGCCTCTCGCTGGTCAGCGCCCGCACCGAGGAGGAAGCGGCCACAGCCGCCGCTCTGCTGCTGCGCGAAACCCTGGAGACGCCCGAGCGGACCGCCGCCCTGGTCACCCCCGACCAGGCGCTGGCTCGCCGGGTCACCGCCAAGCTGGCGCGCTGGGGCGTGATCCCGGACTCCTCGGTGGGCGAGGCCCTGGCCGGGCGCCGCTGCGGCGTGCTGGCGGGCCTGGTCGCCCGCGCCGCCCTAGATCCCCTCGACCCCGTGGCCCTGCTCGGCCTCGTCAAGCATCCCTATGCGCGGTTCGGCTGGCCGGCGCAGCGGCTGGCGGCCGCCGCGGCGGGCGTGGAACGCCATGGCCTGCGCGGCGCCCGCCCGCAGAGCTGGGACCAGCTCGCCGCCCGGCTGGCGAAAGCCAAGGCGCCCGACGACGCCATCGATCTCGCCACTCGGCTGCAAGCCCTTGTCGAAGGCCTCGCCTGGCCCGCCGAAGCCGATGCGCCCGCCGCCGCCGCCCGCCGCCTGGCCGCCGCCATGGAGGCCGTGGCGGTCGACGACGCCGGATCGACCGGCGACCTCTGGGCGGGCCACGGCGGGGAGGCCATGGCCCGGCTGCTCGCCGCCCTGATCGCCGACCGGCGGCTGCCCGCCGCCGGGCCCCGCGCCTTCGCCGACCTCCTGGCCCGGCTGATGGACGGCGAGACGGTGCGCTCCGGCGGCGCCACCCATCCGCGCCTGCGCATCCTGGGCGCCATCGAGGCCCGCCTCGTGCGCGCCGACCGGCTGGTCGTGGCCGGCCTGGAAGAGGGCGTGTGGCCCCGCCCCGCGGCGCTCGATCCTTTTCTGTCGCGGCCCATGCGGCGCGAGCTGGGCCTGCCCTCGCCCGAGCGCCGCATCGGCCTCGCCGCCCACGACTTCGCCCAGGCCGCCTGCGCGCCGGAGGTGGTCCTGCTGCACACCGAGCGCCGGGAGGGCGCGCCCTCGGTGAAGTCCCGCTGGCTCTGGCGGTTGGAGACCCTCGCCCACGGCGCCCAGGCCGCCATCCCCGGCCGCGCCGATGTGCTCGCCTGGGCCCGGACCCTCGACGCCGGCGGCAAGCCGGAGCCCGCCCCGCGCCCCGCGCCGAGGCCGCCTGTGGCCGAGCGTCCGACCAAGCTGTTCGTCACCCGCATCGAGGCCCTGACGCGCGATCCCTATGCGGTCTGGGCGCGCGACATCCTGCAGCTGCGCGCGCTCGACCGGCCCGACCAGGCGATCGACGCGCGGGCCCGGGGCACGGCCATCCACCTGGCCTTCGAGCGGTTCGCCAGAAGCTTCCCCGAGGCGCTTCCCGCCGACGCCGCCGGGCGCTTCGAGAGCCTCTATCTGGAGGCCCTGCGCGAGGAAGGCGTGCCCGCCGAGGCGCTGGCCCGCGAGGCGGCCCTGGCCGGCGAGGCCGCCCGCTGGGTGGCCGACCTGGAGGCGCGGCGCCGCGCGGACGGCCGCGAGATCCATGTGGAAGCGACCGGCGAGATCACCCTGAAGATCGACGGTGAGGACTTCACCCTCGCCGCCAAGGCCGACCGCATCGAAATCGGGCCCGACGGCCTGGGCCATGTGCTCGACTTCAAGACCGGCCACGCGCCGTCGAAGAAGATGGTCGAGTTCGGCTTCTCGCCGCAGCTCACCCTGACCGCGGCCATCCTGCGTCTCGGCGGCTTCGAAGGGCTGCCCGCCGCGGAGCCGGGCGAGCTCACCTACCTCGAAGTCACCGGCCGCAGGCCCGCCGGCCGCGAGGAGGTCCGCGCCGCGCCGGGCGCCGACGGCAAGAAGGTCCTGGAAAGCCAGGCCGCGGTCGACGAGGCCCTGGCCGGCCTCGCCCGGCTGGTCGCCCACTACCGCGACCCGGCCCACGGCTACATCTCGCGCACCGCCCCGCAGTTCGTGCGCCAGTACGCTTCCGACTACGACCACCTGGCGCGCGTCTTCGAGTGGTCCACCAGCGGCGAAGGGGCTGAGGAATGAGCCTCACCGAGGCCCCGACCCCCACACGCGCCGCCGACCGCCGCGATCCCCAGGCCCGCGCCGCCGACCCGACCCTGTCGGTGTTCGTCACCGCCAATGCCGGCTCCGGCAAGACCAAGACCCTGATCGACCGCGTGGCGCGCCTGCTGCTGGCCGGCGCCGCGCCTGAGACCATCCTGTGCGTCACCTACACCAAGGCGGCCGCCGCCGAGATGCAGCGCCGCCTCTACGAACAGCTCGGCGACTGGTCGGTGATGGCCGGCGAGACGCTCGCAGAACGGCTCACGGCGCTGGTCGGCCAGCCGATCGACCCGCGCGACGAGGCCCGGCTGTCCGAGGCCCGCGCCCTGTTCGCCCGCGCCCTCGAGACCCCCGGCGGCCTGAAGATCCAGACCATCCACGCCTTCTGCGAGAAGCTCCTGCGCCGCTTCCCTCTGGAGGCCGGGGTTTCGCCGGGCTTCAGGGTGATGGACGATGCGGCCAGCGCCGCCGTGGCCGCCGCCGCCCGCCGCGACGTCGCCCGCCACGCCATGGCGCCCCTCTTGGGCAAGGAAGGCGGCGAGGTCGCCGAGGCCTATGCCCGGATGTCCATCGCCCTGGATTTCCAGGCCTTCGAGGCGATGTTCGGCGCCTTCGAGGCCCGCCGCGGCGCGCTCGCCGGCTTCTTCCAGCGCGAAGGCGGCCTGGCCGGCGCCAGGGCCTGGGTCTGGACCGCCTGCGGGTTCGACGCTCCGACCACGGTGGCAGCGCTTGCGCAGGACGGCGCGGCCCGCATCCGCCGCGACCAGTGGCGCGCCGCCGCCGAGGTCGCCGATGCGGGCGGCAAGCGCGACCAGACCTATGCCGCCCGGCTGCGCGCCGTCGCCGACGATCCCGACGCGCCCATCGAGACCGCCTTCGCGGCCATGTTCACCGACGGCGGCGACGGCAAGGAAGCCGACTGGTTCGCGGCGACCCGGTGCTTCGACGCCCATCCGGCGCTTCGGGCCTATCTGCTCAGCGAGCAGGCGCGGCTGGACGAACTGCGCGAATATATCCGCGCCGCCCAGGTGGCCGAGGACAGCGCCCATGCGCTCGCCCTCGCCGCGGCCTATCTCGAGGCCTACCGGATCGAGAAGCGGTTCGCCGGCGCCCTGGATTTCACCGACCTGATCGAGAAGGCCTGCCACCTGCTGCGCGACAGCGCGGCGGCCCAATGGGTGCTCTACAAGCTCGACGGCGGCATCGATCACATCCTGCTGGACGAGGCGCAGGACACCGCCCCTGACCAGTGGAGGATCGTCGACGCCCTCACCGACGAGTTCTTTGCCGGGGCCGGGCGCGCGCGGACCGGCCAGCTGGCGCGCAACCTGTTCGTGGTCGGCGACGAGAAGCAGTCGATCTATTCCTTCCAGGGCGCCCAGGCCGATCTGCTGATCAAGCAGTTCGAGGCCCATCTGGCGCGCGCTGCCGGCGCGCGGCGGGAGCTGCATCGGGTCGATCTCCTGACCTCCTGGCGCTCGACGCCGGAAGTCCTCTCCTTCGTCGACGCGGTCTTCGCCCCCGCCGAGCTATCGGCCGCGATCCAGCCGCGGCCCCAGCCCGAGCCGGTCCGCCACGAGGTCGCCCCCTATCGCGCCGCCCACGCCGGCTGCGTCGACGTCTGGCCGCTGGAGGCCGAGCCGGAGGTTCCCGAGCGCCGCGCCTGGGACGCCCCGCTGGACGCCCGGCCCGAGGACAGCGCCACCCGCACGCTCGCCCGCAAGATCGCCTGCGAGATCCGCGACCTGATCGCCCGCGGCGACGGGGTCTACGACAAGGACCTGAAGGATTGGCGGCCCGCAAAGCCCGGCGACGTGCTGATCCTGGTGCGCCGTAGGCGAGCCCTCTTCGAGGAGATCCTGCGGGCGCTGAAGCAGGAGAACATCCCCGTCGCCGGCGCCGACCGCCTCGCGCTCTCCGAGCACATCGTCTTCGACGACCTCCTGGGGCTCGCCCGCTTCGCCCTGTTCCCGGGCGACGAGCTGACCCTGTCGGCTCTGCTGCGCAGCCCGTTCTGCGACGTGAGCGACGACAGCCTCTACGACCTCGCCCATGGCCGGAAGCACGAGCCGCTGTGGGACCGCCTGCAGCGCCGGGCCGGCGAGCAGCCGGAGTGGGGGGCGGCCACCGCTTTCCTCAGCGCGGTCATCGCCGAGGCGGCGACCCGCAGGCCCTTCGAGTTCTACGGCCGGGTCATGGGCCTGACCGATGCGGCGGGCCGGTCCATGCGCGCGCGCCTGCTCCGCCGGCTGGGCGCCGAGGCGCAGGACGCGCTGGATGAGTTCCTCGCCCAGGTGATGGCCGCCGAGGCGCGCGGCGTGCACGACCTGGAGCGGCTGGCCTTCGACTTCGCCGGCCTGTCGATCACCGTGAAGCGCGAGATGGAGGCGGCGCGCGACGAGGTCCGGGTGATGACCGCCCATGGCGCCAAGGGCCTGGAGGCGCCGATCGTCATCCTGCCGGAGACCACGCTCTCCCAAGCCGCCCGCGGCTCGCCCCTGATGGAGACGGAAGACGGCGGATTCCTCTGGTGTGGCGCCAAGGATCGCGATTGCGAGCCCTCCGCCGCGGCCCGCGCGCGCCGCGCCAAACGCGAGGAGGACGAGGCCTACCGCCTGCTCTATGTGGCCCTCACCCGGGCCCGCGACCGTCTCATCCTTTGCGGCCGGCTGCCCAAGCGCGCCGACGAGGCCAAGCTCAAGGGTTGGTGGGGCGCGGTGCGCGACGCCCTGGGCCACGACGGCGTCGCCCCGCGGGTCCGCACGGTGGCCTGCGGCGGCATGGAGATCCTGCGCTACGGCCCCGATCCGACGGGCCGCCTCGCGGCGCCCGCGTCGGCCGCCGCGACGGTGGGGCTGCCCGCCTGGACCCGCGAGGCGGCCCCGGCCGAGACCTTCGGCCGCTACGCCTCGCCCTCGGACCTGGGCGAGGGCGCGCGCGTCGCCGCCCCCTCGCCGCTGGCCGCCTCGGGCGGGCTGGGCCGCTTCCGGCGCGGCGACCTGATCCACAAGCTCCTGCAGCTGCTGCCCGATCTGCCGGCGGATCGCCGCGCGCCGGGCGCCCAGGCCCTGCTCGGCCGCGAGCGCGATCTCACCGAGGCTCAAGCCTCCGAAATGGCCGCCGCGGCGCTCTCGGTGCTCGAGGATCCCCGCTTCGCCGAGGTGTTCGGCGAGGGCTCCCGCGCCGAGGTGGCCATCGCCGGCTCCGCCGCCGCCCTACCGGCCGGCCTCAAGGTCTCCGGCCGCATCGACCGCCTGGTGGTGCTGCCCGACCGGGTGCTGGTGGCCGACTTCAAGACCAACCGCCCCTCGCCCGCGACCATCGAGGCCGCCGACCCGGCCTATCTGCGCCAGATGGCGATCTACTGGGCGGTGCTGGCCGAGGTCTTCCCCGGCCGCCGCATCGAGGCGGCGCTGATCTGGACCGACGGGCCGAAACTCATGCCCGTGCCAGAAAACTTGATAAGGCAAAGCCTTGCCGGACTCGGGGCAAGCGGTTGATACCAGCCGGGCGGCCGCCTACATCGGCGGATCGATGAGGAGCGTAAGCCATGAGCAGCGTTAAGGTCACCGACGAGTCCTTCGAGGCCGACGTCCTGCAGGCCGACAAGCCGGTGCTGGTGGATTTCTGGGCCGAGTGGTGCGGACCCTGCAAACAGATCGCGCCCGCCCTCGAACAGATCGCCGACGAGTTCGCCGGCCGCGTGACCATCGCCAAGCTCAATATCGAGGAAAGCCCGACCACGCCCTCGCGCTACGGCGTGCGCGGCATCCCGACCATGATGCTCTTCAAGGGCGGCCAGATGGCCTCCATGAAGGTCGGCGCCATGCCCAAGGCCAAGATCGTCGAGTGGCTGACTGAAGCCGGCGTGGCCGACGCGGCGGCCTAAACGCTGCACTCATCCCTCCTCTTTAGGGGAGGGAAAATGTTCCTAGGTCGGCCAGGTCTCCGGGCTCATCGCCAGGACCTCGCCGGCGAAGTGCAGCCCCCCGCACACCAGCAGGTGCGGCGCGGGCCCCTCGCCGGCCAGCGCCTGGCGCACGCCTTCGCCCACATCGGCCACGATCTCGACGTCGAGCCCGGCCGCCAGCGCCGCGGCGGCGATGTCCTGCGCGGGCGCGGCGTTGGGGCTGTCGAAGGTGGTGGCGAAGACCTTGGGATGCATCTCGGCGAACGGCCGGAAGAAGCCCTCGGAATCCTTGCGGGCGAACATGCCGGCCACCAGCACCAGCGGCCGGGGGTCGCGGTCCACCAGCCGCGAGGCGGCCTCGGCGAGCGCGCGTCCGGCGTGCGGATTGTGCCCCCCGTCGAGCCACAGGTCCGAGCCCCGCGCCTTGGCGAGCGCCGCCAGCGGGCCCTTGGTCAGCCGCTGGAAGCGCGCCGGCCAGGACGCCGAGGACACCCCGCGGGCGATCGCCTCTTCGCTGAGGCCGTGGTCGAAGGTGAGCGCCGCGGCCACCGCCAGGCCGGCGTTCTCGAACTGGTGCCCGCCGAACAGGGCGGGCGGCGGCAGATCAAGCAGCCGGTCGGGCATCTGGACCATCAGCCGGCCGCGCTCCTCCCAGGCGTCGAAGTCGCGGCCCATGACGAACAGCGGGGCCATGCGGTCGTCGGCCTCGCGCTCGATGACCTCCAGCGCCTCGTCCATCTGGCGGGCGACCACCGCGGGCCGCCGGGCCTTGATGATCCCGGCCTTTTCCCAGGCGATCTTCCACAGCTCCGGGCCCAGCATCTCCAGGTGGTCGTAGTCGATGGGGGTGATCACGCTCACCGCCGGAGCGTCGAAGATGTTGGTGGCGTCGAACCGCCCGCCCAGCCCCACCTCGACGATGGCCAGGTCGGCCGGGGTCTCGGAGAAGGCCAGCAGGGCCAGCACCGTGGTGATCTCGAAGAAGCTGATCGGCTCGGCGCCGTTGGCCGCCTCGACGCGGGCGATCAGGTCCTCCAGCTCCGCATCGGTGATCAGCCGTCCGGCCAGCCGGATCCGCTCGGCGAAACGCACCAGGTGCGGCGAGGTGATGGCGTGCACCCGCAGGCCCGCGGCCTCGCCGATGGCCCTGAGGTAAGCCACCGTCGAGCCCTTGCCGTTGGTGCCGGCCACGTGGATCACCGGCGGCAGCTTCTTTTCCGGGTGGCCGAGCACGGCCAGCAGCCGTTCCACCCGGCCCGTGGTCAGGTCGATCAGCGTCGGGTGATTGGCGCGCAAACGCTGGATCACCGCGTCGGAGGCGCGGATGGGATCGTACATCGCAGCGATGGTATCAGGCGGCGGAAAGGCGGGCGCGCCCCATCATCATGGTTCCCAGCAAGGACCCCAGCATGGCCGGCAGCTCGGGCCGCGTCACCACCCGGTCGATCATGCCGCGCTCCACCAGGAACTCGGCGCGCTGGAAGCCCGGCGGCAGGGTCTCGCGGATGGTCTGCTCGATCACCCGGCGGCCGGTGAAGCCGATCAGGGCGTTGGGCTCGGCCAGGTGGATGTCGCCCAGCATGGCGTAGGAGGCCATGACCCCGGCCGTGGTCGGGTCGGTCAGCACCACCACATAGGGCAGGCGCGCGGCCTTGACCTCGTTGACCGCCAGGGTGGTCCGCGCCAGCTGCATCAGGGACAGGATGCCCTCCTGCATGCGCGCCCCGCCCGAGGCGGTGAACACCACGAAGGGGACCTCGCGCCGCACCGCTTCCTGCGCCGCCTTGATGAAGGCCTCGCCCACCGCGGTGCCCAGCGATCCGCCCATGAAGGCGAAGTCCTGCACCGCCACGACCACCGGCTGGCCGTGGATGGTCCCATAGCCGATGGCCATGGCGTCCTGCTCGCCGGTCGCCTTGCGCGAAGCCTTCAGGCGATCCGGATAGGGCTTCACGTCGGGGAATTTCAGCGGGTCGTCTGGGGTGACGGGCGAGCCGATCCGCTCGAACTGGCCGTCGTCGAAGGTGTAGCGCAGGCGGGCCGCCGCCCCGATCCGCATGTGGTGGCCGGACGGCGTCACCCACAGGGCGGCCTCGAGGTCCGGGCGGTAGATCATCTCCCCGGTCTCGGGGCATTTGACCCACAGGTTCTCCGGCGTCTCGCGCTTGGAGAAGGCCTTGCGGATGCCCGGCGCGATGCGCGACAGCCAGCCCGAACGCTCTTTCGGCGCGGCGGCGGGACGTGCGGGCTTGTCGTTCTTTTGTTCAGCCATCGCCATGGGTCTTAGACCGTCTTCTGGCCGATCCGGGCAGCGCGGACAGCCTTAGCCAAGGATTCGGCTTTGAGAAGAACCCGGTCGGTCACGTCTTCGTTCATCTTCACCGCTTCGGCCACCTCGTCGACCAGCGCGGAGCCGACCACCACCGCGTCGGCCACCCGGGCTATCGCGGCGGCCCTTTCCGGAGTCTTGATGCCGAAGCCCACGGCGACCGGCAGGCCGGAGGCTGCGCGCACCGCCTCGACCCTCGGCGCCACGGCCTTTTCGTCGGCTTCCTTGACCCCCGTCACGCCCGCCACCGACACATAGTAGACGAAGCCCGACGTGCCCTTGACGATGACCTTCAGCCGCGCCGCGTCGCTGGTGGGCGTGGCCAGCCGGATCAGCGCCAGGCCCACCGGATCGAGGGCGTCGATCAGCGGCTGGGCCTCCTCCGGCGGGCAGTCCACCACGATCAGCCCGTCGACGCCCGCCTGCGCCGCGTCGCGGGCGAAGGCCTCGAAGCCGCGGTGCAGCAGCGGGTTCATATAGCCCATCAGGATGATCGGCGTGGCCGGGTCGCCCTCGCGGAAGGCCCGCACCAGCTCCAGCGTGCCCGAGAGCGTCATCCCCCCCGCCAGCGCCCTCTGCGCCGCCCGCTGGATCGGCGGCCCCTCGGCCATCGGATCGGAGAACGGGAAGCCGAGCTCGATGAGGTCGGCGCCCGCCGCCGGCAGGCCCTTGAGGATCTTCAGCGCCGTCGCCGCATCCGGATCGCCGGCCATCACATAGGCCACGAAGGCCGCCCGGCCATCGCGCTTCAGCTGCGCGAAGCGGGCTTCGATACGAGCCTTGGTCAAATGGTGCGCCCCAGGTGGGCGGCGACGGTGGCGACGTCCTTGTCGCCCCGGCCCGACAGGTTCAGCACCACGATCCCGTCCCGGCCCACGTCGCGCGTCACCACGTCGAGGCGGGCCAGCGCGTGCGCCGACTCGATGGCCGGCAATATGCCTTCCAGCTCCGCGCAGAGCTTGAAGGCGTCCAGCGAGTCCGCATCGGTGGCGGTGAGGTAGGTCGCGCGGCCCACGTCGTGCAGCCAGGCGTGCTCCGGACCGATGCCGGGATAGTCGAGGCCCGCCGAGATCGAATGGGCTTCCTCGATCTGGCCTTCGCCGTCCTGCAGCAGGTAGGTCAGGTTGCCGTGCAGCACGCCCGGCCGGCCGCCGTTGATGGCCGCGGCGTGGCGGCCGCTCGCCATGCCCTCGCCCGCCGCCTCGATCCCGAAGAGCTTCACCTCAGCGTCATTCAGGAACGGATGGAACAGGCCGATGGCGTTGGAGCCGCCGCCGACGCAGGCCACCACGGCGTCGGGCAGCCGTCCCTCGGCTTCCAGAATCTGCTCGCGCACCTCGCGGCCGATCACCGCCTGGAAGTCGCGGACCATGGCGGGATAGGGGTGCATGCCGGCCGCCGTGCCGATCAGGTAGTAGGTGTCTTCGACGTTGGTCACCCAGTCGCGCAGCGCCTCGTTCATGGCGTCCTTGAGGGTCGCCGAGCCAGCCGTCACCGGCCGGACCTCCGCGCCCAGCAGGTTCATGCGGAAGACGTTGGGCTTCTGCCGCGCCACGTCGACGGCGCCCATATAGACCACGCACGGCAGGCCAAAGCGGGCGCAGACGGTGGCCGTGGCCACGCCATGCTGACCGGCCCCGGTCTCGGCGATGATCCGGGTCTTGCCCATCCGGCGGGCCAACAGGATCTGGCCCATGCAGTTGTTGATCTTGTGCGAGCCGGTGTGGTTCAGCTCCTCGCGCTTCAGGTAGATCTTCGCCCCGCCGTAGTGGGCGGTCAGCCGCTCGGCGAAATAGAGCGGGCTCGGGCGGCCCACATAGTGGGTCAGGAAGCTCGTCAGCTCCGCCTGGAAGGCCGGATCGGCCTTGGCCGCCGCATAGGCCGCGTCCAGCTCGTGGACCAGCGGCATCAGCGTCTCGGGGACGTATTGTCCGCCGTAGTCGCCGAAGCGGCCCTTCGCGTCCGGATAGGCCGAATAGTCGTTGGGTCTGGCCAAGGAGGTCATGAATCTGGAGCGTTCACTGGGTCGCTGCGCGGCGCCGGTCAGGCCTTGCGGGCGGCGTCGAGGAACGCCGTGATCAAGGCGGGGTCCTTTAGGCCGGGACCGCGCTCCACGCCAGAGGAAACGTCCACGATCCGGGCGCCGGATTGCTGCACGGCCTCGGCCAGGTTCCAGCTGTCCAGGCCGCCGGCCAGGAACCAGGGCCGCTGGAAGCGGCGCCCCGCCAGCAGGCTCCAGTCGAAGCTCGAGCCCGTGCCGCCAGGCCGGGTCGCGTCCCTGGGCGGGCGGCCCTCGAACATCAGGTGGTCGGCGACGCTCTCATAGTCCGACGCGCGATCGAGGTCGGTGGCCTCGGAGACCGGGACCACCTTGATCACCCCGGCGCCGGTCCGGGCGGCGGCTTCGCGCACCCGCGCCGGCGTCTCCTTGCCGTGCAGCTGCAGGAAGTCGGGCCTCAGGCCCTCGGCGATCCGGTCGAGTTCGGCATCGCTCGGATCGACGACCACGGCCACGACCTTGGCCCGCCCGCGCACCGGCTCGGCCAGGCGGGCGGCGGCCTGGATGGCGATGTTGCGCGGGCTCGCGGCGAAGAACATGAAGCCCAGATAGGCCGCCTTGCCGTCCAGCGCCGCGCGCACGGCCTCGGGCGTCGTCACCCCACAGATCTTGGCGCTCACGCTCATGGCGCCGATTAGGGGGTTTGGAGGCGGGGCCGCAAGGCCTAGTGCCGCGTCGGGCCTTGCGGGGCCTGGGCTTTCAGGAGGTCGCGGATCTCCATCAGCAGGGCTTCCTGCGGCGGCGGCGCGCTCGCCTCGGACTCCGGCTTGGCCGCGTCGCGGCGGCGGATGGAATTGACCAGCTTGACCATCAGGAACACCACCCAGGCGATGATCACGAACTTGATCATGGTGTTCAGGAAGGCGCCGTACTGGATGGCCACCTCCTCGTTGACCTTGGTCGCCGGATTGTCGGGCTTCAGCACCCACTTGAGCTGGGCGAAGTCGATGCCCGAGGTGCCGAGGCCAACCACCGGCATCACGACCTGGTCGACCAGCGACTTGACGATGTCCCCGAACGCCGCGCCGAGGATCACGCCGACCGCCAGGTCGATCACGTTGCCGCGGGCGATGAACTCGCGGAATTCGCCCAGGATCGGGACCCGCCGGGCCGCCTGCAGGGGATCCGGCAGCTTGACGGACAAGGGGACTACTCGTCCGTGGCGTTGAGCCGCTCGCGCAGCTCCTTGCCGCTCTTGAAGAACGGCACATGCTTGGCGCGCACCGACACCGGCTCGCCGGTCCGCGGGTTGCGCCCGGCCCGCGCGTCGCGCGACCTCACCGACAGGGCCCCGAAGCCGCGCAGCTCCACGCGGCCGCCGTTCTCGAGGGCCTGGATCATGCGCTCCAGCACCACACCGACCAGGCGCTCGATGTCGCGCTGGGTGAGGTGCGGATTTTCCTCGGCAAGCTTGGCGATCAGTTCGGACTTGATCATGGGAACCCCTCGAACGGCGCGACCATGGAAGAGTCCGCCTTTGTATTCAAGGCGCAAATCGGGGTGACCACCCGTTAAGGCCAAGCTTGCTCGAAAATGTGGCGCGACAACCCAGGCGCGCAAGTCGCCGCTGCTCGCTTCCCGGGCCGCCGGCGCGGGCTTCAGCTCGGGGCGCGGACCAGGCCCTCGTCGGACGCCAGGATGCGCAGCCGGGGGTTGGCGGCCTGGGCCTCGGCCACCGGGATCTCGCGGGTGTCGGAGCGCAGCTGCGCCTGGAAGAAGGCCACCCCGCCGGCCAGGCCGGAGGACCGCGTCACCTCATAGCCGCCCACCCGCTCCGCGCCGTTCGGCCCGCGCACGATGAAGCCCTTGCCCTGGTCGGGCAGGACGATCTCGGTGCGGTTCAGCACGAACAGCGGGAAGGTCACCGCATAGGGCGCGTCGATCGCCGGGCCGGGCTCGCGCACCGGGAACGGCTTGATGCTCACCCGCGGCGCATCGGTGCGGTACTCGCGCACCCCGAAGTCGGGGTTCTTGCGCCAGTCCATGGTGGCCGTGCCGGTCAGGTCGATCTCGAAGGCGTCGTGGTCGGGATCGTCGCGCCAGTCGACGGTCTCCGGCTGAAGCCAGTTCATGGAGGCGGCCATCCGCTGCTTGAAGGTGCGGACGAAGTCCTCCTTCTGGGCGCGGCCGATGCTGGTGCGCACCGCGCTGGCCAGGTCGCCCACATAGCGGAAGCTCAGCTTCACCGGGGCCGGCGCATCCAGGCCCTTCGAGGCGTCGATCCGCAGGCTGGTCTGGGTCATGGGCTCGGGCGGCGCGGGCTCGGGGATCGCCTCCAGCGGCGCGCCCTCGACCCGGAGCGGCAGGGCCCACCGATGCGGCGGCGGGCGCAGCGAGGCGAGACCGCCCTGGTCGCCGGCCCGGGTGCCGTCCAGCCAGTAGACCTGGCCCTTGATGACAGCCCGCACGATCACGTGGTTGAAGGCCGCCAGCGACGGCTCGCGCTCGTTCATCCCGTCGCCGCCGCCCAGGCTGACCAGCGCCGGCTCGGCCTGGACGCCAAGCTCCTTGAGCAGCGCCAGCAGCAGCACGGTCTTGCCCTTGCAGTCGCCGAACCGCCGGCTCCAGGTCTCGTCGGCGGCGGCCGGCACATAGCCGCCCTCGCCCATCAGCAGCGCCAGGTAGCGCACCTTCTGCTCGACCGCCTGCAGCGCCAGGAAGGCCCGCACCCTGGGATCTGGGCTGCGCGCCGCGATGGCGGCGGCCTCGGCCTTGATCGGCGAGTCCGGCTTCAACTGCGCGGCCTTGATGAAATGCGGCGCCATCAGCCGCGACACATCCTTCCAGTCGGCGAAGCTGGAGGCCTCCAGCGTGCCCACCCGGGCGTAGCGCAGCGGCGCGCCGGTGGGCGCCCGCGGCGCGCGGACATCGTGCAGGTCGAGGGTCAGCCAGGTGCGGCCGTCGTGACTGGCCGCCGACGGGGCGGGGAAGCCCGGTTCGGCCCGCCAGCGCACCGGGTCGCCCTGCGGCCAGGAAATCGCCACCCGATAGCGCGCCGCCAGGCCCGGGAAGCGTTCGGCCTCCAGGTCGTAGGAGCGGCCCTGCACCACCGGATCGCGCCGGATGCGGGTGAAGGCCACGTCGAGGATGTCGCCCACCTGCAGGCCGTCGAGCTGGCGGGTGGCGCTCATCCGCCCGTCCAGCATGGCCTTTTCCAGGTTCTGCTCGCGGCGCAGCACCAGCATGGCCTTGCCGTCGCCCAAGAGGTCGATGGTCTTGCCGTCGCGGATGATCTTCAGGTGGTGCAGGATCAGCTGTTCGGTGGACGGATCCCAGGTCTGGGTGATGGTGTTGAGCCCGGCCAGGGCCTCGGGCTTCAGCACCTTGACCGCGCGGCGGTTGTATTGGGCGTCCCCCGCCGGATCGAGGCGAATCTGGTCGTCGTCCAGCAGCACCTGGAACGCCGAGGTCGCATCGGGGTTCGCCGCGTTGGGCAGCTCCGCCGGCTGCACCCAGGCGGGCGGCGGGCCATAGCTCGGCTTGTCGTCGGCCGCCGCGGGACCAGCGAAGGCCAGCGCGAGCGGAACGGCCGCCGCGAACATCCAGAACCGAACCAAGCGCGCATCTCCCCTACTCGCCCCACGATAGAGGCAAGTCGTGAAAAGAAAACGGCGGACCGGTGTCCCGATCCGCCGTTCCGGTTTCCGTCCTGAAACGGAAGACTAGTCCTTCTTGGCCTTTTCGCGCAGGGCCGCGCCCAGGATGTCGCCCAGGGACGCGCCACTGTCGGAGGAGCCGAACTTCTCGATGGCTTCCTTCTCCTCGACCATCTCCAGCGCCTTGATCGACAGCGACATGCGGCGCGCCGCCTTGTCGATGTTGGTGATCTGGGCGTCGACCCGGTCGCCCACGGCGAAGCGCTCGGGGCGCTGGTCGGCGCGGTCTCGGCTGAGGTCCGACTTGCGGATGAAGGCCGTCATCGGCGCTTCGTCCTCGCCGAACTTCACCTCGATGCCGCCCGAGGTGACCTCGGTGACGGTGGCGGTGACGGTCTGGCCCTTGCGGAAGCTGTCGCCCTGCAGGGGGTCGCCGGCCAGCTGCTTGATGCCGAGCGAGATGCGTTCCTTCTCGACGTCGACGTCCAGCACGCGGGCCTTGACCATCTCGCCCTTGGTGTAGCGCGCGATGGCTTCCTCGCCCGGCGCCGTCCAGTCGAGATCCGACAGGTGCACCATGCCGTCGATGTCGTTGTCGAGGCCGATGAACAGGCCGAACTCGGTGGCGTTCTTGACCTCGCCTTCCACGGTCGAGCCGACGGGATGGGCCTCCACGAAGGCGTCCCACGGATTGGCCATGGCCTGCTTGAGGCCCAGCGAGATGCGGCGCTTGGAGGCGTCCACGTCCAGCACGACGACTTCCACTTCCTGGGAGGTGGAGACGATCTTGCCGGGGTGCACGTTCTTCTTGGTCCAGCTCATTTCCGAGACGTGAACCAGGCCTTCGACACCGGCTTCCAGCTCCACGAAGGCGCCGTAGTCGGTGATGTTGGTGATCCGGCCGGTGAACTTGGCGCCCACCGGGTACTTGGCTTCCACGCCGTCCCACGGGTCGGACTGCAGCTGCTTCATGCCCAGCGAGATGCGCTGGGTGTCGGGGTTGATCTTGACGATCTGCACCTTGACCGTGTCGCCCACCGCCAGGACCTGGCTCGGGTGGGAGACGCGCTTCCAGCTCATGTCGGTGACGTGCAGCAGGCCGTCGATGCCGCCCAGGTCCACGAACGCGCCGTAGTCGGTGATGTTCTTGACCACGCCTTCGCGGACTTCGCCTTCCTGCAGCTGGCTGACCAGCTCGGTGCGCTGTTCGGCGCGGGCTTCCTCGAGAATCGCGCGACGGGAAACAACGATGTTTCCCCGGGGTCGATCCATCTTGAGGATCGCGAACGGCTGCTCGCGGCCCATCAGGGGGCCGACGTCGCGCACCGGACGGATGTCGACCTGCGAACCGGGCAGGAAGGCGGAGGCGCCGCCGAGGTCGACGGTGAAGCCGCCCTTCACGCGGCCGACGATGGAGCCGTTCACCGGCTCGTTGCGCTCGTAGATGGCTTCCAGGCGCGTCCAGGCTTCCTCGCGGCGGGCCTTCTCGCGGCTGATCACCGCTTCGCCCAGCGCGTTCTCGACGCGCTCCAGGAACACCTCGACGTTGTCGCCGGCCTTGATCTCGATCTGCTGGCCGTTCTCGTCGCTGAATTCCTTCAGGGAGACGCGGCCTTCGGTCTTCAGACCGACGTCGATGATCGCGAAGTCCTTCTCGATGGCCACCACCTTGCCGTGGACCACCTGGCCCTCCATCAGGTCGCGTCCGCCGAGGGATTCCTCGAGCAGGGCGGAGAAATCGTCGCGGGAGGGATTGAGGCTCATATCGTCAGCCATGTTCACTTCATCTCTTCAATGACGCAGGGGTCCGCGCTGCATCCGCAGTCGGACGGATTTCCCCACATCGGTTAGGGGTTGGACCGAGTGGCGCGGGAATACCCGCACCGGTTCATTCTGCCCGCAGCCGTCCGAGGGTGAGGCGCGGTTGGATTTGCCAAGCCGGGAATAGTCCTAGGACCCATCCCAACGGGCGCGCGCCGCCTCGACGATGCGGCGGGCCGCATCGGCGGCCTGCTCTATAGTCATTTCGGAAGTGTCGAGCAACACCGCGTCAGGCGCGGGCCGCATGGGCGCGTCGTCGCGGCCGCCGTCGCGGGCGTCGCGAATATGGATGTCGGCGAGCACCTCGTCCAGGCTCACCGGCTCGCCTTGGGCCTTGAGCTGTCGCCACCGCCGTTGCGCCCGCACCTGCGGCGAGGCCGTGACGTAGAGCTTGGCAGGCGCCTGCGGGCAGATCACCGTGCCGATGTCGCGTCCGTCGAGGACCGAGCCCTGCTCCTGGCTGGCGAAGGTGCGCTGGAATTCCAGGAGCGCGCTGCGCACATGGGGATGCACCGCCACCTGGCTGGCAAGCTCGCCCGCCTCGCGGGTCCGCAGCGCCGGGTCGCTCAGCTGGTCGGCGGTCAGCGTCGCCGCCGCCGCGGCGCAGGTCTCCGGATCCCCCAGCCCGCCGGCCCGCGCCGTCAGCACCCCCACCGCCCGATAGAGCAGGCCGGTGTCGAGCACCGGCAGGTCGAACGCCTTTCCGAGCCCGGTGGCGATGGTCCCCTTGCCCGAGGCCGCCGGCCCGTCCACCGCGATGACGAAGGGACCTTTCAACTCCCGATCTCCCCGCCCAGGCTGCGCATCAGCGCCTCGAAGCCCGGGAAGCTGGTGGCGATCATGCCCGGCTGGTCCACGGCCACGGGCGCTTCGCTGGCCAAGCCCAGCACCAGGTGGCTCATGGCGATGCGGTGGTCGCCGTGGGTCGTCACCCGCGCCCCGCCGGCCACCCCATGATTGGCCCTGCGCGACCCGATCACCGTCATCCCCTCCGGCTCCTCCTCGACGCCCACGCCGCAGGCGGCGAGGCCGGCCGCCATCAGCGCCAGCCGGTCGCTCTCCTTGACCCGCAGCTCCGCCAGGCCGCGCATCACCGTCGCGCCCTCGGCGAAGGCCGCCGCCACGCCGAGGATCGGATATTCGTCGATCATCGAGGGCGCCCGCTCCGGCGGGACCGTCACGCCCCGCAGGCGCGAATGCCGCGCGGTGAGGTCGCCCACCGGCTCGCCGCCTTCGTCGCGCAGGTTCGCGACGGTCAGGTCGGCGCCCATCTCCTTCAGGGTCCCGAACAGGCCGGTGCGCAGCGGATTGAGCAGCACGCCCTCCACCGTCACCTCCGAGCCGGGCGTGATCAGCGCCGCCACGATCGGGAAGGCCGCCGAGGACGGATCGCCCGGGACGCGCACCGCGGTCCCCGTCAGCGTCTGCCCGCCCGGCAGCACGATCCGCCGCCCCGCCCCGTCGTCGCTCACCGCCACCGTGGCCCCGAACGCCCGCAGCATCCGCTCGGTGTGGTCGCGCGTGGCCTGCGGCTCGATGACCTCGGCCCCGCCGGCCGCCTGCAGCCCGGCCAGCAGCACGGCCGATTTCACCTGGGCCGAGGGCTCCGGCAGGCGATAGGCGATGCGCCTCAGCCCCCCGCCGTGCAGGGTGAGCGGCAGCCGCTCGCCGGCGCTGGCCGTCCAGGTCGCGCCCATTTCGCCCAGCGGCTTGAGCACGCGGCGCATGGGACGGCCGCGCAGGGACTCGTCCCCGGTGAAGGTCGCCGAGATCGGGAATCCCGCTGCGGCCCCCAGGATCAGCCGCACGCCGGTGCCGGAGTTGCCGCAATCGACCACGTCGGCGGGCTCGGCGAGCCGCCCGCGGCCCACCACCCGCCAGCGCCCGTCGGCGATGCGCACGACCTCGGCGCCGAAAGCGCGCATGGCGTCGGCCGTGCGCAGCACGTCCTCACCTTCGAGCAGGCCTTCGATGCTGGTTTCGCCGGTCGCCAGCGCGCCCAGGATCAGGGCGCGGTGGGAGATGGACTTGTCCCCCGGAGCCCGCACGCGCCCCGCGAGGGGGCCGGCGCGGCTGGCGGTCAGTAGGGCCGCCGTCATCGGTCGAAAACGAGCCTCCCGCAGGCTTCGGAATTCACGAGGGGGATTGCTTTTGACAGTCGCGTTCGCCCATGGCAAGGGAGCCCGCCTTCCGCGACACCCGCCACCTCACCTGACACCTCAGAGGCAAGCTCACATTGGCCAATCCCGAGCTGGGCGCAAAACAGATTTGCCCCAACTGCCAAGCGAAATTCTACGACCTCACCAAGCGACCGGCTCATTGCCCGAAGTGCGGGACCGAGTTCGATCCTGACGAGGCGATCCGCAATCGCCGGGTGCGAGCCCGCGTCGTGACCCCCGAACCCGAGCCCGATGACGAGCGCGAGGATCAGGTCGCCGAAGCCGCCGAGGCGGACGAGGAAGAGGAAGAGGAGGTCGTCACCCCCGAGCTGGACGCCGTGGTGGACGATCCGCCGATCGCCAGCGACGAAGACGAGGACGACACTGTCGACCCCGTGGTCAGTCCGGTCAGCGAGGACCTCGGCGAGTTCACCGACGAGGAAGAGGTCGAGGACGACGCCGACGTGCCCTTCCTGGAGGAGGAGGACGACGACTTCGACGATTCCGAGATCGAGGTGCCCGGCGACGACGAATAGGGCGCCAGAATCTTGCCCCGGCGGGCGGCGCGACGAAATTCGCCTGCCAAAAAAACGCGTCGGGCCGGTCTTGATCGGGCCGAGGTGTTTGAATAGGTTCCGCGCCTCCCGCGGGGCCCGCCCCTGCGGGGCGACCACCCGGAGACCAACCCAGAGACCACCCTGGGGCTATAGCTCAGCTGGTAGAGCGCTTGAATGGCATTCAAGAGGTCAGCGGTTCGACTCCGCTTAGCTCCACCATGAAGGCCCGCCGGACACCCCGGCGGGCCTTCTCCGTTTCAGGGCCGTTGCGGAAAGCCCGGCGGGAAGGCTATCGAGAGCCGAATCCTCCAGGAACCTGATCATGCGCACCTCCACCGCCTTCGTCGCCCTCTTCGTGCTCGGCCTCCTCACCGCCTGCAACCAGCCCAAGGCCCGCGACACGGCCGCCGACAACAGCGGACCGTTGCGCGCCCCGGGCGTCGCGGCGGCCCCCGACACCCTGCCCGGCGCGCCCGCCCAGGCCCCGATCTCCGCGGGGCTGACGCTGCGGCCGGAGTTCCCGGCCTTCTATCTCGACCGGATCAACGAGGCCCACGACCCGCTGAAGAACCCCGCCACCCTCTCGGGCAATGTGCCGCTGGAGATGACCGGCTTCGGCTTCGACGGCGTGGCCAAGGCGCCGGCCAAGGGTGTCGACCTGGACATCGACGGCCGCTTGTTCGGCACCGCCTACGGCTCGCCGCGCCCGGACGTGGCCTCGGCCAACAAGGTCCCGGCGCTGGGGGCCAGCGGCTACAAGGCGGTGCTGCCGCCCGGCGCCCTGAAGCCCGGCAAACACCAGGTGGTCGTGCGCGTCGTGACCGCCGACGGGACCGGCTACTACCAGTCTCCGGTCATCAACTTCACGGTCCAATAGTGTTCGGCAACGGCAAGGAGCCGCCGGTGACCACCAATGTGATGTGGCGCGACGTGCCGCTCGAGGCGCTGCACACCATCGACGAGCAGATCTATCCGCCGCAGCCGCATTCCCTGCCGATCCCCAACGAGGTGCTGCGCGAGGCCGCCGCCACCGCCGACCTGGCGGCCTTCTTCGCCATCGGCGAGGCCTGGTCGCAGATGGTCGCCCACTACCTGCCCAGGGACGCCCGGATCGTCGACATCGGCTGCGGCTGCGCCAAGCTCGCCCGCTGGTTCTACGTCATCCCCGGGGTGACCTACGTCGGCATCGACCTGTTCGCCCCCTCGATCCGCTGGTGCCAGAAGGTGTTCGCGCCCTATCGCGACCGCTTCGAGTTCGTCCACTTCGACGGCCATTCGGAGGTCTACAATCCGAACGGCAAGATCAAGTCGTCGGAATACGTCCTGCCTCTGGAGGACCAGGAGGTGGACATGACCGTCTGCGGGTCGCTGTTCACCCACCTCCTCGAGGATGACGCGCGGCACTACCTGGCGGAGATCTGCCGGATCGCCAAGCCGGGCGGCCAGGCGATCATCTCGATCCATGACAAGCCCAAGAACGGCCGCTTCGAGGGCGATGAGGTGCGCATCGACATCTCCGACCGCTACTTCCGCCAGATGTGCGCCGAGGCCGGCATGCCGGTGGCCGAGCAGATCGGCGTGATCTACGGTCAGACCGCCTACCTGCTGCGCCGCCCGGCCTGAGCGGCGCCGCGGCAGGTCGGGGAAGAGGCCAGATGACGGACACCACGCGCACAGGCCGCGCCCGGCGACGCGCGGCCGCGACGAAGACCGCGCCGGCGGGCCAGCGCTCGCGCCGCGGCAAGCGGCTGAGCCTGATCATTCCCATGCACAACGAGGCGCCGGTGCTGGACGCCCTGTTCGAGCGCCTCGACGCCACCGTGGGCGGGCTCAAGCTCGCCCTGGAGATCATCTGCATCGACGACGGCAGCCGCGACGACACCCTCGAGCGGCTCCGCCTCCGGGCCGCGACCGACGCCCGCATCCGCGCCATCTCGCTGTCGCGCAACTTCGGCAAGGAGGCGGCGCTCACCGCCGGCCTCGAGGCCGCCACCGGCCAGATGATCGTGCCGCTGGACGCCGACCTGCAGGACCCCCCCGAGCTGATCGCCGAGTTCGTGACGCTGTGGGAACAGGGCTATGACGTGGTCTACGGCGTCCGCTCCGACCGCAGCAGCGACACGCCCCTGAAGCGCACTACCGCCGACCTGTTCTACCGGCTGTTCAACAGCGTCTCCGACTATCCGATCCCGGCCTCCACCGGCGATTTCCGGCTGATGGACCGCTGCGTGGTCGAGGCGCTGAACCGCCTGCCGGAGCGCAACCGCTTCATGAAGGGCCTGTTCGCCTGGGTGGGCTTCAAACAGGTCGGCGTGGCCTATGTGCGCCCCGCGCGCCTGGCCGGCGAGACCGCCTGGGGCTACCGCAAGCTGTTCCGCTTCGCCGTCGACGGGGTGACCGCCTTCACCACCGTGCCCCTGCGCATCTGGACCCTGGTCGGCATCGGGGCGGCGATCGCGGCGCTGATCACCGGCGTCGGCCTGATCGTCCGCGTGCTGATCGTCGGGCGCGACGTGCCCGGCTACGCCTCGCTGATGGTCGCCCTGCTGTTCGGCTTCGCCCTGCAGATGATCGCACTCGGCGTGATGGGCGAATACATCGGGCGGATGTACCAGGAGGTGAAGGGCCGGCCGACCTACCTGGTCAAGGACCGCATCGGCTTCGACGCCTAAGAGACCCATGGAACGCGCCATCTACGACCAGATGCGGGTGCTGCAGCAGGACCATTGGTGGTTCGCCGCGCGCCGCGCGATCCTCAGCCATCAGATCGCCCGCCTGCCGTTGCCCCGGCCCGCCCAGATCCTCGAGGCCGGCTGCGGCCCCGGCGGCAACCTCGCCATGCTGCAGCGGTTCGGCGAGGTCTGCGCCATCGAGCCGGACGACGCCTCGCGCGCCTACGCCGCCGAACACTCCGGCGCCGATGTGCGCTCGGGCCTGCTGCCCCAGTCGGCCCCGGACTTCGGCAAGGCCTTCGACCTGGTCGCCGCCTTCGACGTGATCGAGCACGTGCCCGACGACGCCGGCGCGGTGGCGCGGCTGGGCCAATACCTCAAGCCCGGCGGCTACATGATCACCACCGTGCCGGCCAACGCCTGGATGTGGAGCGACCACGACGCCGCCCACCACCACAAGCGCCGCTACGCCATGGCCGCCTACCGGCGGTTATTCGAGAATGCCGGGCTCGAGGTGCGCCGCGCCAGCCACTTCAACACCCTGCTGTTTCCGCCGATCGCCGCGGTGCGCCTGGCCAAGAACGCCGCGGGCCTGACCGGCGGCGACGAAACCATGCCGGCCCGGCCGCTGAACGGCCTCCTGAAGGCCGTGTTCGGGGCCGAGCGCGCCTTGCTGGCCGCGGCCGACCTGCCGTTCGGCGTCTCGATCCTCCTGATCGCCCGGCGCAAGCCGTGAGCGGGGCGCGCGGCGAGATCGTCCGCCAGGGCGGGACCTTCCTGGTCGTCGGCCTCGCGGCCACCGCCGTCCATGCCCTGGTCTCGCTCGCCGCCCGCGACCTGGGCCACGCCAGCCCGGTGGCCGCGACCGCCTGCGGCTACCTCGCCTCGGTGGGCATCTCCTACCTCGGCAATGCGCGCTTCACCTTCGGACGGCCGGCGCTGCACGGGGCGCAGTTCGTGCGTTTCCTGGTGGTCTCGCTGAGCGGCTTCGCCGCCAACCTGGCGATCACCTGGCTGCTCTCCAACCGGCTGGGCTGGCCGTTCCCCGCGACGCTGGCGGTGATCGTGGTGGTGATCCCGGCCCTGACGTTCAGCGCCTCGAAGCTCTGGGCCTTCGCGGCGCGAAATTAGGCGTCGGCGACGTCGAAGAGGTGGTCTGGGGTTTCATAGTAGCCGCCCCCGTCGGCGGCGATCACCCGCACGCGCACGGCATGGCTGCCTGGCGCCAGGCTCTGGGGGGCCAGGGTCAGGACAAATCCGCAAGCCGTTAATTCGGCGTCGTTCTGGGACTTGGCGACGTCGTCGCGCCGCAGGCCGTAGCGCGCCTCGTAGGCGACGCCGTCCACCACCAGGTCGACGCCCCTGGCCAGCTTGCGCCCCGGCCCGTCGAAGGCGAAGCCGCGCAGATCGATCGGCTCGGACGCCGGGGTCGCGGCGTGCGGGTTGTTCAGCGGATCGAAGGCCGCGCCGGCCCTGTCCAGATAGGCCGGGCTGTAGTCGAAGCGGCGCGGGAGGCCGTCCGAGGGGCCGGGCTTCAGGTCCTCCAACCGCCTGCCCATGAGTTCGTCGCGCGACACCTCGCTGCCCGTCACCGCCGCCGGCGGCTTGCCGGGGAACGGGGAGACGGTCTGCGGCTGGAAGGCCACGGGCAAGGCCTGCGCGGCGCCCGAGGCGCCGGCCTCCTGCGCCGGCGGGGGCGGCTCGTTGAAGTCGCGTCGCCAGACCACGCCCTCGCGCAGCGGCTTGGCCGGCGAGCCGGCGGCGATGCAGCCGGCCGGCAGCTTGCCGACCACGATGGACCCCGCGCCGACGATCGCGCCGTCGCCGATCTCCGCGCCCTTCATCACCAGCACCCGCGTGCCCAGCCACACCCGGTCGCCGAGCACGATCGGCTTGGGCGGATTGACCCGCTCGCCGGTCCGGACGTCGTAGATCGGATGGACGTCGCTGACGTCCATATGAACCTCTTCGGACAACATGCAGCCTTCGCCGATGGTGATCTCGCCGGGCTCGTGGGTGGCGATGCCCAGGCCCGTGGCGGTGGTGCCGCGGCCGATGCGGATCACCGCCCCGCCGCGCACCACATGGATCATGCCGCCGATATCGCAGTCGTCGCCGATCTCCAGGATCGAGTCGTCGCCGCGGATCCAGATCGAGGCGCCCAGCCGGACGTTGCGGCCGATGCGGATGCGGTTGCCGCGGCCGCGCACCTCGACCGGGCCGAGCGGCTCGCTCTCGATCTCCAGGACGGTTCCGGCCGCGATGAACTCGAGGGGCATGGCCCGCGACCTAGGCCGTGAGCTCGCCCTCGTAAAGGACTCCCGGCATGCCGCTGGAGTCGTAGTAGACCACCGCCCCTTCCGCGAAATAGTGGCCGACGATCGAGCGCCGCGACTTCTCGCGGTCGAGCCGCATCGAGCCGGCGTGCATCAGGTTCTCGTGCCAGATCAGCACCGTGCCCGCCTTGGGGCGATAGATCTCGCGCGTGAACTTGCCGCTCTCCAGCAGGGACGTCCACACCGCCACCACCTTCTCGCCGAACTCGGTCCAGTCGCCGGTCACCTTGGCCAGGTCGGCGTCCTTCATATAGACGCGCGGCAGCCGGTGGCTCTTCGGGAAGACGACGAGCTCGCCCGAATCGGGCTGCACGTCCTCCAGGGCCGACCACACGCCGCACATCCGCCCGGCCGGGAACGGCGTCAGGTGGATGGTGTCCTGGTGGTACTGCTGCTCGGAACCGAACACATAGGTCAGCGACTGGCAGGGCCGGGCGGGCGCCTCGAAGATCAGCGTCAGCATCCGCAGCACGGTCGGGTGCAGCCACAGCTCGCGGATCGCCGGATATTGGTTGTGCAGGTTGTGCAGCCTTTGGCTCACACCCCACTCATAGCCCTCGATCTTCTTCTCGACGGCATCGTCCAGGGCGGCGTTCAGCCGCCCGAGCAGGGGCTGGTCGATCACGTCGGGCAGGACGAGGTAGCCCTCCTCGGTGAACTGGCGAAGCGCGGCGATCTCGGCGTCGTTGGCCGCGCCGCTCGCCTTGAGGTGCGCCAGGTGCGCCTCGATCTCGGCGGGGGCGCGGTCGTACCAGGCCTTCAGCCCCGGGTCGTCGTAGTCGTAGAGGCCGGCGTCGCACAGATCGATCACCGCGGGCACGCCGGTGCGCTTGAGGCTGTCGCGCGTCGCCTCGGCCAGCGGACCCTCGTTGCGCGCCTTCACCGTCAGCGTGCGCTCCGCGAGCGGACCGCCGGCGTCGCTCAGCTCCAGCCGCAGCCTGGCCGGACCGTTGCCGAGCAGGTGGCCGTGCACCGCCAGCCAGCCCTGCTGCGGCTCGGCGGTCAGCTGGACGGTCTTCTCGAAGGCGGGCTTGGCCGCCTCGCCCAGGAACACCCGCAGCGTCGCCTGGCGCGCCTCGGCGGCCTGCAGCGTCGTCTCGACGACGATCAACCCCGAGGTCGGCACGCTCTCGGCGGCCGCCGCCGCGCCCAGCGTGACCCCGGTCGAATCCGGGACAGGCCGCTCGGCCACCAGGGTGTCGCCGCGGTTGCGGTCGAAGAAACGAAGAATTGAACGCACGGGAAAGGGTCCATGGCTGGTCGACGCGGCGGGCGCGCGTCGCGGATGCAAACCAGCCGCGCATCTGTCCCCGCGTCAAGCGAGGAAACCTGCGTCTCGACCGCGCGGGCACTCGGCCGGCGCATTGAAAAGGCGCCCCGCCGCCCCCACATCAAGCTTGTCCGGACGAGCCGCGCCGCTGCCGGGCGGCCCGCCCGGAGAGTCGCTTCACTGCGAGGACTCTGAAAGGCGATGAACCGGTCGATTCTCTTCGACAGCCCCTTCCTTCTGGGCTTCGAGCACACCCGCGCCCTGGTCGAGCGCGCCGCCAAGGCGGCCGCCGAAAGCTATCCCCCCTACAATGTGGAGGACCGCGGCGACGGGGGCATTCGCATCACCTTGGCCGTCGCGGGCTTCTCGCCCGACCAGCTGGAGGTGAGCGTCGAGGATCGCCAGCTGGTGGTCGCCGGCAAACGCGACGCCGGGACCAAGCCCGAGGAGGCCTATCTGCACCGTGGCATCGCCGCGCGGGGGTTCATCCGGACCTTCGTCCTGGCCGACGGCATGGCGGTGGATGGGGCGACCCTGGAGCATGGCCTGCTCCACATCGACCTCGCCCGGCCCGAGCCGGAGAAGCGAATTGTGAAGGTGCCGATCCGCTCCGCCAGCTAGGCGGCGCAGGCGGCAGATAGAGGCGCCGGATGGTCCGGCGCCTGGTGAGCCTAGGATGGCCGGCTGAACCGGCGACCATTCGAAGCGTTCAGTTTCCCGGAGGTGGTCTTATGACACCTGTTTTGACATCCGAAGCGTTCGCGGCCCTTGGCGCCCCGCAGCTGGTCTATGTGCGGCCCGTGAAGGCCGCCGAGATCATCGCGAGCACCCCCTCGGCCCAGATCCAGGGGATCGAGCTCGATCCCAATCAGACGCTCTATGCCGTCCACCGCGCCGACGGCGAACGCCTCGCCGTCCTCACCGACCGCGACTCCGCGGTCGCCGCGGCCCTGGCCCACGAACTGGCGCCGGTTTCGGTCCACTAGCCGCATCCAGGGGATGTCATCCCGGTTTTCGCCGCACGCGAAAGACCGGGACCCTCATCGCCTGATCCCTGAAAACTGAATCGAAGGCTTCGCCGCCGCAGATCCGCCTCCGCCATCCGGCGCAGGGGGTCCCGGTCTCCAGCCTGCGGCTGAAACCGGGATGACACGCGTTGGGAGGCCCTAGGCCGCGCTCGGGCGCGCCGCTTCGCTTTCCTGGACCAGGATGGCGTGGATGGCGTCGGCCGTGCGGGCCTGGCGCAGGCGCTCGCGCACCGAGGCCTGGCGCAGCAGGCGTGACACCCGGGCCAAGGCCCTCAGGTGCTCCGCGCCGGCGTCCTTGGGCGCGAACAGGGCGAACAGCAGGTCGACCGGCTGGTCGTCCACCGCGTCGAACTCCACCGGATGCTCCAGGCGCACGAAGACGGTGCGCATGCGCTGCAGGCCCTCGATACGGGCGTGCGGGGCGGCCACGCCATGGCCAACACCCGTCGAGCCGGCCAGCTCGCGCTCGGTGAGCGCGTCCAGCACCTCGCCGACGTCGAGGCCGAAGTTGCGGGCGGCGATCTCGGAAATCACCGCCAGGGCCTGGCGCTTGTTGGCGGCGCTCACCCGCAGGGAGATCGCGCTGCGGTCCACGAGGTCGCCGATGTTCATCTGTGTCAACGAAAGCTCACAACCTGGGCCCTGCCCATCGGGGCGGGGTCGTTTAGAACGGAGCCTCCCAAGCGTCTAGTGCGACGCAGTGGTTCCCTTGGCCCCGTCCCCCTCAGCGCGGCTGCGTTCAGGGTCGATCCAACCGATATTTCCGTCGGGCCGGCGATATACCACCGAAAATCCGCCATGCGCCGCGTTTCGGAACACGATTGTTTGAGATTCGGTCACGTCCAGCTCCATGACCGCCATCGCAACGGTCATGGTGCGGATCGGCTTCTCGGTCTCGGCGATCACCACCGGCTCCGGGAAGCTCATCTCCTCCCCGTCCTCCAGCGAGTCGTCCTCGTCCTCGACGGGTTGCAGGATGAAATAGGCCGCGGTTTCCGCCTGCCGGGCCTGGGCCTGCAGATGGTGATCTTTCAGGCGCCGCGAGTAGCGGCGGACCCGGGTCTCCATCTTCTGCAGGGCGGCGTCGAAGGCCATGTGGGCGTCGCCGCCCACCCCGTGGGTGGTGAGCTGGGCCCCGCTGGCCAGCGTGACCGCGCAGTCGACCTTGAAGGCGTTGCCCTCCTTGGTGACCACCACGTCGGCCCCGCCGCCGCGGTCGAAATACTTCTCGATGCTGTTGGAGATTTCGTCGGAGACCCGCGTGCGCAGGGCCTCGCCGACGTCGACGTGCTTGCCGGTGACTTGGACTTGCATGGAGTGATCAACGCGCCGCGGCGCCGATGGTGTCAACGGTCCCGCTTGGCGTTTCCGAACACGCTTAAGTGCGTGCCTAAACCGCAGCCTTGAGCATGCGCCGCCGCTCCACCGACGAGGGGATGCGCATCGCCTCGCGGTACTTGGCGACCGTGCGCCGGGCGATGTCGACGCCGGCCTCCTTGAGGATTTCCACGATCCGGTCGTCGGAGTGGACGTCCTCCTCGCGGGCCTCGGCCTCGATCAGCAGGCGGATCTTGTGGCGAACGCTCTCGGCGGAGTGCGCCTCGCCGCCCTCGGTCGCCTGGATCGCCGAGGTGAAGAAGAACTTCAGCTCGAACAGCCCCCGCGACGTGGCGATATATTTGTTGGAGGTCACCCGGCTGACCGTCGACTCGTGCATGCCGATCGCCTCGGCCACGGTCTTCAGGTTCAGCGGCCGCAGGTGCTCGACCCCGAAGGCCAGGAAGGCGTCCTGCTGGCGCACGATCTCGGAGGAGACCTTCAGGATGGTGCGGGCCCGCTGGTCGAGGCTCTTCACCAGCCAGTTAGCCTGGGCCATGCAGTCGGCCACGAAGGCCTTCTCCTGATCGGAGCGGGCCGCCTTCGACACCTGGGCGTGGTAGCGCTGGTCGACCAGCAGGCGCGGCAGGGTGTCGGAGTTCAGCTCCACGTGCCAGACGCCGCCCAGGCCCTCCTTCACGAATACGTCCGGCGCCACCGGCTGGGAGGGCTCGCCGCCGAACGCCGCGCCGGGCCTGGGCGTCAGCGCCTTCAGCTCGGCCACCATCTCGCGCAGGTCCTCGTCATCGACCCCGCAGGCGCGCTTGAGCGCGGTCATGTCGCGCTTGGCGAGCAGTTGCAGGTTGTCCAGCAGGGCGGCCATGGCCGGATCGAAGCGGTCGCGCTCCACCAGCTGCAGCATCAGGCATTCGCGCAGGTCGCGAGCCCCGACGCCGGTCGGCTCGAAGCCGTGGATCACGCCCAGCACCTCTTCCACCAGCGCCAGGTCGCAGCCCAGGCGCTCGGCGATCTCGCCGAGGTCGATGCGCAGATAGCCGCCCTCGTCGACGGAATCGATCAGCACGGTGGCGACCGCCATCTGCTTCGGCGTCAGCCCGGCCACCGCCAGCTGGTCGTGCAGGTGCTCGGCCAGGGTCTTCTCGCGGCTCAGGCTGTCCTCCAGCCCGTCGAGGTCGCCGTCGAACCCGCCCTTGCCGGCCTTGGACCAGTCCACCGAGCCGCCGGCGTCGGCGGCGCCCGGCGCTTCCGGGGCGTCACCCGTGGCGTGCTCGCCGGGCGAGGCCTCGTCGTGGGTGACATCCATGTCGGCGGCGGCCTCGGCCGCGTCGGAGACCTCGGTCGCCACCGCGTCGGGCGGCGGCTCGGCGGCCGGCTCCTCCGGCTCGTCGCGCTGCAGCAGCGGGTTGCGCTCCAGCTCCGCCTCGACGAAGGCTTCCAGCTCCAGGTTCGACAGCTGCAGCAGCTTGATCGCCTGCTGCAGCTGGGGCGTGATGACGAGCCCCTGCCCCTGTCTGATCTCGAGCCGCGCGCTGAGCGCCAAGGAAGTCCCCTCTGGCCTGTTTCTTGCTCGGCGAGGCTAGAGGGCGAACCCACACCGATTGGTTAACCGCGGCGGCTTTTCAGCCGAGCAGCGATTTCGCGACCAGGCGCTCGACGTCGAAATAGATCATCGCCAGCGCCGTCAGGTCGAAGGCCGCGTGGGCGATCATCGACAGCCAGAGCCGGCCGGTGAGCGCGAACAGGGTCCCGAACACGAGGCCGGTGATCGCGGCCTGCTCGACGCCGGCGAGGCCCTGGTTCGCATAGTGCCCCGCCGCGAACGCGGCGGAAGTGACGAGCACGGCGACCGCCCTGGCGGCGGGGCGCAGGCCGAGCAGCTTTCCCAACCGCTCGAAACCGAAGCCGCGGAAGGTCGTCTCCTCGCCGAACCCCGCGCCGACGATCATGCTGAAGATCGCGCCCGGCAGCGCCGCGGGGTTGTGGGCCAGCACGTGGTAGGCCTGGTTCACCGGATCCGCGCCGAGCAGTGGCATGACCGCCGCCTTCATGACGAGCTTCAGGGTCACGCCCGCGAGCACGCCGAGCGCCAGAACGCCGGCCCAGCTCTTCGGCCTGGCGAAGCCCAGCTCGCTCAGCGGCGTCCGCGACGCCGCCGCCCAGGCCAGCACCAGGAGCCCGCTGATCGGGATCGTGTAGAAGCCGGGCGCCACCAGGCCGCCGGGCAGCATGACCACCACGATCCCCAGCAGCCCGAGAGGGCCGAACCCGCGCAGCGACGCGGCGAGCCCGTCGCCGTCCCGTCCCGCCGCGCTCGCCTCGCGCCCGCTCATGGCCCAGCTTACCACCGCTTGCGCCGAACCCCTCCTGGCAGCATTGTGTCAGCAGGGGACCAAACCATGCGACGCGCCGACCGCCTGTTCCAGATCATCCAGATCCTGCGGCGCCACCGGGGGCCGGTGACCGCCGAGGTGATCGCCGGCGAACTGGAGACGTCCAAGCGCACGGTCTATCGCGACATCGCCGACCTCGCGGCACAGCGGGTGCCGATCCGCGGCGAGGCTGGGGTCGGCTACGTGCTGGACAACGGCTTCGACCTGCCGCCCCTGATGCTGACCCAGCCGGAGGTGGAGGCCGCCGTCCTGGGCGCCCAATGGGTCGCCAGCCGCGGCGATCCGGAACTGGCTCGCGCCGCCCAGGACCTGATCGCAAAGATCGGCGCGACGGTGCCGGAGCGCCTGCGCCCCCTGGTGCTGGAGCCCGCCACCCGCGCCGTGCCCAACTACCGCAGCATGCCGGACCGGCTCGACATGGGCGCCGCGCGCCGCGCGATCCACACCGGCCGCAAGATCCGCCTGGTCTATCGCGACGAGCAGGAGCGGGAGACCGAGCGCATCGTCTGGCCCTTCGCCATCGGCTACCACGAGGCCGTGCGCCTGTTGATGACCTGGTGCGAGCTGCGCCAGGACTTCCGCAGCTTCCGCACCGACCGGGTCGCCACCGTCGAATTCCTCGACGACCGCTATCCCGACCGTCCCGCAAGCCTCAGGGCGAAGTGGCACAAGCACGCCATGGCCGAGGGCGAACGCATGCGCGCCGCGCACAAGGCCGCGGCGGAATGAGCTAGTTCAGTTCGACCCAGGCGGGCGGCCTCGCAAAGCGCACGGCCACGGCGCCTTGCGTCTTCGCGGGGTTGAACACCGGCACGCCCTTTTCCAGCGGCAGCGGCGCGCGGCGTCCATCGGCGAAACGCACCTCGCCGCCGCTGGCGCCGTGGAACAAGGCCTCGGTGATCTTGGGGGCCATGAAAGCCATCGGCCCGGCGACCTTGCGCACCCCAGCCGCGGCCTGGACCACCGCGACAGCCAGGTCGCGGGCGTCCATCTCGGCGGCGGGCGGGGCCGTGGGCACGACGTCCATCACCACGTTGAACGTCACCTTCTGGTCCGTCGCGATCAGCAGCTTGGCGCCCTCCAGCTGGGCGAGCGTCGGCAGCCGCTGGACGCGGCCCTCGACCAGGGTCAGGGGCGTGCGCATCCCGCCCTCGACGATCCACATGGCCAAGGTGACGGGCCGGCCGTCCTGGCGGAAGACATAGCTCGGGGTGAAATGGCTGCGCTCGGCGGCCGGCAGCTTCAGGAAGGTCTCCAGGTAGGGGAACGCCTTCTTCAGGTCGACCAGCTTGTCGGCCGCGGACGCGGGCCCCGCCATGACGGCCGCGACGGCGGCGAGGAGCAGGGTTCGTCGGGCGATCGTCGTCATCTCGGCCATCAGCTCGGTCGTCAGGTGAAGCGGTCGCCCAGATAGACCCGGCGCACTTCCGGGTCGTCGACGATCTCGTCGGGACGGCCCTCGAACAGCACCTCCCCGGCGTGGATGATCGAGGCGCGGTCGATGATGTCCAGCGTCTCGCGCACATTGTGGTCGGTGATCAGGATGCCGATGCCGCGCGCCTTCAGATAGGTGATCACCTCGCGGATGTCGGCGATGGCCAGGGGATCGATCCCGGCGAAGGGTTCGTCCAGCAGCATGAACGCCGGCTCGGACGCCAGGGCGCGGGCGATCTCCACCCGCCGCCGCTCGCCGCCCGACAGCGAATTGGCCGGCGCGTTGCGCAGGTGCTCGATGTGCAGCTCTTCCAGGAGCTCGGTGACCAGGGTGCGCGCCTTCTTGCGGTCGCGCTCGCGCAGCTCGACCACCGCCATCACGTTCTCGCCCACCGTCATGCCGCGGAAGATCGAGGTCTCCTGCGGCAGATAGCCGACCCCCATCCGGGCGCGCTGGTACATGGGCAGCTCGGTGATGTTCTCCCCGTCGAGGTAGATCGCGCCGTAGTCGGCCGGGATCAGGCCGGTGATCATGTAGAAACAGGTGGTCTTGCCCGCCCCGTTCGGGCCGAGCAGGCCCGCCACCTCGCCGCGGCGCAGGCGCAGCGAGACGCCCTTGACCACGCTGCGGCCGCGGAACGACTTGCCGACGTTGTCGACGACCAGGCCCTCGCCCGCGAGGCCGGGCAGGCTTGCGAGGCGGTCCTGCTTCAAGGGATCACCGAGGCTTGCCGGCGGCCGGCTTGGCCGCGCCAGCGTCCGGGTTGTCCGACTGGTTGGGATAGAAGACGCCGCGCACGCGGTTGGGCTGGTTGCGGCCGGTGTTGACGCCGACCATGTGGCCTTCGCCGGTCTGGGTGTTGATCACCATGCGCTCGCCGCGCATCACGTTCTTGTCGCGCACGGCCGTGACGTCGCCGGTGACCGTCAAGGTGGTGCTTTGCGCCTCATAGACCGCGGCGTTGCCATGCACCCGCTGCTCGGGCGTCATGTAATAGACCGAACCCAGCGCCTCGATGCGATCGAGGTCGCCGCACGCGCCGCTGGCGCTGCCGGCCTTGGCCTTCTTGGCCATGAAGATCTTCAGGGTGTCGGTCCGCAGCCGCGCATTGTCCTGCAGGGCCTCGACGCTGCCGGTCCACACCGAGAGGCACTGCTCGTTGAAGACGTCGTTGTGGTCGCCCGTCACGTCCACCGGCGCCTTGTTGTTCTGCGACAGCTGGGCGGCCACCGGCCCGGCGGCGGCGGCGAGGCCCAGCGCGAGCGTCGCGGTCAGGGTGGTCAGCAGGCTCTTCATCGGCTCATTCCAGCAGGATCGCGCAGCGGGCGCTACTTCTTCGGATAGAACCGCGCGTGGGCGCGGCCCTGGAAGACCATGTGGTCGCCCTTTTCATAGACGCCATAGGACGTCGCATCGATATCTCCAAGAGGCCCGGACCCGTGAACCGGGCCTGAACCGACCAGGTCTCCGGTCTTGGTGTCGAACTTCGATTCGGCGGTCTCCAGGGTGCCCTGGGAGGATGACATGCGCAGCCCGCCGCTCAGCTCCAGCTTTCCGGTCTGCTCATGGAAGACGCCCTTGGCGGACACGATCCGCGTCGGGTCGGAGCCCTGCTCGTCCAGCACCAGGGCCGGGCGGTCGAGATAGACCTTCTGGTATTCCTGCGGATCGCGGGTGGCGCTGGCGGCGGTGACCACGAAGGCCCGCCCGCGCGCGTCGCGGCCCACGAAGCGGGGGTTGATCAGGCGGATCGGCTGGTTCGCCTCCTGCGCCGGCTCGACGGTGGGTTTCATGGCGTTGTAGGCGATCGAGGCGCCGAGCCCCGCCAGGATCAGCACGATCAGCGTGGGGCCGACGACCCTGAGCACCCGGATGATCCGCGAGCGGCGGCGCCACCGCTCGATGTTGCGGCCTCGCAGGACGGCGGCGGTGGGGGCCGACTGGGCGGTCATGGCGGGTCAGCTATGGGCGAAGATGTCGATGTCTTCCCACCCCGCCACGTCCAGCAGGGCGCGGTTCGGCAGGAAGTCGAAACAGGCGCGGGCCAGGCCGTCGCGGCCCTCGCGGACCAGCATCTCGTCCAGCCGGGCCCTCAGCGCATGCAGGTGCAGCACGTCGGAGGCGGCATAGGCGACCTGGTCCTCGCTGAGCTGGGCCGCGCCCCAGTCGGAGCTCTGCTGCGCCTTGGAGAGGTCGACGCCCAACAGCTCCTTGACCACGTCCTTCAGCCCGTGGCGATCGGTGTAGGTGCGCGCGATCTTCGAGGCGATCTTGGTGCAGTAGACCGGCCCGGTGACCACGCCCAGGTGCAGGTGGAACATGGCGATGTCGAAGCGGCCGAAGTGGAACAGCTTCAGGACGCCCGGGTCGGTCAGGAGCCGCTTCAGGTTGGGCGCGTCGTAGCCGGGGCGCGACAGCCGCACCACATGGGCATCCCCGTCGCCCGCCGACAGCTGCACCACGCAAAGCGGATCGCGTCCGAGCCTCAGGCCCATGGTCTCCGAATCGACAGCCACCGCGCTCGCGCCGGCCAGGGCGCCCTCGGGGAGGTCTCCGTCATGCAGGAAGGTGGTCACGGCGGCTCCGCGCTCCGGGCGATCTGGCCCCCACTATAGGGAGCGCGAGGGCTCGCGGGGAAGCGCCGGCGGACATGGCCGGCCATCCGATGGTGCCCAGGAAAGGACTCGAACCTTCACGGCCGTTAAGCCACTGGCACCTGAAGCCAGCGCGTCTACCAATTCCGCCACCTGGGCCCGACCCGTCGGATCGCGCGAGCCGGCTTCCTTAAAGGTCGCGCCCCCGTCGGTCAACGGCGCCACTGACGGCGCGCGCACACCGCATTGCGGCGCTGGGCCGCATCGTCTATCGCCATGCTCCTCAGCCCAGCGGAACGGCCCCGGCGCACCCATGCAGAATCTAGTCACCGTCTTCGGCGGATCGGGCTTCATCGGCAGCCAGGCCGTGCGCCAGCTGGCCAAGGCCGGATGGCGGATCCGGGTGGCGGTGCGCCAGCCCAACCTCGCCTACGCCATGCGCCTGCACGGCGACGTGGGCCAGATCGACGTGGTGCAGGCCAATATCCGCAACGAGGCCTCCATCCGCCGGGCGCTGGACGGGGCGAGCGCGGCGCTGAACCTGGTGGGCCTGCTGCACGAGAAGGGCCGCCAGGGCTTCCAGGCCGTCCACGCCATGGGCGCCCGCAACGTCGCCGCCGCCGCCCGCGCCGAGGGCGTTGAGCGCCTGGTGCAGATGTCGGCCCTGGGCGCCGATCTCGACGCCGCCTCGAAGTACGCCCGCACCAAGGCCGAGGGCGAGGTCGCGGCGCGCGAGATCTACGCCGACGCGGTGATCGTGCGGCCCTCCATCGTGTTCGGCGCTGAAGATCGCTTCTTCAACAAGTTCGCCGCCATGGCCCAGGTCAGCCCCTTCCTGCCGCTGATCGGCGGCGGCCACACCCGCTTCCAGCCGGTGTTCGCGGGCGACGTGGCCCGCGCCGTGACCTACGCCGTCACCCGCCCCGAGGCCGCCGGCCAGACCTACGAGCTGGGCGGCCCCGCCGTCCTCAGCTTCCGCCAGCTGATGGAGCTGATGCTTCAGGAGATCGACCGCCATCGCCTCCTGCTGCCCATCCCCTTCGTCGCGGCCGAGGTGCTGGGCGCCCTGGGCGACCTCGGGTCCTTCGTCGTGACGCCGCCGATCACCGCCGATCAGGTGGCGCTGCTGCGCAGCGACAACGTCGTCTGCGGCGCCTATCCGGGCCTGGCCGAGCTCGGGATCACGCCGACCACGCTGGAAGCGGTGCTGCCCACCTACCTCTACCGCTATCGCAAGGGCGGCCAGTACGCCGACCAGGAAGACCGCGCCCTGGCCGTCTAGCCGCATCCAAACCCGCGGAACGCCAGTACATGCTCAAGTCTGTCAGGGAGGCTTGGGTATGAGCGACATGGTTGCGAACTGGCCGCGGAAGGTCCGCGAGTTTCAGAACCACCACATGGATTCCACGGTCTGGAACGATTTCGCGTTCCGCGACGACGACATCATCGTCTCGACCTACGGCAAGTCCGGCACCACCTGGACCCAGCAGATCGTCACCCAGCTGGTCTTCCAGGGCGACCCCACCGTGCCGGTCCATGCGATCTCGCCGTGGTGGGACATGCGGATCATCCCGCCGGAGGTGCGCGAAGAGGTCCGCGCCCAGACCCACCGCCGCATCCTCAAGACCCACCTGCCGGCCGACGCCCTGGTCATGTCGCCGAAGGCCAAGTACCTCTACGTGGCCCGCGACGGTCGCGACGTGGTCTGGAGCTTCTACAACCACCACACGGGCTTCAGGGACGAGGCCTACGCCCTCCTGAACGACACGCCGGGACGCGTCGGCCCGCCCCTGCCCCGGCCCGACCCCGACATCCGCAGCTACTTCAAGACCTGGCTCGAGCAGGACGGCTATCCCATGTGGCCGTTCTGGGAGAACACCGCGAGCTGGTGGGCGCTGCGCAACCTGCCCAACGTCAAGCTGGTGCACTTCGCGAAGCTCAAGGCCGACCTGCCCGGCCAGACGCGCGAGATCGCCGCCTTCCTGGACATCGACGTGCCTGAGGCCAAATGGCCGGAGATCGTCGAGCACTGCAGCTTCGACTTCATGAAGGCCCACGCCGACCTCTACGCCCCGATGGGCGGCTTCCCCTGGGAGAACGGCGGCGACACCTTCATCAACAAGGGCGTCAACGGCCGCTGGAAGGATGTGCTGACGCCAGAGGAGAGCCGCGCCTACGAGGCCATGGCCATCGAGAAGCTGGGTCCCGAATGCGCCCGCTGGCTGGCGACCGGCGAGGGCGGTTAGACCCTCCTAGGCCCGCGACAGCATCACCAGGCCGAGCGCCCCGACCGCGATGCGGAAGATGCCGAACGGCGCCAGGCCGCGCTTGGTGAGGATCGCCAGCATCGCCCGGATCACCACCAGGGCGACCACGAACGACACCCCGAATCCGATCGCGATCAGCGGGATCTCGCCCTTCACCGTCGCCAGCTCGTGGCGGTTCTTGAAGGCGTCCAGCACGAAGGCGCCGGCCATGATCGGGATGGCCAGGAAGAAGGAGAACTCCGCGGCCGCCTTCTTCTCCACGCCCATCAGCATGGAGCCCACGATGGTGGCGCCCGAGCGCGAGGTGCCCGGGATCAGCGCCAGGCACTGGAACAGCCCGATGGCCAGCGACGTGCCGAGCGGCAGCTTCATCGGGTCGTGGCGGGTCGGCGCCGGGACCACCCGGTCGATGAACAGCAGGATCACCCCGCCGACGATCAGGGCGATGCACTGGGCGGTCGGGCTGTCGAACAGGATGGCCTTGATATAGTCGTGGAACAGCGCGCCCAGGATGGCGGCCGGCAGGAAGGCTATCAGCACGCTGAGCACGAACCGCCGGGCCTGCGGATCGCCCGGGATGCGCAGCACCACGTTCCACAGCCGCTGGAAGTAGAGCACCACCACCGCCAGGATCGCGCCGAGCTGGATCAGCACCGTGAAGGTGTCCCAGAAGCCGTCGGGCAGGCCGAGCAGCTTCTTGGTCAAGAGCAGCATGCCGGTCGACGAGACCGGGATGAACTCGGTCAGGCCTTCGACGACGCCCATGATGGTGGCGTTGATCCAGTCCGGCAGCATGGCGCTCTCCCCAAAACGGCAATGGCCGAGGTGGGCGGCAATATGATGAACAAGAGGTTGACCGCAAAGCCGCGATCGCCCGCGCCCCGCCGCTAGCCCCCGGCCTCCCGCCGCCAGGGGCGCAGGGCCTCGTAGCGCGGCGCCTCGGTCAACCCGTCCTTGGTGATCCTGATCAGGCCGCGCCCGGCGAGGTGCCGCACGGCGATCTGCACGCCGCGCTTCGACAGGCCGGTCTGTTCGGCCAGCTGCGCCAGGCTCAACGAGGCGCGCCCGCCGTCCGCCGCGACCGCGATGGTCAGGTAGGCCAGGAAGGCCGAAGGGCGGCGGTCGTGGCCCACCAGGTCGCGCATCAGCGAGTCGATGACGTAGCCGTCCAGCACATGGGGTCTAGTCTTCATTGCTATAGCAATCACTACGTAGCTTCACCTTGGCAAGGCGGGGCCTTAACCGGAAGCTATCGATGCAAGGGACGAGACCGCCGTGATCAAGAAGCTCAACTTCGCGAGTATCCCGACGCGGGATCAGGACCGCGCGCTGGCGTTCTGGACCGAGACAATGGGGTTCAAGGTCGCCACCGACCAGCCTATGGGCCCCAACCAGCGGTGGATCGAGCTGACCATCCCCGGCGCCCAGACGGCCATCGTGCTCTTCACCCCGGAAGGGCACGAGGACCGCATCGGGACCTTCTTCAACGGCTCGTTCGGCTGCGATGACGTCGACTACAGCTACGAGCAACTCGTGAAGCGCGGCGTCGAGTTCACCGGCCCGCCGGAAAAGCAGCCCTGGGGGACCTTCGCGCGGTTCCGCGATCCCGACGGCAACACCTTCGTCCTCTCCAGCCGATAGGGCCGGCCGCTCAGCTGAACTCGGGCTCCGGGCCGACATAGCGCGCGCGGGGCCGGATCAGGGCGTCGCTCTGGCCCTGCTCGATGGCGTGGGCGATCCAGCCGGCGCAGCGGGCCACCGCGAACAGGGCGAAGGGCGCGTCCTGGGCCAGGCCCATGGCCTCACAGGCCGCCACCAGGGTGAAATCGACATTGGGCCCGAGGCCGGTTTCCCGCCGCACCGCCTCCTGCAGCGCCGCGAGCTCCGGCGGCGGGACGAACCGCTCCAGCAGCGCCGCGGCCCGCGGGTCGCCGTCCGGATAGAGCATGTGGCCGAACCCCGGCAGGGCGCGGTCCTCGGCCAGCCGGTTGGCGATCGCCTGGGGCGGGCCAAGCTGGGCGGCCTCGGCGGTGAAGGTCCTGACCGCCGCCGTCGCCATCCCGTGCCGAGGTCCGGTGAGGGTCGCGAGCCCCGCCAGGGCCGCGGCCGACAGCGAGGCCCCCGTCGAGGCCGCCACCCGCGCGGCGAAGGCCGAGGCATTGAGCTCGTGGTCGGCCACCAGCACCAGGCACCGCCGGATCAGGTCCGCGCCCGCGCCGCCGGGCCCGACTCCCCAGGCCAGCGCCAGGCGGTTGTGGATCGCGCCGCCGCCCACCTCGCCGGCGATGGCGTCGGTCAGCACGTCGAGCAGGGTCGCGGCCTCGACCGCCAGCGCCAGCGGATGGCGTCCCCGGGCCGGCGGATCGACCCCGGCGCGCGCCGCCAGCGCCAGGAAGCCGCGCGTGCGCATGTCGGGCGCCGGCAGCGGGTTCGGCCGCTCGGTCCGCTTCAGGGCCGCGCCGTGACCGCCGCGCAGCAGGCGCGCGACGCTCTCCAGGGTCTCGGTTTCCGCCAGCTTGATCGCATCGCGGCCGCGGTAGAACAGCCGCCCGCCCGCCACCGTGGTGATCTCCGAGGCCAGCACCGGCTCGCCCCAGGAGATCGCCCCCGCCGCCACATCGGAGACCTTGCGGCTGCGCGACTTGCGTTGCGTCAGGGCCGCGATGTCGGCGGCCCGATAGAGGCTGCGCCGCGGGTCGCCGGGGTCGGGGCGCACCTGCACCCGGCCGCGGCTCACATAGGCATAGAGGGTCTGCGGCCGCACCCCGAGCCGGGCCCTGGCCTCCTCCGCCGCGATCCAGTCTCTCTGAGGCATATATTGATTACATTGATCAAGATTGACGATGTCACTCTGAAGGTAAATCTGCACCGCAGCAAGAGTGGAGAAGCCCCATGCCTGTGTCCGACGGTCTGGAAGACGTCGTCGCCGCCGAAACCGTGCTGTCCGAGGTCGACGGCCAGGCCGGCCGCCTGATCATCCGCGGCCGCTCGCTGGACGACCTCGCCGGCCGCGCCTCCTACGAGGACGTGGCCCGGCTGCTCTGGGGCGGCTTCTTCGACGGCCTGCCCAGCGACTTCGGCCCTGCGTTGGGCGCCGCCCGCGCCGAGGTGTTCGCCGAGGTCTCGGCCCTCGACACCGGCCTCCTGGCGCTCAGCCCCATCGAGGCCATGCGCGCGCTCACCGCCCGGCTGGCCGACGGCGATAGCGCCGACGTCGCCTTCCGCCTGATGGCCGCCCCGGCCGTGTTCACCGCCGCCGTGGTCCGCGGCCAGGCGGGCGAGGCGCCGGTGCGCCCCGATCCGACCCTGAGCCACGCCGCCGACATCCTGCGGATGGTCAAGGGCCGGCCGCCCAGCCAGGCCGAAGCGCAGGCGCTGGACACCTACCTGGTGACGGTCAGCGACCACGGCCTCAACGCCTCGACCTTCGCGGCCCGGGTGATCGCCTCGACGCGGGCGGGCCTCGGCTCGGCCGTGCTCGGCGGGATCAGCGCCCTGAAGGGGCCGCTGCACGGCGGCGCGCCGGGCCCGATCATCGACATGCTGGACGGCATCGGGACACCCGAGAACGCCAAGCCCTGGATCGAGCAGGCGCTGGCCCGCGGCGACCGGCTGATGGGCTTCGGCCACCGGGTTTACCGGGTGCGCGACCCGCGCGCCGATGCGCTGAAGAAGGCCGTCCGCCGCCTGGGCGAGGGCTCCAATGTGCTGCCGGGCCGCCTGGCCTTCGCCGAGGCCGTCGAGCAGGCGGCGCTGGCCATTCTCAAGGAACGCAAGCCCGACCGCGCCCTCGACACCAATGTCGAATTCTACACGGCGCTGCTGCTGGAGGCGCTGGCCTTCCCGCCGTCGGCCTTCACCTGCGTCTTCGCCATGGGCCGGGTCGCGGGCTGGATCGCCCACGCCCGCGAACAGCTGGCCGGCGGCCGCCTGATCCGCCCGCAGTCGGTCTACGTCGGCCCCATGCCCAAGGTCGCGGCCTAGGCGCTTCCCTTCCCGCGTCGCGGGAAAGGAAGCTGAGAGTCGTTCGCGCTGGCGCGCGGCGCCATCCCGGCTAGTTTCCGGCGCGATGGACACCCACGGCCTCACCGCGAAGGAAAGTTCCGCCCTGACCCGGCGGGTGACCCTGTTCTCGGTCTCCACCGCCGCCATCCTGGTGGCCCTGAAGCTCGCGGTCTGGCTGGTCTCGGGCTCGGTGGCGCTGCTGGCCTCCATGGCCGACAGCGGCCTGGACCTGATCGCCTCCCTCGGCACCTTCTTCGCCGTCCGCTACGCCGTCGCCCCGCCCGACCAGGAGCACCGCTTCGGCCATGGCAAGGCCGAGGCCTTCGCCAGCCTCATGCAGGCGGGCCTGGTGTTCGCCTCGGCCGCCCTGATCGGCCGCGAGGCGATCGGCGACCTGATCCATCCGCACCCGATCGCCAACCAGGGCTGGGCGATCGGGGCGATGGTTGTCTCCATCCTGCTCACCGGCCTGCTGATCGCCGCCCAGGGCCGGGTGCTGCGCCAGACCGCCTCGGTGGCGGTCTCCGGCGACCGGGCCCACTACGCCGCCGACCTGGCCTCAAACGTCATCGCCTTGCTGGGCATAGCCGCCACCGTCTGGCTGGGCCGCGGCAGCCTCGACGCCGCCGCCGCCCTGGTCGTCGCGGCCCTGCTGCTGTGGGGCGCCGTGGGCGTGTTCCGCGAGGCCTCCGGCCAACTCATGGACCGCGAGCTGCCTGACGAGGAGCGCGCCCGCATCGTCGCCCTGATGACCGCCGATCCGCGGCTGACCCACGTCCACCAGCTGCGCACCCGCGCCTCGGGCCCCTTCGTGCACATGCAGATGCACATCGACCTCGACCCGCAGCTGACGCTCGAGGCGGCCCACCAGGTGATCGTCGCGGCCGAGAAGCGCGTGCTGGCGGCTTTCCCCTCGGCGGACATCATCATCCATGCCGATCCCCGCGGCCGCGCCGAACCGCACGGCGGGGCCTTCGCGGAGGTCCACCACGCCGAGGCCTGACCCCGCGGCTGTGCCTTCAAAAGTTAAGTAAACCGGTGCTTAAGGGGAAAAGCGTCTGTTCCGTTTGATGAGTCTCCCGCCCAGCCCCCGCCGGACATGAGCCAGGACCGCACCCTGCATCATTTCCCGCTCGACCCCGCCTCGCGCCAGGTGCGCCTGGCGCTGGGCGAGAAGCGGTTGGCCTTCTCCGAGGTCCAGGTCCGCTATTGGGAGCGTCCGAAGGAGTTCACCACCCTCAATCCCTCCGGCATGACCCCGGTGCTGGTGGAGGGCGACGGCGCCGAGCGGCTGGTGCTCTGCGAGGCCCGCGCCATCCTCGACCACCTGGAGGAGGCCCATCCGGAGCCCGACCTGCTGGGCCGCGAGCCGGCCGAGCGCGCCGAGGCCCGGCGGCTGATCACCTGGTTCGACCGCAAGTTCGAGAACGAGGCCGGCGGCTACCTGCTGCACGAGAAGATGGAGAAGCGCCTGCTGGGCCTGGGCGCGCCCGACCTCGCCAACCTGCGGCGCGGGCGCGAGGGCCTGAAGACCCACCTCGGCTATGTCGAGGGCCTGCTGCAGGAACGCGAATGGCTGGCCGGGCGGCGGCTGTCGCTTGCCGATTTCGCGGCCGCGGCCCATCTGTCGGTCGTCGACTACTTCGGCGACGTGCCCTGGGCCGACTTTCCGGCGGCCAAGACCTGGTACATGAAGCTGAAGTCCCGGCCGGCCTTCCGGCCCCTGCTCACGGACCGCTGGCCGGGTCTCAACCCCGCCAGGCACTATGACGATCTCGACTTCTGAAGCCCCCGAAGACCTGATCCGCGCGCAGGCCCAGGCGCTCGGCTTCGACGTCTGCCGCTTCACCGATCTTCCAGATGGCGCCGGGCGGGACTGGCCGGCCGCCGACCGGCTGGCGGAATACGTGGCCGACGGCCGTCACGGCGAGATGGACTGGATGGCGCAGCCCGCGGAGCGCCGCGCCCATCCCCGCGCCATGTGGGGCGAGGCGCGCTCGGCCATCGTGCTCGGCGTGAACTACGGGCCGGGCGGCGATCCGCTGGCGATATTGCAGGAACCGACCAAGGCGGCGATCAGCGTCTATGCCCAGGGCGACGACTACCACGAGCTGATCAAGGCCCGGCTGAAGGCGCTCGCCCGCTGGCTCCAGGGCCGCCTCGGCGGCGAGCTGAAGGTCTTCGTCGACACCGCGCCGCTCCTCGAAAAGCCGCTCGCCGCCCGCGCCGGCCTCGGCTGGCAGGGCAAGCACACCAACCTGGTCTCCCGCGAGTTCGGCTCCTGGCTGTTCCTGGGGTCGATCCTGACCACGCTGGAGCTGACCCCCGACCCGGTCGAGCCCACCACCTGCGGGACCTGCCAGGCCTGCCTCGACGTCTGTCCGACCCAGGCCTTCCCCGCGCCCTACCAGCTCGACGCGCGGCGCTGCATCTCCTACCTGACCATCGAGCTGAAGGGGCCGATCCCGCGCGAATTCCGCGCGGCGCTCGGCAACCGCATCTACGGCTGCGACGACTGCCTGGCGGTCTGTCCCTGGAACAAGTTCGCCAGCCTGGCCGCCGAACAGAAGCTGCACGCCCGCGACGCCCTGCGCGCCCCGGCGCTGGCCGAGCTTGCCGGCCTCGACGATGCGGCGTTCCGCACCCTCTTCAGCAAGAGCCCGGTGAAACGCATCGGCCGCGACCGCTTCGTGCGCAACGTGCTCTACGCCATCGGCAATTCGGGCGATCCCGCGCTCGCCGGGGAGGCTGAGCGACGCCTCGACGATCCCTCGCCTTTGGTCCGGGGGGCTGCGGTCTGGGCGCTGTCGCGGTTGCTGGCGGCGGACCGGTTCGAGGCCCTGCGGGCCCGGCGTCTGCCACTCGAGGCCGAGCCGGCCGTCCGCGACGAGTGGCTACAGGTGGGCGATCGCGTACAGCCCGACGAGGATCGCCACCCCCGCGAGACCGCCCCAGTAGAGGCCGCCGCTGCGGAGCACCGTCGATAACCGCGTGGGGGGCTTGTAGTCGGGGTTCATGGGCTGCTTTCGGCGGGGGACCCGGCGGCGAGGTGAGGATCGCCCTCTAGGTCTAGAACGTCGGCGGAGCCAGTTCGTTCAGCCGGGGCAGCCCCCGGTCCTTCTCCGACAGCAACGGCTCGCCGTTGAACGGCCAGGCGATGGCCAGGTCCGGGTCGTTCCAGGCGACCCCGCCTTCCAGCTCCGGCGCATACTTGCCGTCGACCTTGTAGAACAGCTCGGTGTCGTCCTCGAGCGTCACATAGCCATGGGCGAAGCCGCGGGGGACGAAGAGCTGCCCGCCGCCGCTCGCGGTGAGGGTCGCGGCGACCCAGCGGCCATAGCTGGGCGACGCCCGCCGTAGATCCACGGCCACGTCGAAAATGGCGCCCTTGATCACCCGCACCAGCTTGCCCTGGGCGTGCGGGGCGGTCTGGAAGTGCAGGCCGCGCAGGGTGCCCTTCCTGGCGTTGAACGCCTGGTTGTCCTGCACGAAGGAATGGGTCAGCCCGGCCTTGGCCATGACGGCCTCGCTCCAGGTCTCGGCGAACCAGCCCCGCGCATCGCCATGCCGCTTGGGCGTGATAAGCAGGACCTCGGGAAGCGCGAGCGGCGTGATCGTGGTCATGTCGTCTCAGAACAGGGGAAGACGCCTTCGGATGGCCCGCCGGGCTCCTAAAGACAAGTCCCTTGCGCCGGCCGTCAGCGTGGTGGTGGTGACCTATCAGAGTGGCCCGACGCTGGAGCTCTGCCTCGCCGCCCTCAAGGCCCAGACCTTCCGCGACCTCGAGGTGATCCTGGTGGACAACGCCTCCAGCGACGGCGCGGCCCAGGCGGCGGCCACGGCCGATCCCGCCCTGCGCCTGATCGCCAACCGCGAGAACCGCGGCTTCGCCGGCGGCGTCAACGACGGGGTCCGCGCCGCGCGCGGCCGCTGGATCGCCCTGATCAATCCCGACGCCTATGCCGAGCCGGACTGGCTCGCCCGCCTGATGGACGCCGCCCGCGCCTACCCCGACGTCCGCGCCTTCGCCTCGCGCCAGCTGATGGCCCAGGACCCCACCCGGCTCGACGGCCTGGGCGATGTCATGTCGGCCGCCGGCTTCCCGTTCCGCGGCGGCTACCGCGCCCGCGACCCCGGCCGGCGCGAGCTCGGCGAGGTGTTCAGCGCCTGCGGCGGCGCCATGCTGATCGACCGGCGACTGTTCCTGGGGATGGGCGGCTTCGACGAGCGGCTGTTCTGCTACTGCGAGGACGTCGACCTCGGCTACCGCCTGCGGCTGGTGGGCGAGCGCACCCTGGTGATCCCCGACGCCGTGGTCCGCCACGAGGGCTCGGCCTCCACCGGCGGCCCGCGCTCCGACTTCGCGGTCTTCCACGGCACGCGCAACCGGCTCTGGGTGTTCGTGAAGGACACCCCGCCCCTGCTGTTCTGGCTGACCGCGCCGCTGCACGTGGCGACCACGGCCCTGCTGTTCGCCCGCCACGCCACGCGCGGCGAGCTGGGGGCGCCCTGGCGGGGGCTGAAGGCCGGACTGGCGGGCCTCCCCGAGGCGTTCGCCGCGCGCCGCGCGACCCAGGCCGGGCGCAAGTCGGGCTCGCTCGAGATCGCCCGCGCCATGACCTGGAACCCGCTCGACCTGTTCCTGCGCCGCGTGGTCATTCGCCGGCTCAAACCTCTTGGGCGGCCCACTCGCTGAGCCGGCGCATGAAGGCCGCGCCGCGCTCCATCTGGCTCACCTCGACATATTCGTCCGGCTGGTGCGCCTGGGCGATCGAGCCCGGCCCGCAGAGCACGGTGGAGAACCCCGCCCCCTGGAACTGCCCGGCCTCGGCGGCGTAGGACACCGCCCGCGCCGGCCCGTTGTCGCCGGCCAGCCGCCGCGCGAACGCCTCGGCCAGGCCGTCCTTCTCCGGGGCGAAGGCCGGCACATTGGAATGCCGCCGGACCGTGACGCCGGCCTCCGGCGCGCGCGCCTTCACCTGGGCGTCCAGCACCTTGGCCAGGTCGAAGAAACCGCCGAGCAACGCCTCGGCGTCCACGCCCGGCGGACAGCGCAGGTCGAAGTGGAAGTGGCATTCGCGGGCCAGGATGTTGTGCGCCGTGCCGCCGTGGACCACCCCGATGGTCAGCGTCGCGCCCTTGGGGGTGAACAGCGAGGCCGGATCGGCCTCCCGCTCCAGCTTTTCCGACAGCGCCACCAGCGCGGCCATCAGCTTGACGGCGACCATATTGGCCGAGACCCCCTGCTGGGTCTGGCTGGAATGCGCCTCGCGACCGGTCACCGTCACGTGGAAGGTCATGATCCCCTTGTGGCCCGAGACCGCCTCCATGTCGGTGGGCTCGCCCACCACCACCAGGGCCGGGCGGGGCAGTTCGCGCCTGATGGTCTCGATCATCGCCGGCGCGCCCAGGCAGCCGATCTCCTCGTCATAGGAGAAGGCCAGATGCACCGGCTTCTTCGGGTTCACCGCCAGGATCTCCGGCGCGGCGGCCAGGGCGAGCGCGATGAACCCCTTCATGTCGCAGGTCCCGCGCCCATAGAGCCGCCCGTCCCGCTGCACGACCGTGAACGGGTCCGACGACCAGGGCTGGCCGTCCACCGGCACCACGTCGGTGTGGCCGGAGAGCACGACGCCGCCCTCCACCATGGGCCCCAGCGTGGCGATCAGGTTGGACTTGGTCCCCTCCGCGTTGGGCACGCGGCGATGCGGCGCGCCCAGGGCGTCGAGGTAGGTCTCGACCCACTCGACCAGCGCCAGGTTGGAGCCGCGCGAGGTGGTGTCGAAGCCCACCAGCGTCTTCAGCAGTCCGGCGGCGGTCGCGAGATCTGGCATGGCGATGAGATAGACCCGCCAGCGGCAACCCCCAAGCCTGTCATCCCGGTTTTGGCCGCAGGCCAAAGACCGGGACCCTCAACGCCTGATCGGTGGCCAGGTCCGCAGCGGCCCCATCGCGACTCCCTTCGACCATCTGGAGCCGAGGATCCCGGTCTTCGCTGCGCGAAACCGGGATGACACGGGAGGGCCGCTCTATCCGTTCGCGACGTTGCCCGGCGCGCGCAGGAAGTCGATCAGCTCGATCTTGAAGATCAGCACCGAGTTCGGCGGGATCTCGCCGCCGGGCGTCCCCTGGGCGCCATAGCCCAGCTTTGGCGGCACATAGAGCATCCAGACGTCGCCCGGCCGCATCAGCGGCAGCGCCTCTTCCCAGGCCGGCACCAGGCGGGCCAGCGGCATGGCCGCCGGCTGGCCGCGCTCGTAGGAGCTGTCGAACACCTGGCCGTCGATCAGCCTGCCTTCGTAGTTGACCTTGATCTCGTCGCCCTTCTGCGGACGCGAGCCGGCGGCCGGACCGGATTGCACCACCTCGTACATCAGCCCGCTCGGCAGGGCGTGGACGCCGGGCTTCCGGGCCATCTTGTCGAGGAAGGCCTGGCCCGCGGGCGTCGGTTTCGATTCGGCCTGGGCCGCGGGGGTCGTGTTGCTGACCGACCGGGCCGGGCCGTGGCAGGCGGTCAGCGCCAGGGCGGCGGCCAGCAGGATCAGGCTCTTGCGCATGCTTCAAACAGTCCCTCAGACGGCCCGGGGGGGATAGCCGCTCTCGCGCAGCGCATCCATCACCTCCTGGGCGTGCTGCGCGTCGCGGGTCTCGATCATGATGTCGAACTCGGCGCCCTTGGCCGGCACGTCCAGCGCCAGGCGGTTGTGCGCCACCTCGATGATATTGGCGCCCATCCGGCCGATCACCGCGGAGACCGTCGCCAGCAGGCCCGGCCGGTCGTCGCCGATGATCCGCAGCGAGACCAGCCGCTGCTCGCGCACCAGCTCGCGGGTCAGCACCGAGGCCAGCAGGCGCGTGTCGATATTGCCGCCGGTGACCACCAGGCCGCACTTCTTGCCGCGGAACTTGCGCGGATAGGCCAGCAAGGCCGCCAGCGAGGCCGCCCCGGCCCCCTCCGCCACGGTCTTTTCCACGTTGCAGTACAGCGCGATGGCGCGTTCGAAGAACGGCTCCTCGATCAGCAGCACCTCGTCGATCAGCGGCCGGGCGATCGCATAGCTCTCGTCGCCCACCTGCTTGACCGCGATGCCCTCGGCGATGGTCGAGGCGCCCAAGGTCGTCGCCGTATTCACCCCGCGCATCTTGGCGGTGAAGGAGGGGAACATCGCCGGCTCCACGCCGACGATCGAGATGTCCTTGTTCATGTGCTTGGCGGCGGTCGCCATGCCGGCGATCAGCCCGCCGCCGCCGATCGGCACCGGCAGCACCTCGAGCTCGGGAACCTCCTCCAGCATCTCCAGCGCCACCGTGCCCTGGCCGGCCATCACCGCCGCATCGTTGAACGGGTGGACGAAGGTCAGCTCCCGCTCGTCGCACAGCCGGCCGGCCGCGGCCTGGGCCTCGTCGTAGCCCTCGCCCTCGATCACCACCTCGGCGCCGTGGGCGCGGGTCTGCTGCACCTTCACGAAGGGCGTGGCCTTGGGCATGACGATGGTCACCGGGATGCCCAGGCGCGCGGCGTGGTAGGCCAGGCCCTGGCTGTGGTTGCCGGCCGAGGCGGCGATCACCCCGCGCTGCCGGGCGTTCTCGCCCAGCTGCAGCAGGGCGTTCAGCGCGCCGCGCTCCTTGAAGGCGGCGGTGAACTGCAGGTTCTCGAACTTCACCCACACCTCGGCGCCGGTGATCTCCGACAGGGTCCGCGAATAGCGGCACGGCGTGCGCTCGATGTGCCCCTGCAGCCGGTCGCGGGCCGCGAGGATGTCGTCGAAGGAGAGGGTCATGGAAAGCCGGGGGGCAGCGCGAAAGGCGGGCAACCTAACGGCGCGGGGCTCCGGGGGCAACGTTCGCAGGCGCCAAGGCGCCGATGGTGGTGATCAAGCGCAGCTCGCGACCCTGCGCTTCGCACCGAACGTCCACCCGCCGGGCGGCGGCCCAGGCGGGTTCGGTCGGGATGAGGCTGAGCATCACCGCCTTTCCCGACCCCGCGACGGCCGTGCGGCCGGTGACCAGGTCGGGAGCGCCGTCCATGGACAGGCTGAACCCGCCCGACGCATCGAAGGCCAGGGTCAGGCCGCCGGTGTCCGGCCGGTCCCCCGCCACCCGGACGCGGGTCAGGTCGAGCCGGTCGCCGACCCCAAAGGCCGTCAGCGTCTCGCCGGAGCCGTCCTGCGCCGCGATGGTCAGCTCGCCCTGCGGCGTCCGCGCGGTTATGGCGTAGGCGATCTCCCCGGCCGCCGTCCCGAAGCGCCAGCCGGCGCCCACCTCGAAGCGGGACGGCGTCGTCCGCGGCGTAAGGATCACCTCGCCTGCCCGCACCACGCCCATGGCGTGGGTCTCGGTGTAGTAGCCCTCCTGACCGACGAAGGCGGCGGTCCGCACCTTCACCGGCAGAAGGTATTCGGCGCC
>NZ_DASZBG010000117.1:0-16282 GCF_035944335.1 Phenylobacterium sp. | reverse complement strand
AAGCTTGAGCCTTGTTGCCACCGAGACGAGATCAGGTCAGGGTCTTGAGGCCGGGGTAGCAGCCCCGGCAGGGGCGTGGAAACCCCTGTGCGATGCTAGCCGGCAGAGCCCTTCTCGAGCGGCTCCGCGGCCACGCCGGATGGCGGGTCGGCGGGCCGCCCGCGATTCGAGGCGCGGCCGTCTTCTCGACGCGGGTCCCATGACCCCGGCTTCGCGGCCGGGGCGTCCCTTTGTCCGATCCGGATCAGGGACACCGCCTCATGCGTCCATCGAGCCTTGCCGCTGTCGAACCCGGACCCGAGCCGGCCGCCGACGGCGACCTCGACAGCCTCTACCGCCGCCATGGGCCCTGGCTGGCGCGCATGCTGCGTCTGCGATTCGGTCGCGAGGCGGCCGAGGACCTGGCGCAGGAGGCCTTCCTGCGCGCGGCGCCTCACCTGCGGCGCGGCATCGTCCTTCGCCCGCGCGCCTTTCTGCTGCGCATCGCCTTCAACGCCGCCCGCGACGAGTGGCGCAAGTCCGCCACCCGGCCGAGCTCCTTCGCCGGCGATCCGGACCAGCAGGCCGAGCCCGGAGCGGGGTCCGAGCAGCTCGAGGCGCTGCTCCTCAAGCAGGTCATCCTGGGCCTGCCGCCCCGAGTGCAGGAGGTGTTTCTCTTGAGCCGCTTCGGCGGGCTGACGTATGAAGAGATTGGCGAGCGGTGCGGTGTCTCGGTCAAGACCGTCGAATGGCGAATGACCAAGGCGCTCGCGATCTGCGCGGCCAAGCTCCGTGGGTAATCAGGCGCCACGGAAGGAGCGAGCAGGAATGAGACGGTCACGCTCGCGGCAGGAAGCGGCGGGTTGGTTCGCCCGCCTCGGCCGCCGCGCGGTGACCACGGCCTCGCTGCGCGAATTCCGGACGTGGAAGGCCAGGCCGGAGAACGCCCAGGCCTACGCCGACGTGGAGCGCAGCTGGGAGGGGGCGGGAATGCTCGGCCGCGACCCCGAAATCGTCGCGCGAACCTCCGCTCTGCTCGCCCGGCGGTCACCGAGGGACACAGCCGCCTCGCATTTTTTCCAGCCCGCGGCGACGCTGGCGCTCGGTCTGGCGTGCGTCGTGGTGATCGTGGCCGCGAGCCTGGCCCTCATGGGGCGTGACGTCGTCTACGAAACCAAGACCGGGGAACGCTCGGTGGTCCGGCTGCAGGACGGCTCGACCTTAAGTCTCAACACCGCCTCCAAGGTCTCGGTGCGCTTCGCCGACAAGGTCCGGCGCGTCTCGCTGGACCGGGGCGAAGCCTTCTTCGATGTCGCTCACGACGCGCAGCGCCCCTTTATCGTGGCCGCCGGCGGCGCCGCGGTGCGCGCGATCGGCACCCGCTTCGATGTGCGCCGAGACGCAGGTCAGACCCGCGTCACCCTGGTGCAGGGCGTGGTGGGCGTCTCGCAGGGCGGTCGGTCCTGGACGCTCCATCCCAATCAGCAGCTCAGGCTCGAGGCGGCGACGCCGGCCGCGCCCCAGGCGCTCGACGCCGCCTCGGCCACCAGCTGGACCGGAGGGCGGCTCACCTTCCATGAGACGCCGCTCGGCGAGGCTGTGGCCGAGGTCAACCGTTATAGCGAGACCAAGATCGAACTCGGCGCGCCGGGCTATGGCGCGGTGCGGGTCAATGGCGTGTTCGACGCCGGCGACACGGCATCGTTCGTCTCGGCGGTCACCGCCCTGTTCCCCCTGAAGGCCCGAACCGCCCCTGGCGGCGGCATCCTCCTCACTGGCTCCGGTCCGCCGGCGCCACAGGGCTCCTGAGACAGCCGCGACCGTGGCCCTTGGGATTCCAGGTCGACAAGCCACGGCGCGATCGAGATTCTTGATAGACCTGACGAACTTGACAAAGCTGACGGACCTGCGCATCTCTAGCGCCTGGAGGACGTGATGGCTCAGCTCCGCGAACAGGATCTGGCGGCGACCGCCAAGCGGACGCGCACCCCGAAGCAGGCCGGGCGCACGGGCGACGGCCAACGCGTGACGGTGAAGGCTGGAGACCAGGTGACGGAGGTTGCGGTTTCCAAGAGCCGCTATGCGCGCGTTGCCGCCAAGCCCGGGGTGGTCGGTAAGGTTATTGCGGGCTACGCCGATACCGCCGCCAAGGCTAGGCGGACCGGCAAATCGTATGTCTTCACCTTTCGAGTGACCCCGGACGGCACGGCTGAGCCGATCGCCGAGACGCCGGCGGACGATCCCCTGGACGCTGCCCTGGCGGCAGCGAAGGCGCGCGGTCAGGCCAAGGTCACCGACGTCCTCAAGGGCAAGGAGATGCTGACGGGGCGGGATTTCGGCTCGCTGATCGGGGCTTCCCACGAGACCGTCAACGTCAAGCGCAAGAAGGGTGAAGTGCTCGGGCTCGAAGGGGCGACGCGCGGCGTCAAGTATCCGCGCTGGCAGGTGACGGACGCCGGCTTGCCGCTGCCGGGCCTTGCCGAGCTCTTCGCGGCGCTCGGCCGGCAGCCGTGGACGGTCTACCGGTTCCTTCACACCGCCCACGCCGAACTCGGTGGACGCACCGGCCTGGACGCCCTGAAGGCCGGTCAGGTCGACGCCGTGCTCGGCGCGGCTCGCAACCAGGCGACCGGCGTCTTCGGATAGCATGGCGGCCCCTGCCCTGCCGGGCGCTTCGTTCGCAGGGCGGAGTCTGGTTCTCAAAGCCGTGCCCACCGGCGAGGTCTGGCGGCGAATGTACGAGACTCGCTTTCGCGATCCACTCGGGTGGGGTCCAGGACACAGCCGCTTCAGCGACCCGACCGGAACCGCCTTCGGCCTCGTCTATCTGGGCTCAAGCGCAAAGGTGGCGTTCGTCGAAACCCTTCTTCGGGACCGCGCCGACGGACGCGGCGCCGACTGCGTGGTGGAGCTGGCCGAGATCGAGAAGCGCACGCTCGCAAAAATCCAGATCGCCCAGGACCTCCGATTGGTCGACCTGACCGGGGACGGGCCGCTGCGCATGGGCGTGCCCTCAGACGTCGCCGGCGCGAGCGACCAGACCCTGGCCCAGGCTTGGTCCGCCGCCTTCTACGGCCACGAGGATCTACCCGATGGAGTCTACTACCCCTCGCGCCTCAACGAGGAGCGCTGCATCGCTCTCTATGATCGGGCGATCGGAAAGTTGCAGGCCACGGCCACGCCGAAGCTGATGGAATGCCGGGAAGAGCTGGCGGCGATCCTGGAAGATCTAGATATCTCGATCGTCTGAAGCGATCGGCGCTCTTCGGGAACGCCCTTCACGCTCGCCTGACTGCGGACATTCTGAACCTAAGCCTTGAGTCAGCAGAGGTCGTTCACCTGCGTGGGCGGACGACGACGGAATTCGGATCGTGGGCTCACTCAATTCGAAAGCGCCGGCCTCCATGCCCGCTGGGACCGGCGCCTCCAGGCCTCAGGTCTGGGCGTGGGGCCCTGCCAGCGCTCCGATCAGCGCGCGAAGGTGATGCAGCACCGCTCGACGCAACGCATCGCTCGGTAGCGCGGCATAGGCCTCGAGCATCTCCAGCGCGCCATCGGCCATCATCAGGCCGTTGACCTGCTCGATCTCGCGCGGCGCGCGATCGGAATCGAGGCCCTCGGCCAGATCGCCCAGCGTGCAACGCAAGGCGGCCGCGGTCTCCACCAGGCGGGAGAAGGAGACGCGGTTCGCGCCGCGCTCATATTTCTGGACCTGCTGGAAGGAGACGCCGAGTTGCTCCGCCAGGTCCTGCTGCGACATGCCAAGCGCGCGCCGTCGTTCGCGCACCCTCTGGCCGATCGCCACATCCAATCGGTGGGGGCCCTCGCCGGCCGGCAGTTCGTCCATATTTGCACCTCCGGCCCAATCGTGACGGCGAGAAGTCCTCAAGTCACTCAGCCGGGGCGTGCAAAACCAAGCTCGATGGACTAACAAATTCGCCCGTCGCGGGTAGGCCGGGGGATTGGCGCGGGGCATGTTGGAGTTTCGCCGATCCGGCCGCCCGCGCCGCGCCCAAGTCCTGCCGCCCTGCGCGCGCCGCGACGGCGCCGAGCCTTGTGAATTATTCTTGAAGCGCCGTCAGGGTGAGGCCGGTCTTCTCGCGTCTTCCCCGCATGAACGCCCACCCCGGCCACCCGAGCGCCGGGCCAATCAAGGGGCGCGGGGGAAATCATGACGTGCAAGGTTCAAGGACACAGGCTGCGCCGCGTGGCGCTTGTGGCCAGCGCCGCCTGCCTCCTGGCGGCGCCGTGCGCTCAGGGCGCCTCGGCGCCGCCGCGCGACATCAGCATTCCGGGGGGTTCGCTGGACGCGGCCCTGCTGCGGCTGGCCCAGGAGTCCGGCGAGCAGCTGCTCTATTCGCCCGAGCTGGTGGCCGGCCGCCGCGCGCCCCCGGTGCAGGGTCGGTTGACCAGCGACCAGGCCCTGGCCGCCCTGTTGGCCCAGAGCGACATCGAGGCGGAGCGGGCGGGACCCAAGGTGGTCGTCCTGAAACGGCGCGGCGCGGCGGCCATCGCCCCGGGAGAGACGCGCCCTTTCGGTGAGGCCGCGCAGGTCGAGCCGCCGAGCGTCCCGCGGGCCTCTGTTGTCGAAGCCCTGACGGTGACGGGCACCCACCTGCGCGGCGTGACCGACCAGCCCTCGCCGGTCCTGGCCCTCGACCGCGGCGACCTCGACCGCTCGGGTTACGAGACCGTCGCGGGCGCGCTCGCGGCCTTGCCCCAGAACTTCGGCGGCGCGGCGGCGGAAGGGGCGATCAATACCGGCGCCGACCGGTCCGGAAACAACACCAGCTACGCCAGCGGCCTCGACCTGCGCGGCCTGGGCGCCAATGCGACCCTGATCCTGCTCAACGGCCGAAGGATGGCCGGCGCCGGCGCCAAGGGCGATTTCGTCGATATCTCCACCCTGCCCTCGATCGCCGTCCAACGTGTGGAAGTCCTGCTGGACGGCGCCTCGGCCATCTACGGGAGCGATGCGGTAGGCGGGGTCGTCAACGTCCTCCTGCGACGTGACCTCCAAGGCGCCGAGACCCGCATCTCAGGAGGCGAGTCCACACATGGGTCGCCCGGCGAAGCGCAGTTCAGCCAGGCTTTCGGGCGACGCTGGAGCACCGGCGGTTTTTTCCTCGGCTACGAATACCGGACGCGCAGCGACCTGCTGGCCGCCGATCGGCCGTTCTCGGCGAGCGCGGACCTTCGGCCCCTCGGTGGGACCGACCACCGGACCTTCTTCGCCCATCCCGGCAACGTCCTGCGCCTCGATCCTGCGACCGGAACCCAGGTGGTCGGCTGGGCCATTCCCGCCGGCCAGGACGGCCGCGGCCTAACGCCCTCGCAGCTCCTCGCGGGCGCCTCCAACTTCGGCGAGCCTCGGGAAGGGGAGGACATCCTTCCCGAACAGACCAGCCATGCGGCCTACGGCGCGCTCCACCAGGACGTTGGTGAGCGCCTGGAGATCGAGGGCGACCTGCGCTTCGGTCGTCGGCGGTTCTCGACCCTCATCGCGGCGCCCACCAGCACCTTCACGGTGACACGCGCCAATCCGTTCTTCGTCTCGCCCAACGGCGGCGCCACCGATTCCATCGCCTACAGCTTCGCAAGCGATCTGCCGCAACCGGTCACTGAGGGCACGGCGCAGAGCTTCTCGACATCCTTGGGCGCACGCCTCGACCTCGGTCATGCCTGGCGGCTGGAGAGCTACGGGACCTTCGCGACGGAGACCGACGCGAGCCACAGCCGCGGTCTCCTCAACGCCAGTTCCCTGCAGGAGGCGCTGGGTTCGGTGGCCGACCGGCCGCAGACCGATTTCAACACCGCACGCGACGGCTTCTTCAATCCCTTCGCCGGAACCCCCTCCAACACCCCGGCGGTCCTGGCCTTCATCGGCGCCGGGTTCATCGACACCACCTCGCGCGACCGCGTCACCTCGGCGGACTTGCAGGCCGATGGGCCGCTGTTCCATCTGCCGGGCGGCGACCTGTCGCTGGCCCTTGGCGCGCAGGCCCGGCGCGAGGCCTTCCGCGAAGGCGGCGTCAACTTCACCTCAGGGGTGGCGCCCTCCGCGGGGGCCAAGGTGGACCTCAGCCGCACGGTCACGGCGGCCTTTGCCGAGCTTCGCGCCCCGTTCGTCTCCCCGGACAACGCCTGGCCGGGCCTCGATCGTCTCGAGCTCTCGCTCGCCGGACGCATCGAGCGCTACGACGACTTCGGAACCACCTCCAACCCCAAGCTGGGCGCGCTCTACGCGCCCCTCCCTGGGGCGCTCTTGCGGGCAAGCTACGGGACCTCGTTCCGGGCGCCGTCGCTGCGCGAACTCAGCGATGCGCCGATCAACTCACCTTCCCTGTTGCCCCTCAATGGCGCGCGCGTCCTAAGCCTCGTCCAGTTCGGCGGCAATCCGAACCTCAGGCCGGAGACCGCCCACACCTGGTCTGCGGGCCTGGAGGTCGGCCCGGAGCTCATGTCCGGCGCCCACGTCAGCGTGGACTACTTCAACGTGCGGTTCCGTAACCGCATCGATCAGCCGGCGCGCCAGAGCCTTCTCACCGCCCTCTCCGATCCGGCGCTCGCCAGTTTCGTGGCCCTGATCAAGCCCGCGACCAACCCCGCAGATCACGCCCGCATCGCGGCCCTGCTGGCCGACCCCGCCACCTCCACGGCGCAAGGCTCGTTCCCGCCGGAGTCCTATGGCGCGATCGTCGACGCCCGCTTCGTCAACACCGGCTCACTGCAGGTCTCCGGTATCGACCTCGCAGCCTCCTACGACACCGACCGCCTCAACGGCCATGTTCGCCTTGCCGCCACGGCGAGCGATCTCCTGCACTACGAACAGCAGCTGACCCCCACCGGATCCGTCGTGGAGCGGGCCGGGATCGCGGGTTTCCCCGCCAAGTTCAGGGCGCGGACCACCGCCGAATGGTCCAAGGGATCCGTCTCAGCCCTGGCCGGTGTCAATTTCATCGGCGCCTATAAGGATGCGACGGGACTCCGTATCGGCTCTCAGGAGACCGTCGACCTGCAGCTGCGGGTGGCGCCCGCCCGCTTCGCGGGAACCAGCCTCGCGCTGAGCGTCCGCAACCTGTTCGACGAGAAGCCGCCGTTCTACGACTCGCCCGCCGGCGTCGGGTACGACGCCACCAACGCCGATCCCATCGGCCGCTTCGTCAGTCTCCGCCTGGCCAAGTCCTGGTAGGGGCGACCCATGTCGCCCCGCCGATCCCTGGCGGCGCTCGCGGCCGGGCTGGTTCTGGCCGGCCCGGCCCAGGCCCGACCGTTTCAGGTGGAGGACCTGCTCCGCCTGGAATCCTTCGGTCAGGCCAAGGTCGACCCCACGGGTCGGTGGCTGGTCCTGGAACGGCGCGGACCGCATCTCTCGGCGCCGAGCTTCCACTACGAGCCCAACAACGCGTTTGCCGTCGACCACCTCCTGAAGGTGGACCTGGAGCATCCGGCAACGGCCCGGCCGCTGATCGCCGGCGATCCGGTGGGCGTGAGCCTGGGCGCCTTCTCGCCCGATGGGCGGCGCCTGGCGGTCTTCCGTCTTCGGCGCCACAGCTGGCGGCTCGGCATCGCCCAGAGTGGCTCGGGGTGGGTCCGCTGGCTTGCCCTCACCCCGGATCTCCCGGTGGAGACCCGCACCCTGCAGTGGCGTTCCAACCGTGAGCTGCTGGCCATCGTCGATCCTGCCGGCCGCCTTCCGCGCCCCCTGGCGCTGGCCGACCGCCCCGCCGAGCTGGACCCGCCCCGCTGGCGCGCGGCCGACGCCGGGCGGCCGGCCTTCACGGCCGTCGGCAGCGGAGCCTTTCTGGGCGTCAGACCGCACCCCGGATCAAGGCGCCTGCTCAGCATCGACGCCGCCAGCGGCCTGAGCCGCATTCTGGCCACGGGCGCCTTCGAGGACCTGGAACTCTCTCCCGATCGCCGCAAGGTCGCGCTCATCGTCACCGGCGACGACATCCCCATGCGGGCCGATCACCCTGCCCAGGGTCCCTACGGCAGCGCCACCCGCGCCCGGCGGCTCTGGCTCCTCGATCTGGCGAGCGGGCGGCTGACCAGGCCGTGCCCGTCCTGTGACCTGGCCAGCCACCTCCTCACCTGGTCGCCGAGTTCCAGTCACCTCCTGGTTTTCGCCAGGGGCGCCGACGGCGCCTGGCCCCACGGCCAGTTCCTGAGCGTCACGGCGGCCGACGGGGCGGTTCGCCGGATCGACACCCCTGGCGTCACACCCCTCGTCCAGCTGCGCCCGGAGATCGCGCGCGGCGCCTGGCTGGGCGAAGACCCGGTCGTCCTCGGGCGAGACCCCGCCGGCCATGGCGGCTGGTGGCGGATCGCTGGAGAAGGCGCCATTCCCCTCCTCCCGGCGCAAGCCGGCGCGCCCGATCATCTGGACCCCACCCCGACCGGCCTGCTTGCGGTCTCCGGTGGCCAGGCGTGGACCATCGACGCTGAGGGCGCGCACCGCCTGCCGGTCGAGGGCCTGACGCTCGCGCCGCGCCGGCTGCGGTTCGTCGAAGGCAGGCTCGCCTTCAACGAGACCGACGCGACCTCTATCGTGCTGGCGCGCCGGGGCCACGGAGACGGCGACCAGCTGCTGGCGCTCGGCAGTCCGCAAGGCCCCGCCACCATCCCCCTGGCCCCCACCGAAGGCCGTCTGCTCGCCTACGCCCCCTCCCGCAAAATGGCGGTGATGCTGGCCACCGACAGGCATGGGGTGGCGCAGGTCCGTCTGCGCGGGGCCGATGGTCAATTCCGGGTGGTCGCGACCATCAACGCGCGCCTCGCGGCGATCGAGCCCGCCCGGCTCGTGCAGATCGATCACCCGGGGCCTGACGGTGCGCCGCTCAGGAGCTGGCTCTATCTGCCGCCCTCGACGGCTTCCCGCCCGCCGCCCCTGGTCGTGCTGCCTTACCTCGGCCCGCGCCTGGACGCGCCCCTCGAAACCCAAGGACCGGGCTATCTGCTTTTCGCGCCGAACGCCCAGCTGCTCGTGGGCCATGGCTACGCGGTGCTGATCCCGAGCCTCCTGCGCGCGCCTGGCAAGGAGCCGATGGATGGGCTCGCGGAGCGATTGCTTGCGATCGTGGAGGCCGCGGCGCGCGAGGCCCCCGGCGCCTTCGATCCGCAGCGGCTGGCGCTGTGGGGTCACAGCTACGGCGGTTACACCGTGGAAGCGGTGATCGGCCAGAGCGACCGCTTCACGGCGGCGATCGCCTCGGCGGGGCCCAGCGACCTCATCGGCATGTGGGGGACCTTCGGCGCGACCTGGCGGGCCGATCCCACCGAAGGGCTCGGCGTCTCGTGGAGCTCCGGCTGGACCGAGACGGCGCAGGCGGACATGGGGGCGCCGCCCTGGGCGGACCCCCAACGCTATATCCGCAATTCGCCGATCTTCTTCGCCGACCGCATCCACACCCCCTTGCTGATCCTCCATGGACACGACGACCAGCTGCCGATCGGCCAGGCCGAGGAGATGTTCTCGGCCCTCTATCGGCAGAACAAGGATGCCGAGCTGGTCACCTATTGGGGCGAGGGCCATTTCGTCGCGAGCCCCGGCAATGTTCGCGACCTCTACGGCCGCGTGTTCCGCTGGCTGGATGAGCATCTCGCGGGCGGGCCATGGCCCCGGCCTTCTTGTGGGTGCAACGATTAGGTCCTGGTCGGCGCGTGGCGACAGGATCGCTCCGCTGATCGAGTTCGCCAGATCATCACGTCCGCGCAGAGGAGCGGCCCGAATCCCTCGCCGACGTTTGGCGACGGGCAGCGTAGCGACCGGGTTCAGTAACGGTCGGCCAGGCGCCCCTTGGGCGTTTCGCTGAAGCTCGCGACGGGATAGGGCAGCATCTGCGCATTCCAGACGTCGTACTCGGCGCGCAGACGGTGGAAGATGGCCGGCTCCGCGGCCTGGCGGTCGGCCCGCTCGCGTTCGTCCTGGGCAAGGTTGAACAGGTACTCGTGGCCGGCGATTTTCAGATATTTCCAGTCCCCGGACCGGACCGCCGACTGCTCCGAGGCCTTGTAGCGCCAGAACAGCTTGCGCGGATGGGGCGGCGAGGCGCCGGTCATGACCGGGATCAGGTCCTCGCCATCGGGCGGATAGGTCGGGTCTGGCCGCAGGCCCGCCGCCCCCAGGAGGGTCGCCATCCAGTCCATCCCAATGAGCACCTGCCCCGAGGTCCGCCCGGCCTTGATCCCCGCGGGCCACCGGACAATCCCCGGCACGCGGATACCGCCTTCGAGCAGTTCGCCCTTCATGCCGGTGAGGGGCCAGGTGTCGGAAAACCGCTCGCCGCCGTTGTCGCTGGTGAACACCACAAGGGTGTCCTCGGCCCGGCCAAGACGATCCAGAGCCGCCAGCACCGCGCCGACCGCGCTGTCCATCGCCTCGACCATGGCGCCGAACACCGCCTCATTGCCGCTGTCAGAGTCGCGCAGGCTCTTCAGCTTCGCGGACTTGGCCTCATCTCCCGGACCTTCCCACGGCCAATGCGGCGCATTGAAGTGCAGACTGACGAGGAAGGATTCCGTGGGCGGCGTGGCTTCGATGCGCCGGATCGCGGCCGCCGCCAGCAAATCGGTCAGATACCCCTTGGGCTGGATGACCGTGTCATTCTCGAAGAGAGGCGCACCGGCATAGTCGGCCGCCGCGGCCTCTTTCTCGGTCGGCCGACGGAAATAGTCTGTCGCGCCCGGGTGGAACCCGAAGAAGTAATCGTAGCCGGCCTTGGCCGGACCGGCGCGGCCGCCGGCAAGGTGCCATTTCCCGACCAGAGAGGTGTGATAGCCGGCGGCCTTGAACAGCGACGGCAAGGTTGGTCGACCCTCCGGCAACCGCAGGCGCTCCCCATCCTCGTCGGAGGCGATCGGCTGCTCCAGGCCCACGGCGATCCTGTCCTGATAGCGGCCTGTGATGATGGCTGTCCGGCTGGCTGAGCAGACCGCGGAATTGGCGTAAGCCTGGGTCAATCGCACCCCCTGCGCCGCCAGCCGGTCGATGTTCGGCGTGGCGAGGCCCCGGCGGCCATAGCAGCCGAGATCGGCGAACCCGAGATCGTCGGCCAGGATGAAGAGGATGCTGAGCCGCCGGCCACCGGCCGCCTGTCCCGGGCCGGGCGACCCCGCGGCAAGGACGGCTGCGCCGGCGCCTGCCAACACCGAGCGGCGATCTACAGCGCCGGAGCCGCGGGTTTCAATGTCGACACCCGTGCTCATTCCGCGCCCCCGTTCCGGGAAGCTTAGGCGGACTCGTTGAACGACGGCTAGGGGTCGAATGCGGTCATTCCCTTCGGGCCCGAGAGCGCTCCCTCCAAACGTCCGAGATGGGTGGGGAGCGGACGATCAGGGGATCGCCGTTGCGGTCCGCTGTCCGGCGGAGCGGGTGATCCGAAGGCTCGGCGAGGGTCCCTTCGGGGTCAGCACAAGCAAGTCCTTGATCTCAGGACCGCCCCCGGCTTCGATCACCCAACGGCCGTCCTGGCGCACGAGATCGACATCGGCGAGGTCTCGCGCCCGCCACCAGTCGCCGAACGCGGTAACCGAACCGACCCAGGCGCGGTCGCGCCAGTCGCGGACGAGCTGCGTCTCGAACGCCAGCTTTCCCGCCGTGACGTCGGGATGGACCAGCACGACCACAATCCCATGACCGCGAGCCACGCGCTCGATCACACCGTTGGCCGCACCCTGGCGCTTCACGATGCCCGGCGGCTCTTCGTCCTCGATGGTGACCGGGAATTCGAAGACCGGAGACAGGGCGTCGTCCGCCCGCCCGTTGGTCAGCTGAAACGGGAGATGGGTCAGGGTCGCGTTGGCGGTGATCGACGATGAATAGCCGTAGCCCGTGGCGGCGAGGGCTTGAGGCAGCTTGAAGGGGTAGGCGAGATACCCCGGCCGGAAGGTCCGCACCCGCGTGGAGAGCAGGCTCTCAAGCAAGAATTTCGAGACCCGAAGCTCGCCGAGAATGGTGGCGTCCTTCGTCGTCTTGGCGTCGACCACGAATGGCACGTAGTCGGGATATCGCTCGCGGCCCGTCCCAAGCTCCATGGCCTTGAAGGTTCGCGCGTGCGCCACGCTGTGGCTCTCCACATCCATCCCCGACCTGGCCAGAGCCTTCAGCATGGGGACGGTGCGGTCGTTGAAGAAGATGTCGTCGTTGTAGTCCCTGACGTACTTGGTCTGGACGAAGAAGGTGGCGTCGACATTCAGGCGGCGGAGCGCCTCGCCGTAGGTTTTCGAATTGACCACCGAGCGCGTGAAATCGACGTCGTGGCTCAGTAGGATCGCCGTGTCCTTGCCCGCGGGAACCGTCGAGACGAGCCAAGGCATCGGCTCGTTGGCAACATAGAGGTCACGGACCCAGTCGACCAGGACGTCCAGAGAGGGCTCGTAGCCATTGACGTAGGTCCGTCCGATCCCCTCTGCGCGACCGTTCATGGCGCGCCCGGCCAAGGCCCCGAGATCGACCCCCATTAGACAGGCCTGTCCGACGGTCGTCCGGCACGTCACCGCGGCGCTGCCATCGTCGAAGGTTCCCAGCACCCGGGCCGTCGTCGCGCGATAGCCGATCGTCCCCATGTCGTCCTCCCCCGAATGGCTGACCGCGATCAGGTCTTCCTGCGGCACGCCGGTGCGGTGGGACCAGGCCACGGCGCTGCGCGCGCGGGACTCCACACCGTCTTCGACGCCGAAGAGCGGCTCGAGACCGCCGCCGGCGAGCTCGAAGCCGAGCACCGTACCGCCCGACCGCACGTGGGCCGCCAGCGCGCGCAGGGTGTCGCCGCTCAGGGCGCGTCCCGAGATCATCGGGTAGACGAGGATCACCCGGTGCGTGAGCGCCACCGCCGGATTGCGCGTGAAGGTGACGGGAATACCGTGGGCTCGAAACGTCCGGACCAGACCCAGCCAGCCCGACGACGGATCGGTGACCAGCACCGCGAGGCGGTTGGGCGACCCGTGCTCGAAGTCTTCGATGCGTGCGCCGGCGGGAGCATCAAGCTTGCTCGCCGCGACAGGTCCGGAAACTCCTTTGAAGATGTAGACCCGCGACGCCTCGGGATTCTGGAACACGATCCACCAGACGGACACGACGACGACCGCGAGCAGGAAGAAAACCGGTCGGAAACGGCCAATCATGCGCGGCGAAACCCGGCTCGGGCCATGGCCCCCCAGGCATGCTGCCGGCTGACGTACTGGTAGGTGCCCCAGAGCCGCCACAGGTTGTTGAGCTGGCGGTAGCCGAAGTTCTCGACGATGGCGGCGCCCATCAGCGTCAAGAGGCTCCCGACGTCCGGGAAGCGGCGGAGCTCCGTCTCTTCCAGGGCGAGCGCGCCGACGCTCATGACCACACCGAACCCGAAGCTGATCGCCAGGAAGGCGAAGAAGTATTCCCGGTCCAGCACACCCAGGATCCAGAACGCCGGAACGAGGAGATATCCGGCGATCTCCACGAGCGGCCCCAGCACATCGACCGCGAGCATGTAGCCGAAGCCGAGGAACCCGATCCGGCCGAACCGTGGATTGAAGAACATGTCGGAGTGGCCGACGAAGGTCTCCAGCGCGCCGCGATGCCACCTGGCGCGCTGGCGGGCCAGGACCGACAGGCTCTCGGGCGCCTGGGTCCAGCAGACCGGCTCTGGGACGAACTCGATCCTGTAGTCGCGCTTCAGGGCGAGGTTGTGCCGGTGTAGCCGGATGACCAGCTCCATGTCCTCGCCCACCGTGCCCAGCCGGTAGCCGCCGATCTCGAGCACGGCGTCGCGACGGAAGAGCCCGAAGGCTCCGGAGATGATCAGCAGCGAGCGCACCTCGCTCCAGGCGAGACGCGCCATCAGGAAGGCGCGCAGGTATTCGATGGTCTGCAGCAGGGCGAGCAGGTTGGTCGGCGTCCCCACGCGGGTGAGGCGGCCATCCTTGATGTCGCAGCCGTTGGCCAGGCGCACCGTGCCGCCCACCGCGATCACCCGCTCCGGATCGTGCTGGAACGGCCCGACAGCGCGCAGGAGCGAGTCCGGCTCGAGCAGAGAGTCGGCGTCCACCGAGCAGACGATCGGCGCCCGGGACAGGTTGAGGGCGGCGTTCAGGGCATCCGCCTTGCCGCCATTTTCCTTGTCCACCACCACCAGGCGAGGCTGGTGCGGCGCGCCGTAGATGTTCCGTATGGGCGCGTGGGGCGCGATGTTGTCGTGGGCGCGCTCGATCGGCACGAGATCGAACGCCGCGACCAGCGCCGCCAGGGTGTCGTCGGTGGAACCGTCATTGACCACCACCACCTCGAAACTCGGATACTGGAGTGAGATGAGCGAGGTCACGCTCTCCACGATGGTGAGGGTCTCGTTGTAGGCCGGCACCAGGAGCGCGATGGCCGGCGCGTTGCCCGCATAGCGGCGCCAGAGCTGCGCGGCGTCGTCGATGCCCCGCTTTCGGCGCAGGGCTATTCCGGCGAGACCCAGCTGCCACAGGTTGAAGACGCTCTGGGCGAGACCCATGACGATGACCGATCCGGCGATGAACCGGGCCCACCGCGCCAGCGCCGGAAGCGCGTCGGCCCACGACATCATGCGCGCGCCGTGCGGGCCGGCCGTCCGGCCGCCGGCGCGCCGAGCAGAACGGCGGCGGGCCCGTGCTGCGTCTCAATTCCCAGCCTGCTCAAGGAGGCCTCGGCGGTGAAGCGGACAAGCCAGACGTGATCCATCAGCAGAAGGATCAGGCCGTTGACGAAGCCCGCCGTCTGTTCGTCCGCGTTGGCCTGGGCGCCCGCGCACCGCACACGCCAGTCCGGATCGCGCAGGGCCTTCGGCAACAGCGGCGCGAAGCCCGGCGGCATGGTCTTGCCGAGCGCGACGACGGCGGCCGCGCGAACTTCCGCCCGGGGGGATTCGGTCTCGCCGATCAGGGCCGCGACCGCTTCGGGCGAATGGATCGCGCTCAGGGCCTCGATCAGCAGTATGCGGGTGCGCGGCGCCAGGTCCTTGCGGCCCATCGCGGCGATCGCGCCAGGCGGATCGGCGGCGACCACGAGCTGCAGGAGTTCGGCCAGCCCGGCCGAGAGGAGAAGTTGCTTGCGCTCGATGTGGCCAAGGACGCGGGCCACGGGCACCGCCCCCCCGGCCTGCAGCAACGATCGCAGGGCCGCGAGCCGGACCCGCCCCCCACCGCGCCGCGCCGCTTGCAAGAGGACCGCACGGGTCGCGGACCCCGGGAGGGCTCCGAGGGCTTCGACGCTGGCCAGACGCGACGGCCCAATTCCCGATATCGCGCAGTCGCGCAGCACCCGATCAACCCCGGCTCGGCAAAGGGCGTGAACCACGACGTCGAGGTCGTCGCCGCGAACCATGGCGACCAGCGAGAGCAGCGACTCGGCCATCAACAGGGCGTCGGTCCTGTAGGGCGCCAGAATCCTCCGCGAATCCTCGCGGCCCTGCAGGATATCGACGAAGGCTGCGTCCACCGCCATGCGGGCCGCGGCCCGGCGCGCGGCGCGGCGCTGACTGAAGAGCCGAAGCACGATCAGGACGCTCATCCAGAACACGGCCGCGCTGGCGAGCACGAGGGCCGCGATCCAGACGACGGTCACGGCGCGCATGTCAGAAGCGCCCGGTCAGGCCGACCGTGATTTCATTGCGCGTGTAGGCGTTGCGCACCTCGCGAACGCCGCCAAGCCGCAGGCTCAGGCGATCGTTGACCCGCCAGGCGAGGCCCACGATCGTCGCCTTCACAGGCACGGTGACGCCGTCGGTGGACTCCGGCGCGGCGATCCACCCGGCGGAAAGCTCCAGGACAGGGGTCGGCCGCCAGCTGGCGGCGAGGCCGTAGCCGGTCCGGTAGGTCTTGGTCTCGTCGATCACATTGATCATGCGGGCGGTGAGATCCAGGCGCTCGCCCGCCAGCAGGGTCACGAAGGGGTTGGCGATCCAGACGTCGCCGACGGCGTATCGCGACCAGCCGCCGTCGATCCCGAGCTTCGCGGACAAGCCGGCGCCCAGCGGCATGGGCGTGGCCTCGAGGCCGCCGTGCGCGGAAAGCTTGGGCCGGAAGTGCGCGTTCGGCGCGCCGCCCACTGCGAGGTACCCGCCGGGGGCGCCGATCTGGACCTCATAGTAGGTGTCCTGGAGGTTGAACTGCCGGACCCGCTCGAAGCCGGCGGTGATCGAGACCTTGTTCGGCAGCGTCCGGCCCAGGAAGATGGAGGCGCTCTCACTGCTTGGCAATCCGCGTGACAGGGAAGCATGGCTGGCGGACAGATCGAGCCGCCAGGGATGGGCGAGGCCGCTGCGCGCCCGCGCGATCTGGGCGACCAGGTCCGTGACCTCGG
>NZ_DASZBG010000116.1:0-2406 GCF_035944335.1 Phenylobacterium sp. | reverse complement strand
GCCTGCTGAAGGGCGAGCTTGAGCGTGGCGACCAGCGTCGGGCTGGGGGAAGGCTCGTCCTGCAGCGCGCGCAATTGCGCCCAGGCCTGCTGCTCGCGACCTTCGGCGGCGGCGGCGTTCTTGAGGCTCGTGTACACCTGGCTGTAGCGCGCCTGCTCATCGGGATCGAACAGGCTCGCCCGGCCGGCTTGGGCGGCGGCCTCCCAGCGGTCGGTGAGCGTATTCCACAGCTGCGGCCGCCCGATCCAGCTCGGCGGCCTGTAGCCGGGGGTTCCCGCGCTCCTGAGCAGCGCCTGAATCTCGTCGAGCCTGGCCGTGATGCAGGCTTGCACCGACTTGCGTTTGTCGAACTGGACGAAGGTCTCGACCATCTCCTGCCGAACGTTCTCCCGCGCCTCGGCGGCGAGGCGCCCCTCGTGAATGTGCTCCACCAGCTGTTCGCCCGCGAGCGCGGTGAGCACGCCCAGCACGATGATGGCGTACTCCTTGGCGAACTCGCGCCAGCCATGCCACGGCCTCGGTTTGTGGATGTCCAATGCGCCGCCCCCAGCGGATCAACCTTGACCGGAGCCTAGGCGGACTCGCCGAAGGACCGCTAGGTCCTGTCACCGCGAATTCTGGATCAGTCGGTCAGTCCCTCAGCGACAGCCAAGGCCAGGACATCGTCGTCTGACGTCCCGCTTCGAAGGGTTGCGAGCGCGTCCCTTAGCATCACGGTCGCGGCGTAGACGACGACCACGATGACCAGCCAGCGAAGTAGCTCGACCGGCAGGTTCTTCACGATCAGCGCGGCGATGGCCACGGCCACCGCGCCTCCCACCGCGAAGCCGAGGGCGATGCGGATATCGGCCAGGCCCTGCTTGATGTGTCGCGCGCTGATCACCGTTGCGGCGAGCGCCCCTCCGGTCGCCATGATCGGGAACACCAGTCTTGGGTCCATTCCCATCAGGCTGAACATCAGCAGAGACGGGGCGTAGTGGCCAATCCCGAAGTTCAGCAGCACGCCCATCACGAAGCTCGCCGCGACGGCGGCTATCACCAGCGGAATCGGCAAGGACGCCGCCAGACCTCCTGCAGGCAATAGGTGCAGGTTTGATGCGGCGTAGAGTGCGGCGGCGATGAGCAAGGCTGCCGCGACGACGCCCTGCACGATCCAGATCGGCGCCCAGCGGACCACGCGGCTCCCAAAGAGCCCGCCGAGCAGCAGGGCGATGGAGTAGCCAACCAGCAAGAGGGTGTCGACGTGCACGCCCAGCAGAACGAGGAATATCCCGGCCTGGACGATCGTCGGCAGGGTGCAGGCCACGATCAGGGTGCAGGGAATCCGGCGGTCCGGCATGCGGACGCGGATCTTGAGCCAGGCCATTGTCGGAGCAAACGAGCCGATGCCCAGTGTGTCGAAGAAGTTCACCACCGCCCCGACCGCGGTGGCCTCCAACCCCAGTCTCAGGGCGCCTTGGGCGAGTGCGCTGCGCACCAGCACGATGGCGTACCGGGCCGCGGCCATAGCCAGAAGGACCAGGATAAGGGTGAGCAATGCCATTCCTCCGCGGCCATGCGACAGCAAAGCTTGCGACGCCAACCTAGGCAGGGTTCGCGCTCTCGTCGACTCGCCAAGGATGGGCCCTGTCAGGTTAGCCGAAAACCTGGGCTCTCATGTCGCAATGGCTCAGCCCGCGCGAAGGGCGTTCTCTGAAATCATTGAAGAAATCGAAGACGCCGCTGGCGACAAGCCGGATTGCGACGGAGCCAAACGGCTGTCCATGGCTACTTCCGCGCCGGGGTGGGCTGCGAGGCGCCGGGGGTGTCGATCCGCTCGCCCCGGACCATCTGCTCGTCGATCGTCTGGAACTCGGCCATCGTGCGGAGCAGGCGGGCCTCCTGCACGCGCAACTCCGCAAGGCGAAGACGCGCCGTGCGCCCCAGATCGGCGTCGCCGGGCGTCGCCTGGCGGACCGCCAGCGCGGCCTCCGCCTGATCGGCCGACTGGGTGATCGCGCTCATCCTGCTGTCGAGGTACCCTTGGGTGGCTTCCACCTTCCAGCCGTTGTCGATCAACAGCTTCGGCATGATCGGAAGCAATGCGCTGTCGCGGATGGCGGTCCAGGCGGCGTCCGCCGGCAGGAAGAGATCCGGCCGCTGCAGCGGCGGGGGCGGCGTGCTCTCGCCCTTCGCCAGCACCGCAAGCACGGCGTCCGTGGAGACGAGCCCTTGCGTGAGGCTCTTCACGTCATAGGCGATGACGTGGCGATTCTCCTCGCTCTCGGCCCGCAGCTTCTCGGTCATCTCGCGGGCCAGCGCACGGTTGTGGAGCCCCTCCGCCGTCTGCTCCGCGGCGATGGCGATCAGCACGCCGATGACGATGGTGCCGATCTCCTTCAGGAACTCGCGGACGCCGTGCCAGGG
>NZ_DASZBG010000115.1:0-22446 GCF_035944335.1 Phenylobacterium sp. | reverse complement strand
TCCAGCGTCTCGTCGGCGCGATGGGCCTCGGTCCCGAAGGCCAGCATCGGGGTGCGACGGGTCTTGGTCTGGCGTTCGGCCCGGCGGATCGCCCGGATGCCGGCGATCGCCTGGGGCGAGGCGAGGTTCACCGCGATGAGGTCGAAGAACATGGTGTCGGTGATCAGCGCCGCCTCGAGGCCGCCGGAGGCCTCGATCACCTCCACCTCGACCTCGGAGGCATGCAGCAGCTCACGCATGGCGAAGCGGCTGTCGGCGGCGTCGTCGGCCAGCAGCACGCGGATCTTGGCCTTGGGCGCGCGGCTCCGGCGGTCGGCGCGTCCCAGCGCCCGCACCATGACGATGTCGAGCGCCTCCGCGGCGGCTTCGATCCGCTCGATCGCCCGCTTGGTGTCCGGGGTCTGGCAGATGCTGGTGAGCACGACGGCCGCGCCCAGGAGCCCGTTGATCGGCGAGGCGACGTCGTGACCCAGCTCTTCCAGGTTGGCCGCGACCGCCTGGGTGCGGTCCGCCGCCTCCTCGAGCGCGGCGAGCCGGCCTTGCAGCTCCCCCTTCGCGGACTGGGGCGCGGGGCTCCCGCTTCGGCGGCGGATCAGCATCTCGCTGCGCGCGTGGGCGAGGTCGATGTGCAACGGCCGCAGCAGGCAGTCGTCCGCGCCCAGCGTCAGCGCCTCGACGGCGTCCTCGCCGGCGCCTTCGGCGGCGATCGCCAGGATCGGCAGCTCGGCGGCGGCGCGCCGCTGTCGTATCTGGCGCAGGAGGTCGAGCCCCCCTTCGCCGTCGGGGCCCGGCGTCTGCAGGTCCACGAGCGCCAGGTCGAAACGGTTGGTGTCGAGCAGCGACAGGGCCCGCGCGTGCTCGGCCGCCTCCACGACCTCGTACCCAAGGCCGGTGAAACGCCGGCGCACAAAGGTGCGGGCGTCATCGTCGGCGTGGACAATGAGCAGTCGGCTGGGAACGGCGGCTTTGGTCATCGGTGGCGCCCACATTCGCGCGCGCGTCGCGCACATCTGCACCTTGGTACCAGCCCTAGGCTTAAGGCGGGGTTGAGCGGGCGGAGGTTGGGCGCCGGTCGTGGCTCTATTTGGCGACGCGGGCGCGGCCGCCGGCGCGGAGCCAGGCGCGGTCCTCGTCGCCATAGCCGCTCTTCAGGCCGGCCGAGGCGAAGCTGCGGTCCTGGGCCGCGGCCTGGGCGGCGTTCAGCACGCGCTCCAGAGATGGCATCAACAGCGGCTTCGCGGCGATCGCGGCAAATCCCAGCTCGCGGTATTCGTCCTCGCGGCGGCTCATCACGTCGGCGGTGACGGCGACCACCGGCAAATCGCGGTTGGGTCCTTCGCTGGCGCGGACGCGGCGCAGGAGTTCGACGCCATCGACCTCCGGCATGTGGATATCGGTGATGATCACGTCGAAGCTCTGCTCACCGAGCAGCGCCAGAGCCTCCTTGGCGGTCGCGACGGCCACGGTCTGATGGCCGAGCGCCGCGAGCATCTGGTCCAGGACCAGCAGGTTCATCGCGTTGTCGTCGATATGCAGGATCCGCATGGCTCCGCTCCCGCTGGACCGGTCAAGGCTTCGACCGGCCGTGTGCGTCGATCCGAGCTTTGAGTGGAACGCGTGAATCCCGGGTCAACGACCGGCGGATCGGGCCGGCTCAACCGTCGGTTTGCTACCCATTCTGGGGAATCCGGCGATCAGGCCGCGGCGGTCAGGTCCTCGCTCTCGCGGCGCAGGGCTCCGGCCAGCGCCGCCAGCAGGCTGGCGCCGGTCACCGGGCTCTTGAGATGCAGGTCGGCGCCGGCGCTGAGCGCGGCGGTCGCCTTGTCGGTCTCTTCCGAGAGCGCCACGATGGGCCGGCGACGGTCCTTGGCGGTGGCTTCGGCCTTGCGGATCTTGCGGATGCTGGCCAGGCCGTCGGCCATGTCGACGTTCATCAGGATGAGGTCGAAGCGGCCGGCCTTGGCCGCGGCGACGGCGTCCTTGCCGCAGGCGGCCTCGCTGATCTCGATGGCGGCGCCGGATTCGGCGAAGGTCCGGCGGCTCGCCTCGTGGCGGGCCGGATCGGAATCGGCGGACAGCACATGGATGCGCTGGTCGGGATCGTGCTGGCGCCGGTCCCCGACCTCGGGGCGGAAGGCCTCGACCATCATGTCGCTGAGGCTTGCCCGGGCGCCTTCGATGACGCCGATGGTCTGTTTCAGGTCCGGTGCGTCGCAGACGCGCATCAGCACATGGGCCGCGTTCAACACGCCCGAGAGGCCGCCCTGGTTCTCCTGGCCGGCCTTGTCGAGGATGGCCGCCCGGTTCTGGGCGTCCGACACCGCTTGGGTCATCCCCGTCAGCAGTTCTTCGAGTTCGCCGTATTCGGCCTGGGCGCGGTCCTCCGCGCGCTTGCGGCGCAGCTGCATCTCGACGCGCGCCGCGGCGATCTCAAGGTCGACCGGCTTGGTGATGTAGTCGTTGGCGCCCATCAGCAGGGCTTCCACCACGTCCTCGCTGGCGGCCTTGGCGGTCACCATGATGATCGGCAGCGCGGCCTCGGAATGCTTCACCCGCAGGCGGCGCAACACCTCCAGCCCGTCGATGCCCGGCATCATGACGTCGAGCAGCACCACGTCGAAGGGGTAGGTCGCGGCCATGGCCAGCGCCTTCTCGCCGTCCTCGGCCTCCATGACCTGATAGCCGAGACGCGTGAACCGCCGGCGCAGGATGGTCCGGTTGTCCTCGATGTCATCCACGACCAGCAGGCGCGGGGGCAGGGCTTGTGACGTCATGGCGCTCTCGGATGCGAGATGGAGCGAAATTGCCAGATGCCCGTATAGGCGATCGGTCTTAAGCAAGAATAACCTTGTTCGGTTAACCAATCGCTCGATCGACGCGGCATTGACCGGTTGGTTACCCCAAGGCGTTAGGGTCTGTGTGCGCCCCCGCGGCGTGAGATCGGAAGGCCAGAGTGTCGACCCCGCCAACCCGTCGTCTGCGCGTCCTGCTCGCCGAAGACCACCCGATCAACCGCGCGGTGGTGGAGGTCGTGCTGAGCCAGATCGACGTCGAGCTGCTGGCCGTGGAAAATGGCGCCGAGGCCGTGGACGCCTTCCGGGAATCCGAATTCGACGTCGTACTCATGGACCTGCAGATGCCGGTCATGGACGGCCTGACGGCCATCCGCGAGATGCGCGCCTTCGAGGAGGCCGGCGTCCGCGCCCGCACGCCGATCCTGGCGGTGACCGCCAACGCGCTCGCCGAGCACGTGGCCGCCGCACGCGAGGCCGGCGCCGACCTGCATATCGCCAAGCCGATCGTGGCGGAGCAGCTGATCTCCGCGATCTGCGAGCGGGTCAGCGGCCAGGACTGAAATCAGACCGTCGCGCCGCTGCGAGCGCCGCCCTCGGTCGCATCAGCAAGCGCGAGAGGCAGCAACCGGGCCAGGCGATCCGCGACGCCCTGGCGGCCGGCGGCGGCGGCGATGAGGTCCTGGCGAACCTCGAGCTCAAGGTAGTCGAGGCCGCGGGCGATGGCGTGGCGCGGGACGGTGTAGTCGCTGCCGTCCATCTCATAGGGCTGGTTGTCGCCGATGCGGGGCCGATCCGGCTCGGCCCGCAACCGCGCCAGGATGGCGTCCGAGAACGCCGAGCGGCCGAGGTGCAGGACGCCGAATTCCCATGGGCGGGGCGCGCCGTCCTTCATCGCCGGGGTGAAGGAGTGCAGCGCCACGACAAGGCTCGGGCGATCCTGCGCCGCCCGGTCGTCCAGCTCCGCGGCGATGGCGGCGTGATAGGGCCCAAACACCGTGGCGATCCGCTGGGCTCGCGCCTCGGCCGAGAGGCCGGCGTTGCCGGGGATGGGCGTCCCGTCGCTGACCTCGCAGATGGCGTCGGGGCGGTCGGGGTCGCGGTTGCAGTCGATGACCAGGCGCGAAACGGTCTGGGCGATGAAGGTGGCGTCCAGCGCCTGGGCCAGGCGCCGGCCCAGGCCGTCGACGCCGATGTCCCAGGCGATGTGCCGGTCGAGGTCGCCGGCGGCGAGCCCCAGGTCGCCGAGCTCGGCGGGGATATGGCGTCCGGCGTGATCGCCCAGCAACAGGAAGGGCGAGGGGGCGCCTGGATTGTGGACAATCATCGCCCGGGCGCCTTCGACCCGCGGGCTGTCATGGACCCGTTAAGGGAATCGACGGCTGATTTGCACAATGCCGGTCGTCTCCATCCGTCACCTGACCGCCTACCGTTATCGCAGCCCGGTCGCCTTCGGCGAGCACCGGATGATGCTGCGACCGCTGGAGGCCCACGACCAGCGGCTGATCTCCGCTGAGGTGGACGTCAGCCCGCAGCCGGCGCTGCACCGCGAAATCTGCGACCTCAGCGGCAGCAGCGTCGGGGTGGTGCGGTTCGCCGGCCGGTCCGACCGGCTGGTCATCGAGAGCCGGGTCCGCGTGGATCACCGGCCGGAAGACGGCTTCGACCTGGAGGGCGAGGACAGCGCCATCGGGCGGGGGCCGTTCCGCTATGCGCCGCAGGACGCCGCCGAACTCGCCCGCTCGCTGGAACGCGTCCAGCCCAGCGAGGCCGTGGACGCCTGGGCGATGAGCTTCCTGAGGCCGGTCGGCCGCACGCGGCTGGGGCGGCTGCTCGGCGACATGAGCCAAGCGATCCACGCCGACTTCACCTACACGACGCGCCTCGAAGGCCCGCCGCAGACGCCGCAGGTGACGCTGGAGACCCGCCGCGGCAGCTGCCGCGACTTCGCCGTGCTGATGGCCGAAGCGGCGCGCAGCCTCGGCCTGGCCGCCAAATTCGTCTCCGGCTACATCTATTCGAGCTCGCCGAAGTCGGGGCCGGGGCACCGCGGCGGCGGCCACACCCATGCCTGGGTGCGCGTCTATCTGCCGGGCGGCGGCTGGACCGACTTCGATCCCACCAATGGCCTGATCGGCGGTCGTGACCTGATCCGGGTCGCCGTCGTCAATGATCCACGCCATGCCCTGCCGCTGCACGGCTCGTGGGACGGGCTGGCCGCGGACTTCCTCGGCATGGACGTCGAGGTCGAGATCGAGGTGGAGCAGGCTTCGGCGCAACTTCCCATCCCGCTGAGAGTTGCGCGATCGGCTTAACAGCGGGATCCGATGCGCATTCGAGCCGGCTACGAGATCATCTACGAGTGCGGCGCGCCGACGCCGATGGTGGCGCTGCTGAGCGTGCGCCCCGAGCGGGAGGCAGACCTCGAGACGCCGGATGAGCTGCGGATCGATCCGCCGCTGCCCGTGCGCCGCTACCGCGACAGCTTCGGCAACACCTGTAGCCGCATCCTGGCGCCTGCCGGCCGCGTGACGCTGAGCGCCGACTTCGTCATCCGCGACAGCGGCCAGGCCGACCCGACGTCCGTGGACGCGCCCCAGGCGGCGGTGGAAGACCTGCCGGACGAGGTGCTGCAATTCCTGCTGGGCTCGCGCTATTGCGACGTCCAGGCGCTGACGCCGCTGGCCTGGAATCTGTTCGGCCAGGAGCCGTCCGGCTGGCCGCTGGTGCAGGCGATCATGGACTACGTCCACCGGCGGATCGCCTTCGGCTACGCCCACGCCCGGCCGACCCGGACGGCGTCGGAGGCCCACGAGGAGCAGCGCGGCGTGTGCCGCGACTTCGCCCACCTTGCGATCACCCTGTGCCGCTGCATGAATGTCCCGGCCCGGTACGTCACCGGCTACCTGGGAGACATCGGCGTGCCGGCGTCGCGCGACGTGATGGATTTCAGCGCCTGGTGCGAGGTCTACCTGGGCGGCGCCTGGCGCACAGCCGACGCCCGGCACAATCGGCCGCGCATCGGCCGCGTCCTGATGGCGCACGGCCGCGATGCCGCCGATGTCGCGCTCGTCACCACGTTCGGGGCGGCCGACCTGGTCGGTTTTGAGGTGATCACGCAGGAGCTCGAGGCGAGCGCCTGAAGTCGCGCGATACCTGTACGTATCCGGCCGATGGGACAGGGGCTATGAGAGCGGCCGCGAAGCGTCGTCTTAGGTTTGCGAGCAACCTTCAAGCTGTTGTTGTTGCTGTACGGAACGGGTGGGTGGCGGAGGTTGGGACCCTGGGGTCGCACTACTTCACTCTGTGAAGCTCCCGATAGGCGCGGCGTGCGGTCTTCGGATCGGTCAGCTCGATGATCAAGGTGTCGCCCCGCAGCCGGTAGGGTCGGACTTGATCCGGGTTGGCCACGTAGTTGGGGTCTAAAGCACCCTCGACGATGTGGTGCAGAACGCCCTTGGCCTTGTCGACTTTATAGGCGCCAAAATAGGCTATGAAGGCGCGTGGGGCGGCGTCGCCCGGGGGCTGTGGACCCGACGCAGGCGAAGGCGCCGCGATCGGCGGATTGTGCATGATCTGGACGCTCAGGTGCCCCGTCGGATCATAGACGAAGTAGCCGAACGGATGTTCTCCGAACGGGTAGCTGACCTTCCCATCCGCAGAGGTGTTCTCATACCGGACGAGGCGCCACGTGCCGACAAGGCCTGGCTCGTCCCGCGCCGCGCGCGGCGGGGACACTTCCGCCGCCCTGGCGCTGGCAATGGGAGCGACGCCCGCGACAAGACCGCAGCACAAGGCCGCCGCGACGACGAGCCTGCGCATCTGCGCCTTCCCCAAAACCTTCTCCATCGCCGCCCCCCGAGCATGCTTAGACTCGACGGTAAGCGGACTCGGCGAGCGTCAGCAACTGGTCGAAGGCGGTCATTCCCACCGAGCCTGAAAGCGGTCCCTCCGAACGTCCGAGACGGGTGAAGAGCGGACGTTCAGAGATGCTGCGCCGCGGCAAGCTCCACCCGCTCCGTCGGCGTCAGGTTCAGGCCGGAGGCCGTTCGTAGTTCCTTTCGCGCCACGTCGGCTTGGCCAAGTTTCGCCAGGGCTTCGCCGGCCTTCAGGTGGCTGCGACCCCAGTTGGGGGCCAGCTTGGCGGCCTCGGCGAACTTCTGCGACGCGGCGCCGAAATCGCCCTTGACCATCAACGCCTCGCCCCAGATCTGCGGCGGATCGGCGAAGCGGGGCGCCTTCGTCTCAGCGATCCTGAGCACGGCGATCGCGCCGTCCGGGTCGCCCTTGTCCAGCCGCATGCGGCCCCACTCGGCGTAGGCCAGCGGCAGCGAGGGGGCCTGGCGCACGGCCTCGGCGAACCACCGCTCGGCAGTCGGCAAGTCGCGCGCCTGGGCCGCGACCTGGCCGCGGACGCGCAGGCAGGGATAGCAGTCCAGCGGCGTCTTCCCGATCAGCGTCTTGGCCGCGGGCACATCGCCGGTGCGCGCCAGCGCCAGCGCCTCCAGCGGCCAGCTCAGCACCTGCTGCATCAGGCCATAGACCGGCCGCTTGGCTTTCTCCGCTTCCAGCACGGCGTCGAACGCCCGCGCGTCGGCCAGCGCCTTGTCCCATTGGCCCTGCTCGGCGAACATCCAGTAGCGGGGCAGGGCCGGGAACGCGCCCACCGCGATGTTCCAGGCCAGTTCGGAGTCGGAGTGCTCGGTCGCCCGGGTCATCGCCTCGCGCGCCAACGGCAGGTCATGCCCCAGCGCATCGGTCGTGGCGGCCATCATGGGACCCAGCGCCCCGCCCCCGAAGTCGGTTTCGGAGCTGGTCTGCGTCCACCACCCGCTCGAACCCTTGTAGTCGGCCTCCAGGAAGCTCAGCCAGGCGTGGGCCAACAGCCGGTTCGAAGTATAGAAGATCTCGCTCGTGTCGGGCAGGCGCTTCTGGGCGTCCCTCGCCAGGCTCCTGGAGTAGGCCAGGTCCGCCTCCTCGTGGCCTGTCCAGACCGCGGTATTCACGAAGGCGATCCGATCGTTGATGTCCGCGCCGCTCCCGGGGGTGCGGCCGAGGGCGGCGTGGCGGAGCGCCGCGGCAGGATCGCCGTGGTCGGTGATGTCCATGACCGCCCACTTGGCGTAGGCCCAGCCGCGTTCGCCGCGCGGGCCGTTTGTGGCCAGATCCGAGATCACCTTGAAGGCCTCGTCCCAGCGGCCCGCGTTGTCGAGGTACTCGGCGTAGCGATAGGGCTGGCTGTCACGATAAACCGCTTCGGCCGCCTGCCGCGCCAGGTCGTCGAAGGCGGAGACTGGACCGGTGAACGTCTTCGGCGGCGCGTCGGCCATCCGGGCAGTGAGCGCGATGCCGGTCGGCGTGGTCACGACCTCGCCGGTGACGTGGCTCACGTGGCCCAGCCGCTCGCGCAGCAGTTTCTCGAACTCGGAGAAGCTCAGGCCGGTCTGCGGGATCTCGACCTTGAAGTCCGCGCCCCAGTCGCTGCTGTAGGACTGGCTCGGGCGGTCCGACTGGGCCGTGGCCGTCTGCAGCACCTGCAGCTTGTCGAGGAAGCGGCTGGCGGCGACCTGGCCGGTTAGCCCGGTCCGCGCCAGGTCTGGGGGCACCGAGAAGGCTTCGATCGCCAGGCCGTGCGCCTCGCGCGCCTCCCAGGCCATCGCCCCGACCAGAGCCACCACGGCCGCGCCGGCCAATGCGGCCATCACCTGCAGCAGCGCCCGCATGCGGTCGCCGAATCGGCCCCAGCGCAGGCGCGAGATAATCAGGCCGCGCTGCTCGTGTAGGTGCTCGGCCTGCAGCTCCGCGAGCCGCGCGTGCCCCCGCAGGAAGCTATCGAGTTCGGGATCGTCGGACTTTGGTTTTGCCTTGCCGCGCCGGCGCGCGACCGCCAGTTCCATAGCCGCGCCGAGACCGGCCGAGGTGGCGCCGGCAACGCCGGCGAACTCGCCCGCCGCCTCTTCAGCTATCTCAGCCATGGCTCCCCCAGTTGCACGGCGCGCGTGAGCGTAGGCCTAATCTGTCAACGCGCCATCCGTAAACGGCGTCTCCGCGCACAAGCGGCGCCGCGACAGACGAAGCCCCAGGTCATCCGCACGAGATGGCTTCCAAAGCCGCCCCTTGAAGTCCGCTATCGGTCGAAAGCGGTCATCCCGTCCAGAGTGAGAAGCCGACATGTCGGGCGGCGCCGAAGTGTCCAAGACGGACAAAGCTGGTCGTCCGCGACCCAATCGCCCGCGTGGCGACTAGGCCGCGATCGCAGCCTCGCCGCTCGCCTGCTCGTCGACGGTGAGCACCGCGGGCAGCCGCACGGTGAAGGTGGAGCCCTTGCCCAGTTCGCTGGACACCGAGATGGCGCCGCCCATCAGGACGCAGAGCTTCTGGCTGACCGCCAGGCCCAAGCCGGTGCCGCCATAGGTCTGGCTGCAGTCCTCGCCCACCTGGGCGAAGTCGCGGAACAGCTTGGGCAGGTCGTCCTCGGAGATGCCGATGCCGGTGTCGGCGAGGCGGATCTCGATCCAGTCGCCGCCGGCCTTGTCGTCGCGATGGGCTTCCAGGGCGATCGATCCGTCGCGGGTGAACTTGGCGGCGTTGCTCAGCAGGTTCAGGACCACCTGGCGCAGCTTGGTCTGGTCGGTGGTCACCGTGCCCAGCACGCTGCCGTGCACGACGCGCATCTCGTTGCCGTTCTGCACGACCAGGGGCTGCAGGGTCGAGACCACGTCATCGAGCAGCTGTGCCAGGTCGAAGGTCTCGACCGAAAGCTGCACCGAGTTGGATTCGATCTGCGACAGGTCGAGCACGTCGGTCACCAGCGCCAGGAGGTGGCGGCCGGCGGCATTGATGCGGCCGAGGTCCTGCAGCTTTTGCGGGTCGGCGCCCTTGTCCTGGCCGTTCTCCAGCAGCAGCTCGCTGTAGCCGATCACCGCGTTCAGCGGCGTGCGCAGCTCATGGCTCATCTTGGCCAGGAAGATGGAGCGCGCCAGGTTGGCCCGCTCGGCCTGATCCTTGGCCTGGCGCAGCCGCACGCCCGTGGCGCGGTGGCGCTGGGCCTCGCGCTCCAGGTCCGACCTGAGCGCGATGGTGCTCACGTAGTAGATCGCCATCCATGACATGTAGACGGTGGCCGAGAAGATCGAGATCCAGCCCACCGTGGTCAGCTGGCTCATCGGCACGCGCTGGTCGAAGCCGCCATGCAGCATGTAGGCGGTGACGAAGAGCGCCACGTCGGCGGCGAACATGCCCACCACCAGCAGGGGCCGGTCACCGAGATAGAAGAAGCCCAGCAGCAGGGAGATCAGCAGCCACGGCAAGAGCGGCGAGCTGACGCCGCCGTAGTGGAACGAGCCGAACAGCGAGGCGAAGGCCAGCAGCTGCACCGACATCAGCGCCACCAGCTGCAGGTTCTTGGTCACCCGCAGGATCATCGGCAGGGTCCAGAACCCCCAGATACTGATGATCATCGTCCAGACGGCGAAGCCCGGCTTCGGATCGGTCAGATAGAGGAACAGGCTGATCGACTGGGCCAGCAGCGGCCCGAAGAGGTGCGTGAACACGAAGTTGCGCGCGAGGCCCAGCTCGGAGCGCTCGGATTTCGCCTTCTCCGGTACGAACCAGTCGATCAGTTTCATCACCGATTCCACAGTCGCGCCTCGTTCGATCTGACGTTTCGAATATCCGGCCGAGTAACCATGCAGACCCCTTAAGAACTGGTGCATGTCCTGCTGGACCGCGGGAATAACGCGATCTTAATCAGCGCGGCCTTAACCAGATGGGCGAAACTATTCGACGGCCTGCACGGGAACAGCCTCTCCATGGGCGGCCCGCCAAGACCGTCTGGGGGCGAACAGCGATGGCCACGGCACCGCAGCAGGCGACGAGCGTCCTGGACAGGGCGATCGACTGGTTCATTCCGCCGGAGCTCGCCGCTCAGCGGGAGACGCGGCAGCAGTCGCGCATGTTCCTGATCAGCCACCTGTGCGGCCCGTTCCTTGGCAACGTCGTGCCCGGCGCCCTGTTCTTCCTCGACCCGACGCCGGGATGGCCCGTGGCGATCCTGGGGATCTCGATCACGTCCTTCTGGGTGTTCCCCTTCCTGCTGCGCGCCTTCGGCCACTACAACCTGCTGGCCTTCATCTCGGTGCAGAACCTGATCTTCTGCATCCTGTGGAGCTGCTACTTCTACGGCGGGGTCAGTTCGCCGACCTTGCCGTGGGTGCTGAGCATTCCGCTGCTGACCTTCTTCTATCTGGGCGCCAATCCGCGGCTGCGGCTGATGGCGCTGGCGCAGTTCACGGTCAACTTCCTGGCGTTCGCGGCCATCTACCGCTTCATGCCGCCGCCGCCCGAGGACACGCCCCTGGAAGCCCTGCAGGGCCTGGGCATCGTCTCGACGCTGGCGGCCTCGGGCTACGTCAGCATGATGGCGCTCTACTATGCGCGAATCCTGGCCTCGGGCGCCGAGCTGGAGGAGGAGATGCGCGGCCACCTCGCCACCGCGACGGAGCTGCGCCGCGCCACGGCCGAAGCCGAACGGGCGGGCCTGGCGAAGGCCGAGTTCGTGGCCAACATGAGCCACGAGCTGCGCACGCCGCTCAACGCGGTGATCGGCTACAGCCAGATGCTGCTGGAGGAGGCCGCCGACGAGCCCGACGACGGCTCGGCCGAGGACCTCAACAAGATCCACCATGCCGGACAGCATCTGCTGGGCCTGGTCAACGAGGTGCTCGACCTGGCCAAGATCGAGGCCGGCAAGATGGAGCTGACGCACGAGGAGGTCGCGGTCGGCGACTTCCTCGGCAACCTCTGCAGCGCCCACGCCGCCAAGGCCCAGGCCAAGGGCGTGCCGCTCAAGCTGCACCTGGCCGACGACCTGGGCACGGCCAAGTGGGACGGGCAGCGGGTCAGCCAGGCGCTCGATCAGATCCTCGGCAATGCGGTGAAGTTCACCAGCGAGGGCTCGGTCACCGTGACCGCCTCGCGCGAGCCCGCGCGGCCCGCCCATCGCATCCTGATCCGGGTGCAGGACACCGGGATCGGCATTGCGCCCGAGATGCTGCCGCGGCTCTTCGAGACCTTCACCGTGGCCCACGACTCCACGGCCAGCAAATACGGCGATACCGGCCTTGGCCTCTCGCTCAGCCTGGCCCTCTGCCGCCTGATGGGGGGCCAGATCGAGGCGACCAGCACGCTGGGCGCCGGCAGTTGCTTCGTCATCAGCCTGCCCGTGGCGCCGGTGAGCGCGCGGCGCGCGCGCAAGGTGAGCCGCGAGGGCGCTTCGAACTTCGACGTTGCGCTCACCAGCGCCGCCTGAACAACCGTCTCCGGAGCCCAGCCATGACCAAAATCCTGCTCGTCGAAGACAACGAACTGAACCGGGACATGCTGACGCGGCGGCTGGCCCGCCACGGCTTCAACGTCTGCTGCGCCCCCGATGGGCCCAGCGGGGTGAGGATGGCCGAGGAGGAGTCCCCCGCGCTCATCCTGATGGATGTCGCGCTGGGCGAGATGGACGGCTGGGAGGCGACCGGCCTGATCAAGGGTCGCCCCTCGACCAGCGGCATCCCGATCATCGCGCTCACCGCTCACGCCCTGGCCAGCGACCGCGCCCGCAGCGTCGAAGTGGGCTGCGCCGACTTCGACACCAAGCCTGTCGATCTGCCGCGCCTGCTGGGCAAGATCAAAGCCTGCCTCGAAGCCGCCTAGGGCGGTCGAGCCAGAGCGGCCCCGCCTCCGGGCCCGCGACGGCTCCAAGATCCTGAATCCACCGCACGATGGCGTCCGGCGAGCCCGCCCGACGCCATCGTGCGTTGTGGGCCCAGCCAGGCCGCCGCCGTCGGCGCGCGCCGGGACCTAAGATGGTGAGCGCGAAGGTTGCACCATCTTTCCGATCGCTCAACGAATAGGCGAAAGTTCGCTAAGGTTAATCCGCTCACTCTCGGCACGGTTAACTTAAACTCGCAAGATTCACGCAATACATAGTACACGTGAAACTAACACATGCCGGGCACTATAGCCTCGAGCCCTGAGAACAAGGGTGGTGGGGACTATGATGCAAAAAGCATATAACGCCTACGCGAGTTCCGGCGCCTTGACGGGCAGCATGCGAGACTTCCGATACCCGCGTGGTACGGGCCTCCAGGACCGCATCGAAGGCTTCTACAAGTGGCAGAACCTGCGGCGTAACCAGGGGCTGTGGCCCTTCTCGCGCTCGACGGATGAGGGGCCCTCGACGGTCTGCGCCGCGCGCGACGATTCCGGCCAGAAGATCCACGGGGTCAACTTCGCCTCGCAGGACTATCTGAGCCTGTCGTCGCACCCGGAGATCAAGAAGGTGGCCCAGCAGGTCATCGAGGTCTTCGGGGTCCACAGCGCCGGTTCCGCCGCGCTGGTCGGCAACACCTCGCACTCGGTGCTGCTCGAGCGAAAGATCGCCGAGTTCTGCGGCATGCCCGAAGCGATCCTCTTTCCCACCGGCTGGGCCGCGGGCTACGGGGTGATCAAGGGGTTGGTGCGCAGCGGCGACCATATCGTCATGGACGCCCTGGCCCACACCTGCCTGCAGGAAGGCGCCAACGCGGCGACCAAGAACATTTACCTGTTCCGCCACAACCAGGTGGCCGAGTGCCGCAAGTGGCTGGAGAAGATCCGCGCCAAGGATGTCGAGAACGGCATCATGGTGGTGACCGAAGGCCTGTTCTCCATGGACTCCGACACGCCGGACATCGTCGGGCTGCAGGAACTCTGCCATGAGTTCAACGCGACCCTGGTGGTGGACGTCGCCCACGACATGGGCTGCCTGGGCGAGGATGGCCGCGGCCACATCGGCATGCAGGGCATGCTGGGCAAGGTGGACCTGATCATGGGCAGCTTCTCCAAGACCTTCGGGTCGAACGGCGGCTTCGTGGCCTGCCGCAACCGCGAGGTGAAGGAGTATCTGCGCTTCTACAGCCCGCCCTGCACCTTCTCCAACGCGCTCTCGCCCATGCAGGCCGCGACGGTGCTGAAGGCCTTCGAGATCATCGAGAGCGACGAGGGCCGCCAGCTGCGCGAGAAGATGATGGCCAATATCCTCAGCCTGCGCGCCCAGCTCGTCGAGGCGGGCTTCGAGGTCTATGGCGACCCCTCCGCGATCGTCTGCGTCAAGATGGGCTCCGAGGCCCTGGCCAGGCTGGTCGCCCGCCGGCTTCCCGAGCAGGGCCTGATCGCCAACCTCGTGGAGTTCCCCGCCGTGCCCAAGGGCCAGGCGCGGTTCCGCATGCAGGTGATGGCCAACCACACGCCGCAGAACATCGCCGACGCGGTGGCCAGACTGAAGGCCGCCTACGATCAAGGGTTCGCCGAATTCGAATGGATGAACCAGGAGCCCGAGGCGCTTCAGGCCACGGCTTGAGGTCTCGGGGATCTCAGGAGTTTCGGGGGCGGCCGCCGCGCGGTCGCCCTTGACGGCCTTTTCCGAACTCAGTCCTGACGGCTCAGCCCAGGGCGGGCAGGGGCAGCTCCACGCGGAACACCGCGCCGGATCCGGGCTTGCCGTTGGCGGCGATGGCGCCGCCCATCAGCTCGACGATGCGCTGAATGATGGTCAGGCCCACCCCCGCCCCGCCGAACCGCCGGGTCAGCGAGCCGTCCGATTGCTCGAAGGGCTTGAACAGCCGCTCCGCGGTCGCCTCGTCGAACCCGACGCCGGTGTCGCGGACCTCGAGGACGAGATGATCGGGCTTCGCCCGGGGGCGGCTCACCGACAGGGCGACTTCGCCGGCTTCGGTGAACTTGACGGCATTGTCCAAGAGCTTGGCGACCACCTGCTTGAACCGATGGCAGTCGGCGTCGATGTGTCCCCGCGCGGAGGGCTCGACCTCCAGTCTGAACGCCAGCCCCTTCTGCGCCGCGCGCGACGCCGGCCGCTCGGCGGCCTCGCGCACGGCGGTCTCCAGCTCCATCCGCGCCGGCGACAGCTCAATGCCCCGGGCATTCAGATCCAGGGTGTCGAGCAGGTCGCTGATCAGATCGAACAGGCTGTCGGCGGAGGTCTTGATGATCCCCACCATGCCGCGCTGCGACTCGTTCAGGTTCGACTGGCTGAGCAGGGCGGCCATCGGCAACAGCCCGTTCAGCGGCGTGCGCAGCTCATGGCTCATGCTGGCCAGGAACTCGTCCTTCGCCCGGTTGGCGGCCTGGGCCTGCTCCATGGCGGTGCGCAATTGTCCGTTGGCGTCCACCAGTTCCTGGGTGCGCTCGGCGATGCGCCGTTCGAGGTCGGAGTTGGACTGGCTGAGCGCCTCGTTGGCCAGGCGCAGCTGCTCCTCGGCGCGGCGGCGTCCGACCTGGGTGCTGACGCGCAACAGGGCGACGGCGAAGTCCACCGGCTTGACGATGTAGTCGTTGGCCCCGGCCGACAGGGCCTCGACGATGTTGTGGCTCTCCGTGCGCCCGGTGACCATGATCACCGGCAGGACCAGCTCGGAATGGCGCTCGCGAATCCGCTTGAGCACCTCCATGCCGTCCATGTCCGGCATCATCACGTCGAGCAGGACCGCGTCGAAGACGCCGCCGGCGATAGCCTCCAGGGCGGCGTGGCCGCTGCTCGCCTCGGCGATCTCGAAGCCGCGCTTCTGGAAACGCCGGCCGAGCACCGCGCGATTGTCCTCGACGTCGTCGACGATCAGAATCCGACCCGGACCGTCCGACTCTGCTTTGCGCTGCGACATCAGTCTCGCCGCCTCCCCGCGACGCCGTCTTCTTCTCCGAACATGTCTACATGACCTTAAGTAACGGTGCACGTATCCATAGTGCGAATTCTATGAACCATAGGTAGCATAACGCCGTTCTGCACCGCAAAGTGATTCAGAAACAAGTAAGACAGGTTAGGGAATTCATAAAGCTTTCGGATCAGTCTTTATTAAGGTTTATCGACTAGATACTCAAACCTCATAATCAAGAAATACGGGGTGATGGGTATGTATTCTCTCAAAGCTGCGGCTATGGCCGCTGTCCTGGGCATGGCGGTCGTGGCGCCGGCGCACGCGGAAACGACGGACCGTTGGTTCGTCCACGCGGGCCCCGCCTTCGTCCATCCCGTGGAGAAGACCTCCATGGAAGCGGGCGGCGCCTCGGTGCCGGGCGCCGACGTGCAGATCAAGGGTCGTTGGACCGTCGAGGGCGAGCTCGGCTATTACGTGACGCCGCACGTGGCGGTCGCGTTCGCCGGCGGCCTCCCGCCCAACTTCAAGGTCCAGGCGGCCGGCAGCCTCACCGGGCTCGGCACGGCCGGCAAGATCACCGGCGGCCCCGCGGGCCTCACCGTACAGTATCACTTCAACCGCGACGGTCGCTTCCAGCCCTACGTTGGGGCCGGCGCTTCGTTCCTGATCATCTTCAAGACCACGGACGCAGTGCTGACCAATGTCTCGGCCAAGAGCAGCGTCGGGAGCCTCTTGCAGGCGGGCGCGGACATCATGTTCACCGACCACGTCGGCGGCTTCATCGACGTGAAGAAGGCCTTCGTCGGCACGGTGGCCACGGGCATGCTCGGCGCGGCTCCGGTGCGGGCCAAGGTGCTGCTCGACCCGGTGGTCGCCAACTTCGGCGTCACCTACCACTTCTGATCCTGTCGTCCCGGGGCGGCCGCGCCGCCCCGGGCCCCCGTCATCAGACCTGCAGCCTGTCGTCGGGCCGCGCCACCAGGGCGTAGAGCACCGGCATCAGGAAGATGATGACCAGGAGGCAGATCAGCAGGCCCGAGACGATCACCAGGGCAAATGGGCGCTGGGTGTCGGTGCCGACCCCGGTGGCGATCGCCGCCGGCAGCAGGCCAAGGGCTGCGACCAGGGCGGCGATGACGATCGCCCGGAACCGCAGGATCGCGCCCTCCCGGATCGCCTCCTTGAGCGGCGTTCCGCCCAGCCGGAGCTCATTGACGTAGGAAATGTAGACCACCGCGGTCTGCACGGCGACGCCGATCAGAGCCAGGAATCCGATCTCCGAGGACGCCGAGAGGGGCGTGCCGGTCGCCCAGAGCGCTGCGACGGCGCCCGCCGGCGCCGACAGCAGGACGCCCGCCAGGGTGATCAGCGGGAACTTGAGGTTCCCATAGAGCGCGAAGAGCAGCAGGAAGATCAGGAACAGCGTCAGGGGCGCGATCAGCTTCAGCTGGTCGCGCGAGGCCGTGTACTCCTTGTAGTCGCCGCCCCAGTCGGCGCGGTAACCCTGGGGCAGGCTGACCTTGGCGTTCACCTGGGCGATGGCGTCCTGCACGGCGCTTGCGAGATCGCGGCCCTCCACCGAGAACTGCACGCCGATGTAGCGGGAGTTGTCCTCGCGGTAGATGAACGAGGCGCCGTTGGTCACCCCGATGTCGGCGAACTCCTTGAGCGGCAGCTGCTGGCCGCCGGGCGTGGCGACGAGGATGTCGCCAATCGCCTCGGGGGTGTCGCGGTACTGGCGGTCGAGCCGCACCACGAGGTCGAACTGCTTCTCCCCCTGCACCACCTGGGTGGCGACCTGGCCGCCGATGGCGGTCTGGATCAGGTTGTTGATATCGTCGACGTTGAGGCCGTAGCGGGCGATCTTGGCGCGATCGATCTTCAGCGTCAGGCTCGGTTGGCCGAGCTCGCGCACCAGGCTGACGTCGCCGATGCCGCGCACCTGCTGCAGCACCGCCTTTATCGCCTTGCCCTTGGTTTCCAGGGTCTGCAGGTCGGGCCCGAAGACCTTCACCGCCAGCGCGCTCTTCAGGCCCGTCTCGGCCTCGTCGACCGCATCCTGCGCCGGCTGGGTGTAGTTGAAGATGACGCCTGGGAAGCCCTCGAGCTTGCGATTGATGGCCGCGACCAGCTGGGCCTTGTCGCGATAGCGCCCGGTCCATTCCGAATAGGGCTTCAGGCCCACGTAGAACTCGACATTGAAGAAGCCGGTGGGATCGGTCCCGTCGTCGGGACGGCCGAGTTCGGAGCCGACTGTCGTCACCTCCGGGAAGGACCGCAGGATCTGGCGCACCTGCGGGGTGATCTTGGCGGATTCCTCGAACGAGATGGTGGAGGGCATGGTGGCCCGCACCCAGAGCGCGCCCTCGTCGAGCTGAGGCATGAACTCGCCGCCGACGGCGGTGAGCGCCAGGAGGGCGAGCGCCAGCAGGACGCCGGACCCGGCGAGCACACCCCACCGGTGCTCGAGGCAGAAATCGAGGCCCTTGGCGTAGAGCGAGCGCATCCGCTCGAAGACGGCGTTGCGGCGTTCGCGGACTCCGCCGCGCATCAGCCAGGCGCAGAGCACCGGCAGCAGGGTCAAGGTCACCATCAGCGCCCCGATCAGGGCGAAGATCATGGTGTTCGCCATCGGCCGGAACAGCACGCCGGAGGGGCCCGACAGCGCGTAGATCGGCAGGAAGCTGACCACGATCACTCCGACCGCATAGACCAGCGGGCGGTCGACCTCCGAGGCGGCGTCGCGGATGACCTGCTTGACGTCCAGCGGCTGGCCCTGGCGAAGCGCGAGCTGGCGGAAGATGTTCTCCACCATCACCACCGCCCCATCCACCAGGATCCCGAAGTCGATGGCGCCGATGGACAGCAGATTGGCCGAGGCGTTCTGCAGGTTGAGGCAGGCGAAGGCGAACAGCAGGGCCAGAGGAATGGTGGCCGCCACGATGAGGCCGGCGCGCACGTCGTAGAGGAAGAAGATCAGGATCACGACCACCAGCACCATGCCGCGCAGCAGGTTGGCGCCCACCGTCTTGGTGGTCAGCTTGATGAGGTCGGTGCGGTCGTAGAAGGGGACGATCTTGACGTCCTTGGGCAGGACGTGGGCGTTGAGTTCGGCGGTCCTGGCCTCGACGCGCTTCAGGACGTCCTGGGTCTTCTCGCCGGTGCGCAGCAGGATGACCCCTTCAACGGCGTCGTCCTGGGCCTCGTAGCCGAACTCGCCGAGCCGCGGGGCGATGCCGATGACGGTGTGAGCGACGTCCTTGACCAGCACCGGCACGCCGTTGTGGACAGCCAGCACGACGTTGTCGACGTCCTCGGTGGTGGTCAGCCGGCCCAGGCCACGCACGTAATAGAACTGGCCGCCCTGCGAATAGAAGCCGCCGCCGGCGTTGCTGTTGTTGGCCGCCAGCGCCGCCTGCGCCTGCTGGATGGAGAGGCCGACCCCGGCCAGTTTCGCGGGGTCGAACAGCACCTGATACTGCATGGTGCCGCCGCCGAAGCCCGAGTCATCGGCGACGCCCGGGACGGAGCGGAATTGGGGCTCAACCGTCCAGTCCTCGAAGGTCTTCAGCTCCATCGGCGAGCGGTCGGGGCTTTGCAGGACGTAGCGGTAGATGAGGCCGGACGGCGAGGCGAGCGGCGAGACCGAGGGCGTGACGCCGCTGGGCAGGCTGAGGTCCGGGAGCCGGTTGAAGACCTCCTGGCGGGCGACATCGCGGTTGGTTCCGTCCCGGAAGGTCAGAATCACGTCGGAGAGTCCGTAGAGCGAGATCGAGCGCTGCACCGTCGTGCGCGGCACGCCGTTCAGCCCGTTCTCGATCGGCACGGTGATCAGCCGCTCCATCTCCTCGGCCGCGTGGCCAGGCCACTGGGTGATCACCTCCACCCGCGCCGGCGCGAGGTCGGGATAGGCGTCCACCGGCAGACGCAGCAGCGACCAGACGCCGACGACGATCAGGATGACCGTCATCATGACCACCAGGAACGGCTGGCGCAGGGCCGCGCCCACCGCGCGGTTGATCACCGACCCCGAGACCGGCGGCGGGTCGACGGGGGGCAGGGGTTCGCTCACTGGTTCTGCATGAACTGGACGAACAGGCCGCCGTCGACCACGACCCGCTCGCCGGCCTGCAGGCCTTCGGCGATCTCGTATTGGTCGCCGGCCCGATAGCCGAGCGTCACGTGCCGGCGCGCGAAGCCGCCGCCGGCCTGGGCCACATAGACGAACGGCAGGTTCTCATCGTCGCGCAGGATCGCCGAGACCGGCGCGAGCAGTCCGCTCGTGGCCTGTCGCGACTGGATCGTGACCCGGACGTACATCTGCTTCTTCAGCACGCCGCCGGGATTGGTCACCGCCACACGCGCCAGCACCGCGCGGGTGTCGGGGTTGACCAGCGCCCCGATGTTGTCGACGACCCCGGACACCGCGGCCGGCGCGCCGCCGGTCTCCACCAAGGCGGTGTCGCCCACATGGATCGAAGCCAGGTCGGAGGCCGGGATCTGGGCCATCACCCACATCCGCGAGAGGTTGGCGATGGTGAAGGCCGGCGTCGTGCCGGCCTGCAGCAGCTGCCCCGGCGTGATCAGTTTCTCGGCCACGGTGCCGGCGATCGGCGCGCGGATCTCGCCCTCGATGGCCGAGGTCGCGCGGCCCTGCTGGATGTCGCGGATGGCCTGGGCGCTGAGCTTCAGGGACACCAGCGTCTGGCGGGCGGCGTCGCGGTCGGCTTCGGCGCCGGCGGCGTCGCTCTGCGCCTGCTGCGCCTCGCGGGCGGAGACGCCGTTGTGCTGGGCGAGGTCCTTGTCGGTCTCGGCGATCCGGCGGGCGTTCTGGGCCGCCGACAGCGCCTTGCGATAGGTGCTGACGGCGGTGGCGTAGTCGGGCGAGTCGACCGTGGCCAGCGGCTGGCCGGCTCGCACCGCCTGGCCGGCTTCCACCAGCAGGCGCGACACCGGGCCCGACATGGGGGCGAGCACGCTGGTCGCCTGGTCGTTGTCGAAATCGACCACGCCGCTCGCCTGCACGGACTTGTGGAAGCTGCCGGGCGCCACGGTGTAGAGGCGCACGCGCTGCAGCTGAGCCGACGTCAGGGTCACCAGCCGCGGCGTCGTCGCGGCGGCAGCGGCCGCATCGTCGGACTTGCCGGAGCAAGCCGCGCACAGGCCGATCACGGCCGCGGCCAGCAAGGCGCCCCCGAGCGCCCGATGCAGTCCGGGAACGGCTCTAGTGCTCATCGGTGTCCTTGGCCAAATCGGCGCGGCGCCACCAGCCGCCGCCCAGCGCCTGATAGAGGGCCGCGGTGTCGGTGTAACGGGCCGCCTGCGCCTGCACGAGGGCGATGCGGGCCTGCTGGTAGGCCTGCTCGGCGCTGAGCAGGGTCAGATAGCTGGCGTAGCCGGCTTTCCACTGGCGTTCGGAGAGATCCAGCGTGGTCCTGGCCGCCTCCGCCGCGGCGGCGCTCGCCTTCAGGGCGCGGGCGTCCTGGTCGATGGCGGTGAGGGTGTCGGCGACGTTCTGGAACGCGCCCAGGACCGTGCCGGCGTACTGCTCGGCGCTCTGGCGGTAGGCGTCGCGGGCGGCCCGTTCCTGGTGGCGAAGCGTCCCGCCGTCGAAGATCGGCGCGGTCAGGGCCGCGCCCAGGGTCCAGAAGGCCTGGCCCGGCCCGAAGGTGTTGGCGAAGGTGAGGCCGGTCGAGCCGGCGCTGGCCGTGAGCTGGATGTTGGGCAGCCGGTTGGCGGCGGCGATCCCCACCTGGGCGCTGGCCGCATGCAGGTTGGCCTCGGCCTGGCGCACGTCCGGCCGCTGCTCGACCAGGCGGGACGGCAGGCTCAGAGGCAGCTCCGTCGGCAGCTGCAGGCTGGCCAGGGCGAAGGTCTCCGGCGGCGCCTGGCTGGGAAACCGACCGGTGAGCACCGCCAGGAGGTGGTGCTGCTGGGCCGCCTGTTTCATGAGCGGCGGCAGGGTGGCCTGGGCCTGGGCGAGCTGGGCCTGCTGGGCGGCGAGGTCGAGCCCGCCGGCATAGCCCTTGGCCTGCTGGTACTTCAGGATCTCGACGATCTTGGCGTCGGCCTCGATCAGCTCCCGTGTCGCCTCGATCTGGGTGTTGAGCGAAGCCTCCTGGATCGCCGCCACCACCACGCTGCTGGTGAGCGTCAGGTGCGCCGCCAGCATCTGGAAACGGGTCGCCTGCGCCTGGGCCTGCGCCGCCTCGGCGGTCCGGCGGTTCAGCCCGAACACGTCGAGCGCATAGCTGACGCTGACCTGCGGGGTGAACAGGTTGAACTGGGTGGCGTTCGAGCTCGGCGTCGGGGCCAGCGCCCCCGACTGCCGCTGGCGCACGGCCGAGTAGCCGGCCGTGACATTGGGGTAGAAGGCGCCGCGGCTGGCGCGGGCGGTTTCCTGGGCGGCGGCGAGGGCCGCCTCGGCCGCCTTGAGGTCGTGGTTGTTGGCGAGCGCGGTGTCGACCAGCTGGTTCAGCGGCTGCGAATGGAACAGCGTCCACCAGTCGCCGGAGATGTCGGCGCCCGCCTCGAAGGCCTGCGCCGCCCCGCCGGCGGCTCCCGGCGTCGCGACCGTGGCGGACGGCGGCCGGGCCGTATAGCCGCTGACCGAAGGCGCCGCGGGCCGCTTGAAGTCCGGTCCGGCCGCGCAGCCGGCGGCGAGCAGGCAGGCCGCGGCGGCGACGAGCTCAGGGCGCGCCAGTCCGCGCCGAAGCCAGGTCCTTCGGAGCGTCATCCTGATCGGCGCCGCGTCGTTCTGATCCATCCGATCCCGCACCGGTGGCCGGCCATCGCTCGGCCGATCAAGCTGAGTGATATGTTATGACGTTTCGAGGCCAGAGAAGCCAGACCTTCAGCATCGATCGTCTCGCGTCCCCGAAATCGCCTTCTGTCGACCAAATGCGGCGCCAATCGGACCGTGACGTTGCAACCGCGAAGCCTGGCTTGTCCCC
>NZ_DASZBG010000114.1:0-8693 GCF_035944335.1 Phenylobacterium sp. | reverse complement strand
CCGAACACCTCGCGGAAGCTCGCCATCAGCGCCGCATCGGCCTCGTCCATGGTCACCGGCAGGCCGAGGTCGACCAGACTGGTGACGCCGTGCCCGGTCTGGCCGCAGGGGACGATGCCGGAGAAATGCCCCAGGTCCGGCTCGACGTTCAGCGAGACGCCGTGGAAGGACACCCAGCGGCGCAGCTTCACCCCGATGGCGGCGATCTTGTCCTCAGCGGTCGGCGCGCCCGCCTGCCGGCGCTCCACCCAGACGCCCACCCGGCCCGGCCGCACCTCACCGCGCACGCTGAACCGCGCCAGCGCCCCGATCAGCCAGGCCTCCAGCGCCGCCACGAAGGCCCGCACGTCGCGCTCGCGGGCGGAGAGGTCGAGCATCACATAGGCCACCCGCTGGCCCGGCCCATGATAGGTGAACTGGCCGCCGCGGCCGCTCTGGAACACCGGGAATCGCCCCGGCTCCAGGAGGTCGCCCGGCTTGGCCGAGACCCCGGCTGTGTAGAGCGGCGGATGTTCCAGCAGCCAGACCAGCTCGCCCGCGCGGCCCTCGGCGATGGCGGCGGCGCGCGCCTCCATCGCCGCGACCGCCGCGTCATAGGCGACGGGAGCCCGGCTCACCGCCCATCCGGCGGCTTTTCCGTCCGTCCGCGAAAAGCGCGGCGGCGCGTCGGAGTTTAACACCCGGTCAAGCATGCTGAGCGCAATGTGGCCCCTGGGCGTGCTTCGCGCAAAAGCGTTGGCCACGTCCGAGTCGCTTCGGAGTATGCGCGTGAGCCAGGTCAACGCGGTCAACGTCGAGATCCAGGTGGTGCTGGGACGCGCGAGCATCCCCATGCAGCAACTGCTTCGCATGGGCCGCGGCGCGGTGATCCCGCTCGACACCACGGTCAATGAAGAGGTCTGGATCCTGGCCAACAACCACCCCGTGGCCCGCGGCGAGATCCAGATCAACGACGAGAAGATCTCCATCGCCGTGACCCGTGAGGCCAACGTCTACGATTTCATGGCCGGCGGCGGCTGACCGAGCGACAGCCAGCGAAAACGGGAGCCGCTCTTGCGTCTGGTTGCGCGTAGAGAAAAGGCTTCGGCGAAGCCCGCGCTTCACAAACCCGCCTCCCTTTGCTAACCCCCGCGCCTCACCACGAGCGGTCGTGGCGGAATTGGTAGACGCGCAGCGTTGAGGTCGCTGTGGGGCAACCCGTGGAAGTTCGAGTCTTCTCGACCGCACCAGTGAATCAGGATCATCGAATCCACTAGGGAAGCCCTGTCCGTCATAAGCTCGTAGGGAGGTCCGCATGGCGCGCGAAACGGACGACCTCGCCCAGCTGACGAAGAATCCCGAGACGGAAGAAGACCTGGAAGACCTCGCCCTTGGCGAGGACTACGCGCTCAATCCCGAATATGTGCCGATGGTCGCCGATGCGCTGGACGCCGGCGACACCGAGCGGCTGCGCGACCTGCTCTCGGCGCTGCGTCCGGAGGACGTGGCCGACCTGATGGGCTTCCTCTCGGCCAAGGACCGCGAGGAGCTGCTGCCGCACCTCGATCCCGAGACGCTGGGCGACGTGCTCTCCGAGCTCGACACCGAGATCCGCGAGGACATCCTCGAGCACCTGCCCTCGGCGACCCTCGCCAAGGCGCTGGAGGAGATGGATTCCGACGACGCGGCCGACGTCGTCGACGACCTCGAGAAGGACAAGCGCGCCCAGGTGCTGGCCGCCATGCCCGAGATCGAGCGGACGGCCATCGAGACCACGCTGGCCTATGCCGAGGAGAGCGCCGGTCGCCTGATGCAGCGCGAGGTGGTGGCCGCCCCGCAGTTCTGGACCGTCGGCCAGACCATCGACCACCTGCGCCGGGAAAGCGACGAGCTGCCCGAACTGTTCTTCGACGTCTATGTGGTGGACCCATCCTACAAGCCGGTGGGCGCCGCCCCCGTCAGCCATCTGCTGCGCAACAAGCGCGACACCCCGCTCGCCCAGATCATGGAGCAGGTGACGGAAATCCCGGTCGACATGGACCAGGAAGAAGTCGCCTACATCTTCAACAAATACAATCTGATCTCGGCGCCCGTCGTGGAACCGGGCGGCCGCCTGGTCGGCCAGATCACCGTCGACGATATCGTCGGCGTCATCCAGGAGGAGTCGGAGGAAGACATCCTGGCCCTGGCCGGCGTGTCCGACGCCGGCCGCGACGCCACCGTGTTCGGGATCGTCCGCTCGCGCCTGCTCTGGCTGGTGCTGAACCTCGCCACCGAGGCCGTGGCCGTCAGCGCCATCGGGATCTTCAGCCACGAGATCGAGAAGATCGTGGCCCTGGCCGTCCTGATGCCCATCGTCTCCTCGGTCGGCGGCAACGCCGGCACCCAGACCCTGGCCGTCGCCGTGCGGGCGCTCGCCTCGCGGGAACTCAACGCATCCAACGCCATGCGCATCTTCTGGCGCGAGATGGGTGCTGGGATCGTGAATGGGCTGGTGGTGGCCGCGGCCATGGGCGGGGCGGTCACCTTCATCTACCACGCGTTCTACCATCAGGAGATTGCGTTCACCTTCCGGCTCGGCCTGACCGTGGGCCTTGCGCTGGTGTCCAACATCTTCATCGCCGCGGTTGGCGGCATCCTCGTTCCGCTCGCCCTCGAGAAGATGGGCCGCGATCCGGCGGTCTCCTCTTCGATCTTCATCACCTTCCTCACCGACTTCATGGGCTTCTTCGCCGTGCTGGCCATCGCCGCCCTGATCCTGTTGTAAAGCTGGCGGAAAGGATGGCTGCGGCCTCACTCTTGCGAGGCCTAAGCGGGCGCATCCGCGTCTGTGTCAAACTGGGTCAGAGGCCATGAAGCCGCGCCACCGCGTCTCGCGGGCCGCCATCGAGCTGATCACGCGCTTCGAGGGCTACCGCCGCAAGGCCGCCCAGCTGCCCGATGGCCGCTGGATGATCGGCTATGGCCATACGCTGACCGCTCGCGAAGGCGCCGAGGTCTCCGAGGAGGACGCCGAGGCCCTGCTGCTCTACGACCTGATCGCCGTCACCCACGCCATCAACGAGTGGACCTACGCCCCGCTCACCGGCAACCAGTTCGACGCGCTCGCCTCCTTCGTCTTCAACATCGGCCTGGAGAACTTCCGCCGCTCGAGCGTCCTGAAGCGCCTGAACGAAGGCGCGCTGATCCAGGCCGCCTGCGCCATGGAGCTGTGGCGCAAGGCCGAGTTCAGCGGCGAGCGCATCGTCATCGACGCCCTGGTGCGCCGCCGCGCCAGCGAGAAGGCCCTGTTCCTGACGCCGCCCGACGGCTGGCCCGCGGCGCCGAGCCCGATTCTCAAGCCCCTGCTCGACGCGGACGCCGACGGCCTGGTCCCGCGCGAGCCTCCGGCCCTGGTCAGCGCCACCCTCGACGGCGAGGAGATCCGCGTCCTGCGCGCCGACGAGCCCGTCCCGCCGCCCGTGCCGCCGGAAGACCAGGGCCTGAGCCCGGTCCAGGCGGCCGCCGAAGCGGTGGCCGCGCGGCTGCAGACCATCTTCGCCGAGCCCGCGCCCGAATCCGAGGACGCCCCGGCGACCGGCCACGCCGGGGCTGAACCCATCGCCGAGGAAAGCCCGGTCATGCCGACCGCGGACGCCTCCGAGCCCGCCTTCGAACTGACGCCGCCGGACGAGGCCGCGCCCGAGGCGCCCGCCCTGCTGTCGCACGATCTCGCGCCCGAGCCCGACGGCCCGCCCAGCGGCGAGCTGTTCGCCGCCCTGCCGCCGGCCAATGACGCCGAGACCGCCGCGGCGGAGCCTGTCGACGACGATGCCCCGCCGGTCGCCGCCTTCGCGCCCAACCTGGAGCGCAAGCTGATCGACGACACCGCGCCCTTCGAGTTCACCGCCCCCCTGGTCCAGCCCCTGCCGCAGGCGAGCCGCGGCGGGCCGCTGTCGCTGGTCGTGCTGGCGGTGATCGGCCTGGCCTTCTTCGGCGGCGGCGTCTTCTGGGCGCTCAACGCGCGCAGCGCCGCGGTGGGCGGGATGGTGACCCCCCTGCTGGTCGGCTGGCTGGCCGGGATCGCCGGCGTCGGCCTGTTCAGCGTGGCGATCTTCCTGCTGCTGCAGCGCATGGGCCGCCCAGACCGCGATCACCGCGACCGCCGTTAGTTCCGGGCCCGCGCGGCGCATGCTAAGCCGCGCCCATGATCCTCAATCACGGTCCTTCCCTCGAGTTCGGGCTGGGCGAGACCGCGGACGCCATCCGCGAGACCACCGCCCGCTTCGCCGCCGACAAGATCGCGCCGCTCGCCGCCCGCATCGATGAAACCAACCAGTTCCCCCGCGAGCTCTGGCCGCAGATGGGCGAGCTCGGCCTGCACGGCGTCACCGTCGAGGAGGCCTACGGCGGCCTGGGGCTGGGCTACCTCGAGCATGTGGTGGCCATGGAGGAGGTGTCCCGCGCCTCGGCCTCGGTGGGGCTGTCCTACGGGGCGCACTCCAACCTCTGCGTGAACCAGATTCGCCGCTGGGGCTCCGAGGCTCAGAAGGCGCGCTACCTGCCGAAGCTGGTCTCCGGCGAATACGTCGGCGCCCTGGCCATGAGCGAGGCCGGCTCCGGCTCCGACGTGGTCTCCATGAAGCTGAGCGCCCGAAAGACCGACAACGGCTATGTCCTCAACGGGACCAAGTTCTGGATCACCAACGCGCCCCACGCCGACGTGCTCGTGGTCTACGCCAAGACCGATCCGGGGGCCGAGAGCCGCGGCATCAGCGCCTTCCTCATCGAGAAGACCATGAAGGGGTTCTCGGTCAGCCAGAAGCTCGACAAGATGGGCATGCGCGGCTCCGACACTGGCGAGCTGGTGTTCGAGGACTGCGAGGTCCCGGCCGAGAACGTCATGGGCCCGGAGAACGGCGGCGTCGGTGTGTTGATGAGCGGCCTCGACTATGAGCGGGTGGTGCTGTCGGCCGGTCCGATCGGCATCATGCAGGCCTGCATGGACGTGGTCCTGCCCTACGTCCGCGAGCGCAAGCAGTTCGGCAAGGCGATCGGCTCCTTCCAGCTCATGCAGGGCAAGATCGCCGACATGTACGTCGCCCTCAACTCGGCCCGCGCCTACGTCTATTCCGTGGCGCGCGCCTGCGACGCCGGCCACACCACCCGCTTCGACGCGGCCGGCGCCATCCTGATGGCCAGCGAGAACGCGGTGAAGGTGGCGAACGAGGCGATCCAGGCGCTGGGCGGCGCCGGCTACACCAAGGACTATCCGGTGGAGCGCTACCTGCGCGACGCCAAGCTCTACGACATCGGCGCCGGCACCAACGAGATCCGCCGCTTCCTCATCGGACGGGAGCTGGTGGGGGCATGATCCGGGCCGGGGCGGTCTTCCTGTTGCTGGTGATGCTGGCCGGATGCGCCACCCGGGCGCCGCAGGGCTGCCCCGCCGGGCAGGAGCGCCTGCGCACCGCCCAGCTGTTCTTCGGGCGCAACGATCCCGCCCAGCCGCGGCTCAACGACCGCGACTTCCGCCGCTTCGTCAACGAGGAGCTGACCACCCGCTTCCCCGACGGCCTGACCGTGCTCGACGGCGGCGGCCAGTGGAAGGGCGAGGAAAACCGGCGCATCCGCGAGGCCGCCAAGGTGGTGCTGATCGTCCTGCCCAAGGATGGCGACGCCCAGGCCAGGCTCGACGCCGTGAAGGCCGCCTACAAGGTCCGCTTCAATCAGGACTCGGACCTGCTGGTCACCCCGCCGGCCTGCGTGAGTTTCTAGGACGTCCTACGCGCCGCTCGAACGGAAAAGGGCCGCCGGAGTCCGGCGGCCCTCCCGCTTGGGCGCGCGCCCGGCAGGTCTTGCAGACCTCTCCACAGCCGGTCGCTGCTCATCCCAGCGTGGTCGCGGGTCGTCGGGGCTGACGGCGCGGGGAGCCGATAGGCTGGGGGCTTGGGCTCCAGTCACACCCAACGACGACGCCGACTGGATTCATCCGCAAGCTGCGGAAATGTTTGCGGTTAAGGTCCGCGGAGCGCGAATTTCGCCTGTACGTCGGCGGGCGGGGTGCGCAGCTCCCAGCCCACCAGGCCGCGGCCGTAGAGCGGGTCGTGGGCCCGCGTGCCGATCTCCAGCGCCTGGCGGCCCAGCGCGTTCACCGCCCGCTGCGCCCCGGCCGGATTGGGCTTGGTGAGGTAGCGCGCCAGCAGGCCCGCGGCGATCGGGGCGGCGAAGGAGGTGCCGCGCACCGAGACGAAGCCGCCGTCCACGCCGGCCGCGGCCATTTCCGAGCCGGGCGCGGCGAAATCCACATGCAGGCCGCGGCTGGCCTCCGGCAGCAGCCGCCGGTGGCTGTCGACGCCGGTCACCGCCACCACGCCGGGGTAGGCGGCCGGATAGAGCGGCGGGGCGGCGGGGCCGTCGTTGCCGACCGCGGCCACCACCAGCCTGCCGCGGCTGACCAGGGCCTTCACCGCGGCCTCCAGCAACAGGTTGGGCGGGCCCACCAGGCTGATGTTGATCACCGGCACGCCCGCCTGGGCCAGCCAGCCCAGGGCGCGCACGATGGCGTCCGCAGAGCCGCCGGTGGGCGTCGAGCCATAGACGTCGGCCACGAAGAGGGTCGCGCCCGGCGCGGCGCCTCGGAAACGGCCCGCGCGGCCGGCCAGCAGGGAGGCGACCGCCGTGGCGTGCGCCGTGACCCGCGTTGCGCCGGGCGCAAAGGCCTTCTGCACCAGCTGAGCGCCCGACAATGCCGGCTGCGCCCTGGCCACCGCCCCGTCCACCAGGCCGATCTTCACGCCGCGCGCCGGTTCTTCAGGGCTCGCCGCGACCGCCGAGACCGCCTGCGCGGTCGTGGCGTGTCCGGACACCACGCCACCTTGCTGGTAGAGGTGGTTGAAGTCGAACTGACCGGCGGGATCGATCGCGCGCAGGCGGCGCAGCGCCTCGACCGCGCTGACGCCGCGGGGGCCCAGCAGCACCACGCTCTCCACGCCAAGCTCCGGGATCGCCTCCGACGTCCGCACGCGGAAGCCCGCCTTCTGGGCCTGCGCCAGGACGGTGGGCGAGGGGGCCAGCGCCACGATCTCGCCGCGCACCACCGGTCGGCCATAGTTGTCGGCTTCCACCACGTCGCGGTGCTGGACGAGCAGGTCGCGCGCCTGTTGTTGGCGGGCCTGGGTGAGCACAGAGACGGTGGGCAGGACGTCGACCGCCACCGCCTTCACGTCGCTGCTGATCCCGTCGCCGTCGCGTCCGCGGCCGTCGTGGCCGCCGTGCTCGACGTCGTTCAGCGCATCGCGTCCGCGGCCTTCCACGCGCTGGACGTTCGGCAGGTCGCCGCGGCCGGAACGGCCCGACGTCAGGTCCGAACCGCCGCCGCGGCTATTGAAATCGTGGCGCCCGCCGTCGGCATTGGGCGACAGGGGGGACATCCCGCCGCCGTCGCCGCCCCCGCCGCCGCCGGAATGCGAGCCGCCGCCCAGGCCGCCGCTGGGACCGCCGACACCGCCGCTGATCCCGCCGCCGATCGAGCCGCCCGGCGTCGCGCCGCCGCCCCCGACCCCGGGGGTCGAGGGCAGGCCGGGCACGCTCGGCCCGCGGCCGCCGTGGCCGTCTTCCGCCCGGCCCGGCCAGGCGATTCCCATGCTAAGCACCGCCGCGAGGCTCGCGGCGAGGATCAGCAGTCGGGGAACCAGGCGGGGGGCCATCTCATCTCACTAACGCGCAATGGCGAGGCTCTGGCAGCTTAGCGCATTGCAATTCCTAAAGCTTATGGATGAAACGCTGCAGGCCGGACGTTTCATCCCCAGACGAAGGCTGATCCTTGCACGGACTACAGCGCCAGATCGTCGATCTGCTTCCCCGCCTGCGCCGGCTTGCCCGGGTGCTGGCGCGCGATCTCACGGATGCGGACGACCTGGTGCAGTCGACCGTCGAGCGCGCGCTGATCCATCAGGACCAGTGGCGGCCCGGGACCCGCCTCGACAGTTGGATGTTTCGTATCATGAAGAACGCCTGGATCGATGAAAGCCGCAGCCGCAGCCGCCGCGGCAAGGTGTTCGCCCCGGAAGAGCAGGGCGAGACCATAGGCCTCGACGGCGCCGCGGCCATGGAAGCCCGGCTCGCCGCCTCGGACGTGGAGAAGGCCATGAGCCGGCTGCCCGACGAGCAGCGGCTGGCCGTCGCCCTCGTGCTGGTGGAGGGGCTTTCCTACAAGGAGGCCGCCGAGGTGCTGGAGGTGCCGCAGGGCACGCTGACCAGCCGCCTGGTGCGCGGCCGCATGGCCTTGCTGGCCGAGCTGGATGGAGACGCGGCATGACCTCGCCCCAAGACGATCGGCCAAATGGTCGGCTGGCGATGATCATCGCCTATGTGGACGGCGAGCTGACCGGCCCCGCGCGAGCCCGCTTCGAAGCCGAGATCGCCGCCGATCCCGCGCTGGCCGCCGAGGTGGCCCGCCATCGGGCGCTCGCCAGCCGGGTGAACGGCGCCTACGCTCCGGTGCTGGGCGAGCCGATCCCGCCGCAGTTGCTGGCGGTCGCCGCCGCCGCCAACGACCGTGGCCGGCCCGGCGCGGGCAGCCTCGCGCCCTGGGCCGCCATCGCCGCCTCGCTGGTGGTCGGCCTCGTCGCCGGCCGCATGGTCCTGCCCGAGCAGGGGCCCCTGGTCAGCGCCAACGGCGATCTGGTCGCCCGAGGCCAGCTCGCCAGCGCGCTCTCCACGCAACTCGCCGC
>NZ_DASZBG010000113.1:0-21289 GCF_035944335.1 Phenylobacterium sp. | reverse complement strand
CCGGCTGAAGGAAGGCGTGGAGATGATCATGCCCGGCGACAACGCCGAGCTCAACGTCGAGCTGATCACCCCGATCGCCATGGACCAGGGCCTGCGCTTCGCCATCCGCGAGGGCGGCCGCACGGTGGGCTCCGGCGTGGTCTCGAAGATCCTCGAGTAGCCGCCCATCCGCCCATGAGAACAGACAGGCCGCCGGGGGCGATCCCGGCGGCCTTTTTCGTGTTCAGAGTCCAACGAAACCAGCTGCTTACCAATTTTGACACACCGTCAAAATTCGCGTTGCCGGGGAAATGACCGAGGCGCACAGTCGGATAAAGCCGGAGACTCATCCGGCAAGTGCTGGGAGGCGAGTATGCGGATCTTTCTGGGAGGCGCGGCGGCCGTGGTGTTTGGCCTGGCCTGCGCCGGGTGCGGCCAGGGCGTGTCGAGCGCCAGCGCGGCGGACACGGCCAAGGCGCGAGCCGAGAGCGTCATGGCGGTCGGCTGTCCCAAGACCCCGAAGCCCGACTGCGTCACCGTCACCGCCGACGGCAAGACCTGGGACGTGACCAGCGCCAAGGTCGACCTGACCAAGGGCGTCGCGGTCTCGGTGACCGGCACGGCCGGCGGCGCGGGCGCCTGCGGCGCGACGATCGCCAACGCCCAGGTGGAATACAGCGGCCTGCAGTGCGGCAAGCCGGCCAGCTGATCTAGTTTCCGGTCTTCGGCTCGGCGTCGGCGCGATTGGGGGCGGGCGGGCGCCCGGTGGGCTCGCCGCTCGCCGGATCGGTGGCGGTCTTGTCGCTGCGGGTCGAGGCCTCGGCGCCCTTCGGCTCGGAGGCGCTGCGCGGCGGGGAGCCGGGCTTCTGCTGGTCGTCGCGGTTCCACGCCTTGTCGATGTCGCGATGGCTGTCGGGAGTGGGCATCGGCGGGCCTTTCCAGGTGAGAATCCGCCTGCAGAACGGGCGGCTCGGCCGAGCGATCCCCGCCGGGGCGCTTGGGCGAATCGCGATAGCGAGCAACCATGCCATCGCTCGACCTCGATTATCATTCGCGGCTGAACGGTCTGATCTATCAGTTCGCCCAGAAGTACCTGCGCAAGCGGGGCTGGTTCGAGAGCCTGGACGGCGTGCCGCGCAATCTCGACGGCCCGGTCCCCTGGATCACCTATCCCGCCTTCCGCCAGCTCGAGCGCATCGTGCGCCCCGACTGGAAGGTGTTCGAGTTCGGCTGCGGCGGCTCGTCGGTCTGGTGGGCCGGCAAGGCCGGCCAGGTGTTCGCCGTGGAGCACAACGCCACCTGGGCCAGGAATGTCGCCAATATCGCCCCGCCGAACCTGAAGGTGATCGTCCGCGACATCGGTGAGGAATGCTCGCCGGCGCGCAAGGCGGCGGTCCAGCCGTTCTTCGACGCGCCGCCCGAGATGCCGCTCTCGCCCTACCGCGAGCACAACATTGAACACGGATTGATCTGCGACGAGTTCGTCGCCTACGCCACGGAGATCGTCGAGCACGAGCCGGAGAGTTTCGATGTGGTGGTGGTGGACGGCATGGCCCGCGCGCTCACCGCATGGCTGGCCGCCCGCTATGTGAAGCCGTCGGGGATCATCGTCTTCGACAACGCCGACCGGCGTCACTACAACGGCGCCTACCGCCTGCTGCACGACGCGGGCTTCCGCCGCATCGACTTCTACGGCCCCGGGCCGGTGAACCGGTGGGAGTGGTGCACGGCCCTGTTCGTCAAGGACCTGACGGTGTTCGCGGACAATATCGAGAGCCCGCCCGGCGACTCCGATCTGAGCTGGTGATCCGCCTTGTAAGCCGGTTTGCGCGCTGCTAAACCGCGCGGCTCCGGCGATGAGCCGAGCGCGCCGGAAGGCTTCACCGCTTTCCGGCGCGCTGTTCATTGTTCGGGGGCCAAGTTCCCTAACGGGCGCTTGCGGCGTAGGAGTGTAGCTCAGCTGGTAGAGCATCGGTCTCCAAAACCGAGGGCCGGGGGTTCGAGTCCCTCCACTCCTGCCATCCTATATATTCGTGTGCCTGATGGGGCGCGGACGTCCGCCGCCTCTTGAAAATTGAGAGTTTGAAGAAGCCGCCATGGCCAGGAAACCGGGTCAGACCCCGCAAGCGATGAGGAACCGCGCCGCTCGTACGGCCGCGGTCATGGCCTCGCCGTCGGCGGTGGCGACGCCTGCCCCCAAGAAGAAGGTGAGCCCCGCGCAGTTCTTCCGCGAAGTGCGCGCCGAAGCCCGCCGCATCACCTGGACGAGCCGCCGAGAAACCTGGATCACCTCGGTGATGGTGGCGATCATGGTGGCGCTCGCCGCGGCCTTCTTCTCGCTCGTGGACGCGCTGTGGGGCTGGGCCATTCCGGCCATCCTCAAGCTGGCGACTGGTGGATAGAGAACATGTCGGAAGCCGCCCAAACCACCCCCGCCAACCCGCGCCACAAGTGGTACATCGTCCACGCCTACTCGAACTTCGAGAAGAAGGTGGCCGAGTCCATCAAGGAGCAGGCCCGCAGCCACGGCCTCGAGGACTGCTTCTCCGAGATCCTGGTGCCCACCGAGGACGTGGTGGAGATCCGCCGCGGCCGGAAGGTCAATTCCGAGCGCAAATACTTCCCGGGCTATGTGCTCGTGAAGATGGAGCTCACCGACGAGGCCTACCACCTCATCAAGAACACTCCGAAGGTGACCGGCTTCCTGGGCTCCGGCTCCAAGCCGATGCCGGTCTCCGAGAAGGAAGTCGCCCGGATCATCGGCGCCATCGAAGAGGGCGTGGAGCGGCCGAAGCCGACCATCCAGTTCGAGATCGGCGAGCAGGTGCGGGTGACCGACGGTCCCTTCGCCAGCTTCAACGGCGCGGTGGAACAGGTCGATGAAGAACGCGCCCGCCTGCGCGTGACGGTGTCCATCTTCGGACGCGCCACCCCGGTCGAGCTCGAATACAGCCAGGTCGAAAAGATCGGCTAGGTCGCCGTCCCTCTTCTCTAGGGGAGGGATGTCCGCGCTGCGGAAGGGGAGCCTCGATCAAGCTCTGACGTCGGAGTCCTGGCCGTCAGACCCCCACCCGGCCCGAGCTCCGCTCGGTCCACCCTCCCGGAAGAGGAGGGATGTTGCTCCAGATGGTCCGGGCTGCTATCAGCGCCGGCTTCGCGCATCGCCGCGACCTAAATCCGTGGGAGAGGGCGGCCACCGTAACCTCGCACCACGGCTCACCGACCCCGCCGGGGTCTAAAGGAGCAGAAGATGGCCAAGAAGATCTTGGGCTATATCAAGCTGCAGGTGCCCGCGGGCGCCGCCACGCCTTCGCCGCCCATCGGGCCGGCGCTGGGCCAGCGCGGCGTCAACATCATGGGTTTCTGCAAGGAATTCAACGCCCGCACCGAGAAGGAACAGCGCGGCACGCCCTTGCCGACGGTGATCACCGTCTACCAGGACAAGTCGTTCACCTTCGTCACCAAGACTCCGCCCGCCTCCTACTATCTGAAGGAAGCCGCGAAGCTGAAGTCCGGCTCCAAGGAGCCGGGCCGCGCGGTGGCCGGCAAGGTCACCCGCACCCAGCTGCGCGAGATCGCCGAGAAGAAAATGAAGGACCTCAACGCCAACGACGTTGAATCCGCCGCGCGCATCATCGAGGGCTCCGCCCGTTCGATGGGCCTTGAGATCGTGGAGCGCTGATCCGATGGCCAAGCAACCCAAGCGCGCGCAGAAGTGGACCGGCGACGTCACGGTCGCCCATCCCATCGAGGAAGCCGTCAAGCTGGTGAAGGCCAACGCCAACGCCAAGTTCGACGAGACCATCGAGATGGCCATCAACCTGGGCGTCGACCCGCGTCACGCCGACCAGCAGGTCCGCGGCGTGGTCTCGCTGCCCTCCGGCACCGGCCGCGACGTCCGCGTCGCCGTCATCGCCAAGGACGCCAAGGCCGATGAAGCCAAGGCCGCCGGGGCCGACATCGTCGGCGCCGAGGACCTGGTGGAACGCATCCAGGGCGGCTTCATGGACTTCGACCGGGTGATCGCCACCCCCGACATGATGGCCCTGGTGGGTCGTCTGGGTAAGGTGCTGGGCCCGCGCGGCCTGATGCCGAACCCGCGGGTCGGCACGGTGACGCCCAACGTCGGCCAGGCCGTCAAGGACGCCAAGGGCGGCGCCATCGAGTTCCGCGTCGAGAAGGCGGGTATCGTCCACGCCGGCGTCGGCAAAGCCTCCTTCACCGAGGCGCAGCTGCTGGCCAATGTGCGGGCGATGATCGACGCCCTCAACAAGGCCAAGCCGTCGGGCGCGAAGGGCACCTACATCAAGAAGATCAGCTTGTCCTCGACCATGGGACCGGGCATCCGGATCGACGCGGGCGCGCTCGGCGCCTGAACGATCCACCGAAACTGACGTATCAAGGAGCGGCGGCGACGCCGCTCCTTTTTCGTTCGGGGGACGTGATGGCCGTTGTGACGCTGGAGCCCGCGGGGCCGCAGACGCGCGAGACGTTTGGCAACCTCTTCCAGCTTTACACCCACGACTTCTCCGAGCAGTGGGCGGGCCGCCAGGACGGCGAGCTGCAGGCGGACGGCCGATTTCCCGACTACGTCTGGCTGGACAGCTATTGGCGCGAGCCCCGGCGCGAGCCGTTCCTGATCCGTGTGGACGGCCAGCTGGGCGGCTTCGTGCTGGTCAATGATTTCAGCCATTCCGGCCTGCCCGTCGACTTTGCGATCGCCGAGTTCTTCGTGGTCCGCAAACATCGACGCTCCGGCGTCGGCCGCGCCGCGGCCTCCGCCGCGATCCGCCCGCGGCCGGGCCAATGGGAGCTGGCCGTGGCGCGCAAGAACACCGCCGCCTATCCCTTCTGGCAAGGCGTCGCCGCCGACCTGGCGACGGGCGAGGTCGAGGCGCTGGATCGTGACGACGCGCTGTGGAACGGGCCGATCCTGCGGTTCAGGGTGGCGTGAGGGGAGGGCCCATGGAACTCAAGACCACGCGCTATGAAATCGCTGACGGCGTCGCCGTCGTCACCCTGTCGCGGCCCAGGCGGCGCAACGCCTGGACCGGTCGGATGCATACCGAATACCGCTGGATCCTGCGCGAAGCCGACGCCGACCCCGCGGTGCGGGTGATCGTGGTCACCGGCGATCCTGAGGGGCAGGCCTTCTGCGCCGGCGCCGACCTGCAGGCCCTGGAGGGGCATTCGGAGAAGGGCGGCTATGACCCGGGTACGCCGGAGGACCTCGCCAATCCGGGCTTCGGCGTCGATCCCCACTTCGACGCCAGCTTCGCCTACCACTTCGGCATCGGAAAGCCGGTGATCGCGGCCATCAACGGCGCGGCGGCGGGCGTGGGCCTGGTGCTGGCGGCCTTCGCGGACCTGCGGTTCTCAGCGCCCGGCGTGAAGTTCACCGCGGCCCATGGGCGGTTCAACTTCCCCGCGGAGTTCGGGCTCTCCTGGGTGCTGCCGCGCATCGTGGGCCTCACGCACGCCAACGACATCCTGCTCTCGAGCCGGGTGTTCACGGCGGAGGAGGCGATGGCCATGGGCTTCCTGAACCGCGTGGTTCCGGCCGAAGCGCTGATGGGCGAGGTGACGGCCTACGCCCGCAAGCTCGCCGAGACCGTCGCGCCCGGCTCGGCCCGGGAGACCAAGCGGCAGATCTACCGCGACCTGCACCGCGATGCGGCGAGCTCGGTGGCCGCCGCCGAGGCCCTGCTGGTCGCCATGGCCCGCGAGCCGGACTATCGCGAGGGCGTGAAGGCCTGGATGGAGAAGCGCCCGCCGCGCTGGGGCGGCTGAGGTCGCGCATTGGCGCGTTACAGCGAATTCACGTGTGCACGATACCTCGCTATGCAAAGTATCGTGCATGCAAGATATCCGACCCGACGAGGCCGAGGACATGCTCGGCAAATGGGAGACCCAGCTGCGCAAGGGAGGGCTGGGGTTGGCGGTGCTCGCCGTCCTCTGGGATGGCCGGCGATACGGGCTTGAGATCCTGCGTCGGCTTGAAGCCGATGCGGGGCTGGCGGTGTCGGAAGGCGCCATCTACCCGCTGCTCAACCGCCTGAAGACCGAGGGCCTCGTGGCCTCGGAGTGGGTGGAGGCCGCCGCCGGCCACCCGCGGAAATACTACAGCCTCACCGACGTGGGCCGCGCCCGCGTCCGCGACATGGCCGCGAGCTGGACCAGCTTCGCCGCCGGCCTGGAGCGCCTGCTGGCGCCGCTCAAGGGAGATCCCCGATGACCCGCGACGCCGCCATGGCGCACCTCGACACCTACCTCGCCCAGGTGCGCCGCAATCTGAAGGGCCTTTCGGAGGCCGAGATCCGCGAGGTGTTGCTGGAGCTGCGCGCCCACGTGCTGGACCGCGTCGAGGGGCATCTGACGCCGAACACCGTCGAGACGGCGCTGGCCGCCCTGGGCTCGCCGCGCGAGGTGGCCCGCGCCAACGTCACCGAGCGGGTGGCCGCGGTGATGGAGAAGGACCGGGGGTTCTTCGGCGTGCTGGCCGCCGTTGTCCGGCTGGCGGGCCTGAGCGTGGCGGGCTTCCTGCTCTTCATGGTCTCGTTGGTGGGCTACGGCATGGCGGGCGGCTTCCTGTTCGTGGCGGTATGGAAACCCTTCGACCCGGCTCATGTCGGCATGTGGAGCTCCGGGCCCGGCAACTTCACCATGGGCACGCTGGATCATCCCGTTTCGCCAGAACTGCTCGGCTGGTGGATCATTCCGGTGGGCCTCGTGGCGGGCCTGGCGCTCGGCTACCTGACCTGGGCGCTCGACCGCTTCTGCATCCGCGCGATGGTGCGCAGCACGCGGCGGCGGCGCAGCGACTAGCCTCGCGGCCCCAAGCTGCTGTTCTTCGGTCTCGCCGACCGAGGCGAGGCGTTTGATTTTCCAGCCGCCTTCCTGTATGTGCCGCGCCTTCTAGAGTTTCGCTCCGTCGCAAGGCGGGGCGGAGCAGGGGCCTTAGGGTCCCTGTTCCTGTCCGAGAACTGCGGGGATCCAGGGGTCACCTGGAGCCATAACGCGGGGAAGAGCCCTTCCTCGGCCGCTGGGAGACGGGAAGATGAGGTTTCCGCACGCACTCCGCCATGGCGCGGATGGGCGCGGCGACTGCGGCTTCTCAAGGACAGGTTTGTTCGGTCGTCCCCGGCTTGCCGGGGAGGGCCTGCGGCGTCCGGGCTCTTCCGGGCGTCGAACCTGAGTATGGAGACCGCAATGGACCGCGCTGAAAAGCAGGAAGCCATCGAGACGCTCAAGGGCGTGTTCGACGGCGCCGGCGCCGTGGTCGTGACCCACTACCTGGGTCTGACCGTTGCGGAAATGACCGATCTGCGGGGCAAGCTTCGTCAAGAAGGCGCCCAGCTGAAGGTGGTGAAGAACACCCTGGTGAAGAAGGCGCTCGATGGTTCGCTTGGCGAGGACGGCGACGCCCTCTTCAAGGGCCCCGTCGCCATCGCCTTCGCGCCGGACGCCGTCTCCGCCGCCAAGGTCGCGACCCAGTATGCCAAGGATCACGAGAAATTCTCGGTGATCGGCGGCCTGATGGGTCAACAGGTTCTGGACGAGAAGGCGATCAGCGCGCTTGCGAAGCTGCCGTCCCTCGACCAGCTCCGCGCCAAGATCATCGGCCTCGTGCAGGCTCCGGCCACGAAAGTGGCGGGCGTGCTGCAGGCGCCGGCGGGTCAGCTGGCGCGCGTCATTGCGGCCTATGCCGCCAAGGACGCCGCCTAGATCGTCATCTTCCCCGACAACCACATCGTTTAAGGACCTATCCAAATGGCTAATCTTGAAAAGCTGGTGGACGACCTCTCCACCCTGACCGTCCTGGAAGCCTCTGAGCTCTCCAAGCTGCTCGAAGAGAAGTGGGGCGTCTCCGCCGCGGCGCCCGTCGCCGTGGCCGCAGCGCCCGGCGCCGGCGGTGGCGCGGCTCCGGCCGAAGCCGCCGAAGAGCAGACCGAGTTCACCGTGATCCTGACCGCCGGTGGCGACAAGAAGATCAACGTGATCAAGGAAGTTCGCGCGGTTCGTCCGGACCTCGGCCTGAAGGAAGCCAAGGACCTCGTCGAAGGCGCTCCGCAGAACGTGAAGGAAAACGTTTCCAAGCAGGAAGCCGAAGAGGTCAAGAAGAAGCTCGAGGAAGCCGGCGCGTCGGTCACCATCAAGTAGCCCGACCAGGCTTCGACGATCCGAAGGGCCGGGAGCGATCCCGGCCCTTTTTTCGTGGCCCGGCCCGGGCTGGATGTCGGGCGCCCGACGCAGATGAACGACAGATGAATATGTTGGGAACTTCCGCTATGGCCGGTTGGTTTGGGGGCTGCGCGACCAGCGTAAGACTATCGGAAGCTAGCAAGAGGCGACGTGAGGTGCTCCACCCCGCGTCGCCTCGTTCCGTTGGGCGCCAAGATTCTTTCGGCCGGGGGCTTCCATCCGGCCGCGAAAAGTCCTATTTCCGCTCCTTCGCGAAATCTCTCCGATTCACGCACCGCTTTCGCGCGTGTTGCTCCGAGGCATGGTCAGCCGCCCTCCGACCATGCGAGGGAGCGCCCCCGACGTCACCAGGGGGCTCATCCAGCGTCCGGCTCCGCAGCTGCGGGGTTCCGAGGGTGGACGCTTCGGATCTAGATGACGCCGGGAGTCTCCTCCTGCGGCGTCCCAAGGGACACAGATGGCGCAATCCTTCACCGGCAAGAAGCGGATCCGCAAGTCGTTCGGCCGCATCCCCGAAGCCGTGGCTATGCCGAACCTGATCGAGGTTCAGCGCTCTTCCTACGAGCAGTTCCTGCAGCGCGAAACCCGAGCGATCGACCGGGGCGACGAGGGCCTGGAGGCGGTCTTCAAATCGGTCTTCCCGATCAAGGACTTCAACGAGCGCGCCGTCCTCGAGTACGTCTCTTATGAATTCGAGGAGCCGAAGTACGACGTCGAGGAATGCGTCCAGCGCGACATGACCTATGCGGCGCCGCTGAAGGTCAAGCTTCGCCTGATCGTGTTCGAGACCGACGAAGAGACCGGCGCCCGCTCCGTGAAGGACATCAAGGAGCAGGACGTCTACATGGGCGACATCCCGCTCATGACCGAGAAGGGCACCTTCATCGTCAACGGCACCCAGCGGGTCATCGTCTCCCAGATGCACCGTTCGCCGGGCGTGTTCTTCGACCACGACAAGGGCAAGACCCACGCCTCGGGCAAGCTGCTGTTCGCGGCCCGCGTGATTCCCTACCGCGGCTCCTGGCTCGACTTCGAGTTCGACGCCAAGGACATCGTCTACGTCCGCATCGACCGCCGCCGCAAGCTGCCGGCCACGACCTTCCTGATGGCTCTGGGCATGGACGGGGAGGAGATCCTCTCCACCTTCTACGACACCGTTTCCTATGCGAAGCGGGTCGAGAAGAAGGGCAAGCCTGGCGGCTGGACCACCTCCTACAAGCCCGAGCGCTGGCGCGGCGCCAAGCCCGACTTCGCCCTGATCGACGCCGACACCGGCGAGGAGATCGCTCCGGCCGGCCAGAAGATCTCGGCGCGCAACGCCAAGAAGTTCGCCGACTCGGGCCTCAAGACCCTGCTGCTGCCGCCGGAAGCCCTGGCCGGCAAGTACCTGGCCCGCGACCTGGTCAACATGGAGACCGGCGAAATCTACGCCGAAGCCGGCGACGAGCTGGACCCCGAGCTGCTGGCGGCCCTGGAAGAGCAGGGCTTCTCGACCCTCGACGTGCTCGACGTCGACGAGGTGACGCTGGGCGCCTACATGCGCAACACCCTGCGGGTGGACAAGAACTCCGCCCGCGAGGACGCGCTGTTCGACATCTACCGCGTAATGCGTCCGGGCGAGCCGCCGACGGTGGAAGCCGCCGAGGCCATGTTCAAGTCGCTGTTCTTCGATTCCGAGCGCTACGACCTCTCCTCGGTCGGCCGGGTGAAGATGAACATGCGCCTGGAGCTGGATTGCCCCGACGACGTGCGCGTCATCCGCAAGGAAGACGTGATCGCGGTGCTCTCGACGCTGCTGGGCCTGCGCGACGGCCGCGGCGAGATCGACGACATCGACAACCTCGGCAACCGCCGGGTCCGTTCGGTGGGCGAGCTTCTGGAGAACCAGTACCGCGTCGGCCTGCTGCGCATGGAACGCGCGATCAAGGAGCGCATGAGCTCGGTCGATATCGACACCGTCATGCCGCACGACCTGATCAATGCGAAGCCGGCGGCCGCGGCCGTGCGCGAGTTCTTCGGCTCCTCGCAGCTCTCGCAGTTCATGGACCAGACCAATCCGCTGTCGGAGATCACCCACAAGCGTCGCCTCTCGGCGCTCGGCCCGGGCGGTCTGACCCGCGAGCGGGCGGGCTTCGAAGTCCGCGACGTGCACCCGACCCACTACGGCCGGATCTGCCCCATCGAGACGCCGGAAGGCCCGAACATCGGCCTGATCAACTCGCTCGCCACCCACGCGGTGGTCAACAAGTACGGCTTCATCGAGAGCCCCTACCGGCGGATCAAGGACGGCAGGACCACCGACGAGGTGGTCTACATGTCGGCCATGGAGGAGGCCAAGCACTCCATCGCCCAGGCCAACATCAAGCTGGACAAGGGCTCGATCGTCGACGACCTGGTGCCCGGCCGGATCAACGGCGAACCGACCCTGATCCTGCGCGATCAGGTCGACCTGATGGACGTCAGCCCCAAGCAGGTCGTCTCCGTCGCCGCCTCGCTGATCCCGTTCCTCGAGAACGACGACGCGAACCGCGCGCTGATGGGCTCGAACATGCAGAAGCAGGCCGTGCCGCTCATCCAGACGGATGCGCCGCTGGTCGGCACCGGCATGGAGAGCGTGGTGGCGATCGATTCCGGCGCCGTCGTGGTGGCCCGCCGCCCCGGCGTCGTCGAGCAGATCGACGGCACCCGCATCGTGGTCCGCGCCACGGAAGAGACCGACCCCACCAAGCCGGGCGTCGACATCTACCGCCTGCAGAAGTTCCAGCGCTCCAACACCTCGACCTGCATCAACCAGCGTCCGCTGGTGCGGGTGGGCGACCGGGTGGCGGCCGGCGACGTGATCGCCGACGGCCCCTCGACGGAGCTGGGCGAACTGGCGCTGGGCCGCAACGCCCTCGTCGCCTTCATGCCGTGGAATGGCTACAACTTCGAAGACTCGATCCTGATCTCCGAGCGGATCGTGCGCGATGACGTGTTCACCTCGATCCACATCGAGGAGTTCGAGGTCATGGCCCGCGACACCAAGCTGGGTCCGGAAGAGATCACCCGCGATATCCCCAACGTCGGCGAGGAAGCGCTCCGCAACCTCGACGAGGCCGGCATCGTGGCGATCGGCGCCGAGGTCCAGCCGGGCGACATCCTGGTCGGCAAGGTGACGCCGAAGGGCGAGAGCCCGATGACCCCGGAAGAGAAGCTGCTGCGCGCCATCTTCGGCGAGAAGGCCTCCGACGTCCGCGACACCTCGCTGCGGCTGCCGCCGGGCGTGGCCGGCACCATCGTCGAGGTCCGGGTCTTCAACCGTCACGGCGTCGACAAGGACGAGCGCGCCCTCGCCATCGAACGCGCCGAGATCGACCGGCTGGGCAAGGACCGCGACGACGAGTTCGCCATCCTGAACCGCAACATGCAGGGCCGTCTGCGTCAGCTGCTGGTCGGCAAGAACGCCGTCTCGGGTCCGAAGGGCCTGGGCCGCGGCAAGATCGACGCCGACAAGCTGGAGGAGATCCAGCCCGGCCTGTGGTGGCAGATCGCGCTCGACGACACCAAGGCCATGGACGAGCTGGAGGCCCTTCGGAAACAGTTCGACGACGCCCGCAAGCGTCTCGACCGCCGCTTCGAGGACAAGGTCGACAAGCTGCAGCGCGGCGACGAGCTGCCGCCCGGCGTGATGAAGATGGTCAAGGTGTTCGTGGCGGTGAAGCGCAAGCTGCAACCGGGCGACAAGATGGCCGGCCGTCACGGCAACAAGGGGGTGATCTCCAAGATCCTGCCGATCGAGGACATGCCCTATTCCGAGGACGGCACCAGCGTCGACATCGTGCTCAACCCGCTGGGCGTGCCCAGCCGGATGAACGTCGGCCAGATCTTCGAGACCCACCTCGGCTGGGCCGCCGCCGGCCTCGGCCGCCAGGTCGCCGCCCTGCTGGAAGCCTGGCAGAACGGCGGGCAGAAGAAGGCCCTCATCGCCTATCTGCGCGAGACCTACGGCCCCGACGAGGAGCTGCCGGAGGACAACGACGAGGAGCTGATCGAGCTCGCCCGGAACCTGTCGAAGGGCATCCCCTTCGCCACGCCGGTGTTCGACGGCGCCCATATCGAGGACATCGAGAACCTGCTGGCCAAGGCCGGCCTCGAGCGGTCGGGCCAGTCGTACCTCTACGACGGCCAGTCCGGAGAGCGGTTCAAGCGTCCAGTCACGGTCGGCTTCATCTACATGCTGAAGCTGCACCACCTGGTGGACGACAAGATCCACGCCCGTTCGATCGGCCCCTACAGCCTGGTCACCCAGCAGCCGCTGGGCGGTAAGGCGCAGTTCGGCGGTCAGCGGTTCGGGGAGATGGAGGTCTGGGCTCTGGAAGCCTACGGCGCCGCCTACACCCTGCAGGAGATGCTGACGGTGAAGTCGGACGACGTGGCGGGCCGGACCAAGGTCTACGAGTCCATCGTCCGCGGCGACGACACCTTCGAAGCCGGCATCCCGGAAAGCTTCAACGTGCTGGTCAAGGAGATGCGCTCCCTGGGCCTCAACGTGGAGCTGGAAAACAGCTAGCCGCGGGTCTCCCGCCATCGTCTTCGTGAGGGGAGGGGCCCGTCAGCTTCTCCCCATCACGTTCTGAATTACTGACGAACTGGAATTTCGATGAACCAGGAAGTCCTGAACATCTTCAACCCGGTGCAGACCGCGCCGACCTTCGACCGGATCCGGATCGCGCTCGCCTCGCCGGAGAAGATCCGCTCGTGGTCCTTCGGCGAGATCAAGAAGCCGGAGACCATCAACTACCGCACGTTCAAGCCCGAGCGTGACGGCCTGTTCTGCGCCCGCATCTTCGGTCCGACCAAGGACTACGAGTGCCTGTGCGGCAAGTACAAGCGCATGAAATACAAGGGCATCATCTGCGAGAAGTGCGGCGTGGAGGTCACCCTGGCCCGCGTCCGGCGCGAGCGGATGGGCCACATCGAGCTGGCCAGCCCGGTGGCCCACATCTGGTTCCTGAAGTCGCTGCCCTCGCGCATCGCGCTGATGCTCGACATGCCGCTGAAGGATATCGAGCGCGTCCTCTACTTCGAGAACTACATCGTCACCGAGCCCGGCCTGACGCCGCTGAAGCACTACCAGCTGCTGTCGGAAGACGAGTACATGCGCTTCCAGGAGGAGTTCGGCGACGACAGCTTCACCGCCGAGATCGGCGCCGAGGCCGTCCACGGCATGCTCAAGGGCATCGACCTCGAGCAGACCGCCGAACAGCTGCGCGAGGACCTGAAGACCACCACCTCGGAAATGAAGCTCAAGAAGGCGTCCAAGCGCCTGAAGCTCATCGAGAGCTTCCTCGAGAGCAACAACAAGCCCGAGTGGATGATCCTGACGGTCATCCCGGTGATCCCGCCGGAGTTGCGCCCGCTGGTGCCGCTGGACGGCGGCCGCTTCGCGACCTCGGACCTGAACGACCTCTATCGCCGGGTCATCAACCGCAACAACCGCCTGAAGCGGTTGATCGAGCTGCGCGCGCCGGACATCATCATCCGCAACGAGAAGCGGATGCTGCAGGAGGCGGTCGACGCCCTGTTCGACAACGGCCGCCGCGGCCGGGTCATCACCGGCGCCAACAAGCGGCCGCTGAAGTCGCTGGCCGACATGCTGAAGGGCAAGCAAGGCCGCTTCCGCCAGAACCTGCTCGGCAAGCGCGTCGACTATTCCGGCCGCTCCGTCATCGTGGTCGGACCGGAACTCAAGCTGCACGAGTGCGGCCTGCCGAAGAAGATGGCGCTCGAGCTGTTCAAGCCGTTCATCTACGCGCGGTTGGACGCCAAGGGCCTGTCGGGCACCGTCAAGCAGTCCAAGCGCATGGTCGAGCGTGAGCAGCCGGCCGTCTGGGACATCCTCGACGAGGTGATCCGCGAGCACCCGGTGCTCCTGAACCGCGCTCCGACCCTGCACCGCCTGGGCATCCAGGCCTTCGAGCCCAAGCTGATCGAAGGCAAGGCGATCCAGCTTCACCCGCTGGTCTGCGCGGCCTTCAACGCCGACTTCGACGGCGACCAGATGGCCGTCCACGTGCCCCTCTCGCTGGAAGCCCAGCTGGAAGCGCGCGTGCTGATGATGAGCACGAACAACATCCTGTCGCCCGCCAACGGCCGGCCGATCATCGTGCCCTCTCAGGACATCGTCTTGGGCCTGTACTACCTGTCGCTGGTCAAGGACGGCGAGCCGGGCGAAGGCAAGGCGTTCGCCGACCTCGGCGAGATCGAGGCCGCGCTCGACGCCGGCATCGTGTCGCTGCACTCGAAGGTCCGCGCCCGCCACTCGGAAATGGACGCCGACGGCAATCTGGTCCGCAAGGTCATCGAGACCTCGCCGGGCCGGATGAAGATCGCCGCTCTGTTCCCGCACCACCCGGCGGTCGGTCACCGGCTCCTCGAGAAGAACCTGACCAAGAAGGAAATCGCCAACCTGATCGACACCGTCTATCGGCACTGCGGTCAGAAGGCGACGGTCATCTTCGCCGACCAGATCATGGGCCTGGGCTTCCGCGAGGCGGCCAAGGCCGGCATCTCGTTCGGCAAGGACGACATCGTCATCCCGGCCCGCAAGGCGCCGATCGTCGAAGAGACCCGCAAGCTCGTGGAAGAATACGAGCAGCAGTACGCCGACGGCCTGATCACCAAGGGCGAGAAGTACAACAAGGTGGTCGACGCCTGGGCCAAGGCCACTGACCGCGTGGCCGACGAGATGATGGCCGAGGTCTCCACCGCCGAGAAGGACGAGACCGGACGCGAAGGCGAGATCAACTCGATCTTCATGATGTCCAACTCCGGCGCCCGGGGCTCCCAGGCCCAGATGAAGCAGCTCGGCGGCATGCGTGGCCTGATGGCCAAGCCGTCCGGCGAGATCATCGAGACGCCGATCATCTCGAACTTCAAGGAAGGCCTGACCGTCCAGGAGTACTTCAACTCCACCCACGGCGCCCGTAAGGGCCTGGCCGACACCGCGCTGAAGACCGCCAACTCCGGCTATCTGACGCGCCGCCTGGTCGACGTGGCGCAGGACTGCATCATCAACGAGGAAGACTGCGGCACCACCCGCGGCATCACGCTGCGCGCCGTGGTCGAAGGCGGCGATGTGCTGGTCTCGCTCGGCCAACGCATCCTGGGCCGTTTCGCGGCCGAGGACGTCAAGGATCCGGGCAGCAACGAAGTGATCGTGCCGGCCGACACCTATCTCGACGAGAACATGATCGAACTCGTCGAAACCGGCGGCGTCCAGTCGGTGAAGGTCCGCTCCGTCCTGACCTGCGAGACCAAGAACGGCGTCTGCGCGGCCTGCTATGGCCGCGACCTGGCGCGCGGCACCCCGGTGAACATCGGCGAGGCCGTGGGCGTCATCGCCGCCCAGTCGATCGGCGAGCCGGGCACCCAGCTGACGATGCGGACCTTCCACATCGGCGGCACGGCCCAGGTGGCCGAGCAGTCGTTCTACGAGTCCGCCAACGAAGGCCTCGCCAAGATCACCGGCGGCAACACCGTGGTTTCGCCGGAAGGCGTGCTGATCTCGATGAGCCGCAACCTGCAGCTCACCGTGCAGGTCGATGGCAAGGACCGCGAGGCCTACAAGGTGCCCTACGGCGCCCGCCTTCGGGTCAAGGACGGCGACAAGGTCAAGCGCGGCCAGCGCCTGGCCGAATGGGACCCCTACACCACTCCGATCATCACCGAGGTGGGCGGCCGGGTCCGGTTCGAGGACCTGGTGGAGAACGTCTCGGTCCGCGAGGAAGCCGACGAAGCCACCGGCATCTCCAACCGCGTGGTCATCGACTGGCGCGCCTCCACCAAGGGCTCGGACCTGCGTCCGGCCATGGCGGTGCTCGACGCCGACGGCGCCTACAAGCGCATCTCCAACGGCGGCGAGGCCCGTTACCTCCTGCCGTCCGGCGCCATCCTGTCGCTGGGCGACGGCGACGAGGTGAAGCCCGGCGAAGTCCTGGCGCGGATCCCGACCGAAAGCGCCAAGACCCGGGACATCACCGGCGGTCTGCCGCGGGTGGCCGAGCTCTTCGAAGCCCGCCGTCCGAAGGACTGCGCGGTGATCGCCGAGATGGACGGCCGGGTCGAGTTCGGCCGGGACTACAAGAACAAGCGCCGCATCAAGATCACCCCGGAAGACGGTGGCGATGCGGTCGAGTTCCTGATCCCCAAGGGCAAGCACATCGCCGTCCACGACGGCGACGTGATCCGCAAGGGCGAGTACCTGATCGACGGCAATCCCGACCCGCACGACATCCTGCGCATCCTCGGCATCGAGGAGCTGGCCAACTTCCTGGTCAACGAAATCCAGGAGGTCTACCGACTGCAGGGCGTGCCGATCAACGACAAGCACATCGAGACGATCGTGCGTCAGATGCTGCAGAAGGTCGAGATCATGGAGCCGGGCGACACCGGCCTGCTCAAGGGCGACCACCTCGACAAGCTCGAGGTGGACGAGGAGAACGCCAAGGCCGAAGCGCGCGGCGGACGTCCGGCTGTGACCCAGCCGGTGCTGCTCGGCATCACCAAGGCGAGCTTGCAGACCCGCAGCTTCATCTCCGCGGCCTCGTTCCAGGAGACCACCCGCGTGCTCACCGAGGCCGCCGTCCAGGGCAAGATCGACACCCTGGAAGGGCTGAAGGAGAACGTGATCGTGGGCCGCCTGATCCCGGCCGGCACGGGCTCGTACCTGCGCAACCTGCAGCGCATCGCCGCCCAGCGCGACGAAGTGCTGGCGGCCAGCCGAGAGCCGGCCATGGCGCCGATGGAGCCTCTGCCGGAGACCATCGCCGACGCGGCCGAGGCCGAGAAGGTCGAGCAGTAGCCTCTATAGAGTCTGCGTACAGACGAGCGGCCCGGGAGAGATCCCGGGCCGTTTCGTCTTCGGCGCGGGGCTAGTTCGGCAAGCCGCGCGGCTTGCCGGGTTCACCGGACCCGCCCAGGCGCTCGCTGCGCCCTGGAGGGGCCCGGCCCTCGATGTACCTGCGGTCGGCCTCCTTCGCGGCGGCCGCCTTGCCGAGCGCGGAGCGCGCGTCGGCCGACATCGCCGCGTCGCCCGGCAGGTAGGGGGCCTCGCGCACGCCGCGTCCCAGCCGCTCCTCGCACGCCTCGCGCTCGGACCGGGTCAGGCCCGCGGCCTGCGGGTTGGCGCAGCCGATGGCGCTGCGCCGCAGGGTGTTCTGGATTTCCTGGCGCGGTCCCTCGGGCAGGGGTGAAGGGCGCAGCGGCGCTGCCGGTCCGGGCGCGGCGGCGGGCGGCGGCGGCCGTTCGGGCGCCGGCAGGGGCGCCACCGGCAGGTCCGGCGGAATGACGCGCAGCTGCCGGCGGTGCAGCCGGATGGGGCCGGGCCGCACCCCCGCGGTGGCGGCGCTCGGCGGCAGGCGGGGCATCAGGAGGACCGGGATGATCGGTTCCGGCGGACCGCCGGCCTCGTCGGGGATGATGAGGGTGGGGGCGTGCAGCGCCAGCGCCGTCAAGACGAGGAGGTGGACGGCCCCGGAAGCGGCGACCGCTGCGATCCTTCGGCCGCGCTTCGCCGCGGGCATCCTTCGGGTGTCCCCCGCAAACCTGGGCCTCAAGAGGACGTGCTTGCGCGGCGATTTCGTGGCCGAAACCGGACCTTGGCGATCAAGGCCTTAGCCGCCGACGGGGCGTTGACGACGGGCCGCTTCACGACTATGTAGCGCGCTCTCTCGAGGCCGGGATTCTTCCCAGTCCCGATGAACGTCTCCCCGTCGGAACGCTCAACCTCGCGTCCCGGCGAGTTTTTGCGTTCGGCGGGCGGTCTCGAAACCAACGACCCTCTAGGACCCCACTGAGGCGCCTCGGCCTAACGGCACACGCCTCCACGCAGAAGAGATTAGATGCCCACAGTCAACCAGCTCATCCGCAAGCCGCGTTCGCCCAAGCCGTCGCGGAACAAGGTGCCCGCCCTGAAGGGCTGTCCGCAGCGCCGCGGCGTCTGCACGCGCGTCTACACGACGACGCCGAAGAAGCCGAATTCGGCTCTGCGGAAGGTCGCCAAGGTGCGCCTGACCACGGGCATTGAAGCGGTGTGCTACATCCCCGGCGAAGGCCACAATCTGCAGGAGCACTCCGTGGTGCTGATCCGCGGCGGCCGGGTGAAGGACCTTCCGGGCGTCCGCTATCACATCCTGCGCGGCGTGCTGGACACGCAAGGGGTCAAGGACCGCAGGCAGCGCCGCTCGCTCTATGGCGCCAAGCGTCCGAAGTAAGGAATTCAGATATGTCCCGCCGCCGCCGCGCAGAAAAACGAGAAGTCCTCCCGGATCCGAAGTTCGGGGACGTCGTCGTCACCAAGTTCATGAACTATGTGATGTACGAGGGCAAAAAGGCCGTCGCCGAGAACATCCTCTACGGCGCCTTCGACATCCTGGAATCCCGCCGCAAGGACCTGGGCCCGCTGGAGACCTTCCACGCCGCGCTCGACAATGTCTCGCCGGCCATCGAGGTGAAGTCCCGCCGGGTCGGCGGCGCCACTTACCAGGTGCCGATGGAAGTCCGCCCCGAACGCCGCCGGGCGCTTGCGATCCGCTGGATCGTCAGCGCCGCGCGCAGCCGCGGCGAGAACACCATGACCGAAAAGCTCGCCGGCGAACTGCTGGACGCCTCGTCGAACCGCGGCGCGGCCGTCAAGAAGCGTGAAGACACGCACAAGATGGCAGAGGCCAACCGGGCCTTCTCGCACTACCGCTGGTAACCCCACACATACGCTGCTTCCCGGTACGGGCGGTTTGAGCTAAACCGCCCGCGCCGTTCGTTCAGCACCCCACGAACAGCCCTTTTCGCAGAGCGTCCGCTATGCCCCGCCTCCACAAGATCGAAGACTACCGCAACTTCGGAATCATGGCCCACATCGACGCGGGCAAGACCACGACGACGGAGCGGATTCTCTATTACACCGGCAAGAGCCACAAGATCGGCGAAGTCCACGATGGGGCTGCGACGATGGACTGGATGGAGCAGGAGCAGGAGCGCGGCATCACCATCACGTCGGCCGCGACGACCGCGTTCTGGAACGGCCACCGGCTGAACATCATCGACACCCCCGGGCACGTGGACTTCACCATCGAAGTCGAACGCTCCCTGCGCGTCCTCGACGGCGCGGTGGCGGTGCTCGACGGCAACCAGGGCGTGGAGCCGCAGACCGAGACGGTCTGGCGCCAGGCCGACCGCTACAACGTTCCGCGCATCGTGTTCGTCAACAAGATGGACAAGATCGGCGCCGACTTCGAGATGTGCGTGCGCACCATCCGCGAGCGGCTGGGCGTCAAGGCCGTGCCGATCCAGCTGCCGATCGGCTCGGAAGCGACCTTGAAGGGCATCGTCGACCTGGTCCGCATGAAGGCGGTGGTCTGGGATTCAGAAGGTCTCGGCGCCAACTATCACGACGAAGAGATCCCGGCCGACATGAAGGCCAAGTGCGACGAAGCTCGCCACTACATGATCGAGAATTCCGTCGAACTCGATGACGACGCGATGGAATCCTACCTCTCCGGCGAGGAGCCGGGCGAAGAGGTCATCAAGAAGTGCATCCGCAAGGCGGTGCTGACCGGCGCCTTCTATCCGATCCTGGCGGGCTCGGCCTTCAAGAACAAGGGCGTGCAGCCGCTGCTGGACGCCGTGGTCGACTACCTGCCCTCGCCGGTGGACATCCCGCCGACCCAGGGCATCGACTACCGCACCGAAGAGCCCATCGAGCGCAAGGCCTCCGACGAAGAGCCGCTATCGGTGCTGGCGTTCAAGATCATGGACGACCCCTTCGTGGGCTCGCTCACCTTCTGCCGCATCTACTCGGGCAAGCTCGAGACCGGCATGGGCCTCCTGAACTCGACGCGCGACAAGCGCGAGCGGGTCGGCCGCATGCTGCTGATGCACTCGAACAACCGCGAGGACATCAAGGAAGCCTTCGCCGGCGACATCGTCGCGCTTGCCGGCCTGAAGGACACCCGCACCGGGGACACCCTGTGCGATCCCACCAAGTCGCCGGTGATCCTGGAGAAGATGAACTTCCCCGATCCGGTCATCGAGATCGCCATCGAACCGAAGTCGAAGGCCGATCAGGAGAAGCTGGGCGTGGCGCTGGCCAAGATGGTCGCCGAGGACCCCTCGTTCACGGTGCACACCGACCAGGAGTCCGGCCAGACCCGCCTGAAGGGCATGGGCGAGCTGCACCTGGACATCAAGGTCGACATCCTGAAGCGCACCTACAAGGTGGAAGCCAACATCGGCGCGCCGCAGGTGGCCTATCGCGAGAGCCTGGGGAAGGTCACCGACATCGACTACACCCACAAGAAGCAGACCGGCGGCACCGGTCAGTTCGCTCGCGTGAAGATCAAGTTCGAGCCGGGCGAGCAGGGCACGGGCTTCGTGTTCGAGAACACCATCGTCGGCGGCTCCGTGCCGAAGGAATATATCCCCGGCGTCCAGAAGGGCATCGAGTCAGCCAAGGACAACGGCCTGCTGGCCGGGTTCCCGGTGATCGACTTCAAGGCCACCCTGTACGACGGCAGCTACCACGACGTGGATAGCTCGGTTCTGGCCTTCGAAATCGCCAGCCGCGCGGCGTTCCGCGAACTTCGCGAGAAGGGCGCGCCGAAGCTGCTCGAGCCGATCATGAAGGTCGAGGTGCTGACGCCCGACGAGTACATGGGCGACGTGATCGGCGACCTGAACTCCCGGCGCGGCCAGATCCAGGGCACCGAGACCCGCGGCAACGCCCAGGTAGTCACCGCCTTCGTTCCGCTGGCGAACATGTTCGGCTACATCAACACCCTGCGCTCGTTCTCCCAGGGACGCGCCTCATTCACCATGCAATACGACCACTACGATCCGGTGCCGCAGGTCGTCGCCGAAGAAGTGATCAAGAAGTACGCCTAACTTCCAACCCTAGTTTAGAGGACAGGCCCGGACAGGGCTGGAGCTTGAAATGGCCAAGGAAAAGTTCGAACGCAACAAGCCGCACTGCAACATCGGCACGATTGGTCACGTTGACCATGGCAAGACGACGCTGACGGCGGCGATCACCATGACGCTGGCCAAGGTCGGCGGGGCCAAGGCGATGGCCTAT
>NZ_DASZBG010000112.1:0-12355 GCF_035944335.1 Phenylobacterium sp. | reverse complement strand
GGGCGACACCTTCCACCTGGTCTCCAACGAGATGGTCCAGATGCACGGCGGCATCGGCATGACCGACGCCCACGACGCGGGCTTCTACCTGAAGCGCGCCCGGGCGGCCGAGGCGGCGTTCGGCAACCAGGCGTTCCACCGCGATCGCTACGCGCGGATCCAGGGGTATTGATCTGATGGGTTTCGGCTGGGGCGCGTGAGCGCTCCGGCCGGGGATGGTGGGGAAGCCCCTTCGGCGCAGGGATGTGCCGGAGGGGTTTTTCGTTGGGGCCTCATTGAACTGACTGGGCTGCAGCGATATATTGCAATCGGTCCATCGTCTCGGGTTTGGAGATGGCCCGGTTTTCGCGACCGGGGACCTTATAGTAATTTGATAGACTAAGTGGTCGTCCCGACTTGAAGACACAGTAAGCGGGACAAGAGGTGACAATCCGGAGTAATGGAGACTCCGAGGTTGCTGCGAGAGATCGCACCTGTAGTGCCGACGACGGTAGTGCTGCGCAACCCCGCAGCCGCTCTCAGAGCGGAAACCGTTCACCACCGGCTACGAGCCAGGAAGCCTGCCACTCGTCGCTAACAGAATGCGTGTCCGAGGACATGCGTCGTGGCGGTGTGGCATGGCTAAGAAGAAGACGCACGCGGACGAGGCCGATTTCTCACCAGAGACCTTGCTGAAGCTCGGTCTCCCAGGCGCCATGTGCGAAATCCGCGGGCTCAAGCCCGCGGTTGTTCTCGCCTGTTGGGCGGCCGCGGCCCTCCTCTACTTCTCAATCGCACTTGCCCTCTCTCTGACCGCACAGTCATCGCTCTCCTACGCCTGGCAAATGGTCAGGGTCCTGGCGAAGGTGAGGTGAGGTGAGGTGAGGTGAGGAGCAGGGACCCCAAGATCCCGCCGGCCGAGCGTGCTCCGGCGACTAGGCTCGTAAAGGATGGCGTCTGCGCCGCCACCGCTGCGCGGCGCAGCTGCGGCCCGTGGTTGACGCGCCCGGACGCCGGAGCTGTCATCTTGGCATGGACTTAAGGGCGGGTGGGGCGCGTGGCCGTAGGCAACTCCGAAGTCGACGTCGAGAACCTGAAAGGCGCTATCGCGCTCGGTCAGCAGGTCCTGAAGTCTCTTGAGCTGGCCAACGGAGGCGCGGTGGTCGCAATCCTCACCTTCTATGGCAATCTCGCGAAGACTTCTCAGCCCGCGGCCATCGACCGCGCGTGGATCGGGCGAGCGCTTATTGTGTTCGCGGTCGGCCTTGCTTTAGCGCTAGGCGCAGCGGCCTGCGCCTATTTGGGCCAGGTCACCGTCGCTACGGCAGAGCCGGACGGTCCATTGTCTCTCGCCGAGCGGAACGCATACATCGCACCCAAGCATCGGCTTTCGAATCGCTTGCTCAAGGCCGCTGTCGTCGTCGCGCTGGCGAGCCTCCTGGCCTTCGTTCTCGGGGCAGCATTCTCGGCCGTCGCGTTTGCCTAAACCCGTAGCGGCGCCCTCCCTTCCAGACCGTCATAGCCGGGCTTGTCCCGGCCATCCATGACCACCGCCTCTGGGGATCGTCCTGCGAGTCCTGCGATCATGGGTCCCGGGACAAGCCCGGGGATGACGGGTCGGGGTGGGACGTGATGGACTAGCGCTTGGTGGGCGGTTGCGGCGGCGCCGGCGCCGGGTCACGGACACAGATTCCCGGCCTCATGGCCGTGCCTTGGCAACGCCAACCCGGACCGAAGCCGTTGGCCCCTTGGGGGTTGCTCCAGACCCCGTGCGCCGTACGCCACATGCCCAGGGCGAGCAGAGCGATGACGACCACGGCGATGACGACGAAGCCGACATAAGGCCCAGGCCCGCTGGGAGACTTCGGCTGCGGCGTCAGCATATCGGCGCTCCTTAGGGCCGCGGTGCGACCCCTCATCCGTCAGCCTAAGGCTGACACCTTCTCCCGCAAGGGGAGAAGGGCGCGGGTTGCGTCCGGGTTTGACGCAGCGGGGTGGCAGGGTGGCGAAATGCCCCGGCCCCCGATCTCCACTGAAAATCCCTGGGTCCCGCCGCGCGACCGCACCCCGCCGCCGATGGATCATCTGCCGGGGCATAAGGAGAGCGCCTTCACCGTCGAGATGGGCGAGCTGATCCTGGAGCGGATCGCGGCCGGCGAGACGGTGAAGCAGGTGACCGCCGATCCGGCGATGCCGGCCTACGCCACGGTCTATCGCTGGACCCATGTGATCCCGGAGTTCGGCGAGGCGTGGGTGCGGCTGCGGGCGCGGATTTGCGCCGATCGCATCTGGCTCGATCAGCAGCGCGCGGTGGCGAAGGCCTGGATGGCGGCGCATCGGGGGAAGCTGGCCGGGAAGCCGGAGGAGCCCTGGAAGACGGGAAAGGCGAGCACCTACACGCCGGCGTGGGGCGCGGCGGTGTGCGCGGCGATCGCCGAGGGCGCCTCGCTGAGCGAGGTGGTGCGCACGTCGGGGATGCCGGGGAGCAAGGCGGTGTACAATTGGCTGCGGCGGTTTCCGGAGTTCCGGCTCGCCTATGTGGAGGCCTGCGGCTGTCGCGAATTCCTGCTGCACGAGATGGCCATCGAGGTGGCGACGACGCGAGGGTGGGTCGACCTGGCCGGCGCCAAGCGCGAGGTGGCGAAGCTCGACGAGCGCGTGGGCCGGACCGCACCGAAGAAGTACCGGGCGCTGCCGCCGGAGGATGTGGCGCTGAAGGTGGGCGGTTGAGGGGTTGTGCGTCGGCAGGGCCCCCTCCACCGCTTCGCGGTCCCCCTCACCCGTCTGCCTGACGGGTGAGGTTTAGCGGGCGTTGGCGCCGTTGCTGGCGGTGGCGGCGCCGAGGCGGGGCTTGGTTGGCGACGGCGCCTCGTCGTCGCGGCCGGCGCGGATGAGCTGGGTGCACTCCTCGGGGGCGACGGCGATGAGGTGGGGTTCGCCCCGGGTCTCGGCGCCCAGGAAGCACCAGTAGGCGCGGCCGCGGTCGTGGGCCGCGGCGTCGAGGTCGAAGGCGGAATATTGCGAGGCGGTGCGGGCGCCGAGCACGGCGGCGAGGCCATGGGAGCCGGGGCTGAGCGGCTGGGCGATGCGGGTGCGGACCGGCAGGTCCATGTGGGCGCCGTCGACCACCAGGGTCAGGGGATGGGCCGCGACATTGACGAAATAGAGCCAGCCGTCGGCGTCGGCCGCGGAGGCGGCGGCTCCGTAGGCGGCGAAGCCCGAGATCATGGCCAGCCCGACACCCGCCAACCCGGCGCGCAGGATCCTGTGCATGTCGTCGCCCCCCCGGCCGACTCTCTTTGGATAACACTGTCGTCCAAATGTGAGACGCCGCAAGCGCTATCGCGCCTCAGGGGTATTTTGGGCGGCGCCCGCCATGCGTGTGGGGTCGCCCTCCCCCGCCGCCGTTCGTGACGGGGGAGGCGCGTGGCCGCCGCTTACTGCGGGCTTGTGCTGGTGGTGGTGCTGGTCGTGGTCGTGGCGGTGTGGTGATGCTTGTGCTTGCGGTGATGCACGGTGGCGCCCGACTTCTCGCTCACCTTGCCCGCCACCGCGCCGACGCCCGCGCCGACCACGGCGCCCACCGGGCCGCCGACCACCGCGCCGGTGACGCCGCCCACCGCCGCACCCTTTTCGGTGCTGGAGGGGGGCGCCGCAAAGGCGGCGGAGGCCACGAGGGCCACGCCGGCGATGACGCCGGCCGCGATATGGATGGTCTTCATTGTCCGTCTCCCAATGTCTTCCCACCCGACGGCCGGGACGGTAGATCGCAGGCGGGGCGGCGCGCAAGAGGCTGTGCAGTGGGCCCTTGGAGGAGCCGGCGACATGCTGAAGGCGATGGCCCTGGTGGCGGGACTGTTGGGCGGGGCGCTGGCGGCGGCGACCGCGGCGGGGAACGCGGCCGCGGCGGCGGCCCACGTGCTGCCGGGGATCAGCTACGAGGTGCTGGCCTCGGGCCCGGCGGACGGCGTGCAACCGACGCGGGCCGACCAGGTGATGATGCGCTATGTGGGGCGGCTGGCGGACGGGGAGGTGTTCTCGACCTCGCCGCACGACGGGGCCGATCCCATGGCCTTCAAGCTGCGCGAGGTGATCCCCGGGATGAGCGCGGCCCTGCAGCTGATGCGGCCGGGCGACAGGTGGAGAATCAGAATGCCCAGCTACCTGGCCTACGGCCGCCTCGGCCGGACCACCGTGCCCACCCAGGCCAAGCGCGGCATCCCGCCCGACGCCACCCTGGTGTTCGACGTGGACCTGGTCAGCGTGGCGCCGGCTCAGCCTTAGCCTGGCGCTGCACCAGCCCGGCGACGGTCTCGTAGTAGGCCACGGCGGTCACCTCGAGCTGCTTGCCGACCAGGGACAGGCCCTGCCAGGCGCGGGCGGTATAGAAGAGGTCGCCGCCGCTGCGCTCGATCCAGCCGGCCTCGACCAGTTCGGTGACCTTGCGGCGCACGGTTTCCTTGGGCGCGCCGAGGCTGTCGGCGATGGATTGGATGTTGATCCCCAGGCTCGGGAACACCGGCATCTCGCCCGAGTGCAGCAGTTCCTGGGTGTAGTTGGCGAAGTCCTTGTGGGCGGTGGTGCGGATGGCGATCACCACCATGATCAGGAACTTGTCCATGTCGCCGCCGCAGGCCTCGCGGCTGAGGCTGAGCAGGTTCAGGAGCGGGCCGATCAGGTCCGGAGCGATGGCCACATAGTTGTCGGCCACCAGCGCCAGCAGTTTCTCGCGGGAGAGCATGGACTTCAGGTCTCGGCCTTCGGGTCGGGTCGGGCATGGAAGAGTCGACTATCCGACATTGCGCTGTCCTTCCAAATCCAAATAGGCATTCGTGGGGCGCTGCGCAGGGACGGCGGCATCGTGGGGACCCATTCTGGGGCGACCGGCGGCCGCCGCCCTCGATTGACATACCGGGGGTCTTGAGCGCGCAGTAGCGCGGTCTCCCCCGACGAAGCGAGCGCTCCCATGGCCAAGTTCAACGACATCCTCGGCACCGTCGGGAACACCCCGGTGGTGCGGATCAACCGCCTCGCGCCCAAGGGCGTGAACCTCTTCGTCAAGGTGGAGGCCTTCAACCCGCTGGGCTCGGTGAAGGACCGCCTGGCGCTGGGGGTCATCGAGGCGGCGGAGAAATCCGGCGCGCTGAAGCCCGGCCAGACGGTGATCGAGGCGACCAGCGGCAACACCGGCATCGGCCTGGCCATGGTCTGCGCGGCCAAGGGCTATCCGCTGGTGATCACCATGGCCGACAGCTTCTCGGTGGAGCGGCGCAAGCTGATGCGCTTCCTGGGCGCCAAGGTGATCCTCACCCCGGCGGCGATGCGGGCCACGGGCATGCTGAAGATGGCCGTCGACCTGGCGGAGCGGAACGGCTGGTTCCTGGCCCGGCAGTTCGAGAACGAAGCCAATCCGGACATGCACTCCAGGACCACGGCCCAGGAGATCCTGGCCGACTTCGAGGGCGACGCGCTGGACTACTGGGTGACCGGCTACGGCACCGGCGGCACGCTGAAGGGCGTCGCGCGCGTGCTGAGGAAGGAACGCCCGGAGACCAAGATCATCGTCTGCGAGCCGGCCGACGCGCCGCTGCTGGAGAGCGGCCAGCCGCAGGCGCGCAATCCCGACGGCACGCCCTCGGCCGGCCACCCGGCCTGGAAGCCGCACCCGATGCAGGGCTGGACGCCGGACTTCATCCCCAAGCTGACCGGCGATGCGGTGGAGGCCCACCTGTTCGACCAGGTGCTGCCGATCCCCGGGCCCGAGGCGATCCGGCTCAGCCAGGCGCTGGCGAAGCAGGAAGGCATCTTCGTCGGCATCACCGCCGGGGCGACGCTGGCCGGCGCGCTGCAGATCGCCGCGACCGCCAAGCCGGGGACGACGATCCTGGCCATGCTGCCCGACACCGGCGAGCGCTATCTGTCGACGCCGCTGTTCGCCGACGTGCCGGCCGAGATGACCGAGGAGGAGCTGGCGATCGCCAGGTCGAGCCCGATCTTCGCCCCGCCGCAGCCGCAGCCGGCGTAGGTTGGCGCTAGCGGCCTTCCTGCCAGACGTCGAGGGGCTGATGCTCCTCCTTGCGGACCAGGATCGTATAGGCGACCGCGAAGACCACGATCCCCACCACGGCCGCGCCGAGGAAGCCGGCGCCGGTGGCGAACCACAGGGTCAGGAACGAGATCCCCGCCGCCAGCAGGGTCATCGACCAGCGGATCAGGATGTTGAACGCCTTGTAGGTGCGCTCGTGGGTGACGAGGGCGGGATCGCTGCTGTCGGGGTTGAACTGAGCGTTGGTGGCCATACGAACTCCTCCGCGAGATGAACCGACAACTGGGGTGTCGTTGATCCCACGATAGGCATGATATCGCCGTTGCGGGAAGCGGGGCGGACCCGACAGAACAAAGCTGCGCTTCAGCCGTTAGGACTGCATGGCGAACGAAGACCCGATCGGCGAGCTGGCGGCAGGCCGCAACCAGGCCTCCCCATGGGCGGTGGCGGCTTTCCTGGCCTCCTGCGCCTTCACGGCGGGGGCCTTGCTGTTGCTGGTCCTGAGCTGGCGCTAGCCGGTTCCGGGCCCATCCCAGCACGCATCCGTACGCAATTCCGCTCGTCCCGGCGAAGGCCGGGATCCAGATGGAATGGCTCAGTCGCGGATTCTATGGGTCCGGAGCCGATCCAGCCCGCCATCCAGTCTTGAGATCTGGGTCCCGGCCTTCGCCGGGATGAGCGGTTGCCCGGCTAGTGCACGAGCACGCGCGGCGCGATGGGCGCCGGCGCGGGCGTTTCGGCGGCGACCGCGCCGTGGAAGCGGCCCACGAAGCGGAAGCCCTCCCAGAGCTCGCAGCCATTGGGGAAGCCGCCGGCGATGGCATGGCGGATGGCTTGCGGATCGTTGTCGAAATCGCGCGAGACGGCGTCGAGCAACCGGCCGTCGGCGCTGAAGGCGAAGAGCTGATAGTGGCGCATGGCGTTTTCGTCTCACGTCCGAAATCGACGTTACGCCTTGTGGACAACTCCGACCAAGGGCCGGCAGGGCACAGTTTCGTGAGCCCGGTCGCGGCCCGGGCGGCTAGCCCACGGCGACGATGGGCGCGCCCTCGCCTTGCGCCTCGGCGGCGGCCGCCGCGGCGGCGACCATGGCCAGGTTCCGCTCATGGGTCTGCTGGTCGATCCGGTAGAGCAGCCAGGTGAGGATGGAAGCCAGCGACAGGACGAAGGTGGAGGGCAGGTAGACCCACATCAGGTTGCGCACCGCCTCCGGGCTGACTGCAGCCGTGGCCCGGGCCGGGAAATGCACCGCCGCCAGGATCACGCCGGGCAGCACGGCGGCAAAGCCCGCGGTGACCTTCACGATGAAGCTGTTGGCGGCCATCAAGAGGCCCTCGGAGCGGGCGCCGGTCTTGACCTGGGCGTCCTCGGTGATGTCGGCGATCATCGAGGTGACGACGATATAGGCGGCGTTGGTCAGCACCCCGTGGATGAAGCGCACGGCGATCAGGCTCGGCATGTAGGCCGGCTGGCCCTTGTCCGGGAAGGCCCCCAGCATGTGCAGCAGGATCGGGCCCTGCAGGAAGATGAGGCTCAGCAGGAAGAAGCCGACGCAGGCGTATTTCTTGCCGAAGCGGCGCGAGACCGCGCCGGCGACCCAGGCGCCGGGCAGGACCGAGACCAGGTTGGCGAGGCTGAGGATGCCGACGCCGCTGGCCGCCAGGCGCCAGAAGAAGGTGTCCACGTAGAGCTGCAGGCCGAGATAGAGGCCGTAGGAGAGGCCGCCGATCAGGGAGGCGGTGAGGGCGACGCCCAGGTTCCAGTTCTTCAGGGTGGCCAGCACCTCCTTGAAGATGGCGCCGAAGCTCGCCTGGCGCGCGGCCGGCTGATGAAGGGTCTTGATGCGGTCGTGGGTGCCGAGCGCCGAGATCACGATCGAGCCGACCATCATGATCGTGGCGGTGATGGTCAGCGGCCCCCACGCGGCGGGATTGAGCTGGCCCTGCGGATACTGGGCGGTCGGGCGGAAGAAGACGAAGTAGCCGCTCATGGTGGCGACCGCGCCGCCGAGCGTGAAGAAGATCCAGCGGTAGCCCAGGAGGCCGGTGCGCTGGTGGTATTCGGGGACCAGTTCCGGCGCGAGCGCCTGGCTGGGCACCTCGTAGAGGCTGATGACCAGGCGCGCGGCGAGCACGAAGACGAACAGCCAGACGGCCTTCTGCTCGACGCTGAAGGCGGCCGGCGGCCGCCACAGCGCCAGCATGGTGAGCGCGACCGGGATGGCCGAGGCGTACATCAGCGGATGGCGCCGGCCCCACGGCGTGCGCAGCCGGTCGGAGAACTGGCCGAGGATCGGATCCCACACCGCATCGATGACCAGGGTGACCGCCAGCGCCAGGCTGACCAGTCCGGCCGGCACGCCGACCACCTGATTGTAGAAGAACAGCAGCAGCGACAGGACGTAGACGTGGACGCCGAACGAGATCGAGCCGAAGCCGTAGAGGAACTTGGTGCGGAAGCTCAGGCGCTGCGGCGCCGCGGCGGTCTGGGCGTTCAAGGGCTGTTTCCTCAGGCGTTCGTTCGTCGAGGGCTCTGGCCCGGGTCACCCGCGCCGGCCCTCGTACCGCGTCTTCGAGACGCTATGACGGGTGCAAACCGGGGGGGAGTCAAATTAAGCTCACGACAGGGACGCCGCCCGAGGCGGCGGCGGGCCACAGAACGGTCGCAGTCGCCGCCCAGCCTGCCGAGGCCATATTGAACCCGCCCGAGACCCGCAAAAGACACCCGTGACCGACGCCGACGATCCCAACCCCTACGCCCGGCCCTCGGCCTATCCGCGGATGCCGCAGACGCCGACCCGCGTCGGCCCGAGCCCGGCCGCCAGCCCGCCGCCCAGGCCGCCATCCTGGCCGCCGGCCTCGACGACGGGCATCCTCTCGGGATCGGCGGTGCCGATGGCGCGGCCGGCGGGCGTGACGCGCGCGGCCTTGTCGACCCCGCCGGCGGCGACGCCCGGGCCGGAACCGGCCGCCGCGCCGCAGGCCGCCGCCCCGCCGGCTCCCGAGGCCACCCCCGCGCCGCGCCCGGCGGTCGTCGTTTCGCCGCTGGTCGTGGAGGGCGGACCGCGCCGCGAGGCCCGCAAGCCGCGGACCGCGACGAGCTGGGTTCCGGCGGTCGCCGCCCTGACGGTGGCCGCCGCGGGCGTGGCGGTGCTGCTGGTGGTGAGCAGCCGCCCGGCCGTCGCGCCGGTCGCGCCGATCATAGCCGCGCCGCCGGCGGGCGCGACACCTGCCGCGCCCGCGCCGCTCCGCGCGGCGCAGCCGGCGCCGAGCCCGCCACCGGTGCTCGGCCCGAGCCCCGAGCCCGCGCCACGACCGCGTCTCGCCGCCCGCCGGACGACGGTCGCCCCACAAGCGGCCCCGCCCCCGACGCAGCCCGCGGCGCAAGCTGCGCCGCCGCCCGTCACGACCCCAACGCCCGCGCCCGCGCCGGTCATCGTGGCGCCGACACCCGAGCCGGCCGGTCCGCCGCCGCGGGCCGCGCCGCCGCCGCCCACCGATCCCAACGCGCCGATCGCCACCCACGCGCCCGGATAGCCGGCGGCTGACGACCTTCTGACCGGCCCGTTCAAGCGCGGTTCACGGCCCGGGCGTTTAGCTCGGAGGTTCGGGGTCAGAAGGAAGGAAATCCATGAGACATCTGTTGTACGCCGCCTTGGCGCTCAGCGCGGCCGCCGCGCCGATCGCCGCCGCGGCCCAGCCCTATGACCAGGGCCGAGACCACGAGCAGCGCTCCGACGACCGGGGCGACCACCGCGAGGATCGCCGCGACGACCGTCGGGACGACCGGCGCGATGATCGGCGTGACGAACGCCGCGACGACCGCCACTATGACCGCAACCGCGCCGAAAGCTGGCGCGACCGCGCCGAGTGGCGCGGCTTCCAGGGCGCCCGCCCGGGCTACTGGTACGCGCCGGGCTATGGCTACCAGCACTTCAATCCGGCGTGGCGCAGCGCCTGGCGGCGCGGCGGCTATGTGCCGGTCCCCTACCGCCACTACTATGTGCAGGACTGGGGCTACTACGGCCTGCGTCCGCCGCCCCCCGGCTATCGCTGGGTCTATGCGGACGGCAATTTCGTGCTGATGGCGGTGGCCACCGGCCTGATCGCCGACATCATCCTGCACGGCTACTGACCGAGGCCCCAGGTCCGATCTGCGAAGCCCCTCCGGTTCGCGCCGGAGGGGTCTTCATTTCAGGTTCAACCCCATCTCCTTGCCCTGGGACCAGCCGAGCTTGGCGTAGAGCGGGCGGCCCTTTTCCGTGGCGTGCAGGGCGAGGTAGTCGAGGCCGCGGCGGCGGCCCTCGTCGGCGGCCATGGCCATCAGGGCTGTGGCGACGCCCCGGCCGCGATGCTCCGGCTCCACGAAGACGTTGAGGATATAGCCGCGCCTGTCCTGAGCCGGATGGTTGGGGTGCGGCGCCCAGTCGATGACCTGCATGCCGAGGCCGCCGATGGGCCGGCCCTGCGCCTGCGCGATCCAGCCGAAATAGACGCCCGAGGCGAGCCGCGGGGCGAGCCAGTCGCGGAAGGGCTGGGCCATCGCAGCCAGCACCTGCGCCGGGCGGCCGGAGTCGGTGAACATCTCACGGCGATGGCGGCAGATGAGGTCGAGGTCGCCGGGGGCCACTTCGCGATATTGGTACATGCCCCACCCACTCCGCTCGTCCCGGCGAAGGCCGGGATCCCAGATCCCGATCTCAGATGTGCATGGATGGCCGCTGGGCAAAATGGACCCCGCTCACGGCGCGCCATCTGGGTCCCGGCCTTCGCCGGGATGAGCGGTCTCGCTGCAGACCCTTGACATGCCGGCGTTCGCTCATATTGTATGAGTGTATGCATACAATCACCCAACAGCTGCTGGACGCCCTGCACATCGAGGCCACCGGGGTCCCGATCTATGTGCAGCTGCGCGAGCAGATGCTGGGGGCGATGGGCGCGGGCTTCCTGAAGCCGGGCGACCAGATGCCGACCATGCGCCAGGTGGCCGTGGCGCTGCGGGTCGACCTCAACACGGTTCGTCACGCCTACGACGACCTGGAGAAGCTGGGCGCCGTGCGGCTGGAGCGCGGGCGCGGGACCTTCGTGGCCGACCCGCCCGCCCCGGCCCACCCCGATGCACAGGCGCTGGCCGCCGACAAGCTGGCCCGCCAGACGCTCGCCCAGGCCAAGGCCGCGGGCGTGACCACGGATTTGCTTTTGCAACGGATCGCGGCGCTCGCCGCGCTGAAGGAGGACTTGAGATGAACGGCTTCGTGGGGGACTTCCGGCCGAGGGGAATCAATGCGACCGCCGCCTTGCTGGCGGTGATCGCCTTCGCGCTCGGCGCGCTTTGCTTCGCCAAGGGCGCGACGGACGGAGACCTGATCTTCCTGTGGCTCGGCGGGGCGTTGCTGCTGCTGGGCGTGCTGATCCCGGCCTCGCTGAAGATGGCCAACCAGTGGGAGCGCGCCGTCATCCTGCGGTTCGGCAAGCTGCAGAAGATCGCCGGGCCGGGCATGTTCCTGATCGTGCCGGTGATCGACCAGGTGCAGAGCTGGCTCGACCAGCGCATCCAGACCACCGAGTTCAACGCCGAACAGGCGCTCTCCAAGGACACCGTGCCGGTCGACGTGGACGCGGTGATCTTCTGGCAGATCCACGATCCCGAACGCGCGGCGCTGGAGATCACCGACTACCGCTCGGCGATCAGCCGCGTGGCCCAGACCTCGCTGCGCGAGATGGTCGGCTCGAGCCTGCTCTCCACCTTGCTGGCTGACCGCAAGAGCGGCGACGAGGTGCTGAAGAACGAGATCGGCCGCAAGACCGCCGAGTGGGGGGTGACCGCCATCTCGGTGGAGATCCGCGACATCTCCGTGCCCGCCGCCCTGCAGGACGCCATGAGCCGCGAGGCCCAGGCGCAGCGCGAAGCCGCCGCCCGGGTCCACCTGGGCCAGGCCGAACAGCAGGTGGCGATCAAGTTCGTCGAGGCCGCGGAGATCTACGCCCGCAGCCCCGCGGCCCTGCAGCTGCGCGCCATGAACATCATCTACGAGACCACCAAGGAGCGCGGCGCGACCATCCTGATGCCCACGGCCATGGTCGACGCCATGAACCCCGGCGGGATGCTGGCCCTGGCCGGCTTCGGGGTGAGCCAGGACGGCGGCGGCAGGCCGCCCGCGGCCGCGCCCGCGGCGGCGCCGACCACGGCCGTGCCGGCCACCCGGCGGCGGCGGCGTCCAGTGATCGACGCCGGAACGCCGTCATGAGCGCGCGGCTCTCCCGCTGGCTGATCGCGCTGGCCATCGCCAGCCTGGCCATGGGCCTGGTGCTGGCCCACGCGGCCTACGCC
>NZ_DASZBG010000111.1:0-1514 GCF_035944335.1 Phenylobacterium sp. | reverse complement strand
TGGGTGCTGGCGCGCTTCGCCTTCTGGCTCGGCTACCACCGCAGCGCCGCGGCGCGGGGGCTGGGCGCGCCCGGCATGGCGATGAGCATGATCATCCTGGTCTATGTGGCGAGCCGGTTCGGCGGCGAGGTCGCAGGACCGGTCGGGGCGACCGCCCCGGTGATCGCCTTCCTGGGCCTGGAGGCGGTGCTGTTCTGGGCGACGGCGCCTGGACGCCGACGGGGCTAGATCCGCCCGCGGGCGACCGCCCAGGTCAGCTTCAGGTATTTCGTGACGTCGCCCTCGTGCGGGCGGCCTGACAGGGCCGCGTGCGCGACGGCGGGAAAGGCGCTCGCGCTGAGCCGCCGCACGGCGACCCGGGCCTGGACCAACTCGGCTGCGAACAGCGGATCGTGCCGCCGCCCGAGCGCCCAGGCGGCGCCGGCCGCGCGCGCCGCCTCAGCGTCGCCCGCGCGATCGAGCAGCGCCGCCGCCAGCGCCGCGACTTGGCCGCCCGAGTCCCTCGCCCAGACGAGCGCCTCGGCCTCGGCCATGGGCGCGGGATCGAGCTCGCGGTAGCGGGCCTCGACGAGGGCCTCGAGGGCGTCGCGGGCCAGGCCCCGCCGGGCGATGACCTCGGCCAGCGCCTGGGCCGTGGGATGGCGGCGAACCGGCCGGCCTTCGAACATCTCCTCCAGGGCCTCGCGCCACCAGGTCAGGCGGATTTCGCCGATCAGCGGGTTGGAGGCGACCTTGGGCGCGCGGGCGAGCTCGTGGTCGAAGGCGTAGAGGGTGATGACGTCGGCGCGCGCCTGAGCATCGGCGATGAACCGGCTGGACATCCAGCGGTCCGGATCCACCCGGCGGACCAGGGCGTCGAGATCGCCGGCATCGTCTTCGGGCGCGTCGTCCATGGGCCTCAAAATCAAAAGGCCCGCCGTAGGGCGGGCCTTCCGATCCTAGATGGGTTCGGCGATCAGCCGAAGATCGTCTGGTTCATGGTCATGGTGACCAGCATCGGCACCGACAGGAAGGTGTTGATGCGCGAGAAGATCATCGCCTTGCGGCCGGCCGCGGCCTTGGCGTCGGCGTCGGCCTCCACCAGCCCGAGGGCGATCTTCTGGGCCGGCCAGATGAAGGCCCAGACGTTGATGAACATGATCGTCGCCAGCCACATGCCCAGGCCGATGAAGGCGGTCTGCGGCACATGGAAGCCGTTGCCGAGCGTGATCGCCTGCAGCAGGTAGCCGCGATTGTAGGCGAGGATGACGCCCATCACCCAAGTGAACAGCGCCGACCAGCGGAACCAGAACATGGCCTCGGGCGCGATGTACTTGGAGACGGCCGGCTTCAGCTCGGCCGGGATTTCCGGCATTTTCCGGGTCTGCACGAAGTTGAAGTACCAGAGCAGGCCGATCCACATGATCCCGAACGTCACGTGCAGCCAGCGGAACACCGCCTGCCAGAAGATCGCGTCGAACGAGCCGTAATGCATGCGGTAGCCCGCGATGATCACCAGCGCGAGAATGAAGCTC
>NZ_DASZBG010000110.1:0-21845 GCF_035944335.1 Phenylobacterium sp. | reverse complement strand
GATCCGCAAGAAGGTGACCGACATCCCCGGCATGCAGGTGGAGGTGCGGCTGCCGCAGAACGGTCCGCCGACCGGCAAGGCCATCCAGGTGCAGCTGCAAAGCCATGATCCGGCCGCCCTCGACCGCGCCGCGAACCTGGTGGACGCCAAGCTCGCCGCCGATCCGCAGTTGATCGAGCTGGAGGACACCCGCACCTCGCCCGGCATCGAGTGGAACCTGCAGGTCGACCGCGAGGCGGCGGGTCGCTACGGCGCCGACGTGCTGTCGGTCGGCCAGGCGATCCAGTTCCTCACCGGCGGGGTGCTGGTCGGCCGCTACCGTCCCGACGACGTCCAGGACGAGCTCGACATCCGCGTCCGCTTCCCCGCCGACGCGCGCAACACCGGCGCCTTCGACAAGCTGAAGATCACCACGCCCTTGGGCCCGGTGCCGGCCAGCTATTTCATCAAGCGCGTGCCGGCCCAGCAGGTGACCCAGATCCAGCGGCGCGAGGGTCAGCGGCTGGTGATCGTGCAGGCCAATGTCGCCAAGGGCGTGGCCGCCAACCAGAAGGTCGACAAGCTGCGGCCCTGGCTCGAGAAGACGCTCACCGACCCCGCCGTGCGCTGGAAGTTCGTCGGCGCCGACGAAGAGGGCCAGAAGGCCGCCCAGTTCTTCATGGTGGCCATGGCGGTCTCGCTGTTCCTGATGGCGGTGATCCTGCTGTGGCAGTTCAACAGCTTCTACGGGGTAGTGGTGACGCTCTCGGCCGTGGCGCTGTCGACGGTCGGCGTGCTGCTGGGCGTGCAGGTCAACCTCGCCCACACCTTCGACTATGTGTCGGTGATCATGATGGGCACCGGGATCGTGTCGCTGGCAGGCGTCGTGGTGGGCCACAACATCGTCCTGGTGGACACCTTCTACCAGCTCCGACGGCAGGGCCATCCGGCCGACGAGGCGGCGATGCGGGCGGCGACCCAGCGCTTTAGGCCGGTGATGCTGACCACCCTGGTGACCGTCGTGGGCCTGCTGCCGCTGATGTTCCAGATCCACCCGGACTTCGGCGCCGGGACGGTGGAATCCCATGCGCCGGGCTCGGCGATCTGGGTGCACCTGTCGGGATCGGTGGTCTGGGGGCTGTCGTTCTCGACCCTGCTCACCCTGGTGCTGACGCCGGTGCTGCTGGCCGCGCCCAAGGTGATGTCGGCCCGGTTCCGGCGGGTCTGGGGCTGGGGCCGCAAGACCGCGGGGCTGGCGCCGAAACCTGCGCTGCGGCCGGCGGCCAGCAACGACCTGCCGCAAGCGGCGGAGTAGGCCTTGGGGCTATCGTCGCGGCTGGCCCGCGTCGAGGACATCGCGGCCCTCGAGGCGGTGATGGAGGCCGCCATCCCCGAGCTGCCGCGGCCGTTCCTGACGCCGGCGCAGGTCGCCGCCAGCCGCACCACCATGGGCCTCGACCGCCAGCTGATCGCCGACGGCATCGGGGGTTAGACTTCCCGGGTCTGCCGGCGCCACAGGGCGGCGTATTCGCCGGTGCGCTCGATAAGCTCGGCGTGGGTCCCATGCTCGACGATCTTGCCGCGGCGCAGCACCAGGATCTGGTCGGCGTCGACGATGGTCGACAGGCGGTGGGCGATGACCAGGGTGGTGCGCCCGGCGCGCACCTTGCGCAGGGTCTCCTGGATGGCCGCCTCGGTGGGGCCATCGAGCGCGCTGGTGGCCTCGTCGAGCACCAGGAGGCGCGGATTGGCCAGCAGGGCGCGGGCGATGCCGACCCGCTGGCGCTCGCCGCCGGAAAGTTTCAGGCCGCGTTCGCCGACCAAGGTCGAGAGGCCGTTGGGCAGGCCGTCGATGAAGGGGCCGAGCTCGGCGGCCTCGGCGGCGCCGCGAACCTCGTCGGGGCCGGCGTCGGGCCGGGCGAAGGCGATGTTGGCGTAGAGGGTCTCGTTGAACAGGGCCACGTCCTGCGGGACGAGCGCAATGGCGGGGCGCAGCGAGGCCAGGCGGACGTCCTTGAGGTCGAGGCCGTCGATCACCACCCGGCCCTCCTGCGGGTCCAGCAGGCGCATGGCCAGGCGCGCCGCGGTGGTCTTGCCGCCGCCCGAGGGGCCGACCAGGGCCACGGTCGAGCCGGGCTTGGCCTCGAAGGTCACGTCGGAGAGGCCGACGGAGCGCGCGTCGTGGCGGAAGCTGACGTGCTCGAAGGCCAGCTGCGCGCCCTGGCCGCTGGCCGGCGGCAGGGCTTTCGGATGCTCGGCGTCGACGATCTCCGGAGGCGTGGCCTGCAGGTCGATCATCTGCTCCATGTCGATGAAAGCCTGGCGGATCTCGCGGTAGTTGAAGCCCAGCATGCCGAGCGGGGCGTAGAGGCCGCGCAGGAGCAAGCTGGCGGTGAAGATGCCGCCCACCGTCATCTGGCCGTGCACCACCCACAGACCGGCGGTGACGGTCATGATCGCCAAGCCGATCTGCATGATCAGGGTCTGGGCGCCGTTGAGCATGTTGAGCGAGGTGTTGGCCCGCACGCTCGCCTCGACGAACTCGTCCATGGCCCGTGCGTAGCCGCCGACCACGCGGTCCTCGGCGCCGAAGGTCTTGACGGTCTCGTAGTTGATCAGGGCGTCGACCGAGAGGCCCGCGGCGCGGCTGTCGGTGTCGTTGAGCGCGCGGCGGTGGGAGAGCCGCCAGTCGGTGATCCGGAAGGTGACCACCACATAGATGGCGATGGTCGCGAAGGTGATGGCCGAAAACGCCCAGCCGAGCCTGTAGGCCATGACGCCGATCGCCAGCAGCAGTTCGATCAGGGTGGGCCCGATGTTGAACACCACGCTGCGGATCAGGAAGTCGGTGGAGCGCGACCCGCGGTCGATGACCCGTGACAGGGTCCCCATGCGCTTGGTCTGGTGGAAGTCGAGCGACAGGCCGAGCGCGTGCTGGAAGCTCTCCACGGCCGCCTTGGCCATGGTCGCCTGAGAGACCCGCAGGAAGATGGCGTCGCGCATATAGGGCGCGGCGGCGGCGGCGAGGCTGAGGACCGAGGCGGCCAGCGCCCCCATCACGAACAGCGCGAAGGAGGGCGCGCCGGCCTTGGGCGCCAGGCGGTTGATGGCGTCGCCAAGCGCGACCGGCGCCCAGACGCCGGCCATCTTGCCGAGGAACACCAGGCCGAGCGCCGCGACGAGGCGCAGGCGCAGCTGCGGCGCTTCGGAGCGCAGCACGAGGCGGCCGAGATCGCGCATGGAGGTCCAGAAATTGAAGGTGGCCGCAGGGGCCGCCACGCCGCCCGGCTCCCTCGCCCGCGCAGCGGCGTAGTAGATGTGGGCCAATCGGGCCTCCCCCTTCAGTCCAGCAGCAGGGTGGACTGCACCCCGCCGCCCGGCGTCCGCCAATCGATCCGCAGGCCGCCCTTGGTGAACTGGCTACGCAGAGGCCCCGCCACAAGGGGCTCGGCCGGCGTCACGGCCACCTTGGCGGCGGCTTCGAAGTTGTCGCCGTTGACCTCCACGGTGTGGGTCCCGCCAGGGATTGGCTGGCTGAGCGCGATGGCGTAGCGGCCCTGGCCGTCAGCCCGCGCCTGCGCCGCCTGGCGGCCATCGAGGCGCACGAAGACCGGGGTATCGGCCGGCGCGACGCCGGAGACCACCGCCCCGCCCTCGGCGTCGAAATCGATGGCCCCCAGCCCTGGCCCACGCCGCGGATCGAGCCGGATCGCCCCGGCGCCGGCCCTGAGCAGGGCCGCCGGACCCTGCGGGGTCAGGAGCACGTAGCCCTGCGCCTGGGCCTGGCGGCCGCCGAGCGTCTCGGAGAGGCCGAAGATGCGTGGGCCCGCCGCCGGCGCCAGCCGCAGCGTCCAATGGCCGGCGGTATCGGACCAGGCCGACACCGCGACACCCGCCGGCGAGCCCAGCCGAACCTGCACGCCGGGCGGCGCCGTGCCGCTGAGCCGTGGGCCGGCGGCCTCGTTGCGCACGAGATCGACGCTCGGCGGCGCCGCATAGTCGCTTCCGGCGGCGCTCGACGGCGCATCGGTGCGGCGCGGCGGCGTCCGTCCGCAGCCGGCAAGGGCCAGGGCGGCGGCCATGACGGCCATCGGGGCCAGGAGAGTCGCGGACTTCGGGAACACGGCGCGCTTGAAACTCCTTAACCTCAGCCGTAGCTAATCGGGCCTTCCTCGCGCCCCGGCAAGCATACGCAGCCGATCCCGGGGCCGGACAGGAGTGATCATCGACATGGCCGGACGATCTGAGGCCCTGGAGTCCATCTGCGTGTTCTGCGGCTCGTCGGAGGCCGCCGACCCGGCGTTCCTGGCGGCCGCCAAGGCGCTGGGCCAGGCGCTGGCGCAGGCGGACCTGCGGCTGGTCTATGGCGGCGGCGGCGTCGGCCTGATGGGCGCCTGCGCGCGCGCCGCGCATGCGGCCGGCGGGCGAGTGCTGGGCATCATCCCCGATTTCCTGATGGGCAAGGAGCGCGCGCTGGAGACCGTCGAGCACGTGATCGTCTCCAACATGCACGAGCGCAAGATGATGATGTTCGAGCGCTCCGACGGCTTCGTCATCCTGCCGGGCGGCATCGGCACGCTCGAGGAGGTGGTGGAGCTGCTGTCCTGGGGCCGGCTCGACCTGCACCGCAAGCCGGTGGTGTTCTATAACCCGCGGAATTTCTGGAAGACGCTGTTCGACTGTTTCCAGATGACCGTCGACGAGAGGCTCACCCCGCCGGAGTTCATGGGCTCCTGGCGCTCGGTGGAGCGCGTGGAGGACATCATCCCGGCCTTGCGCGAAATGGCCGGGCCCAGCGCCGACGCGGTGGCGCGCAAGGCGTAGGGCTTTTCCCTCTCCTTTATGGGGAGGGTCGAGGCGCGGCACGCGCCCGGGGTGGGGAATAGAGATCAGGCTCAGAGCCTAGTCGTGGTTTCCCCACCCGTCTGTCGCTTCGCTCCAGCCACCCTCCCCATGAAGGGGAGGGAAAAGTCAGTCGTCGCGGTGCACGCGCTCGCGGCGCTCGTGCCGTTCCTGGGCTTCCAGGCTCAGGGTGGCGATCGGCCGGGCGTCCAGGCGGGCGACGCCGATGGGCTCGCCGGTCTCTTCGCAATAGCCGTAGGTGCCTTCCTCGATCCGCCGCAGCGCCTCGTCGATCTTGGAGATCAGCTTGCGTTGACGGTCGCGGGTGCGCAGCTCAAGAGCCCTGTCGGTCTCCGAAGACGCCCGATCCGCGAGATCGGGATGGTTTTCGGTTTCGCTTTGCAAGTGCGTCAGGGTTTCGCGAGATTCCCTGAGAATTTCCTCTTTCCAAAGGAGAAGCTTCTCCTTGAAATACTCCTGTTGCCGATCATTCATGAATTCCTCGTCCTCGGAAGGACGGTATTCAGCGACTTCAGCCCGTACTGCGGCTGTTTTCATGGACACCTCGAGCCCCCTGAACTCCCCGAGCGACACGCGGGCGGCTTATAGCAAAACGAACATGGGTTTCAAATCACGGGAAACTGACATCGGCGTTATGCCGCACGAGCCTGTTCCAGCTTGGCGATTTCGACGGCGGCGCGGGTCTCGATCTCATCGAGCAGGGCCTCCAGCCGCGGGTCGTCGGTGCCGGCCCGCTGTTCGCGCACCGCGCCCTGCAGGCGGATCAGGGCGTCGCCGCTGATCCGGCCCTCCAGCAGGGCGAGCTTCACGCCGTCAAGCAGGTCGAGGATGCGCCCGGCGCGGCCAACGGCGCGGCGCTTGCGCTCCAGCGGGCCGCCGACGTCCTGCAGGGTGAGGAGCGCCTCGACACCCATCACGGCGTGGGCTGTGGAGACGTTGGAGCTTTGCGCGGGACCCGCGGTTTCGCCCATGGAGGGCAACCGGAAGCTGCCATCGGCCGAGCGCTGGGTCCCACGCGCGCCCCCCGCCTGTCCGACCCCGCCCGTCCCCGTGACCTTCATGTGACCGACTCTATACCCTTACGCGTGAGGACCAGATTCCGGCCGCCCTGATTGCAGTATGGTTAATGCCGGGCAAATTCTGCCGACAGGCCGTGGGCTGAGCCTCCGGCGCTCCCCCATCCGATTGTTTTTGTTGTCGTTTCAGACTGGCACGGGCGTCGCATGCATACGGGCGAAGCAGCTTCGCCGGTGATCATGCGTCAGCTTTTGGTAAGTCTCTTAGCCGCCCTCGCCAGCCTGGCGCTCGTCGCCGAGCCCGCGGCGGCCAAGTCGCGGATCAAGGACATCGTCGATTTCGAAGGCGTGCGGGACAACCCGCTGGTCGGCTACGGCATCGTGGTCGGCCTGAACGGCACGGGCGACGCGCTGCGCAACGCGCCGATGACCAAGCAGAGCCTCGAGGCCATGCTGGAGCGGCTGGGCGTCAACACCCGCGACGCCAACCTGAACACCAAGAACGTGGCTGCGGTGATGGTCACCGCCAAGCTGCCGGCCTTCGCCGCGGCCGGGGCGCACATGGACGTCAACGTCTCGGCCATGGGCGACGCCAAGAGCCTCTTGGGCGGCACCCTGATCGTCACCCCGCTGCTGGGCGCCGACGGCCAGACCTACGCCGTGGCGCAAGGCACGGTGCAGACCGGCTCGATCAGCGCGTCGGGCGCCTCAGGCTCCACCGTTTCCAAGGGCGTGCCCACCGCCGGCCGGATCGCCGGCGGGGCGGTGATCGAGCGCGAGGTCGCCTTCAATTTCGACTCCATGCCGATCCTGCGGATGACCCTGCACAACCCCGACTTCACCACCGCCCATCGGGTCGCCGACGTCATCAACGCCAAGTGGCCGGGCTCGGCGCTCGCCGAGAACCCCACCATCGTGGCCGTCAAGCCGCCGGCCGGGCAGGACATGATGGGCTTCATCACCCTGGCCGAAAACCTGGCGGTCGAGCCGGACAGCCCGGCCAAGGTGGTGATCGACGAGGTCGCCGGCGTGATCGTCATGGGCGAGAACGTGCGCATCTCCACCGTCGCCATCCAGCAGGGCAACCTGACCATCACGGTGCGCGAGACCCCGGCCGTCAGCCAGCCGCCCGCCTTCGCCCGAGTGGGCAACACCGCCGTCGTGCCGCAGTCCGACGTCTCGGTCGACGAGGAGAAGGGCAAGCAGTTCCTGACCATCAAGAGCGGGGCCTCGCTCGCCACCCTGGTGGCCGGCCTGAACGCGCTCGGCGTCACGCCGCGCGACATGATCTCGATCCTCCAGACCATCAAGGCTGCAGGCGCCCTGCAGGCCGAGATCGAGGTGCTGTGATGAGCGACATCTCCGCCATGGTGATCCCGCCGAGCCTGACCGCCCCGCCCGCGGCGCCGAGCGCCGCCGAGTTGGCCAAGCGCGGACAGATCAAGCGGACGGCCCAGGACTTCGAGGCCTCGTTCCTCTCGGTGATGATGCAGCAGATGTTCGCCGGGGTTTCCACCGACGGCCCGTTCGGCGGCGGCCAGGGCGAGGAGATGTTCCGCTCGGTGCTCACCGACGCGATGTCCAAGCAGATGGTCAAGGTGGGCGGCATCGGCATCGCCCCCACCGTCGAACGCGAGATGCTCAAGCTGCAGGGACTGAAGTGATGGCGCTCGCCGCGGAGACCCCCGCCGACCGGGTGGATCAGCTGATCATCCTGACCGAGCGGCTGACCGAGCTGGTGGCCGACCAGGCCCTGGCCTTCGAGCAGCACCGGCCGCAGGACGCCGCCCGCTTCGTGGAGGAGACCTCGAAGCTCGCCAACGTCTATCGCCACGAGTCCGCGCGGATTCGCGCCAACCCCAGCCTGCTGGTCGGCGCGCCCGTCCTCGAGCGGGCCCGGCTGACGCGGGCCACCGAGGCCTTCGACGCGGTGCTGGCCCGCCAGTCGCGCGCCCTGGAAGCCGCCAAGTTCATCACCGAGGGCCTGGTGCGGGCCATCGCCGAGGAGGTCGCCAACCAGCGCCACCACGGCGCGCCGTCGGCCTATGGCCCGACCGGCGAACGCACCGCCAAGCCCACCGACGGCGCGGCCATCACCCTGAACAAGCGGGCTTGATTCAAACACTTGTTTGACGCTGCGTAACACCGGTATCGTCGCGCGATCCGTCGGGCTGTTCCGGCGGTCTACGTTCTCAGGGCGGGGTGGAATTCCCCACCGGCGGTGATGCCTTCCCTGCGGGGCGGGACGAGCCCGCGGGCGCCCTGCGGAGCTCCACTCGGAGCGAAGCAGGGGACGAGCAGAGCCGGTGCGATCCCGGCGCCGACGGTCACAGTCCGGTTATGAGAACCGCCGATCCGCGTCCGGATTCCCGGCTCACGCGGCGTCGGCGTCTCCCTGGGGCGTGGTTCAACCCCGTCAGGGACGACGACCATGACCCAAACGATCCAGGACCTGCCTGCCGGCTACTCTCCGCACGACCGCAAGAGCCCGCTCACCGATCCGTGGGAGCCGCTCTACAGCCGCAAGGCGGGCGAGCGGGTGATCCTCGCCTTGCGGGCCGGCGCCGCCCACACCAACAGCCGCGGCTTCGTGCACGGCGGCCTGATCTCCGCCCTGGCCGACAACGCCATGGGCCTCTCCTGCGCCCGCACGCTCGGTCACGCCGGCGGCCTCGTGACGGTCAATCTGACGCTGGATTTCCTGGGCTCGGCCCAGCTCGGCCAATGGCTGGAGTTCGACACCGTGTTCGTGAAGCCGGGGACCACCCTGTGCTTCGCCCAGGCTTTCGTGACCGCCGACGGCCTGCCCTGCGCACGGGCCAATGCGGTGTTCCGCGTGGTCGGCCGCGAGCCACAGAGGAAGGCCTCGTGAGTTAGGGCGCGGTCGCGGTCAGCACGCCGGAAGCGGTATCGGCGTGCAGTTCGCCCATGAAACTATAGGCCCCGGGCTTCAGCGGCCCGACGGTGAAGCTCGCCTTGCCGAGCGGGGTGACGTCCTTCTCCACATGCAGGTCGTCGCTGTCGAACTCCTCGAGGGCGGCGTCGCGATTGGCCAGCTCGATGCGGATCGTCCGCCCAGCCGGGACGGAGACGCGGTCCGGCGTGAAGCGATGATCCTTCAGGGTCAGGGCCACGGTCACCGGCTCGGCCGGAGCTTCCGCCAGGGCGGCGCCGGCGCCGAAAACGCCGATCAGGACCAGGGCCGCTGCAAGCCGCATCATGCGATCTCTCCTCGTTGGAGCCTGCTTCTTAGCTGCAATTGACAATCGTTCGCAAGTGTATATGCGAACCATTCTCAACACACGGGGCGGGACATGCGAGACTGGGGCGTCAGGCTGGCGACGGCGGTCGCGATGGCGATGGGGTGGGCGGGGTCCGCGGCGGCCGAGCCGGGGCTCGCCAACCAGGTCTATGCACCCTACCCCCGCAACGGGGTCACCGAGCTGGAGGTGCGTGGCGGCCGCTATCTCGGCGGCGCGGCGGCGGGCGATTCCGCCGCGGTGGTGGAACTGGAGCACGGATTCGGCGACCGGCTGAGCCTGGCCGTGCTTGGCGAGTTCGAGGACCAGCCGGGCGCCCGGCGCAAGCTCGACTCGGTGGGGCTGGAGGGCGTGGCCTACCTGGGCCAGGTCCCCGGGACCGGCGTCGACGTGGGCGGCTACCTGGAATACGAGCAGCGCCTTCACAACGAGTCCGGCCTCGTGGAGGCCAAGCTGCTGCTGGCCCGCCGCTTCGGGCCGGTGCAGGGGCTCGTCAACCTGATCGCCCAGCAGCCCCTGACCCGACGCGACGGCGAAGGGGCCGCGCAGCTCGGCTACGCCGCGCAAGGCACGCTGGACGCCGGCCACGGCGTGCAGGTGGGGGTGCAGGCGTTCGGCGCCCTCGGGACCAACCGGGCGCCCGGCGGATCGCAGGCGCACTTCCTGGGCCCCATGGTCCGCTGGGAATTCCGGCCGGCCGGCCGCAAGGCCGGCGAGTTCGAGCTGGAAGCGGGCTGGCTGGCCGCCGTCGGCGCGGCGCGGCGCGACACCGACGGCCAGGTTCGGTTCGCGCTGGAGTGGGAAACCCGGTTCTAGTGATCTAAGCTCACAGGGCGGTGGCTGAGATGTCGTTTGCGCCTTGGCCTCACAGACCCGATGCTGCACCGCAACGTGAGCCGAGGGCACAGAGATGGAGCTGCGCGCCACCTTCGATACGGTCGCCGAGATTTATGATGCGGTGCGCCCGGGCTATCCGGAGCCGCTGTTCGACGACATCGCCGCCATGGTTGGTCTCGGACCCGGCGACCCGGTGCTGGAAGTGGGCTGCGGCAGCGGCCAGGCCACCGAGAGCCTCTACGCCCGACGCTACGCCATCACCGCGCTCGATCCCGGCCCGGCCCTGATCGCCGCGGCCCGCCGCCGCTTCGCCGACGCCCACGACGTGGCCTTCGTCATCTCTCGCTTCGAGGACTGGGTTGCGCCCGCGCAGGGCTACCGCCTGGTGGCCGCCGCCCAGTCCTGGCACTGGACGCCGCAGGCCCGCGCCTTCGCCGGCGCCGCCCTGGCGCTCAGGCCCGACGGCTGGCTGGCGGTGTTCGGCAGTTGCCCGGTGCGATATCCGCCGTGGTTCCTGGCGGCCGCGAAACCGCTCTACATGCGCCATGCGCCAGAGCTCTGGGGCCCGCCGTCGGAGAGCTGGTACCTGCCACAGGGGCCCGTGTCGGGGCTGTTCGCCGGCTCCGGCTGGTTCGCGCCGGCCACCCATCGCGCCTACCCCTGGATCTGGCCCCACACGGCCGAGAGCTACCGGGCCTTCCTGCGCAGCCGCTCCGATTTCAACGGGATCGCCGAGCCGCGGCGCGAGGCGCTGATCGACGCGCTCGCCGAGGCCATCGTGGCGCACGGCGGGGAGCTGGAGATCGGCTACGAGAGCCATCTCTACCTGGCGGCGGCGGTATGACGCCAAACGCCGCGATCCGCGCTATAAGCCGCCTGTTGCTTGTGAGCTGAGATCACATGCCGAGGCGCCAACACCTGCCGCTGACCGCGCTGAGGTCCTTCGAGGCCTTCGCCCGGCATGGCCGCATGAGCCTGGCCGCCGACGAGCTGTGCGTCACCCACGGCGCGGTAAGCCGGCAGGTTCGCGGGCTGGAGCGGCTGTGCGGCGTGCGGCTGACCCATGGACCGCGCAACAACCTGCGCCTGACCGACGCCGGCCAGCGGCTGGCCCGCTCGCTGGGGGCGACGTTCGACGAGATCGAGCGCAGCTTCGTGGAGGTCAGCGCCGGCGCCGAGCGCGAGATCCACGTCTCCTGCGTCGGCACGCTGGCTATGCGCTGGCTGATCCCGCGCCTGCCGGCCTTCCACGCCCGCCATCCAGCTCACTCGGTGCGGGTGACCGAGTCCTACAGCCCCGTCGACTTCACCCGCGAGCCCTTCGACGCCGCCATCCGGCTGGCCGACACCCTCCACGTGGAGGGGGCGACCACCACCACGCTGTTCGACAACTTCCACGGACCGGTGCTGTCGCCGTCGCTGCGCGGCGCGGGCCTGAGCCTCTCCGACCTCAAGGGCCTGCCGCGCCTGCACACCCGCTCCCACCCGCAGGCCTGGGCCGAGTGGACCGAACATGCCGGAGTGGTGTTGCCCGAGGCGGCCGCGCACCGCGAGTACGAGCACATCTTCTATACCCTCGAGGCCGCCAACGCGGGCCTCGGCGTCGCCATCACGCCGTGGATCTATGTGGCCGGGGACATCGCCGCGGGCCGGCTGATCGCCCCGTTCGGCTTCGTGCGCACGCCGGCGCGGTTCCACCTGATCCTGCCCGACGAGGCGCCCAAGCGCGGCCTCGCCCACTTCCGCGACTGGCTGGTCGAGGAGGCCGCCAAGGCCCCGCCCCCGCCGCAGATGGCGCTGGTGGGGGCCTGAGCGCCGGCGGCTTTCGGACCTGTGTTGCGGACGACCCATTGGCTTCCGGCGGGCGTCGAACGATGGTCCGGCGCGAGAAGGAGACCCCCATGTCGTTCGTGATTTCCGGCCTGCCGGTCGAGGCCTTCAGGCCCCTGTTCAGCCTCTCCGACGCGGCGCTGGCCGAGCGCGGCGTGGTCCGCTGCCAGGTCGACGCCAAGGCGGGCTTCCCCTGCCGGGTGACGCTGGAGGACGCCGAGCCCGGCGAGACGGTGCTGCTCATGAACTACGAGCACCAGCCGGCGCCAACGCCCTATCGCGCGAGCCACGCGATCTTCGTCAGCGAGGCGGCGACCGAGCCACGCCGGGCAGTGGACGAGGTTCCCGGCGCGCTCAGGGTTCGCGCCGCGCTCAGCCTGCGGGCCTATGACGAGGCCGGAATGATGGTCGACGCCGAGCTGACGCCGGGGGCTGCGATCGAGCCGGTCATCGAGAAGATGTTCGCCAATCCGCAGGTCGCCTACATCCACGCCCACAACGCTGGCCGCGGCTGCTACGCGGCGCGGATCGACCGCGGCTAGCCGGCGGTCAGGACACCAGCCGCCGCAATGCCGACTGCATCGCCCGCACCGGCGACAGCCCCTGTGGGCGTCGCCGCAGGGCGCGCGGCAAGGGGGCGCTCTTCGCGGGCGCCAGGGCGAGGTGCTTGCTGATTTCGGCCAGCAGCCAGAGCACGTCAGCGGCGGCTTCGCTGTTCACGTCCCATTCCGTCACGCCACAGTTGCTGGCGAAGGCGTGCTGATAGGCGATGCGGCTGCGCAGCACGGACTTCGCCACCGGCAGCTTGCCGAATCTCAGGCGCTGGATAGCGTCGATGACGACCGGGTTCTCCTCGCCGTTGCGCTTCGGCGGACACTGGTTGAGCACGACCAGACCCGGGGTGGGGGTGCGCTGGATAAGCGCGATCGTATCCCGGACGGCCGCCAGGTCCAGGAACGTCGGGCGCGTGACCGCCAGAACGAGGTCCGAATGGGTCATGCAGTGGACGATCTCGGACTCCGGATGGGTCGGTGTGTCGATGACCAGCAGGTCGCAACCGTTGCGCTTGCAGTTCTCCTGCAGCACCCAGAGCTTTCCGGCGTTGGTCTCGATCAGCATCGAGGAGGCTTCCGCCCGCGATCGGAGAATCTCCGACGAGGAGCGCAACGGATCCATGTCCGCCAGCACGACTTTGAGGCCGGCCTGCCGGGCCGCCATCGCCAAACTCACGGAGACCGTGGTCTTGCCCGCGCCACCCTTGCGGGAATTCACTGTAATCGTCTTCACAGGCGTTCCTCGACCCACCGCTAGGGATAGCCGAATCATGGTTTCCGACGTGTTAGCGCCCGCGCGGGCTGCAGGTCCCCAAAGGGGTCCCCCGAGCCGCTCTTGAGCCCGGTCCCGCTTCCGGCTCTAACGGGTCGGTCAAGGGCTCAAGGGTGGAAACAATATGGCGGCGGTGGAAGCGGCGGAGCGGCCGAGGCTGGAGCTGACGGTCCGGGGCGTGGTGCTGGGGGTGCTGATCACCTTCCTGTTCACCGCGGCGAACGTGTTCCTGGGCCTGAAGGTGGCCTTGACCTTCGCCACCTCGATCCCGGCGGCGGTGATTTCCATGGCCCTGCTCCGGGCCTTCAAGAACTCGACCATCGTCGAGAACAACATCGTCCAGACGGTGGCCTCGGCGGCGGGCGCCATGGCCTCGGTGGTGTTCGTGCTGCCGGGCCTGATCATCGTCGGCGCGTGGACGGGCTTCCCGTTCTGGACGACCTTCGCGATCTGCGCGGTCGGGGGCGTGCTGGGGGTGATGTACACCATCCCGCTTAGGCGGGCGCTGGTGACCCAGTCGGACCTGCCCTACCCGGAAGGCGTCGCCGCCGCCCAGGTGCTGCTCGTGGGCTCCGGCTCCGAGGGCGACGGGGCGGAGGCCCAGGCCGACAGCAAGCTCGGCCTATTGGCCATCACCCTCGGCTCGATCGCCGGGGCGGCCTATGCCCTGATCACCACCACGCGGGTGTTCGCCAGCGAAGTCTCGGCCTATGTCCGCACGCCGAACGGCGGGGCGACGGGCCTCGGGGCGCAGGCCTCGCTGGCCCTGTTCGGGGCCGGCCACCTGGTGGGCGTCGCGGTGGGCGCGGCCATGACGGTGGGTCTGGTCATCACCTGGGGGATCGCGGTGCCGGTGCTCACCGCCCTGCATCCGGCCGCCGGCCCGATCGCCGACTGGGCGGGCGATGTGTGGCGCCATCAGGTGCGCTTCATCGGGGCCGGCGCCATCGGGGTCGCGGCGCTCTGGACCCTGGCCAAGCTCGCCGTGCCGCTGGTCACCGGCGTGGCCAGCGCCCTTGCCGCCGAGCGGCGGCGCAAGGCCGGCGAAGGCGGCGCCCTGCCGCGCACCGAACAGGACATCCCGATCGGGGTGATGGCGGTGATCTCTCTGGCCTGCCTGGTCCCCATCGCCGTCCTCTTGGCCGCCTTCCTGGCGGGCGGGCCGCTGGGCTCGCTGGTCGTGCCCCTGACCATCGCCGCGGTGCTCTACATCGCCGTGGCCGGGTTCGCCGTGGCGGCGGTCTGCGGCTACATGGCCGGGCTGATCGGCTCCTCCAACTCGCCGGTTTCAGGCATGGCCATATTATCGGTGCTGGGCGCGGCCCTGATCATCGCGGCCATCGGCCTGCCGGTGCTGAAGGGCGGCGACGTGAAGCCGCTGGTGGCCTTCGCCCTCTTGGTCACCGCGATCCTGATCTCCGTGGCGGTCAGCGCCAACGACAACCTGCAGGACCTGAAGACCGGCCAGCTGGTCGACGCCACGCCGTGGCGCCAGCAGGTGGCCCTGGTGATCGGGGTGATCGCCGGCTCCGCGGTGATCCCGGTGATCCTCAACCTGCTCAACAAGGCCTATGGCTTCGCCGGCTCGCCGATGCACGGAATCTCGGCCAATCCGCTGGCCGCGCCGCAGGCGACGCTGATCTCGACGATTGCGTCGGGGGTGGTCGGCGGCAACCTGCAGTGGGGCCTGATCGGCATCGGCGGCCTGGTGGGCGCGGCCCTGGTGGTGGTCGACGAGCTGCTGCGCCGGACGGGACGGCGCAGCCTGCCGCCGCTGGGCGCGGCGCTGGCCATCTACCTGCCGTCGAGCGTCACCGTGCCGGTGATCCTGGGCGCCTTCGCGGGCTACGCCTACGACCGCCGGGTGGAAAAGCGCCCGAACGGCGAGGCGGCCAAGCGGCTGGGCGTGCTGCTGGTGAGCGGCTACATCGTCGGCGACAGCCTGCTCAACGTCGCCCACGCGGCCCTGATCGTCGCCACCGGGAAGGGTGCGCCCCTGGCCCTCGTGCCCGAGGACTTCGCGCTGGCGCCGCCGCTGGCCATCGTAGCCTATGCGCTCACCGGGCTGGCGCTCTACGTCTGGGCCGACCGACGGGCGATGCGGGCCTGAGGCGCTGCTGCCACCGTCCTGTCAGTAGCGGTCGGCCCGCGTTCCGGCACAGGGCATTTGTTCCCTTTGCGTTCTCGTGTAAAGTGGCGACTCGGGCGCCTACATTGGGGTATCACTGACAGCAGTTCACCGAACGCCCGCGGCGGATCTCTTCCCAAGAGGACCTCCGGCGGGCGCTAGCGTGTTTCCGGGACAAGATGGCCGACCACCAGAACCTGATCCGCGTGCGCGGCGCGCGCGAGCACAACCTGAAGAACGTCAGCGTGGACATCCCGCGCGGCGAACTCGTGGTGCTGACCGGCCTTTCAGGATCGGGCAAGAGCTCGCTCGCCTTCGACACCATCTATGCCGAGGGCCAGCGGCGCTATGTCGAGAGCCTTTCGGCCTATGCCCGGCAGTTCCTGGAGCTGATGAGCAAGCCCGACGTGGACCTCATCGAGGGCCTGTCGCCGGCCATCTCCATCGAGCAGAAGACCACCAGCCGCAACCCGCGCTCGACGGTGGGCACCGTCACCGAGATCCACGACTACATGCGCCTGCTCTGGGCCCGCGTCGGCGTGCCCTATTCGCCGGCCACCGGCCTGCCCATCGAGAGCCAGACGGTCAGCCAGATGGTCGACAAGCTGTCGGCCCTGGACGAGGGGTCGCGGATCTACCTGCTGGCGCCGGTGGTGCGCGGGCGCAAGGGCGAATACCGCAAGGAGATCGCCGAGTGGCAGAAGGCCGGCTTCCAGCGGCTGAAGATCAACGGCGAGTTCTATCCGATCGAGGACGCGCCGACCCTCGACAAGAAGTTCAAGCACGACATCGACATCGTGGTGGACCGGCTGGTCACCAAGCCCGGCCTTGAGAGCCGCTACGCCGACAGCCTGGAAACCGCGCTGCGCCTCGCGGACGGCATCGCCGTGGCCGAATGGGCCGACAAGGACCCCACGGAGGAAGAACCCCGGCGGCTGATCTTTTCCGAGAAGTTCGCCTGCCCGGTCTCCGGCTTCACCATCAGCGAGATCGAGCCGCGGCTGTTCTCGTTCAACAACCCCTACGGCGCCTGCCCGGTGTGCGACGGCCTGGGCATGAAGCTGGCGTTCGACGCCGACCTCGTCGTGCCGGACAAGGACAAGACCCTGCACAAGGGCGCCGTCGCGCCGTGGTCGCGCGGCCCCTCCCCGCTCTACACCCAGACCCTGCAGGCGCTGGCGCGGCACTACGGGTTCTCGATGGACGAGGCCTGGTGGAAGCTGCCCGACGTGGCCAAGCAGGTGGTGCTGCACGGCTCCGGCGAGGAGAAGGTCCGGTTCATCTACGACGACAATGCGCGGCGCTATGAGGTCAACAAGACCTTCGAGGGCGTGCTGCCGAACCTGGAGCGCCGCTGGCGCGAAACGGACTCATCGTGGGTGCGCGAGGAGCTGGGCCGCTTCCAGTCCGAAACGCCCTGCGAGGCTTGCGAGGGCTATCGCCTGAAACCGGAAGCCCTGGCCGTGAAGATCGACGGCCATCACATCGGCCAGGTCTCGACACTGTCCATCAAGCACGCGCGCGAATGGTTCGAGGCCCTGGATGGCCGGCTGACCGACAAGCAGATGGAGATCGCGCGTCGAATCCTGAAGGAGATCAACGACCGCCTGCGGTTCCTGGTGGACGTGGGCCTGGACTACCTGAACCTGTCGCGCGGCTCAGGATCGCTGTCCGGCGGCGAGAGCCAGCGCATCCGGCTGGCCAGCCAGATCGGCTCGGGCCTGACGGGCGTGCTCTACGTGCTCGACGAGCCCTCCATCGGCCTGCACCAGCGCGACAATTCCCGCCTCCTGCACAGCCTTCGGGGCCTGCGCGACCTCGGCAATTCGGTGCTGGTGGTCGAGCACGACGAGGAGGCGATCCTCACCGCCGACTATGTGATCGACATGGGCCCGGCCGCCGGCGTGCACGGCGGCGAGATCATCGCCCAGGGCAAGCCCGCCGACATCATGGCCGAGCCGCGCAGCCTGACCGGCCAGTACCTGTCGGGCGTGCGCGAGATCGAGGTTCCCGAAGAGCGCCGGCCGATCTCCAAGAAGAAGGTGCTGCGGGTCATCGGGGCGACCGGCAACAATCTGAAGTCCGTCACCGGCGAGATCCCGGTGGGCACCTTCACCTGCGTCACCGGGGTGTCGGGCGGCGGCAAGTCGACCTTCACGATCGAAACCCTCTACAAGGCGGCCGCGCGGCGGCTGCACAACGCCTCGGACGCGCCGGCCCCGCACGAGCGGATCGAGGGGCTGGAGAACTTCGACAAGGTCATCGACATCGACCAGTCGCCGATCGGGCGGACACCGCGGTCCAACCCGGCGACCTACACCGGCGCCTTCCAGCCCATCCGCGACTGGTTCGCCGGCCTGCCGGAATCCAAGGCGCGGGGCTACGGCCCGGGGCGGTTCAGCTTCAACGTCAAGGGCGGCCGCTGCGAGGCCTGCCAGGGCGACGGCCTGATCAAGATCGAGATGCACTTCCTCCCCGACGTCTATGTGACCTGCGACGTCTGCCATGGCCGGCGCTACAATCGCGAGACGCTGGAGGTGCTGTTCAAGGGCAAATCCATCGCCGACGTGCTCGACATGACGGTCGACGAGGCGGCCGACTTCTTCAAGGCCGTGCCGGTGCTGCGCGAGAAGATGCAGACCCTGAAGCGCGTGGGCCTGGGCTATGTGAAGGTCGGCCAGTCCTCGACCACACTGTCGGGCGGCGAGGCGCAGCGGGTGAAGCTGTCCAAGGAGCTGTCGCGGCGCGCGACCGGCAAGACCCTCTACATCCTCGACGAACCGACCACCGGCCTGCACTTCGAGGACGTGAAGAAGCTCTTGGAGGTGCTCCACGAGCTGGTCGACCAGGGCAATACGGTGATCGTCATCGAGCACAACCTCGACGTGGTGAAGACCGCCGACTGGATCCTCGACTTCGGCCCCGAAGGCGGCGACGGCGGGGGCGAGATCGTGGCCTGCGGCACGCCCGAGCAGGTGGCGGCCAATGCGAAGAGCTGGACCGGCCGGTACCTGGCCGGCCTGCTGGAACGCCACCGGGCGCGGCGCGGGACGGCGCGAAAGAGGGCGTGATATCCCTAGGCGGCGCTTCGCGCCGCCGTCCCGCCCTTGGGGCGGGACGAACCGGGAGAATTCCATGATCCTCTATGGCGCGCCGAATCCGGCTCCCAATCCGCGGCGGGTGCGGATCTTCCTGGCGGAGAAGGGGATCGAGCTTCCCGAGACGCCGCTCAACCTGATGCAGCGAGAGCACAAGAGCGATGAGCACAAGGCGCGCAATTCGCTGGGCCAGGTGCCGACCCTGGTGCTCGACGACGGGACCGCGATCTCCGAGACCGTCGCCATCTGCCGCTATTTCGAGGAGACGACGCCGGAGCCGCCCCTGTTCGGGACCGGCGCCAAGGGCAAGGCCCTGGTCGACATGTGGGTGCGGCGGATCGAGTTCCAGGTGATGAACCCGGTGGGCAATTTCTGGCGCCACGCCCACCCGCGCACCGCGGCCCTGCTGACCCAGTACAAGGACTTCGGCGAGGCCAATCGCGGCGCCTATGCCGGCGGACTGAAGTGGCTGAACCGCGAACTGGCCGACCAGCCGTTCATCGCTGGCGAGGCCTATTCGATGGCCGACATCTGCGCCCTGACCACGGTCGATTTCGCCACCTGGATCGGACTGGACGTTCCGGACGAGTACGAGAACGTGAAGGGCTGGCATGCCCGGGTGACCGAGCGGCCAAGCGCTGGGGCCTAGATCTCGCGGTCGCTGAGCGCGGCATAGGCGCTGACCCAGGGCGCGAGCAACAGCACCAGGGCGGCCGGGAACAGCACCAGCTGGGCGGCCAGCTGGGCGAGGTAGAGCCCCGGGTGGGTGGCGAGCGCATCGGCGTCGCCCATGGCTTCGAACACCGCGCCGAAGCCGACGCTGAAGCCCATGGCGAGCATCAGCACGATGGCCACCAGGAGCGCCATCAGAGCCACGACGCACGACGACAGCACCGTCATGCCGAGCAGCGGCCAGACCTGGCCGCGGGTCAGCCGCCAGGAGCCCATGAGGGTGAAGCGCCGCTCGGCGAAACTGACCACCGAGGCCAGCGAGAAGCGCAGGCCGAGCCACACCCCGGCCGCCACCACGAGGCCCCAGGCCACGAGCGCCATCCCCGGCCCGATGCCGCGGCCCGCCAGCACCAGGGCCGCGCACACCCCGGCCAGCAGGAACGCGGCCACCACCATCACCACCCAGACGCCGAAGATCCGCAGCTCGTCGGCGCCGATGCGCAGGTGCAGGAATCCCGGCTCCTGCGGCCGCAGCATCAGGCGGAAGAGGCCGCCGGCCAGCACCGCCACGGTGAGCGCCTCGCCGAGGCTGGCGAGCAGGCCGCCGAACGCGCCGCTGAACTGCACGGCGCCGGCGCTGGAGGCCGCCGCGGCGCCGAAGGTGGCGACGGAGGCCACGATGGCCAGGGCCACCAGGGCGATCAGGTTGAACAGCGACCAGCCGACCACCACCCGCCAGCTCTGACGCAGCACGCGAAAGCCTTCCAGCGCCGCGTCGCTCGGTGAGAAGTCGCTCATTCCCCCGCCCCGCCCGCGCGCCTCAAGGGGCGCTGATGTGCAGGCTGAGGCCGTCCGGATCGTCGTGCAGGTGGCGATAGACCACCGCGCCGGGCGCGGCGATCACCGCGAAATAGAGGGTCTGGAACAGGCTGCCGACGATCATGTAGGCGATCATGCCGGGGTTCAGATAGGCGGCCAGCGAGGTCTCGTCCGGATGGAAGATGGTGGAGAGGTCGGTGAGCTGGCCGCCGGCCAGCAGCACGATGATCCCGGCGACGGCGGTGAACAGCACAAGCGCCAGGAGGCCGATCACCACCATGCAGGCGACCGCCAGCAGATAGGCGCCGAACAGCCGCCAGAAGACGCCCCCGCGGGTGAGGGTCCAGGACTCGCCGATGCGCAGCCGGCGCTCGGCGAAGGTGGCCGGGGGCGCCAGCGACAGGCGCACCAGCACATAGACCAGCACCGCCAGCGACACGAGCTCGGCGATCGCGCCGACCGAGACGGCGAAACCCCGGCCCGCGAAGGAGGCGAGCGCGATGACGATGGCCGCGCCCAGCGTCAGGGCGACGGCCAGCAGGATGGTCAGCACCACGAAGATCAGGGTCAGCGCCATCAGCCGCAATTCGTCGCTGCCCAGCCGCAGGTATCCGAACCGCGAGTCCTCGTGGCGGAAGATCACGCGATAGACCGCCGCGGCCATCATGCACTGGAAGGCGAGGCCGAAGACGAACAGGGGCGAGACCGCAATCAGGGCGTCGGCGAGGGTCGCGAGATCGGGCGTGTCCTCGGCGCGCAGGGTGTCCAGCGCATGGCGCACCTCGGCCGGCATAAGGACGGTGACGAAGGCGCCCAGCACGCTGACCAGGAATGAGATCCCCACCCACCAGGCGAAGGCGCGCGGGTTCTCGCGCGTGATCCGGAAACCTTCCAGCGCAGCTTCGCTCGGCGAAAAAGGAGTCATGTCCGTCCCTGGCCGCCGGTCCCTTTCGATGAGACCGAGTCGGCGCCCCCGTAGTGTCCGAAGTTGAGCGGGCTGGACAGCGCGCGCAAGGCCCCGCTCGCGATGGCCCTTAATCGTTGCTAGTTAGCCACGCATGACAAGACCCGTGCATGTGGTGGGCGGCGGCCTGGCCGGATCCGAGGCCGCCTGGCAGATCGCCCAGGCCGGCGTGCCCGTGGTGCTGCACGAGATGCGCCCGGTGCGCGGCACCGACGCCCACCAGAGCGACCGGCTGGCCGAGCTGGTCTGCTCCAACTCCTTCCGCGCCGACGACTGGACGGGCAATGCGGTCGGGCTGCTGCACGCCGAGATGCGCCGGCTGGGCTCGTTGATCCTCAGCGCCGGCGACGCCCACCAGGTGCCGGCCGGGGGCGCCCTGGCCGTGGACCGTGACGGCTTCGCCCAGGCCGTGACCGAGCGGCTGGAGGCCCACCCGCTGGTGACCATCGTGCGCGAGGAGGTGGCCGGCCTGCCGCCCGCCGACTGGGACAGCGTGATCGTGGCGACCGGGCCCCTCACCTCGCCGGCGCTCTCCGAGGCGATCCTGACGCTGACCGGCGAAGGCCAGCTGTCGTTCTTCGACGCCATCGCGCCCATCGTGCACCTGGACTCCATCGACATGGACGTGGCCTGGCGGCAGTCGCGCTACGACAAGGAAGGCCCCGGCGGCGATGCGGCCGCCTACATCAACTGCCCCATGGATCGCGAGCAGTACGACGCCTTCATCGAGGCCCTGCTCACCTCGCCGAAATCCGAGTTCAAGGACTGGGAGCACGTGCCCTATTTCGACGGCTGCCTGCCGATCGAGGTGATGGCCGAGCGTGGGCGCGAGACCCTGCGCCACGGGCCGATGAAGCCGGTCGGCCTGACCAACGAACACGATCCGCAGGTGAAGCCCTGGGCCGTGGTCCAGCTGCGCCAGGACAATGCGCTGGGCACTTTGTGGAACATGGTCGGCTTCCAGACCAAGCTGAAGCACGGGTCGCAGAGCGAGGTGTTCCGCACCATCCCGGGGCTGGAGAAGGCGGTGTTCGCCCGGCTCGGCGGCCTGCA
>NZ_DASZBG010000109.1:0-6385 GCF_035944335.1 Phenylobacterium sp. | reverse complement strand
CCGATCAAGGTCGTCGGCTACTTCTCCGGCAGCCACGGCATCGCCGCCTCGGCGCGACTGGGCGCGCGCGCCTTCGAGGCGCTGGGCGTGCCGGTCGAGCGCATCGACGCCAGTCACGCCAGGCTCACCTGGACCCCGCGCGGCGATCCGCCGGAGCGGGCGAGCGCCTGGATCTTCCATCTCAACCCGCCGGAACTGCTGGCCGAGCTGGCGGTGCTCGGTCCGCGACGTTTGCTGGGACCTCGTTACGGGTATTGGGCCTGGGAGCTGCCCCGCGCGCCGTCCCGCTGGCTGAAGGACGGCGCGCTGGTCGACGAGGTCTGGGCGCCCAGCCGTTACAATGCCGAAGCCCTCGCCGGCGCGGCCGCCCCCGTGCGGGTCGTGCCGCATCCGCTGTTCGCCGAGGACTACCGCGACGTGGCCCCCGCCCCGCGCCGCGCCGCGTTCCAGGCGCTCGCCCTGTTCGACTTCAACTCCTCGGCCGCGCGCAAGAATCCGCAAGGCGCCATCGAGGCCTTCCGCCGGGCGTTCGGCGACGACCGCGGCGCCGAGCTCACCATCAAGACCCAGAACGGCCGGCTCTTCCCGGAGCTGCTCGCCGGACTGCGGGTCCGGTGCCCGCCCAATGTCCGCCTGATCGACGAGACCTGGCCCTATGCGCAGGTGAAGGCGCTGATCGCCGGCGCCGACGCGCTGATCTCCCTGCATCGCGCCGAGGGCTTCGGCCTGACGCCGGCCGAGGCCATGGCGCTGGGCGTGCCGGTGGTGGCCACGGGCTTCTCGGGCAACCTCGACTTCATGGACGCCGGCAATTCGCTGCTGGTCCCCTACGCCATGGCGCCGGTGCAGGACCCGCAGGGCATCTATGGCCATCAGAGCTGGGCCGAGCCCGACCTCGACGCCGCGGCCCAGGCGCTGAGCCGCCTGCGGGCCGACCCGGCCCTGCGCCGCCGGCTGGCCGAGGCCGGCCGCCGCGCGGTCGCCGAGCGGCTCTCGCCGGAGGCCTGGTTCGCCACCCTGCCCGCCGGGCTGCAAGCCGCCGCCCTGCGCCTGAAGGCGGGCGAGGCGCCGCTAGCCTAGCTCAGCGGTCGCTGGTCGCGCCGGCGGGCGGCGGACCGCAGTGGCCGGCCCTGGCCTGCACCACGTAGAACAGCGCCCGGCCCTGGGCGAAGCTGTAGTGCTCGGAGATCGGGTTGGTGGATTGGCCGGTCATCAGGCTGGGCGCCTGGACCGCACCGCCGGCGTTGTCGGCGTTCAGCGCCTGCTGGTTCCAGCTCGACAGCGCCGTGCCGCACGCCGCCACCGTCGCCTCGGCCACGAAGTTCGCCGCATCCGATGAGCCGGCGAGCGTGTAGCCCCAGCGATGCAGGCAGTCGTCGATCGCCGCCGACGGATCGCCCATCGGGGCGGCCGGCAGGACGCCGACGCCGGTGGCGGGTCCGGCCGGGCTCGTCTGCGTGGTCGTGGTGCTCGTGGTGGTGGTGGTGGTGGTGGTGAACGGCTTGCAGATGCCGCTCGCGGCGGCGTGGCCGTTGGCGCCGTCGCAAGCCGACAGGCCCAGGGCGGCCACCGCGGCCGCGGCGACGACGGAGATCGATTTCGCGGAGGTCATTCACACACCTGCATGGGGGCATAGACCAGCCGTCCGGCCTGGTCGTAGTAGGGACGGGCCACGTAACGGCACGAGGCGCTGGTATTGGTCCCGTAGGCGCCCGCATAGGCCGGCGTCGAGGCGTAGGCCGCGTTGCGCCGCGGAGCATAGCGCGCGTGGCGATAGCCGCGGTGGTCGCAGCTGACCCGCGACACCTGGTTGCCGACGACCGCGCCCAGGCCCGCGCCCACCAGGGCGCCGGTCCCCTTGGACCCATGCCCGGCCACGGCGCTGCCCAGCAAGCCGCCGCCGAGCGCGCCGACTACCGTGCCGGTGACCCGGCGGCTATGCGCATCGGCTTCGCACCCGGACCGCGCCTCGGCCGCCGACGCGGCGGCCACCGTCAGGCTCACGCCCACGGCGAACAGCAGATGGCGCATCGATCTCTCCTCTGGCTGGAGCCTCACGCCGCGAGGCCCGACGAGGAGAAACGCCTGTGAAGGTCGTTTGGTGGCGCCGAAGGCGCGGCTTAGCCGGCCTTGCGGCTGAGCGGCGCGTCGCAGGGCAACTCCGCGAGCCGCCGCGGGCCTTGCCAAAGCTCGACGGCCGGGATGCCCGCGCCGCACAGGGCATGCGCCTTCGCTTCGGCTTCCGCCTGGTCCTTGGCCTCGATCCACTCGCCCCAGGTGATCTTGCCGGCCGTGTCGAGAAGATATGCGCGAAAGGTCGCCATAGTGGCCCATTCAAGCGGAGACGGGGGCGTTGATACTCTCCATCGCGAAATTGCGCGCTGCGACCTGAGGTAGCTTGGCGGTAACGGCGGCCGGCGCCTGGCGGCCTATTCCAGCCAGTCGAGAAAGCCCTGCTTGGCGAGCCAGAGCAGGCCGAGCTCCATCGGACGGCGCTTCTCCTGCGGAAAGGCCAGCAGCACCTCGCGCACGCTCGCCGCCTTGCCCGCCGCCACCAGCCGCACCGCCTCGGCGCAGTCGTCCAGGCTGGCGCGCCAGTAGCCGAAGGCCTGGTCCAGTTCGGTGTCGCGGGTCTTCAGCACGTCCGCCGCGCCCATGCCCGTGGCCACGCGGAGCGGCAGGTCGAGAGAGGCGATCAGCGTCGGGAAGCCCGCGAAGTCGTTGAACGGGTCGCCCTTAACCGGATTGGTCTTGCGCCGCGCCGGCGGGTCCTTGGCGGCCGCGCGGATCGCCGCCAGCTCGTCGAGCAGCGCCTGGTACTGAGCCACCACCACCGGCCAGTCGAAGGTCCCCGCCACCCGCGCGCGGCCCGCGGCCCCCATCTTGCGCCGCAGCTCCGGCGAACGGATCAGCTCGGCGATCGCCGCGGCCGCGCGGCCGATGTGCACGGCCGTGAACTGCGCCACCGTGCCCACGAAGGTCTGGTAGGAATCGATCTCGAAGACGTGCCGCGCGGTCATGGTCGCGCCGAGCCCGCCCGGCGGTCCGCCCAGCGTCGGGATCAGGAACGCCTCGACCCCGTCGCGCATGGTGTAGCGGTAGCCGTCCCAGTCGCTGGCCACCACCGGCAGGCCCGCGGCCATGGCTTCCAGCGGGGTGATGCCGAAGGTCTCCTGGATGTTGTCCACCAGGCTGAGGAACAGGTCCGAGGCGGCCCAGAGCTCGCCCAGCAGCTCGCGGTCGTTGCCGTCCAGGAAGCGGATCGTGACGTCCGGCGCGCAGGCCCGGGCCGCCTGTTCGTAGCGGCCGCGGTCGAGCTCGGTGGGGAACCAGCCCGCCAGCGCGAAGGTGATCTTCGCCCCGGTGTCCTGGGCGGCGCGCTGCAGGGCGCGGAACATGGGCTGCGGGAAGGCCTTCTCGAAGAACGACAGCCGCCCGACCCACAGCGCCAGGATGTCCTCGTCCGCGAGCCCCAGCGCCGCCCGCCGGCGGGCGCGCGCCTCGGGTCGGTCAGCCATGGCGGCGAACGCCGCGCCATCGACGCCCAGCGGCACGATCGGCAGCTGCGGCTGCGGCGGGGGCTTGCCCCCGGTGCGCTCGGCGAGGTGCTCGCCCCACTCCGCGTACATGCGGGCCACCGCGTCGCGCACGCTGGGCGAGGTGCAGATCACCGCGTCCCACGGCTGCACCGGCCCGACCGAGGCCATGGCCATCAGCTGGCGCATGAACGGCGGGGCTATGGTGTGCACCAGGCCCAGCAGGCTGTAGGCCCGGTCGCCCGCCTGGGCGCGGCGGATCCAGGCGATGTCGAAGAGGTCCGGCTGGCCGCGCAGCAGGGCGCCCGACTGGGCCGGGAGCGCGGTGTTGAGCACCGAGGCCGCCACGATCCGCGTCGCCTGGTCGCCGCGGTCCAGCAGGGCGGCGCGCAGGTCCGCCTCGGCGAGCTGCTTCTGGCTGAGGATGTCGAGCTGCTCGAAACCGCCGTGCCGCGCCAGCGCCCGGAACAGCTCCAGGTTGGCCACGTCCTTGCCGAACGGATTGGCCTTGGTCGACAAGGCGCCGGCCGGATGCAGGATGGACAACCGGCTCGCCACGTCGCTCCCCGCCATTGGATATCCGCGCTAGATAGCACGCTCGATTCCGAACACGAGAGCGTCCGTCGAGCCTTGAGCGAAGCGCCCACCCCGAGCCAGCCGCCCCTGGATGCGGCCTTCGCCGAGGCCGCGCGGCTGCAGCAGCAGGGCGACTTCGCGCAGGCCGCCGAGGCCTATGGGCGCCTGGCGGCCAAGGCGCTCACCGTCAACATCGCCGTCAACCTCGGCCTCTGCCTGACGGAATGCGGCCGCTTTTCCGAGGCGGAGCCTTGGCTGACCCTGGCCGCCAGCCACCGTCCGCAGGCCATCGAGATCCGCCGCCTGCTGGGCGTCCTCTATTCGGAAATGGGCGATGTCGAGCGCGCCGAGCAGCAGTACCGCGCCGGCCTTCAGGTCGCGCCTGACGACGGTCCCCTGCGCCTGGCCCTGGCGGGCCTGCTGCTCTCCGTCGGGCGTTACCGCGAGGGCTGGCCGCTACTGGAGGCCCGCGTCGCCCTGCACCCCGATGTGGTGCCGCCGATCGACGTCGGCTTTCCTGAGTGGCGCGGCGAGGATCTGGCCGGCCGCGCGATCCTGGTCTGGTACGAGCAGGGCCTGGGCGACCAGATCCAGTTCGCCCGCTTTGCGCAGGGCCTCAAGGCGGCCGGCGCGGGCCACGTGGCCCTGGGCTGCCGCCCGGCCCTGGCCGCCCTGCTGGCCACGGCGCCCGGCGTCGACGAGGTCGTCCCGGTGGCCCGCGGCGAGACGGTGGCGATCCGCGATTACGATGTCTGGAGCCGCTACTTCAGCCTCGCGGGCCATCTCGGCGTGACGCTGGAGACCGTGCCCGGCGCGCCCTACCTTTCCGCCGCAGCCGGCCGCCGCGAACGCTGGCGCGGCTTCGAGGGCGTGGGCCTGGTCTGGCGGGCCAGCCCCACCGGCTTCAACGCCCGCAACAAGAATGTCCCCGACGACCTGGCGCGCCGGCTGCTCGACCGCGGCGCGCTCAGCCTGCATCCGGAGGACACCGGCGCCGCCGACTTCGCCGACACCGCCGCCATGGTCGAACAGCTCGACCTGGTGATCTCCATCGACACCTCGGTGGCGCACCTGGCCGGCGCCATGGGCAAGCCCTGCTGGACCCTCATCCCGCGCCTGCACGCCGACTGGCGCTGGCTGCGCGATCGCGACGACAGCCCCTGGTATCCCTCCATGCGCCTGTATCGACAGGCCGAGCCGGGCGACTGGGCCCCGCTGATCGCCCGCCTCGAGCAGGACCTCGACGCCCGCCGCGGCTAGAGCGCGGCGGCCTGCCTCGCGGCGACGCGGACTCGCGAATTCACATTCGTCGGGGAACCCGGCCCCGCCCCCGGCTCTTCTGATCACACGGCCGGCCAAATCCTGGGCGCCGACCGCTGAGAGACCGACGTGCTCCCGCCTGTTGGAGCGCTCTGTGGACTCCCCTCACGAATATCGCGCCAGAGCGGTGGCCGCGCGCCTCGCCGCCGAGAAGGCGCTCACGCCAGAACTCCGCGCGAGCCTGATCCGCGTCGAGGCGACCTGGCTGGCCCTGGCCGCCACGGCCGAGCTGGTGATCCGCGACTCCGCGGCGCAACAGGCCGAAGCCCGCGCCGACGGCGACGAGCGCGAGCGAACGGCGTTGCTCGCCGGCCCGCCGGCCACCGACGCGCGACGCCGCCGCTGATCCTGATCCGACGCGGCTTTCGCGGGTGTGGTTTCGGCTGGCCGCGATGTTCCGCTTGGCCTTCAGCCATCAGGCTCCTGCAGCCATGCCGGGATGTCGCGATGACCGTGAAGCACCCGCCAGACGTCCACGTGGTCTTGCCTCTCGACGTAGAAGACCAGATACGGGAAGCCGTTGAGAAGGCGGGTCCGCAATCCCGGCAGGTCGAGCTCCTGGCCCAATCTCGGCGAGCCCGCCGCGGGATGGCGTCCGATCATGCGCAGAGCGGTTTCCAGCGCATCCACGAAGCGGAGCGCCACAGGCTCGCCGGCCTCGGCCGCGTAGAAATCCACCGCGGCTTCGATGTCGCCGCGCGCCAGCTGGCGCAGAATCGACGGCTTGGGTGTCATCCCACCTTTCGGCCGCGCCCCCGGCCGCGAAGGTTTTCGAAATAGGCCGCGTCGGCTGGACCCGCCGGCGGCGATGAGGCGCCATCGAGCAACAGGCCTCGAAGCCGCTGGCGATCCTGGTCTCTGCGGATCAGCTCGCGGATGTACTCGCTACTGGTCCCGTAGCCACGCCCAGCGACCTGCTCATCCACGAACGCCTTGAGCGATTCCGGCAGGGA
>NZ_DASZBG010000108.1:0-39793 GCF_035944335.1 Phenylobacterium sp. | reverse complement strand
CCGGCTGAAGGAAGGCGTGGAGATGATCATGCCCGGCGACAACGCCGAGCTCAACGTCGAGCTGATCACCCCGATCGCCATGGACCAGGGCCTGCGCTTCGCCATCCGCGAGGGCGGCCGCACGGTGGGCTCCGGCGTGGTGTCGAAGATCCTCGAGTAGCAGTCCATCCCCGCAAGAGAACAGAGAGGCCGCCGGGGGCGATCCCGGCGGCCTTTCTTGTTTCCGGCAAGGACCGCAGATGACCCAGGAGTCATGACGCCGAATTAAGCTGCTTCATCAGATGGGTGAGACTAGCTTCGATCCGGGGAATGGACTTGGGGATTGGGTCGATGAGACTTGCGATTGCTCTTCTTTGCGCCACCGCGGCGGTCGCTGCCGCCGGCGCGGCCGGCGCCGCCCACCCGCCGTCCGTCGAGCTGCGGGACGCGGTGGTCCGGGTGACCGTGATCCCGGAGGACCGTTCCGACATCAAGGTCGAGATGGTCACCACCAATCGGAACCTGCCACTCGAGGTGCGAACCCAGGGCGGCGAGACCATCATCGACGGCGGGCTCGCCCACCGTATCCGCGACTGCCACCATCGCTCCGACCGGCCGTTCGCCTCCGTGCGCGGCGTGGGCGACGTCAGCGGCGACCAGATCCCACAGATCGTGGTGCGCACGCCGCGCGCCGTCGTGGTCGGCTCCAACGGCGCGGTGTTCGGCTCCATCGGCCGTTCGGGCAGCCTGGAGCTGCACGATTCCGGCTGCAGCGCCTGGGTGGTGGGCGATGTCGCCGGCGACGCCGCGGTCCATGAATCCGGCGCGGGCTCGCTGCGTATGGGCGCCATCGGCCGGCTGGACGTGAAGCTCTCCGGCGCCGCCGACATCCACGCCGTGCACGTGCGGCAAGGCATGGAGAGCCAGCTGTCCGGCGCGGGACGGATTCAGGTCGAGGACTTCGCCGGGTCCATGGACGCCCGCGTCTCCGGCGTCGGCCACGTCCAGGTGATGGGCGGCCGCGCCACCCAGATGCGGGCCATCGTCTCGGGCATGGGCGGCATCGATTTCGGCGGCGTCGCCGACAGCCTCGACGCCCGGATTTCCGGGATCGGCGGCATCCACGTCAACCGCGTCACCGGCCAGGTGACCAAATCGATCAGCGGCGCGGGCCACGTGACGATCGACGGCCGGCCGTAGCCACGCTGCGCCAGCGCAACGAATTCAAGGAGCCCAGAATGCGATTTTCCCCGATGCTCATGGCGGCGGTTGCCGCCGCGGCCTGCGCCGTCGCCGGCGCCGCCAACGCCGAATCCGTGGAGATCAAGGACGCCGTCGCCCGCGTCACCGTGATCCCGGAGAACCGGTCCGACATCAAGGTCGAGTTCCTGTCGAGCAATCCCAGGCTGCCGCTGCAGGTGCGCACCTTCGGCGGCAAGACCATCATCGACGGCGATCTCGGCCGCCGCATCCGCAACTGCCGCGGCCATGGCGAGCACGTCTCCGTCACCGTGCGCGACGTGGGCGAGGTGGCCTGGCGCGACATGCCCCAGGTGGTCATCCGCACGCCGCGCGACGCCAGGGTCGAGGCGGGCGGGGCGGTGTTCGGCTCGGTCGGGCGTTCGGCCAGCCTCGAGCTCGGCAACGCCGGCTGCGGCGACTGGACGGTGGCCAATGTCGAAGGCCGTCTGCGGCTGAGCCAGGCGGGCTCCGGCGACACCCGCGCCGGAGCGGCCGGCGAGGCCAAGGTCCGCACGGCCGGCTCGGGCGACGTGGCCATGGCCGACGTGCACGGGCCGCTGGAGGTCGAGATCGCCGGTTCCGGCGACGTCAACGTGGGGACCATCTCCGGCGCGCTGGAAGTCCGCGTGGCGGGCTCGGGGGACGTGAAGGTGGCCGGCGGCCATGCCAGCGCCATGAGCGTCTCCATCGCCGGCTCCGGCGACGTGGATTTCGGCGGCAGCGCCGACACGCTCAAGGCCCGCATCGCGGGCTCCGGCGACGTCCACGCCCGCGAGGTCAAGGGGCCGATCTCCAAGATGGTCATGGGCTCCGGCGGGGTCAGCGTCGGGAACTAGCCGACGGGGCCGGGCGGGGCTGGCCTGCGATAGGCCGCCGCTCGCCCTTGACGGAACCGAGTCGGATAGGTATCTACCCGCCTCCTGTTGGACCGGCTGTAGCTCGCAAGGGCTAGACGCGGTTCGCAGAACGGGCCGAGACAGTGCAATTAGCGTTTCGGAATTGGGCCCTCGCGGGTGTCGCGCGGGCCTAAGTCGTTTATGCGGACTTTCGCGTACGGGCTCTCATCTGAGGGTTCGGGCTGGTCTTTGAAATGGTCGAGATCACGCGGGCGCCCCGCCGTCTGTAGGGAAACGAAAAGAGCGATATGGATCGTCAGAACATCCGCATCCGGCTCAAAGCCTTCGATCACCGCGTGCTGGACCATTCCACCCGCGAGATCGTGAACACGGCCAAGAGAACCGGCGCGACCGTGCGCGGGCCGATCCCGCTGCCGACGCGCATCGAGAAATTCACCGTCAACCGCTCGCCGCACATCGACAAGAAGTCGCGCGAGCAGTTTGAAATCCGCACGCACAAGCGCGTGCTCGACATCGTCGACCCCACCCCGCAGACCGTGGACGCGCTCATGAAGCTCGACCTGTCCGCCGGCGTGGACGTCGAGATCAAGCTCTAAGGGGTCGGTCCGATGCGAACCGGCGTGATCGCCAAAAAGCTGGGCATGACGCGCTTCTTCGACGAAGCCGGCAGCCATGTCCCGGTGACCGTGCTCAGCCTCGAGGGCTGCCAGGTCGTCGGCCAGCGCACCTCCGAGCGGGACGGCTACGTCGCCCTCCAGCTCGGCGCGGGCGCCAAGAAGGCCAAGAACACCTCCAAGGCCATGCGCGGCCACTTCGCGAAGGCGCAGGTCGAGCCCAAGCGCACCGTCGCCGAGTTCCGGGTCTCCGAGGAAAACCTCATCGACGTGGGCGCGGAGATCACCGCCGACCACTTCGTCCCGGGCCAGAAGGTCGACATCACGGGCGTGACGGTCGGCAAGGGCTTCCAGGGCGGCATCAAGCGCTGGAACTTTGGCGGCATGCGGGCCACCCACGGCGTCTCGGTCTCCCACCGGGCGCTGGGCTCCACCGGCCAGCGGCAGGATCCGGGCCGGACCTTCAAGGGCAAGAAGATGGCCGGCCACCTCGGCCAGGAAACCGTCACCACCCTCAACCTCACCATCTGGCGCGTCGACGTGGAGCGCGGCCTGCTGCTGGTCCGCGGCGCGGTCCCCGGCACCGAAGGCACCTTCGTGCGCGTCCGCGACGCGGTGAAGTCGGCCCTGCCGGCCGATGCGCCGCAGCCGGGCGGCTTCAAGGGCTGGCGCGAGCCGACCCCCGCGGAGGAGGCTCCGGCCGAAGCCGCGGCGGAAGAGACCCCCGTGGAGGCCTCGGTCGAGGCCGCCGGCCAGGAAGCGCCGGTGGAAGCCGCCGCGACGCCTGAGACGGCTGTCGAAGAAACCCCCGACACGACCGCCGCGCCGGAAGCGCCCGAAGCTGAGGGTGAAGCGTAATGAAACTCGACGTCATCAAGCTGGACGGCGGGAAGGGCGGCTCGATCGAGCTGCCGGACGATATCTTCGGCATCGAAGAGATCCGCGGCGACATCCTGCAGCGCTGCGTCACCTGGCAGCTCGCCAAGCGCCGCGCCGGCACCCACAAGATCCAGGTCCGCAACGAGGTCTCTCGGACGGGCAAGAAGATGTACCGCCAGAAGGGCACCGGCGGCGCCCGTCACGGCTCGCGCCGGGCGGCCCAGTTCGTCGGCGGCGCCAAGGCCCACGGCCCGGTCGTCCGCAGCCATGCCTTCGACCTGCCCAAGAAGGTCCGCGCCCTGGCGCTGCGCCACGCGCTCTCCTCCAAGGTCCGCGACGGCTCGCTGATCGTGCTCGACAACGCCACCGTCAAGGACGCCAAGACCGCGGGCCTGCGCGCCTCGCTGGAGAAGATCGGGGTGACCAACGCCCTGGTGATCGCCGGCGTCGAGGTCGATGCGAACCTGAAGCTCGCCGCGCGCAACATCCCCAATGTGGACGTCCTGCCGAACGCCGGCCTCAACGTCTACGACGTGCTGCGCCGCACGACCCTCGTCCTCACCAAGGACGCGGTCGAAGCGATCCGCACGCGCTTCCAGCCTGAGGAGGCCGCGTAATGGCCGACCAGCCCACCGCCCGTCACTACGACGTCGTCGTCGCCCCGGTGATCACCGAGAAGGCCACTCTGCTCAGCGAGCAGAACAAGGTGGTGTTCCAGGTGTCCGGTGACGCCACCAAGGACGAGATCGCCGCCGCGGTCGAAGCGCTGTTCAAGGTCAATGTGACCAAGGTCAACACCCTCAACGTCAAGGGCAAGACCAAGCGCTTCCGCGGCATCATGGGCCGCCGGTCCGATGTGAAGAAGGCTGTCGTGACCCTGGCCGAGGGCCAGTCCATCGACATCACCACGGGGCTCTGAAGAGATGGCTCTGAAGCAATTCAATCCGACGTCCCCGGGCCGGCGCCAGCTGGTCCTGGTGGACAAGTCCGAGCTCCACAAGGGCCGGCCGGAGAAGTCGCTCGTCGAAGGCCTGACCAAGTCGGGCGGCCGGGGCGGCGGCGGTCGCGTGGCCGTGCGATTCCGCGGCGGCGGCGCCAAGCGCCTCTACCGGATCGTCGATTTCAAGCGTCGCAAGCTCGACGTGGTCGGCAAGGTCGAGCGGCTGGAGTACGACCCCAACCGCAGCGCCTTCATCGCGCTCATCCGCTATGCGGACGACGAGTTGGCCTACATCCTCGCCCCGCAGCGCCTGCGCGTCGGCGATGAGGTGATCGCCGCCGAGAAGGCCGACGTGAAGCCCGGCAACGCCATGCCGCTGCGCTCCATGCCGATCGGCACGATCATCCACAACATCGAGCTGAAGCCTGCCAAGGGCGGCCAGATGGCCCGCTCCGCCGGGACCTACGCCCAGCTGGTCGGCCGCGACGCCGGCTACGCGCAGATCCGCCTCGGCTCCGGCGAGCTGCGCATGGTGCAGGACAGCTGCATGGCCACGGTGGGCGCGGTGTCGAACCCCGACCACATGAACGAGGTCATGGGCAAGGCCGGCCGCAACCGCTGGAAGGGCAAGCGCCCCCACGTGCGCGGCGTGGCCATGAACCCGGTCGATCACCCGCACGGCGGCGGTGAAGGCAAGACCTCCGGCGGCCGTCACCCGGTCACCCCGTGGGGCAAGCCGACCAAGGGCCGCAAGACTCGTACGAACAAGGCGACGGACAAGTTCATCATCCGCTCGCGTCATGCCAGGAAGGCTCGCTAGGACATGACCCGCTCTGTCTGGAAAGGTCCGTTCGTCGACGGATACCTGCTCAAGAAGGCCGAAGCCGTCCAAGGCTCGGGCCGCAAGGACGTGATCAAGACCTGGTCGCGCCGCTCCACCATCATGCCGCAGTTCGTGGGCCTGACGTTCGGCGTCCACAACGGCCAGAAGCACGTGCCGGTCCTCGTCAGCGAGGACATGGTCGGCATGAAGCTCGGCGAGTTCGCCCCCACCCGGTTCTTCCCGGGCCATGCGGCCGACAAGAAGGCCAAGAGGAAGTAAGATGGGCAAGCAAGCCAAAGAGCGCCGGTTCACGGCCGCCGAGGCGGTCGCCAAGGTGCGGACGCTCCGCACCAGCCCCCGCAAGCTGAACCTGGTCGCGGCCTCGATCCGCGGCCTGAAGGTGCAGCGCGCGTTGAACGAGCTCGAGTTCAGCTCCAAGCGCATCGCCAAGGATGTGCGCAAGGCGCTCTATTCGGCGATCTCCAACGCCGAGAACAACCACAACCTCGACATCGACAACCTGGTCGTGGCCGAGGCCTTCGTGGGCAAGAACCTGGTCATGAAGCGCTTCGCCGCCCGTGCGCGCGGCCGTGCTTCCCGCATCGAGAAGCCGTTCAGCGAGATCACCATCGTGGTCCGCGAACTGGGTGAGGCCGCCTGATGGGTCAGAAAGTCAATCCGATCGGGCTGCGGCTCGGCATCAACCGCACGTGGGACAGCCGCTGGTTCGCCGACGGCGCCGACTACGGCCGGCTGCTGCACGAGGACATCAAGGTCCGCAGCGCGCTGAAGAAGCGCCTGTATCAGGCCGGCGTGTCGCGCATCGTCATCGAGCGTCCGCACAAGAAGTGCCGCATCACCATCTATGCCGCCCGCCCCGGCGTGATCATCGGCAAGAAGGGCGCGGACATCGACAAGCTGCGCAAGGACATCGCCGCCATGACCGATGGCGAGGTCCACCTGAACATCGTCGAGGTGCGCAAGCCCGAGACCGACGCCCAGCTGGTGGCCGAGAACATCGCCCAGCAGCTCGAGCGCCGCGTCGCCTTCCGCCGCGCCATGAAGCGCGCGTTGCAGAGCGGCATGCGCCTGGGCGCCAAGGGCATGCGGATCGAGGTCGGCGGCCGTCTCGGCGGCGCCGAGATCGCCCGGTCCGAATCCTACCAGGAAGGCCGCGTGCCGCGTCACACCCTGCGCGCCGACATCGACTACGGCGTCACCCAGGCCACCACCACCTACGGCGTCATCGGCGTGAAGGTGTGGGTGTTCAAGGGCGAGGTGCTGGAGCACGACCCCATGGCCCTCGACAAGCGCCTGGCCGGCGAGAGCGGGCCTGCGGGCGAGGGCGGCGGCGGCCGCGAACGTGGCGATCGTCCGGACCGCGGCCCGCGCCGCGACCGCCGCGGCGACACGGCGAACGCTTAAGGGCCTGAACGATGCTGTCTCCGAAAAAGACCAAGTTCCGCAAGCAGTTCAAGGGCAAGATCCATGGCGCCTCGAAGGGCGGCACGGCCCTGAACTTCGGCTCGCATGGCCTGAAGTCCATGGAGCCCGAGCGGATCACCGCGCGCCAGATCGAAGCCGCCCGTCGGGCGATCACGCGCCAGATGAAGCGTCAGGGCCGGGTGTGGATCCGCATCTTCCCGGACGTTCCGGTGACCGACAAGCCGGCCGAAGTCCGCATGGGCAAGGGCAAGGGCGCGGTGGAGTATTGGGCCGCCCGGGTGCACCCCGGCCGGATCATGTTCGAGATCGACGGCGTGCCGGACGACATCGCCCGTGAAGCCCTGCGCCTCGGCGCGGCGAAGCTTCCGGTGAAGACGAAGATCGTCACGCGCATCGACGCCGCGGCTCAGGAGCACGCGTGATGAAGATTGACGACGTCCGGGGCATGACGCCCGACCAGCTTTCCGAGCAGCTGATCAACCTGAAGAAGGAGCAGTTCAACCTGCGCTTCCAACGGGCGACCGGCCAGCTGGAGAAGACCCACCGCGTGGACGAGGTGCGCAAGGATATCGCGCGCCTCAAGACCGTGCTGCGCGGCAAGCAGGCCCAGGCCTAAGGAGACCGATCGATGCCGAAACGAATTCTCGAGGGCGTGGTCGTCTCCGACAAGGGCGACAAGTCGGTGGTGGTGAAGGTCGAGCGGACCTTCCTGCACCCGGTGCTGAAGAAGACCGTCCGTCGGTCCAAGAAGTACCACGCCCATGACGAGGCCAATGCCTACAAGACCGGCGAGGTCGCCCGCATCGTTGAGTGCGCGCCCAAGTCGAAAACCAAAACCTGGGAAGTGCTGCCTAAGGGCAGTGCGGCCCAAGCTTAAGGATCGCCACACATGATCCAGATGCAAACTAACCTGGAAGTCGCCGACAATTCCGGCGCTCGCCGGGTCATGTGCATCAAGGTGCTCGGCGGCGCGAAGCGTCGCTATGCGAGCGTCGGTGATCGCATCGTCGTCTCCGTCAAGGAGGCGATCCCGCGCGGCCGCGTGAAGAAGGGCGACGTGCTGCAGGCGATCGTCGTGCGCACCAGCCAGTCCATCAAGCGCAAGGACGGCTCCGTCATCCGTTTCGACAAGAACGCGGCGGTCATCGTCAACAAGCAGAGCGAGCCGATCGGCACGCGGATCTTCGGCCCGGTTCCCCGCGAACTGCGCGCCAAGAACCACATGAAGATCATCTCCCTCGCGCCGGAGGTGCTGTAATGGCCTCGAAGATCAAGAAGGGGGACCGCGTTATGGTCCTCGCCGGCAAGGACAAGGGTCGCGAAGGCGCCGTGTCCAAGGTGTTCCCGAAGGAAGGCCGCGTGCTGGTGAGCGGCGTGAACATGGTTCAGCGCCACACCCGGCCCACGCAGTTCGATCCGCAGGGCGGGATCAAGAACAAGGAAGCGCCGCTCCACGTGTCGAACGTCGCGCTCGTCGATTCCAAGGGCAAGCCGACCCGCGTCGGCTTCCGCATGGACGGAGACAAGAAGGTCCGGTTCGCCAAGACGACCGGCGAGGTGATCAATGGCTGAGCAAGCTTACGAACCGCGGCTGAAGACCGAGTACAAGGCGCGCATCCGCAAGGCGATGCGTGACAAGTTCGGCTACTCGAACGAGATGCAGATTCCCAAGCTGGACAAGATCGTCCTGAACATGGGCATCGGCGAAGCCGTCGCGGACTCCAAGAAGGTCGCCTCGGCGATGACCGACCTGGCCAAGATCGCCGGCCAGAAGCCGGTCGCCACCAAGGCCAGGACCTCGATCGCCGGCTTCAAGCTGCGCGAGGGCATGACCATCGGCGCGAAGGTGACCCTGCGCCAGGACCGCATGTACGAGTTCCTCGATCGGCTGATCACTATCGCCCTGCCGCGCGTGAAGGACTTCCGGGGCCTGAAGCCCACGTCCTTCGACGGCCGCGGCAACTACGCCATGGGCCTTCGTGAGCACATCGTGTTCCCGGAGATCAACTACGACCAGATCGATCAGGTCTGGGGCATGGACATCATCGTCACCACCACTGCGAAGACCGATGAGGAAGCTCGCGAGCTCCTCAAGGAATTCCAGTTCCCGTTCACGGCTTAAGAGCGGGAGGGAAGAAAGACATGGCCAAGAAAAGCGCCGTCAACCGCAACCAGCGCGTCAAGAAGCTGGTGAAGCAATACGCCGCCAAGCGCGAGCAGCTGAAGGACATCGCCAACAACGAGTCCCTGCCGCTCGAAGAACGCTTCGATGCGCGTCTGAAGCTCGCCCAGCTGCCTCGCAATTCGTCGGCGACCCGGGTCCGCAATCGTTGCGAGATCACCGGTCGCCCGCGCGCCTATTACCGCAAGCTCAAGATGAGCCGGATCTCCCTGCGCGACCTCGGGTCCGCCGGCCTGATCCCCGGCCTCGTCAAGTCGAGCTGGTAGGAGGGGGACCATGGTCAACGACCCCATCGGCGATCTGATCGCCCGTATCAAGAACGCCGCCATGCGTGGCCGCAACAAGCTGACGACGCCGGCGTCGAAGATGCGCGCGCGCGTCCTCGATGTGCTGCTCGATGAAGGCTACATCCGCGGCTACCACCTGGTGGAGCAGCCCGGCGCCTTCCCCGAGTTCGAGATCGAGCTGAAGTACTTCGATGGCCAGCCGGTCATCGCGGAGATCAGCCGCGTGTCGAAGCCGGGCCGCCGGGTCTATTCGTCGATCAAGGACCTGAAGCCGGTGAAGAACGGCCTCGGGATCTCGATCCTGTCGACGCCCAAGGGCGTCATGTCCGACACCGCCGCCCGTGAGGCGAACGTGGGCGGCGAAGTGATCTGCCGGGTCTATTGAGATGTCTCGTATCGGCAAGAAACCCATCGACGTGCCCAGCGGCGTCCAGGTGACGATCGAGGGCCAGACGGTGACCGTGAAGGGGCCCAAGGGCCAGCTCGCCTGGACCCTGGCCGACGAGGTCGTTCCTTCGCGCGAGGGCGAGACGATCGTGCTGTCGAAGCGCGACGAGACCGCCCGCGCCCAGTCCATGTGGGGCCTGTCCCGCACGCTGGTGAACAACATGGTGGTGGGCGTCACCACCGGCTACGAGCGGACGCTCGAGCTGGTCGGCGTCGGCTACCGGGCGGCGATGAAGGGCCAGGCGCTCTCCATGCAGCTCGGCTTCTCCCACGACGTGGACGTGAAGCCGCCGCAGGGCATCAGCTTCGCGGTTCCGAAGCAGACCGAGATCAGGATCTCCGGCATCGACAAGCAGCTGGTCGGCGAAACCGCCGCCCGGATCCGCCGCCTGCGGCCCCCCGAGCCCTACAAGGGCAAGGGCGTGCGCTACGCCGGCGAGCAGGTCCGTCGTAAGGAAGGCAAGAAGAAGTAGCCATGGCGCTCTCCTCCCGCGATTCAGCCCAGCGTCGCGCGCAGCGCAACCGCACGCGGCTGCGCAAGATGTCGAACGGCCGGCCGCGTCTGTCGGTCTTCCGCTCGGCGAAGAACATCTACGCCCAGGTCATCGATGATGAGCGCGGCGTGACCCTGGCGGCCGCCTCGTCCCTGGAAGGCTCCGAAGCCGAGGCCAAGGCGAAGTCCAAGGCCAAGACCAAGGGCTCGGACAAGGACGCCGCCGCCCGCGTCGGCGCCCTGGTGGCGCAGCGCGCCATCGAAAAGGGCGTCAAGGACGTCGTGTTCGACCGCGGCGGTTATCTCTATCACGGCCGGGTGAAGGCGCTGGCTGACGCCGCGCGCGAAGCCGGCCTGAACTTCTAAGGAAAACCGATGGCTCGCAGAGACGAACAGCGCGGCGATCGTCGCAACCGCAACGACGAAGAGCGCGACAGCGAAATCGTCGAGAAGCTGGTGCACATCAACCGGGTCGCGGCCACCGTGAAGGGCGGCCGACGGTTCTCCTTCGCCGCCCTGATGGTCGTCGGCGACCAGAAGGGCCGTGTCGGCTACGGCCATGGCAAGGCGCGCGAAGTGCCCGAAGCCATCCGCAAGGCGACCGAGGAAGCCAAGAAGTCGATGATCCGCGTGCCGCTGCGCGAGAGCCGCACCCTGCACCACGACGGCCACGGCCGTTGGGGCGCGGGCAAGGTGCTGGTCCGCGCGGCGCCTCCCGGCACCGGCGTGATCGCCGGCGGCCCGATGCGCGCGGTGCTGGAGACCCTGGGTGTCCAGGACGTGGTCGGCAAGTCGCAGGGCTCGTCCAACCCCTACAACATGGTCCGCGCGACCTTCGAGGCGCTGAAGGCCCAGGCCTCGCCGCGTCAGGTCGCCGCCAAGCGCGGCAAGAAGGTCTCCGACGTGATCGGCCGCCGCGCCGACGGCGCCTCGGCGGCTGCGCCAGCCGCGGACGCGGAAGGTTAAGTCATGGCCAAGGAAACCGGAAAAATCACGGTCCGTCAGACCGGCAGCCCGATCCGCCGCAAGGCCGATCAGCGCGCCACCCTCATCGGCCTGGGCCTCAACCGCCCGGGACGCGTCTCGACCCTGGAAGACACCCCCTCGATCCGCGGGATGATCGCCAAGGTCGCGCACATGGTCGAGGTGGTGGAGGGCTAGTCCCTCCACGACCATCCATTCCATTCAGCCGAGTCGGAGCTTCCGCTCCGGCGATTGATCTCCCAGGGAGAGGCGACAGATGACCAAGCTCAACGAACTCAGCCCCCGCGAAGGCTCCACCAAGGGGCGCATGCGCGTCGGCCGTGGCCCCGGCTCCGGCAAGGGCAAGACCGCCGGGCGCGGCGTGAAGGGCCAGAAGGCCCGTTCCGGCGTCGCCATCGCCGGCTTCGAAGGCGGCCAGATGCCGCTGCACATGCGCATGCCCAAGCGCGGCTTCAACAGCCTCAACCGCAAGCACTTCGCCGAGGTGAACCTGTGGCGGCTCGAGCAGGCGATCGCCGCCGGCAAGCTGGACGCCAAGGCCGCCATCGACGCCGAGGCCCTGCTGAAGGCCGGCGTGATCCGCCGCGTCAAGGACGGCGTGAAGCTGCTGGGCAAGGGCGAGCTGAAGTCGAAGCTGAACCTCACCGTCTATTCGGCGACCGCCTCGGCGCGCGCCGCGGTGGAAAAGGCCGGCGGCAAGCTCACCACCACCAAGCCCGAAGCGGCCCCGGAATCAGCGCCGGAAGCCTGAAGCTTCGCTTCCGCGACCATTCCGGCCTCGCGCTTGGTCGCGGAGCGTCCTATCTGAGCATGACCACGAGCCCAGGGTAAGGATCTCGAATGGCTTCGGCCGCCGAACAGCTTGCAGCCAACATGAACTTCGAGGCCTTCCAGAAGGCCACGGAGCTGCACAAGCGCATCTGGTTCACCCTGGGCGCGATGGTCGTCTACCGACTGGGCGCCTTCATCCCGATCCCGGGCATCGACATCGTCGCCTTCAGCGCCGCCTTCCAGGGCCAGGCCAAGGGCATCCTGGGCATGTTCAACATGTTCTCGGGCGGCGCGGTCTCGCGCATGGCGATCTTCGCGCTCAACGTGATGCCCTATATCTCCGCCTCGATCATCGTGCAGCTGCTGGGGACGGTCTATCCGCCCTGGGAGAAGCTCAGGAAAGAAGGCGGCGAGGCGGGGCGCAAGCAGCTCAACCAGTACACCCGCTACCTGACCGTCGTGCTGGCGGTCTTCCAGTCGTTCGGCATCGCCATGGGCCTGCAGGCCTCCACCGGCGTCGTCGAACACCCGGGCCTGTTCTTCGTGGTCTCCACCGTCGTGACGCTCACCGGGGGCACCATGTTCCTCATGTGGCTGGGCGAGCAGATCACCAGCCGCGGCGTCGGCAACGGGGTTTCGCTGATCATCTTCGCCGGCATCGTGGCCGTCCTGCCGCGCTACATCGTCCAGGCGTTCTCGCTGGCGCGCACCGGGGCGATGAGCGGCGGAGCGCTGCTGATCATCGGGGTGCTGGTGGTCGCCGTGACCGCGGCCATCGTCTTCGTGGAGCGCTCCCAGCGACGGCTGCTGGTGCAATATCCCAAGCGCCAGGTCGGCAACCGCATGTTCGGCGGCGACACCTCCTTCCTGCCGCTGAAGATCAACACCTCCGGCGTCATCCCGCCGATCTTCGCCTCCAGCCTGCTGCTGATGCCGGCCACGGTCATGGGCGTCTTCGCCCAGGCCAACCTGCCGCCCTGGATGCAATGGCTGCCGGGCGCGGTGGGCCAGCTGCAGCACGGCCGCCCGCTGTTCATGCTGCTCTACGGCGCCCTGATCATCTTCTTCTGCTTCTTCTACACCTCGGTGGTGTTCAACCCCGAGGAGACGGCGGAAAACCTGCGCAAGTACGGCGGCTTCATGCCGGGCATCAAGCCGGGCAAGCGGACGGCGGAGTACCTCGACTACGTGCTCACCCGCCTGACCGTGATCGGCGCGGCCTATATCGCCATCGTCTGCCTGCTGCCCGAGGCGCTGATCGGCTTCTACAACGCGCCCTTCTACATGGGCGGCACCTCGGTGCTGATCGTCGTCAGCGTCACCATGGACACCGTCACCCAGATCCAGTCCCACCTGCTGGCCCACCAGTACGAAGGACTGATCAAGAAGTCGAAGCTCCGCGGGGTTCGCGGCCGTTAGGTCATCTAGGGTAGGAAAGAATCGCAGGGTCCCGGTAAGAGGGCCGGCGATGGAGGGGGCGTAGATGAACCTGATCCTGTTCGGGCCGCCGGCGGCGGGGAAGGGCACCCAGGCCAAGCGGCTGGTCGACACCCGCGGCATGATCCAGCTCTCCACCGGCGACATGCTGCGCGCGGCGATCGCCTCGGGCTCCGAGCTCGGCCAGCGGGTCGCGGGCATCATGCAGCGCGGCGAGCTGGTGTCCGACGAGATCGTCGTCGAGCTGATCGAGAGCCGCCTGCCAGAGGCGGAAGCCGCCGGCGGAGCGATCTTCGACGGCTTCCCGCGCACCCTGGCCCAAGCCCAGGCGCTCGACGTCATGCTGCAGCGCCGCGGCTCGAAGATCGACAAGGTCATCCGGCTGAAGGTCGATGACGAGGCCTTGATGCACCGCGTCGCCGGCCGCTTCGCCGAGAGCGGCCGTCCCGACGACAACCCCGACAGCTTCAAGGTCCGGCTCGCCGCCTACAACGCCCAGACCGCGCCGCTGCTGCCCTACTACGAGGACCAGGACAAGCTGGTGGAGGTCGACGGCATGGGCACGATCGAGGTGGTCGCCGCCGGCGTCGACCGGGCGCTGGACGGCCGCTAGCCGCCCGCCGGTTCAGGCCGTCTCGTACTCGCGCAGGCCGATGTCGGCGACCGCGGCCGCCATGTCGCAGGGGGCGACCGCCTGGGGCTCGCGGCAATAGACGAAGGCCGTGGCGCAATAGTCGTCGACGCGCTCGGCCAGCGCGAAGTGGCCGCCCGGCGCCGGGATCCAGCCATTGCCGGCGAGCTGATGGCGGGTCGCGAGGTCCGCCATGCGGGCCGCGTCGCCTGCGCCCTCGGGGACGAACAGGGCGCCGATCTGCTGGATCGTGGCCTTCAAGGCCTGGTTGAACACGATCGGGTCGGGCAGGTGCCAGCGGTAGAAGCCGACGAAATCCGGCTGCGGCGCCGGTGCGCCGTCGGCGGCTTTTGGCCCCACATGCAGCGGTGAGCCTTGATAGGGCGCGGCGTGCGGACCCAGGCCCCAGGCCGAGCCGATATAGTCCTCCAGTCCCGTGCCGCAGATGGTCGGCAGCGCCTCGTCGCCGTCGCGGTAGACCTTGAACTCGCCCTCCCCATACCAAAGCATGTCGTCGTGGAAGCGACGGATGCCGACCACGCATCCCACCAGGCGGCCGGGGCCCTTGAAGCCCTCGCAGATCACGAAATCCCGCTTGAGCGTCGTCGGATTCTCACGCCGGAAACTCACATGCAGCCGACCTTCGTCCGCCTCGGCGGCGCCCAGCGTGTAGTCGACCTGGTAGTAGAGCAGGATCGGCGCCGGCCCGTGGTTGGTCAGCTGCAGCCTCAGGCGCTTTCCGAACGGCATCGGGAAGTAGGCGTTGAAGCCCTTGCCCTCCTGCGCCGCCGTCAGGGCCGAGGCGTAGGCCGTCGCGCGGCCGTGCGGCAGGCCGAAGAAATCCATCGCCGGCGCCGAGATGCTGGGCGCGGAACGGCCGTCGTAGAAGCCTTCCAGCAGCAGGGCGCGCATCCGCTCCGGGCGGGCGCGGGGGAAGGTCATCCAGATGTGCCGCACGCGTCCGGGGCCGGCGATGTCGGCCAGCACCACCGTCTCGCCCGGCGCGATCAGCGCCGCCGGCGCGCCCTTGCGGCCGCCGCTGGCGTGGCCGCCGGACCCGCGGGCCCCGGTGGGGTTCTCGAAGCTGATCGAACGGCTGTCCAGCCGGGTGTCGATACGCGCCGGATCCTCGAACATCGCCTTCCCTCGCGGTCGTCGCCGGCGAGCCTAGCCCTCAATCGCGGCCGCGGCATAGGCGTCGATGGCCGCGATGTGGCGCGCCACGTCGGGCGGGGCCAGGAACGAGCCCGAGAAGCTGTTCTTCGCCAGGCGGACGAGCTCGTCGCGCGTCAGCGCCAAGCTCTCGCTGACCGCCAGCCAGTTGTCGCCAAGGTAGCCGCCGAAATAGGCCGGGTCGTCGGAATTGATGGTGGCGTGCAGCCCGAGCCCCAGCATCCGCTTGAGGGGGTGGGCTTTCAGGTCGTCCACGACGCAGAGCTTCAGGTTGGAAAGCGGGCAGACCGTCAGCGTCATGCCCTCGGCCGCCAGCCGCCTCACCAGGGCCTGGTCCTCGAGGCTGCGGTTGCCATGGTCGATCCGGTCGACCTTCAGCACGTCGAGCGCCTCCCAGACATAGGCCGGCGGGCCTTCCTCGCCGGCGTGGGCGACGCGTTTCAGACCGCGCTCGGCCGCCGCCCGATAGACCCGGGCGAACTTCGACGGCGGATGGCCGACCTCCGAGGAATCCAGGCCCACGCCGACGATCCGGTCGAGATAGGGCTCGGCCGCCGCTAGGGTCGCGAAGGCGGCGTCCTCGTCCAGGTGGCGCAGGAAGCAGAGGATCAGCCTGGAGGTGACGCCCAGGCTGCCCTGCGCCTCGGCCATGCCGGCCAGGAGGCCGTCGGCGACGACGCCGAACGGGATCCCGCGGTCGGTGTGGGTCTGCGGGTCGAAGAACAGCTCCACGTGCCGGCAGCCATCGCCCGCCACGCGCCGGAAATAGGCCAGGGCCAGATCCTGGAAATCGGCTTCCGTCTGCAGCACGCCCGCGCCCTGGTAGTAGATGTCCAGGAAGTCCTGCAGGTTGGAGAAGGCGTAGGCCGCGCGCAGCTCATCGACCGAGCCGAAGGGCAGGGCGATCCGGTTGCGCCGGGCGAGCTCGAACATCAGCTCCGGCTCGAGGCTGCCCTCGATATGCAGATGCAGCTCGGCCTTGGGCAGGCCGCGGATGAAGTCGGCCGTGCTCATGGGCCGACCGCCCGGCCTCCGGCCTTGTAGACCTTGCCGCCCTTCATCACGAACTGCACGTGCTCCAGCACCGTGACGTCGGCCAGCGGGTCGCCGGCGACCGCGATCACGTCGGCGTAGCGGCCGGCCTGCACCGTGCCGATGTCGGCGGTGTCGCCGATCAGGTCGGCGGCGTTCCAGGTGGCCGCCTCGATCGCCTCCATGGGGCTCATGCCCGCCTTCACCAGCAGGGCGAACTCCTGGGCGTTCTCACCGTGGTTGGACATGCCGAAGGTGTCGGTGCCGAAGGCGATCTTCACGCCCGCCGCATGGGCGTCGTGCAGGTTCTGCAGCATCCGCGGCACCGTCTCGATGGCCTTCTGGGCTGTCGAGGGGTTCAGGTCCTCGGGGTGGGTCTTGGCGTGCTCATAGACCTTCTCGCCCACCAGCATGGTCGGCACGAGGTAGGTCCCGTGCGCCTTGAACAGTTTGTAGCTCTCGGCGTCGCCATAGGTGCCGTGCTCGATGGAATCGACGCCCAGCGCGATGGTGTGGTCGATGGCCTGCTTGCCGTGGGCGTGGGCCGCGACCCGCATGCCCAGGGAATGGGCCGTCTCGATCACCGCCTTGATCTCGTCGTCCTCCATCAGCTGCAGCCGGGGATCGTCGCCGATCGACATCACCCCGCCCGACGGCATGATCTTGATCAGGTCGACGCCCTTGCGGCGCAGGGTGCGGACCGTGCGCCGGGCCGCTTCAGGGCTGTCGATCAGGTTGTCGGTCCAGTGCGGATGGTTCAGCTCCGGGTCGAGCCCGTTGGCCGCGTCGCCATGGCCGCCGGTGGGGCCGAGCGGCGTGCCGGCCACCCACATTCGCGGTCCCGGGATCACGCCCGCGGCGATGGCGCGCTTCAGGGCCACGACCACCTCGGTCTCGCCGCCGACGTCGCGGATGGTGGTGAACCCGGCCAGCAGGGTGTTGCGCGCGTCCCCGGTGGCCTCGATGGCGTCGTCGTAGTTCGTCCGCGTCATCGCGGTGTGGATCGGGTCGCCCTTGTGGAAGGCCATGGTGATGTGGACGTGGTCGTCGATCAGGCCGGGCAGGACGGTGGCGTTGGAAAGGTCGATCACTTCCGCGCCCGCCGGCGCCACATAACCTGCCTGCACGCCGGTGATCCGGTCGTCATGGATCAGGATCGAGACCTGGGCCCGCGGCGCCTTGCCCGTGCCGTCGATCAGCCGGCCGGCGTGGATCACCACGTCCCCGGCGGCCGCCGGGCCGGCTGCGCCCACCACCACCAGCGCCGCGAGCGCCGCCGCGGCCATCATCGTCGTCCTCAAGGCCATTTTTCGTCCCCCAAACCCGCGCGGTAAGTGACCCGGTGTCGAGGGTGCTTGCAAGCCGTGTGACGCCACATTTGCGCTCCAGGCCGGCTTCATGGTTTGCTTAACCTTGCCGCGCGAGTCTGGGTCTCGCGGTCATGGCGTAGACACCCGGGCAGGGCAGGGGCCTTGCGCGATCGCCTTTTCGTTCACAAATGGGCGTTGACGGAAGCGAAACGATCCCTATAACGGGGCGCTTCCGCGAAAGAGCGCGAGGGACGCGTCGGTCTATGCCTCAGGGGTGCAGGGCCGGGGCGCCGTTTGCGCTTCTCTTGCGTGATCAGGAGATTTTCTGAAGTGGCCCGTATCGCTGGCGTCAACATTCCTACCAACAAGCGCGTCGTCGTCGCGCTGCAGTACATCCACGGGATCGGCTCCGCCAAGGCGAAGGAGATCGTCAGCAAGGTGGGCATCGAAGACGCCCGCCGCGTGAACGAACTGACCGACCAGGAAGTGCTGCACATCCGCGAGGCTATCGACCGCGACTACACCGTCGAGGGCGACCTGCGTCGCGAGACGGCCGTCAACATCAAGCGGCTGATGGATCTGGCCTGCTACCGTGGCCTGCGCCACCGCAAGGGCCTGCCGGTCCGCGGCCAGCGCACCCATACCAACGCGCGGACCCGCAAGGGCCCGGCCAAGCCGATCGCCGGCAAGAAGAAGTAAGAGAGTTTATCTCCGATGGCCAAGGAACCGGCGCGCGTCAAACGCCGCGAGCGCAAGAACATCACCTCGGGCGTGGCGCACGTGAACGCCTCGTTCAACAACACCATGATCACCATCACCGACGCTCAGGGGAACACCATCTCCTGGTCCAGCGCCGGCATGATGGGGTTCAAGGGCTCCCGGAAGTCCACGCCCTATGCGGCCCAGATGGCCGCCGAGGACGCGGGCCGCAAGGCGGCCGAGCACGGCGTGCGGACGCTGGAAGTCAATATTTCCGGCCCCGGTTCGGGCCGTGAGTCCGCGCTTCGCGCCCTGCAGGCCGTGGGCATGACGATCACCACCATCCGTGACGTGACCCCCATTCCGCACAACGGCTGCCGGCCGCCCAAGCGCCGGCGCGTCTAGTACCGAAGTATCCAATCTCCCCGTCGCCGGACCGCGGATGCGGCCGGCGATCCTGCGTTTCGAGGGACATGCATCCGTGATCGAACGAAACTGGAACGAGCTCATCCGTCCCGAGAAGCCGCTCATCGAGACCGGCGCCGACGCGAACCGCAAGGCGCGTCTGGTGGCCGAACCCCTCGAACGCGGCTTTGGAGTGACGCTGGGCAATAGCCTGCGCCGCGTCCTTCTATCCTCGCTGCAAGGCGCGGCTGTGACGGCGGTGCAGATCGACGGTGTCGTGCACGAATTCTCCTCGCTCGAGGGCGTTCGTGAGGACGTCGTCGACATCGTGCTGAACATCAAGCAGCTGGCGCTGCGCATGCACGCCGAGGGCCCGAAGCGGATGACGCTGCGCGCCACCGGCCCCGGCCAGGTGACCGCCAGCCAGATCGAGGCCCCGTCGGACATCGAGATCCTGAACGGCGACCACGTGATCTGCACGCTGGACGACGGCGCCCAGGTGCGCATGGAGTTCACGGTCCAGACCGGCAAGGGCTATGTCCCCGCCGAGATGAACCGCCCCGAGGACGCCCCGATCGGCCTGATCGCGGTCGATGCCCTCTATTCGCCGGTCAAGCGTGTCGCCTACAGGGTCGAGCCGACCCGCCAGGGCCAGAGCCTCGACTACGACAAGCTGGTGATGGAAGTGGAGACCAACGGCGCGGTGACGCCGGTGGACGCGGTCGCCTACGCCGCCCGCATCCTCCAGGACCAGCTGCAGATCTTCATCACCTTCGAAGAGCCGAAGAAGAAGGTCGAGGGCGAGGCCAAGCCGGAGCTGCCGTTCAACCCGGCGCTGCTCAAGAAGGTCGACGAGCTGGAGCTGTCGGTCCGTTCGGCCAACTGCCTGAAGAACGACAACATCGTCTACATCGGAGACCTGATCCAGAAGACCGAAGCCGAGATGCTCCGCACCCCGAACTTCGGCCGCAAGTCGCTGAACGAGATCAAGGAAGTGCTCGCCGGCATGGCCCTCCACCTCGGCATGGACGTGCCGAACTGGCCGCCGGAGAACATCGAAGAGCTGGCGAAAAAGTTCGAAGACCAGATGTAGGTCTGCTTTCGCGCCGACTCCGGACCGCGATCTGCGGTCTGAGCCCGATGAAGCCGCAACGGCGGTGGAAGGCTCCGGCGCTTCGTGTTGACCCAGGCGGGAGCAGGCTGGGATTTGGTTAGGCAGGGCGTTCTTCCGCAGATCGGAAGCGTCCCGGCGGGCCCAGCGGCCCAGGAGATATGAGATGCGTCACGGCAAAGCCCACCGCAAACTGGGTCGTACGACCGCCCACCGCACCGCCATGTTCGCCAACATGTCGGCCAGCCTGATCAAGCACGAGCAGATCGTGACCACCCTGCCCAAGGCCAAGGAACTGCGCCCCTTCGTCGAGAAGCTGGTGACGCTGGCCAAGCGCGGCGACCTGCATGCGCGCCGCCAGGCGATCAGCCAGGTGCGCGACGTCGAACAGGTCGGCAAGCTGTTCGCAGTGCTGGGCCCGCGCTACGCCGAGCGTAGCGGCGGCTACATCCGCGTCCTGAAGGCGGGCTTCCGCCATGGCGACAACGCGCCCCTGGCGGTGATCGAGTTCGTCGATCGCGACCCGGCCGAAAAGGGCAAGGACTCCGGTCCGGTCGCCGAGAGCTTCGCCGAGGCCTAGCCGGCCCGCGCCACGAGACATCAGGAGCCCCGGAAGCCCGCTTCCGGGGCTTTTGCTTGCCCGCCGGGTCCGCGCGGCGCAGCCTTCGCCCATGGACGCCGAGACCCAGATCGAAGGGTTCATCGCCAAGTTCACCGACCAGGTGGCCGCGGAGATCCGCGCCGCCCGCGCCGAGATGCGCCGCCGCCTGCCCGGCGCGTATGAGCTGGTCTACGACAACTACAATGCGCTGGCGATCGGCTACGGCCCCAACGAGAAGACCGGCCAGGCGGTGTTTTCGCTGGCCTGTTTTCCACGGCGGGTCAGCCTGTGCTTCGTCCGCGGCGTCGACATCGACGATCCCAAGGGCCTCCTGGAGGGTGACGGCAACCAGGTCCGCTTCCTGCCGCTTTCGCCGCTGACCATGCTCGACCAGCCCGACGTCCAGGCGCTTTGGGATCAGGCCCTGGCCAAGGCCTCCGCGCCCATCGGCCCGCCCGGCGCCGGGCGGACCATCGTCAAGTCCATCTCGGCGAAACAGCGTCCGCGCCGACCCACTTGACGATATAATTTCGATATGCGTTAAATATTGTCGATCAACGCAAGGAGTTCGCCATGCCTGCGCCGACCTTCGTCCCCGCGGTCTTCTACAAAGACCCCATCGCCGCCCTGAAATGGCTGGAGCGGGTGTTCGGCTTCGAGATCTCGTCCCTGGTCACTGACGCGCAAGGTCAGCTGGCGCACTCGGAGATGAGTTTCCACGGCGGCGTGCTCAATATCGGCGGCGAGTGGCAGGGCGCCATCGTCGGCCCCGCGCGCATGCGCAGCCCCGCCACGGTCGAGGGCGTCAACACCCAGTTCGTCCGCGTCCACCTGGACGACGGCCTCGACGCCCACTTCGCCCATGCAAAGGCGCAGGGCGCCAACATCACCGCCGAGCCCGAGGACCAGTTCTACGGCGCGCGCACCTACCGGGTGGTCGATCCCGAGGGCCATGTCTGGAACTTCAGCCAGGACGTCCGTGTGGTCAGCGCCCAGGAGATGGAGCAGGCCACCGGCCTGAAGATCCACGCCACGCTGGATGAGGCCGGTCATGGCTGACTGGCGCCCGAACATGATCTCGGCGGTCTGCTACCAGGATCCGAAAGCGGCCCTCGCCTTCCTGGAGAAGGCCTTCGGCTTCGAGCTGTTCATGCTGATCGAAGACGGCGAGGGGAAGCTCGCCCACTCGGAGATGCGCTACGGCGACGCCGCGGTGATGGTCGGCAACGAGTGGTCCGCCGACCACAAGAGCCCCAGATCGATCGGCGGCAAGAACACCCAGACCATCCACCTGCAGATCGAGGAGGACGTGGACGCCCACTGCGCGCGCGCACGGGCGGCCGGGGCGGAGATCATCATGGCGCCGGAAACCCAGTTCTATGGCGACCGCACCTACCGCTGCCGCGACCCCGAAGGCCACATCTGGACGGTCGGCCAGACGGTCAAGGCGGTCACCCGCGAGGAGGCCGAACAGATCAGCGGCATGAAGATCACGGGCTGGGTGTGATGCCGGCCTTCGACCTGGAGACCACCTATCTCAGCCTCGACGGACAGGGCCGGGTGGCGCGCCATACCGTGGACGACGCCTTCTGGGCCTCCATCGACCGGAACACCGACCTGCTGGGCACCCTGGTGGCGGCCTACCTGAGCACCGCAGACTGGCCGCACTGGGAGATGCACCCGGCTGGCGAGGAGGTGCTGGTCCTGCTCGAGGGTCGCATGACCCTGATCCTCGACGAGCCGGCCGGAGAACGGCGGGTGGAGATGGCGCCGGGCGCGACCTGCGTCGTGCCGCGAGGGGTCTGGCATCGTGCGCTGGTTCCCGAGGCAAGCCGATTCCTGGGCGTCACCTATGGCGCCGGCACCCAGCATCGGGCGATCTGATGGCCGCCGCGCCGGCCCAGATCGACCGCACCCTGGCCGCGCTCGCCGATCCGCATCGCCGGCGGGTCGTGGATCTGCTGGCAGAACGGCCGCGGCCGGCGGGCGAACTGGCCCGGGCGCTCGATCTCTCCGCGCCAGCCATGAGCCGCCACCTGAAGACCCTGCGCGAGAGCGGCCTGGTGGAGGAATCCCATCCGGAATTCGATGCGCGGGTGCGCATCTATGCCCTGAGGCCCGAACCCATGGTCCATCTCATGCGCTGGCTGGAGGAGGCCGAACGCCTCTGGAGCGAACAGCTCGCCGCGTTCAAGGCCTTTGTCGAGACGAAGACGCCGTGACCTCGAAGGTCTATCTGGCGCTCCGGGTGAAGGCTTCGCCCGCGCGCGCCTTCGCGCTCTTCGTCGAGGAGATCGGCGCCTGGTGGCGGCCGAACGGGCTCTTCCAGACCACCCCGCGCGCGCCGGGGCGACTGGCGTTCGAGGCCGGCAAGGGCGGCCGGCTCACCGAGACCCTGGCCAACGGCAAGGTGTTCGAGATCGGCAGGATCACCGGCTGGGAGCCGCCGGACCGACTGGTGTTCTCCTATCGCCAGGCGAACTTCCCGCTCGATCTTCACACCGAAGTCGAGGTCCGGTTCGAGGCGGTGGGCGAGGAGACCCGGGTCAGTGTCGAGCATCGCGGCTTCGACCAGGTGCCGCCTGGCGCGGCGCGCCACGGCTTCCCCGACCAAGCCCTCTTGATGCGGTTGGCGGAGTGGTGGCGGGCGCAGCTTGCCTCGCTGGGCGAACTTGCGTAACGCTGGTTCCCGAAGTTCCGGTTTTGTTTCATGGCGCGGCGTGGGGGGAGAGAGATGAGCGAAGCCGCCTCGGGGACCGTTCCCGCCTCGGCCCGGCCGCCTCGTCAGGCGGCCTTCGGCTTCATCTTCGCCAGCGCCCTGATGAACTCGGTGTCGTTCGGCATCATGATCCCGATCCTGCCGAACCTGATCCGCCAGTTCACCGGCGGCGACACCGCCTCGGCGGCGGAGTGGACCCTGCTGTTCGGCGCCACCTGGGGCCTGATGCAGTTCTTCATGGGCCCGATCCTGGGCATGCTGTCCGACCGGGTGGGCCGGCGGCCCGTCCTGCTGATCTCCTTCTTCGGCCTGGCGGTCGACTTCCTGTTCATGGCCTTCGCGCCGACGCTCTGGTGGCTCTATGTCGGGCGCATCCTGAACGGCATGACCGCCGCCAGCTTCTCCACCGCCGGCGCCTATCTGGCCGACGTCACGCCGCCGGAGAAGCGCGCCAAGTCATTCGGCATGCTGCAGTCGGCCTTCTCCTTCGGCTTCATCATCGGCCCGACCATCGGGGGCTTGCTGGGCCAGCACAACCTGCGTCTGCCGTTCATCGCGGCGGCGATCATCACCGCGGTCAACTGGGTCTACGGCCTGCTGATCCTGCCGGAATCCCTCGCGCCAGAGCGGCGGCTCAAGGCGTTCGACTGGAAGCGCGCCAATCCGGTGGGCTCTCTGGGCCTGCTGCGCTCGCATCCGGGCTTGCTCGGCCTGGCCGGCGTCATCTTCCTCTTCCAGCTGTCGCAGGTCGTGCTGCCGACGGTCTTCGTGCTCTACATGACCGACCGTTACGGCTGGTCGCCGCGCATCCTGGGCTTCACCTTCCTGCTCACCGGCGTGCTGGGCGTGCTGGTGCAGATGTTCACCGTCGGGCCGATCGTGGCGCGGATCGGCGAGCGGCGCACCGTGCTGGCCGGCGCCGCCATCGGGGCGTTGGGCTTCTTCTGGTACGGCTGGGCGCCCACCGGCTGGCTCTATCTGGTCGGCGCTCCGATCTTCGCCTTCTCGGCCCTGATGATGCCGGGCCTGCAGGGGCTGATGACGCGGCGCGTGCCGCCCAACCAGCAGGGCCAGCTGCAGGGCGCCAACCAGAGCCTGCAGGGCATCGCCTCGATCCTGGGGCCGATCGTCTTCGGGGAGACCTTCGCCTGGTCCCTGCGCCACGAATCCACCCTGCATTCGCCGGGCTTGGCGATCTACCTGGCGGGCGGCCTCCTGGTGCTTGCCTTCCTCCTGGCCCTGCGCACGGCGCGCCATCCCGCGCCCCCGTCCGAGGCCAAGCCGACGCCCGCGTGAGGCGACGCCATTTTTGCGCCTGAAACGTTGGGACAGTGCAGTCGTCTTCGACTGGAATGTTTCCGAGAAAATCCATGCGCGATATCCGCGTCCTGCTGCCCGCCCTGACCATCCTTGCCGCCTGCTCGCCCGCTGGGCAAAGCGCCGCCCAGGGCCCGCTGCCCGCGCCCACCCGCGCGGTTCCGGCCAGCGCGGTCGCCCTGCGCCAGTCCTTCGCCCCCGTGGTCAGGAAGACCGCCCCGGCGGTGGTGAACATCTCCTCCAAGCGCACCGTGCGCCAGCAGGTGGATCCGTTCTGGGAGCTGTTCGGCATCGGCGCGCCGCGCGACCGGGTGGTGGGCTCGCTGGGCTCTGGCGTCATCGTGCGGCCGGACGGGGTCATCGTGACCAACAACCACGTGGTCGAGGGCGGCCAGGAGATCACCGTCGCCCTTGCCGACCGCCGGGAGTTCCCGGCCCATGTGTTGCTGGCCGACCCGCGCACCGACCTGGCGGTGCTGAAGATCGACGCGCCGGGCGGCGAGCGGCTGCCGGCCCTGGCCATCAACGACACCGGGGACCTGCAGGTGGGCGACCTGGCGTTGGCCATCGGCAACCCGTTCGGGGTCGGCCAGACCGTCACCAACGGCATCATCTCGGCGCTGAACCGCACCGCCGATCCCTCCGGCGACGCCGCCTCGAGCTACATCCAGACCGACGCGGCGATCAATCCGGGCAATTCCGGTGGGCCGCTGGTCGACATGAACGGCGACATCATCGGCATCAACAGCTTCATCCTCTCGCGGTCCGGCACCTCCTCCGGCGTCGGGTTCGCCATCCCCTCGGCGCTGGTGAAGCGGGTGGTGGAGACCGCCCTGGGCGGCGGCCATTCCCTGGTCCGCGCCTGGACCGGCGCGCGCCTGCAGTCGGTGACGCCGGAGATCGCCCGCAGTCTCGGCCTCGCGACGCCCCAGGGCGCCCTCGTGGCCGACATCTGGCCCGGCGGGCCCGCGGCCCAGGCCGGCCTGCGCCAGGGCGACGTGGTGACGTCCGTGGACGGCAAGCCGGTGATCGAGGCCGCCGGCGTCAACTACGCCGTCAGCACCCACAGGATCGGCGATCAGGTCCGCCTCGGCGTCCGCCGCGGCAAGGCCGAGCAGCAGCTGACCCTGCGCGCCGAAGCGCCGCCGTCCAGCCCGGCCCGCGACGAGCGGGTGATCGCCGGCCGCAACCCGTTGCAGGGCGCGACCGTGGTCAACATCTCCCCGGCCGTCGCCGATCAGGTCGGCATCGACCCCTTCACCAATCCCGGCGTGATCATCACCGCAGGCGGACAGGCTCTCGCGGCCCAGGCGGGGTTCAAGCCCGGCGACATCATCCGCGCGGTGAATGGCCGGCGGGTGGCCACGGTCCATGATCTCCTTGCCGCCTTGGCCGACGGCGGCCGGGTCTGGCAGATCACCATCGAGCGGGACGGCCAGGAGGCGACCGGGACCTTCCAGGTCTAGTCCGCGAGGGGTTTGTGCTAATCCCCCCGCATGGCTGATCTCTTCGAAGCCGCCGGCCTGACCCCGCAGGCGCCGTCGCCGCTGGCCGATCGGCTGCGGCCGCAACGGCTCGACGAGGTGGTCGGCCAGGACCACCTGCTCGGACCCGAGGGGCCAATCCGCCGGATGGCGGAGGCGAAACGCCTGTCGTCGATGATCCTCTGGGGCCCGCCGGGCACCGGCAAGACCACCATCGCGCGCCTGTTAGCCAAGGAGGCCGGCTACGAGTTCCAGCAGCTCTCGGCCGTCTTCTCCGGCGTTGCCGACCTCAAGAAGGCCTTCGAGGCGGCCCGCGTGCGCCGCATGGCCGGCCAGTCGACCCTGCTGTTCGTCGACGAGATCCATCGCTTCAACCGCGCCCAGCAGGACGGCTTCCTGCCCTTCGTGGAGGAAGGGATCGTCACCCTGGTCGGCGCCACCACCGAGAACCCGTCGTTCGAGCTGAACGGCGCCTTGCTGTCGCGCTGCCAGGTGTTCGTGCTGAAGCGGCTGGACGACGCGGCCCTGGAGGCGCTGCTCGCCAAGGCCGAGGCCTTCGAAGGCCGCGCCCTGCCGCTGGAGCCCGAGGCCCGCAATGCGCTCAGCGCGCTCGCCGACGGCGATGGCCGCTACCTGCTGACGCTCGCCGAGACCCTGTTCAACATCGGCTCCGCCAAGCCTCTCTCGACCAAGGACCTGGGGCAGGTGCTCCAGAAGCGCTCGCCCGCCTACGACAAGGATCGGGAGGAGCACTACAACCTCGTCTCGGCCCTACATAAGTCGATCCGCGGCTCCGATCCGGACGCGGCGCTCTATTGGCTCGCCCGCATGCTGGCCGGCGGCGAGGACCCGCTGTTCATCGCCAGGCGCCTGATCCGCGCCGCGGCGGAGGACATCGGCGAGGCCGACCCCCTGTCCCTGCTGCTCGCCAATGCCGCCAAGGACACCTACGACTTCCTGGGCTCGCCCGAAGGCGAGATCGCGCTCGCCCAGCTCACCGTGCACCTGGCGACCGCGCCCAAGTCCAACGCCGTCTACAAGGCCTTCGGCGCGGCCATGAAGGCGGCCAAGGAGACCGGCTCCCTGATGCCGCCCAAGCACATCCTGAACGCGCCAACCCGGCTGATGAAGGACCTCGGCTACGGCAAGGGCTACGCCTACGACCACGACGCCGACGAGGGCTTCTCCGGCCAGGACTATTTCCCCGACGAGATGGAGCGCAGGACCTTCTATCAGCCGAAAGGCGAGGGCTCGGAGGCGCGCATCAAGGAACGGCTGGACCGCTGGGCGGAGCTGAGACGCCGCAAGGACTCCTGATCGCCGATCATTGTTCTGTCGGACGAAGCGTGTAGCCTCACCCAATCTCTGGGGAGGGACTGAAGATGACTGCAACTGCGGAAGCGCCGCGCGCCAGCGCGCCTTGGCACTATTGGGTGGTGACGGTGGTGGCGCTCGTCTGGAACGCCTTCGGCGCCTACGACTACTTCATGACCAAGACGCAGGGCGACGCCTACCTGCGGAAGGCGGCCATGACCGACGCCCAGATCGCCCACGTGCACGCCTATCCGGTCTGGATGACCGCCGACTGGGCCATCGGGGTCTGGGGGGCGTTGCTGGGCGCCTTGCTGCTCGTGGCCCGCACCCGCTACGCCGTGCATGTGTTCGTGGTGTCGCTCGCAGCCTTCGTGGTGATGCTGGTCTACACCTACCTGCTCTCCGACGGCGCCAAGGCGATGGGTCAACAGGGTATGATCGTCAACCTGGCGATCCTGGCGGGCTGCATCTTCTTCGCCTGGTATTCCTGGACCATGGCGAAGCGGGGCGTGCTGAAGTAGCCGGCCTCCCGGTTTCGGGTGAAGCGACCCTTCCTCCTCCAACGAGGAGGAGGGCCTTCGACGGCGCCGCGTTTCCCTCTACACAGGCCGGGTGAAGAAGCCTGCCGCCCAGCCCGTCAGCCTGACGGCCGACGAGATCGCCTTCGTCCGCAGCCTCGTGATCTTCGAGGACGCGGAGCTGCTCGCGCTCGCCAAGCCAGCCGGCCTGTCCAGCCAGGGCGGCCGGATCGCGGTCCATACGCTGGACGAGCTGCTCTGGGCCTTCGCCAGGCCCGGCAAGGCCAGGCCGCGGCTGATCCACCGGCTGGACCGCGACACCTCCGGCGTGATCCTGGCCGCCAAGACCAAGCCGGCGGCGGGCTTCCTCGGCAAGGCCATGATGGCGCGCAGGATCCACAAGACCTACCGCGCCATCGTCACGCCCGGCGCGCCGGAGCCGAGGGGCGGGACGATCGAGGCGGCGCTGCGGCGCGAGGAGATCGGCCGCGAGGCCTATATGCGCCTCTGTGCGCCCGACCATCCTGACGCGGAAGCCGCCAAGACCCGCTACCGCACCTTGGCCGCGGGACCCGGCGCCGCAATGGTCGAGCTGTCGCCCGAGACCGGGCGCATGCACCAGTTGCGCGTGCACCTGGCCTCCATCGGCCGCCCGATCGCCGGCGACGCCCGCTATGGCGGCGCGCTGGTGGTCGGCGGCCAGCCGGTCCCGCGGCTGATGCTTCACGCCGGCGCGCTCAGCTTCCCCCATCCCGCCGGCGGCACGAAACGCATCGAGGCCGCGGTCCCGGCCGACATGACGGACCTCGCGGCGGCCCTGGGGCTCGCGGAACGTGGCTAAGGTCCTGAACGTTTTGAGGGAACCATGAAACACCTGATCCTCGCCGCCATCGCCTGCGCTTCGCTGGCCGCCTGCGCCACCGAGCCCACCCATTTCCAGCCCGCGGCCGGCCCCAGCGCCGTCGGCTTCTCGGAGCTGCGCATCGAGCCGGACCGCTATCGCGTCATCTTCCAGGGCGGTCCCGGCGCGCCGGAGGCGCAGGTGCAGGACTACGCCCTGCTGCGGGCCGCCGACCTGGCTCTGGCCGGCGGCTATGACTGGTTCCGCGTCGTCGACCGCTCGATCCGCCAGACCGGCTACGGCGGCTCCAGCGTCAGCCTCGGCGTCGGCGGCATGAGCTTCGGCCGCCACTCCGCCGCGGGCGTCGGCGTCGGCACGGGCTTCCCCCTGAGCGGCGGCCCCTCGCTGCAGGCCAGCCTCGAGGTGCTCATGGGCCGCGGGGCGCGTCCCTCGGGCCCCGACGTCTATGACGCCCGCGGCGTCCGCGCCTCCATCGGCGGCCGCGCCGTCTAGCCCTATCGACCGGCGCGCCCCATAAGGGCGGCGCCATGCGTGAAGTCCGCACCATCACCGTCGGCGCCGGCGAGGAGGCCGTCCGCCTGGACCGCTGGTTCCGCAGGCGCTGGCCGCATCTCAACCAGGGCCAACTGGCCAAGCTGATCCGCTCGGGCCAGGTGCGGCTGAACGGCGGCCGTGCGAAGCCCGAAACCCGGGTCAATCCCGGCGACCAGATCCGCGTGCCGCCGCTGCCCGACCCCCCGCCGCCAGGCGAGCGCAACAAGATCGACAGCCGCGACGCCGCCTTCGCCAAGTCCCTGGTGATCTATGAGGACGAGGAGGTGCTGGCGCTGAACAAGCCCTCGGGCCTCGCCGTCCAGGGCGGCACCAAGACGATCAACCACGTCGACCGCCTGCTCTCGGCCTGGGGCGAGGGGCTGGAGCGGCCAAGGCTCGTCCACCGGCTCGACCGCGACACTTCAGGCGTGCTGGTGCTCGGCAAGACGCCCGGCGCGGCCGCCAAGCTCGCCGGGGCCTTCGCCAAGCGCCGGACCGAGAAGCACTACTGGGCCCTGGTCCATGGCCTGCCGAAGCCGTCGGAAGGGGTGCTGGAGCTGCCGCTGGTCAAGCGCGGCGTCGGCGACCGCGAGATGATGACGCCGGCCGATCCCAAGGACCCCGACGCCGAAACCGCCGAGACTGAGTTCGTCACCCTGGCGCGCGCCGCCGACAAGGTCGCATGGATGGCGCTCTGGCCCCACACCGGGCGCACTCATCAGCTGCGCGCCCACATGCTGGCCATCGGCCACCCGATCCTCGGCGACCCCAAGTACAACACCGAGGCTTCATCGGAGATTTCCGGCGAGCTGAAGCTGCAGCTCCACGCCCGCCGGCTGGTCCTGCCGCATCCTTCGCGGGGGTTGCTGATCCTCGAGGCGCCGGTCAGCCGCGAGATGAAGGCCGGCTTCGCCCGCTTCGGGTTCGACGAGCACGAAGCCGACCCGGAGCCGTTCGCCAAGCGGAAGAAGCGCTAGACCAGCCCGAGGACCGGCTTCGCCGCGGCGCTGTCGGGGAAGACGGCGGCGTCCAGCGCGGCGCGCTCCACACCCATGTGCTCGTGCAGCAGTCCCTTGAACAGGCCGCGCATGTCGAGCGTCGGCGCCAGGTCGCGGTTCTCGAACAGGGCCGATTGCTTCAGGCCCGGCCAGTCGCCGACGATGCCGCCGGGCTTCAGGGCGCCGCCGAGCAACAGGGCGGTCGAGGCCGTGCCGTGGTCGGTGCCGCCGGTGCCGTTGACCCGCGCGGTGCGGCCGAATTCGGTGGCCACCACCACCACGGTGTTCTTCCACTCAGGCCCCAGGCCGGTGTGCAGGCCGTCGAGCACGGCGTCCAGATAGGCCAGCCGCGTGGCAAGCTGGCCCTGGGCTCCGCCCTCGTTGGCGTGGGTGTCGAAGCCGTCCAGCGACACCGCCGCGATCTGCGGCCCGTTCGCCTCGCGCATGAAGCCGGCCAGCGACAGGCCGAGCTTACGCGCCGCGTCCTGGCCCTGCCGCTGGCCCGGGGCGCCCGGGGCAGCCATCTGCATCGCCGTCTGCGGGGGTTGGGTCGCGGCTGGCGTCACCGCCGCCTGGGCGGGGCTCATCTGGGCGACATTGGTCATGGCTTCCTGGGCCATGGCCTCGGTGGCGAGGCCGCGGGCCAGCGCCGGGCCCAGCAGGGGATCGGTCTTGTAGAGGTCCTGCAGCAGGGTCGGCAGGCGGGCGGAGCCGTCGACGATCTTGCCCGGCGACCAGGAGGCGTAGGGCGCCTTGCCGCGCAGCACGAGCGGGGCGGTGGGCCCGACCGAGAGCGCGCTCACCTTGCGCACCCGGCCCAGGCTTTCGACCGTGCGGTTCAGCCAGCCGGAGGAGGCGCCATAGACCTGGTTCGCGCCGCTCTCCAGCACGTCCTGGGCCTCGAAGTGCGAGCGGGCGCGGTCGGGCGTCGCCACGGCGGGCACGATCCGGGCCTCGCCGGCCTTGGCCAGGGCATAGGTCGCCGACAGCGCCGGGTTCAGCGCGAAGGTCCCGTCGAGCTTCAGGGCTTCGTCGCGCAGGGCGATGGGCCCGCGCAGGCCCGCATAGTCGGGATCGCCCACCGGCGGGGCGGTGGTCAGGCCGTCCATGCCGCCACGACAGATCACGAAGACGAACTTCTTCTTCTCCAGCCCGCTCTCGGCGGCCGCGAAGCTCTGGGTCGCCACGAACTGCAGGGAAAGGCCGAAGGCGCCGGCGGCGGCGAGCACGCCGCGGCGGGAGGGCGCGAAGGTCTTGGATTGAGGGGTCATCGGCGTTGGAACTCCGGGGACATCAGCAGGAGCGCGAACCCTTCCGGGCGGCTCTCGGCGCGGGCGATGGCGGTGGCGGTGGCCGGCGCGATCCGCTCGCCGAGCGCCTCGGCGGCCAGCGCCTTGGGATCGCGGCCCTGCACAGCCTGGGCGGCGAAGCCCTGGGCGAATTGCATGCGCTTGACGATGCCGTCGGGCGCGGCCCAAGCGTCGGCCTCCTCGGCCCAGCCCTTGGGCGAGCCGGGATCGAACGGCTTCTGCCCCAAGGCGGTGAGGATCGGGCCCACCTGGCCGAAGGCCTGCGGCTGGGCCCCGGCGGCGCGGTAGCTGGAGACGATGAACTCGTAGGGCGTCTTGAACTTGGTCGGCTGCGGCGCCCAGGCTTCCGGCGCCTCGATCAGGGCCTCAGCCACCCGGGCGAGGTCGCCGCCGGAGCTCATCCAGGCCTTCTCCAGCCGGGCGGTCAGGGCCGGTGAGGGGTCGTCGGCCACGAAGTGCCGGGCGATCTTCCCGCAGATGAACTTCGCCGTCTGCGGCTTCCCGGCCAGGTCGGCGAGGATCGCAGCGGACTGGTCCTTGCCGTGTTGGTCGTAGCGGACGCCCATCACCATCCGCTGGCCGGGCTCGTGAGCCACGTCGCGGAACACCGGCTCGCCGATCTGGCCGTCCGGCCCGCGGAAGCCGCCGATGGACAGGCCGGTCATGGCCCGGGCGAACTCGGTGACGTCGGCCTGGCTGTAGCCGCCGTGCACGCCCACCGTATGCAGCTCCATGATCTCGCGGGCCAGGTTCTCGTTGAGGCCCAGGTCGCGGCGCGGCGCCGCGGCCGCCGCCGGCTGCAGCCGCGCGCCGCCGAAGCCACCCCCGAAGCGACCACGCCGGCCGAAGCCCTTGGCCCGCTGGGCCATCTCGCTGTTCGGCCCCACCGACTGCACCTGGTCGAGGTAGATCATCATCGCCGGGTGGGTCTCGACCGCGCCCAGCAACTGGATGAAGCGGCCAAACACGTGCGGCCGGATCGCCTCGGCCTCATAGGGCCCGACGACCGTCGCGGTCTGCAGGTTCTTGGCCGCCACCGTGAAGTGGTTGGTCCAGAACAGCGCCCAGCGTTCGCGGAACGCCGCGTCGGTGGCCGTGGCCAGCTGCACGCGCGACAGGAAGTCGGTCTGGGTGTCGTCGCGCAGCAGCTTCTGGGCGAGCTTCACCGGGTCGCGGGCTTCGGGGGCCAGCTTGCCGCCGTTGGCAGCGCCCTCCTGCTTCACCTCGCGCTTCTGCTGCTGGAATTCGCGCAGGTCGGCGATGCGGCGCGCGGTGGTCTCGCCGCCCGATTGCGGCTGGTCGGCGCCCTCGCGGCGGATCTGGGCCTTCAGCCAGCCCTGTGGATCGCGCGAGGCCTCGGCGATCTCGCCGGGCTTGGCGCCCAGGCCAAAACGGGTCGCGGCGATGGCGGCCTTCAGCTCACGATCGGCGGCAGCCATGGCGCGCCTCCTTGCAACGTCGTGTCATCATGGCCATTCCACGATGAACGGCAGATGATCCGTCGTTCGGCGGGAGACCAGGGTGGCGCGAGGATACCGTGAACCTCTTGAAAAGCCGCGCCGCTTCTACAAGTCCGTAGAGGTGGTCGAGGAGGACGGCGGCTTCGCCGTGCGCCTCGACGGGCGGGCCGTGCGCACGCCTCGCGGCGGCCACCTCGCCCTGCCCACCCGCGCCCTCGCCGAACAGGTCGCGCAGGAGTGGGGATCGCAGGGCGAAGTCCTGGAGGTCGCCGGCATGCACGCCACCCGGCTCGCCAACACCGCCATCGAGGCGATCCCCTCGGCCCGGACCGAGACGGCCGACACCGTGGCGAGCTACGCGGCCTCCGACCTGCTCTGCTACTGGGCCGAGGCGCCGCGGGGCCTCGTCGAGCGCCAGCAGCAACGCTGGGGCCCCGTGCTCGAGCGGATCGAGGCGGAGGCCAAGCTCTCCTTCCTGCGCGCCGCCGGCATCGTCCACCAGGCACAGCCGGAGCCGACCCTGCAGCAGGTCCGCGAGCTCGCGCTGTCGCTCGACGACTTCGGCCTGGCGGGCCTCGCGTTCGGCGCGGGCCTGTTCGGCTCGACCATCCTCGCCATCGCCCTGCAGCGCGGCTGGCTCTCCGGCGAGCAGGCCTTCGAGCTCTCCCGCCTCGACGAAGGCTGGCAGGAGGAGCAGTGGGGCGTCGACGAGGAGGCCGCCGAGCGCACGGCGCGCCTCACCGCCGAGGCGCTGATGCTCGAGCGCTGGTTCCGGGGCCTGGAGGACGCCTAGCGGCGAACCAGCGGCGCCAGTCCGAAGGCCGCCTGGCCTGCGAGGCCCAGGAGACCCGCCGGCTCACCCATCGCGGCGAAATGCGCCGCCAGGGTGCGCCCGAGGGCGAGGTCGAGCGCCGCCTCGGCCACCATCAGCACCAGGAATGCGAACCCACCCATCGCCAACCGACCGCCACGGCCTCTGACCGGGATACGCCGCAGGATATAGCCGCAGGCGATCCAGGAGAGGGCGAGGATCAGCGGAATCTCGAGGGCGACGGCGACGAGGGCGCCTAGGCGCGGCGCTGCGAACAGCACCCGCACCATCCCGACCAGGAACGCCACGGGGAACACCACGGCGAAATAGGCGCCGCCAGCCTTGATCGCGTTGCGCATGCCGGCTCCCGCCCGCATCTGGCCTACCACGCCGCGCTGGCCGCGGCTCGGAGCTTCGACGGCTTGAGGCCTGACCTTGCGCGGCTGCACCGCCGCGACTACCCCTTCGGCGACAGTTTCATGAAGGGCCGCGGCGTGAAGGACATCCTGGACCAGCTCGAGAAGCGCCGCGAGACCGCCCGCCAGGGCGGCGGCGAGCGGCGGATCGCCAGCCAGCACGCCAAGGGCAAGCTCACCGCCCGCGAACGCATCGAGCTCTTGCTCGACGAGGGCTCCTTCGAGGAGTTCGACATGTTCGTCGAGCACCGCGCCACCGACTTCGGCATGGCCGACCAGAAGATCCCCGGCGACGGCGTGGTGACCGGCTGGGGGCGCATCAACGGCCGGGTGGTGTTCGTCTTCTCCAAGGACTTCACGGTGTTCGGGGGCTCGCTGTCCGGCGCCCACGCCCAGAAGATCCTCAAGGTCCAGGGCCAGGCGCTGAAGATGGGCGCCCCGATCATCGGCCTGTTCGACGCCGGCGGCGCGCGCATCCAAGAGGGCGTCGAAAGCCTGGCGGGCTATGCCGACATCTTCCTGCAGAACACGCTCGCCTCCGGCGTCATCCCGCAGATCAGCGTGATCATGGGGCCCTGCGCCGGCGGCGACGTCTATTCGCCGGCCATCACCGACTTCATCTTCATGGTGAAGGACACCAGCTACATGTACGTGACCGGCCCGGACGTGGTGAAGACGGTCACCCACGAAGAGGTCAGCCACGAGGAGCTGGGCGGTTACCGGATCCATGCGCTGAAGTCCGGCGTCGCCGACGGCGCCTTCGAGAACGACCTGGAGGCGCTCACCCAGGTCCGCCGGCTGATCGACTTCCTGCCGCTCTCCAATCGCGAGAAGCCGCCGGTGCGCGAGAGCTTCGACGAGCCCTATCGCGACGAGCCCTCCCTCGACACCCTGGTGCCGGCCAATCCCAACAAGCCCTACGACATGAAGGAGCTGATCCTCAAGGTCGTCGACGAGGCGGATTTCTTCGAGATTTCACCAGATTACGCGAAGAACATCATCGTGGGCTTCGCCCGGCTCGACGGCATGCCCGTGGGCGTCGTGGCCAACCAGCCGCAGGTCTTGGCCGGCGTCCTCGACATCGACGCCTCGCGCAAGGCCGCCCGCTTCGTGCGCTTCTGCGACGCCTTCGAGATCCCGCTGATCACCTTCGTCGACGTGCCCGGCTTCATGCCGGGCACCAGGCAGGAGCAGGGCGGCCTGATCCGCCACGGCGCCAAGCTGCTGTTCGCCTTCGCCGAGGCCACGGTGCCGAAGATCACCCTGATCACGCGCAAGGCCTATGGTGGCGCCTATGACGTGATGAGCTCCAAGCACATCCGCGGCGACATCAACTACGCCTGGCCCACGGCCGAGATCGCCGTCATGGGCTCCAAAGGCGCGGTGGAGATCATCTTCCGCAACCAGAGCCCCGAACAGCTCGCCGTGGCCGAGGCCGAATACAAGGCCCGCTTCGCCAACCCCTTCGTGGCCGCCAGCCGCGGCTACATCGACGACGTGATCATGCCGCATGGCACGCGGCGGCGCATCGTCAAGGCGCTGAAGAACCTGCAGGGCAAGCAGCTCACGAACCCCTGGAAGAAGCACGACAACATTCCCCTCTAGGTTTTCGAGGAACCCCCGCCGTCCCCCCGTGTTGTGCCGCTAGGGCGAGCTACGCCCAAAGCTCAGCACAAGCACGGAGGACCTCCCATGGCCGACAAATGGATGGACGAACGCGAGCGCCGCTGGCGGCAACGCGATCGGCGGGGCTCCGAGGACATGGGCCGCAGCGACCAGCGCCGCTTCGACGGCGGCGAGGACCGCAGCTTCGGCGGCTCGGTCGAGGACTATGAGAATTCCTTCGGCGCGCAGCGCTCGGGCCCCGGGCGCGACCGGGTGTTCGGCGAGCGCGAGACCGGCATGGGCTACGGCGGCGGGGGCGCCGGCCGAGGCGGCGGACGCGGCGGCGCCCCGCGCGACCGCCAGGCCGGATCGGGCCGTCCGCCCGGCTGGCAGGACCGCGACTACCAAGGCGTCAGCCCGGCGATGCAGAACGACGAATACGAGCTGGAGCATCGCGCCGAGCGCTATCAGCGCAGCCACCCGGTCGGCCGCGGCGGCCAGGGCGGCGGCGGCCGCTTCTACGGCGACGGCGGCGGCGAGCGGATCTACCGCGCGGAATACGGCCAGGGCGGCGTGGAGTACGGCGACGTGCCGCGCGGCTATGACGCCGAGCGGGGCGGCCGCATGGCGTCGGGCGGCACCGGCGGCTACGACTACGAACGTGGCTACGGCGACGGCGGCCTGCCGCGCGACGGCGAGCGCCGCCGTGACGAGGACCGCGGCCAGCGGTTCGAGCGCAGCGGCCGCGAGGCGGGCGACTTCTTCCGCCGCGCCGGCGAGCGGGTGGCCTCCTGGTTCGGCGGCGACGAAGCCGAGCGCGACCGCAGCCGCGACTACCGGGGTCTAGGTCCCAAGGGCTACAAGCGCGCCGACGAGCGGATCAGCGACGAGGCCCATGAGCGGCTGACCGACGATCCGTGGGTGGACGCCACCAACATCTCGATCTCGGTGTCGGGCGGCGAGATCACGCTCTCGGGCACGGTGGACAGCCGCGAGGCCAAGCACCGCGCCGAGCGCTGCGTCGAGGACATCGCCGGGGTGAACCACGTGCAGAACAACCTGCGCCTCGATCGCGGAAACCCGCTGACCAGTCCCTCGCGGGGCTACGGCGACAGCGTGCTCGAGCACCAGATGCGCGGTGAGACCGGTTCCGGCGAGGCCATCCCGGCTGCGCGGACGGCGGGCGGCGAGGCCTCGAAGTCCGGCGGCACGAACGGCTCGAGCACGGACACCGGCAAGTCGCGCTGACCTGGATGCTCCCCCTTCGGGGGGAGCTCCGCCGAAGGCGGTGAGGGGGCTTCCACTCAGAAGGCGCAGCTGCGCCTCTGCGGTGGAAACCCCCTCCGACCCTTCGGGTCACCTCCCCCAAGAGGGGAGGATATTCAGTACGCAAACGCCCGATAGCTCTCGTCGGCGCGGTCCGCCTCGGCGCGGCTCTCGAACACCGGATTGTGCCGCAGCCAGCGGCGGGCGCGCTCGGGGAGGCCCACCAGCACGTCGGCCGGAATGCGGATGCTGACCTCCGGCCGCGCCAGCCAGCGCCGCGAATAGCCGATGACCACCATGGGCCTGGGCGTCATGGAGCGGTTCGGCGTGCCGCGGTGGATGTGGCGCACGTCGCGGATCATCACGTCGCCGCGGGCCATGTAGGCGCGCACCAGCGGGATCTCGCCGCTTGCCACCTTGGCCATGCCCTCGGCCTTGGAGAGCATGTGGGTGCCCGGCGCATATTCCATGGGCCCGGTCTCGTCGGTGACGTCGACCAGCGGGAAATTGACCGCCAGCTGGTAGGGCGGGGTCTCCGCGCCGCTCTCCGGGAACAGCAGCTGGGTGTCGCGGTGCAGCTCCTGGTGCTCGGAGCCCAGCAGGGGCGTGTCGCTGGCCAGCTGGCACATGACGCCGTCGGCGCCGACCAACTCCTCGACCACCGCCATCACCGCATCGTTGTCGATGATCGCGGCGTCGGCCCACAGGCCGTGGAAGGGCAGGGTGACGTAGTAGCGGTGCGGCCCGCGGTTCGGGTTGTCGCCCTCGCGGCGGACGGCGCAGGCCAGCAGCGGCCCGAACGCGGCGTTCCAGGTGTCGATGGTCTCGACCGGGATCAGCCCTTTGAGGACCGTGACGCTGGTCTCGCGAACCTCGTCGGCATGGGCGCGAGCTTGGGAGGCCTTGAGTTGCATGGGATGATCTGGCGCCTGGCGAGCTGAATATGTCCTGAAAGGCTAGTCCCGCCCGCCCGGTCCCGCTTCGGGGACGGATCGTCGCATGGCCGAGACATCCACAGTTTTCGCGTCTGCGCGGACCCCGTAAGGTCGCCCGGTGGACGGGCTCGCACGCGAACTGCTGATCTCCGCGGGGATGGTGCTCTTCACCGTGCTCACGCACCTGATCGGCCTCAACATGCTGATCCAGCTGACGCGCATCCACGTGCTGCAGTTCGCCACCTCGGTGCGGGTCGACCGGGTGCTGGTGCCGCTCGGCATGGTGCTGGGCATCTTCGTGATCCACGGCGTGGAGATCTGGGCCTACGCCTTGCTCTACTGGCTGTCCCACGCCGCCGACCGGCTGGATGACGCGCTCTACCTGTCGCTGGGCGCCTACACCACGACCGGCTGGATCGACGTCCACCTGCGCGACGGCTGGCGGGTGGTGCTGTCGCTGGAATCGATCACCGGCCTCCTGATGGTCGGCTGGTCGACGGCGTTCTTCTTCCAGAACCTCAGCCGGATCATGGTGACCGACGAGAGCCATCCGCTGCCGGAAGGCGCCATCGCCACCGAGGCGCCGCGGCGCACCTCACGGGTGCCCGGCGGCCACTAGGCCGTAGCGTGAGCCTGCAGCGCAGCGTCGTCGCCGCGCCCCAGCGGATCGCGCAGATGGCCGCCGTCGGGGGTGAACTCCAGCGACACCGAATTGATGCAGTAGCGCAGCCGGGTCGGCGGCGGGCCGTCGGGGAAGACGTGGCCCTGGTGGCTGTCGCAGCGCGCGCAGCGGGTCTCGACGCGCATCATGCCGTAGGAGGTGTCCTTCACCGCGTGCACATGGGCCTCGTCGAAGGGCGCCCAGAACGACGGCCAGCCGGTGCCGCTCTCGAACTTGGTCTTGTGCAGGAACAGCGGCAGGCCGCAGAGCCGGCAGCCGTAAACGCCGCTATCCTTCTGATCCAGCAGGCCACCGCAGAACGGCGCCTCGGTGCCGTGATGCAGCAGCACCTCGGCCTCCTCGCGGCTGAGCGAGGCCTCCAGGCGCTTGCGTTCCTCCGCGTCAGGCGCGGTGAGATCGAAACCGGATGGGGAGACCGCTGGCGTGCTCATGACCATCAATCTAAGGTCCCGCCGCCCTTCGAGGAAGAGATGCCCCTGTAGATGTTTTCCAAGATCCTGATCGCCAACCGGGGCGAGATCGCCGTCCGGATCATCAAGACCTGCCGCAAGATGGGCATCGCCACGGTGGTGGTCTATTCGGAGGCCGACGCCGACTCGCTGGCCGTGGAGATGGCCGACGAGGCCGTGTTCATCGGGCCGCCACCCGCCGCCCAGTCCTATCTCGACGCCGCCAAGATCATCGACGCCTGCCAGCGCACGGGCGCGCAGGCCGTGCACCCCGGCTTCGGATTCCTCTCCGAGAACGCGACCTTCGCCCGCGCCCTGGAAGCCGAGGGCATCGTCTTCATCGGCCCCAATCCGCACGCCATCGACGCGATGGGCGACAAGATCGAGAGCAAGAAGTTCGCCAAGAAGGCCAATGTCTCGGTGGTCCCGGGCCACGTAGGCGAGATCGACGACACGGCGCACGCCATCAAGATCTCCGAGGAGATCGGCTATCCCGTGATGATCAAGGCCTCGGCCGGCGGGGGCGGCAAGGGCATCCGCGTCGCCTGGAACCGCAAGGACGTCGAGGAGGGCTTCCCGGCGGTGAAGGCCGAAGCCAAGGCCAGCTTCGGCGACGACCGCATCTTCATCGAGAAGTTCATCGAGAGCCCGCGCCACATCGAGATCCAGGTGCTGGGCGACAAGCACGGCCACGTGGTCCACCTGTTCGAGCGCGAATGCTCGATCCAGCGGCGCAACCAGAAGGTCATCGAGGAGGCGCCGAGCCCGCT
>NZ_DASZBG010000107.1:0-2857 GCF_035944335.1 Phenylobacterium sp. | reverse complement strand
TGAACGCCGCCGGCCACAATGGCGCCTGGGAGCACGTGCAGGCCGACACCACCATCCTGATGATCCCCGGCGCCGGCCACTTCGTGCAGCATGACGCCGAGGCCCTGGTGAACCAGACCGTCCGGGATTGGTTGAACGCGCGGAGGTGAGCGGTGGCGAAACCCAGTCCTGAACCGAGATCGGCCGACAGGTCCGGCGGCGGCGGCGCCAAGGCGCTGCTGGCGGCGGTCGGCTTGGTGGCCGGCGCCTTCGTGGTGCGCGGCGCGATCCAGCGGGCGGGCCGGGCCAAGGCCTATCTCGCCGAGGGCATCGACGAGAAGATCTGGATCTCCGTCGGCGGCATCGACCAGTGGGTGACCATCCGCGGTCGGAACCTCGACAATCCGCTGCTGCTGGTGCTGCACGGCGGGCCGGGCTCGGCGCTGAGCGTGCTGGCCGGCAAGCTGTTCGCCGGCTGGGACGAGCATTTCACCGTGGTCAACTGGGACCAGCGCGGCGCGGGGCGCACCCTGCAGCGCAACGGCAAGGCCGGCTGCGGCAAGCTGACCATCGGGCGCATGGTGGTGGACGGCATCGAGCTGGCCGAGGACCTGCGCCGGCGGTTCCCGGGGCGGCCGCTGGTGGTGCTGGGCATCTCCTGGGGCAGCCTGCTGGGCGTCGAGATGGTGCGCGCCCGGCCCGACCTGTTCGCCGCCTATGTGGGCGCGGGCCAGGTCATCGACATGGCGCGCGGCGAGCAGCTCTCCTACTTCGGCGCCATCGACCGGCTGCGGGCCAAGGGCGAGGAGCGTTCCGCCCAGGCCCTGGAGGCCATCGGCCCGCCGCCCTACCCGACCCTCAAGGCGCTGATCAAGCAGCGCAAGCTGTTGATCTCGACCATGCCCAAGGCGGAGCGGGCGGTGTTCCGCCGGGCGCCCTTGGAGATGCTGCTGGCGCCCGACGCCAAGCTGCGCGACCTCGTCAACTTCCAGGCCGGGGCGAGGTTCTCGATGGACCAGCTCTGGGACCAGGTGATGGGCTGGCGGCTGGCCGACGGCGGCTATGGGCTCGAGGTTCCGGCGACCCTCCTGCAGGGCGACCTCGACCTGCAGACCCCCACCGCCCTGGTCACCGAGGCGGCGGCGGCGATGAAGGCCGAGCTGGTGATCCTCGAAGGCGCCGGTCACATGGCCCTGGTCACCCACGGCGACGAGGTGCTGAAGGCGCTGGTCAAGCGGGCGCGGCCGGCGGCGGTGAAGAAGCCGCGGAAGAAGAAGGCGAAGACCTGACTCAGCTTGGGTCCCGGCTTTCGCCGGAATGAGCGGCGTGATGCTGCCAACCCGCTGTCAGCAACCGCCATGGCGGCGCTGGAATAAGGGCGGCGCAGGACCTACCTTCTGACGCTCATGGCCAGGACCACAACCACCGCCGCGCCGCCAGCCGGAACCGGCGTCGCCGAAATGCCGGTCGATTTCGACTATGGCGAAGGGACCGGCGTGCTGTGGAAGCCGCACCGTCCCGAGCGGCCGGCCAAGTCGGAGGGCGGGCGGGCCTTCAAGCTGGTCAGCGACTACCAGCCGGCCGGCGACCAGCCGCAGGCGATCCAGGAGCTGGTGGCCGGGCTGGAAGGGCGCGAGCACGACCAGGTGCTGCTGGGCGTCACCGGCTCGGGCAAGACCTTCACCATGGCCAAGGTCATCGAGGCGACGCAGCGCCCGGCCCTGATCCTGGCGCCCAACAAGACGCTGGCCGCCCAGCTCTATTCCGAGTTCAAGAGCTTCTTCCCCGAGAACGCCGTCGAGTTCTTCGTCAGCTACTACGACTATTATCAGCCCGAGGCCTACGTCCCGCGGACCGACACCTATATCGAGAAGGACAGCTCCATAAACGAGCAGATCGACCGCATGCGCCACTCGGCGACGCGGGCGATCCTGGAGCGCGACGACGTGATCATCGTCGCCTCGGTGAGCTGCATCTACGGCATCGGCTCGGTCGAGACCTACACGGCCATGACCTTCGACCTGAAGCCCGGGGAGAAGATCGACGAGAAGCGCCTGATGGGCGACCTGGTGGCGCTGCAGTACAAGCGCAACGACGCCGCCTTCGAGCGCGGCAGCTTCCGCCGGCGCGGCGACACCATCGAGATCTTCCCGGCCCACTACGAGGACCGCGCCTGGCGGATCAGCCTGTTCGGCGAGGAGATCGAATCCATCACCGAGTTCGACCCGCTGACCGGCCGCAAGACCGCCGACCTGAAGGGCGTCCGGATTTACGCCAACAGCCACTATGTCACCCCGCGCCCGACGCTCAACCAGGCGATCGTCTCGATCAAGGACGAGCTGAAGGAGCGGCTGGACTGGCTGGTGGCCAACGGCAAGCTCCTGGAGGCGCAACGGCTCGAACAACGGACCACCTTCGACATCGAGATGATCCAGGCGACGGGCTCCTGCGCCGGGATCGAGAACTACAGCCGCTACCTGACCGGCCGCCGGCCCGGCGAGCCGCCGCCGACCATGTTCGAATATGTGCCGGACAACGCCCTCCTCTTCGTCGACGAGAGCCACCAGACCATCCCGCAGATCGGCGGCATGTACCGCGGCGACTACCGGCGGAAATTCACGCTCGCGGAATACGGCTTCCGCCTGCCGTCGTGCATGGACAACCGCCCGCTGAAGTTCGAGGAGTGGGACGCCATGCGGCCGGACTCGGTGGCGGTCTCGGCCACGCCCGGGCCCTGGGAGATGGACCGGGCCGGCGGGGTCTTCACCGAGCAGGTGATCCGCCCGACCGGCCTGATCGACCCGCCGGTGGAGGTCAGGCCCGTCGCCAAGGACGGCTTCAGCCAGGTCGACGACGTGATCGACGAGGTGCGCCAGAC
>NZ_DASZBG010000106.1:0-2326 GCF_035944335.1 Phenylobacterium sp. | reverse complement strand
ACGGCTCGGGCAACACCTGGATCTATTTCGACCGCGACGGTCACGGGACGGCCGACCCGTGGGGCACCAAGATCGCCACCTTGAGCCATGTGGCCGCGTCCAGCCTCACCGCCAGCGACTGGATCTTCCACTAGCGGGCGGGAACAAACGGCCGCTCAAGATGGTTGTGGTCGCCCATCGCGGCCGAACCAAGTCTTATGGTCAAGGTGTAAAGAACACGGGCCCAAGAAATCTCGAAACTGAAGCTCTGCTGCAGTGAACCTAAGCCATGGGTTTGCAGTTTTGCTTACCGCTTCCAGCGGAGACTTCCGATAGTGCCCTACTTCAACTACCTTGGCCAAGCGATGCCGGAGAGCGCCTCGCCCACCAACAATGTCTACGGCACCTCTGCCGGCAACGAGACCCTCACCGCGCCCACCGGACCTTCCAGCGTCGATTCCGGCGGCGGCGCGGGCGATGTGCTGATCGGGTCGAATGGCGACAACATCTTCTATGTGAAGGATCCCTCGGACATCGTGCGGGTCGATCCCGGCCTGTCGGGCGTCAAGAGCGTCACCGCCTTCGCCTCGTTCAGCTTGCCGGCCAACGTCCAGAACCTGACCTCGTCGGGCGCCTTCAACTATGCGGCCGGCAACAGCCTCGACAACCTGATCGTGGTCGGCAACGACGCCGAGACCATCTACGGCGGCCCCGGCAACGACGTGCTGGTGGGCGGCGCCGGCGCAAACACCTTCATGGTCAAGGCGGGCGAGGGCAACGACGTCATCTACGGCTGGCAGTCGAAGGACCAGATCCAGCTGGCCGGAGCCGCCTTCAAGACCTTCGCCGACGTGCAGGCGGCGATGACCCAGAAGGGCGCCGACGTCTCCCTGCAGATCGATGCGAACGAGGTGCTGATCTTCCGCAACACCACGCCCTCGTCGTTCACTTCCAGCCAGTTCCTGCTGCCGCTCGACCGGACGAAGCTGGGGCCCCAGACCTTCAACGACGATTTCAACACCTTCCAGGTCTACAATTTCTCGAACAACACTGGACACTGGCAGACCAACTTCGGGTTCGATCCGCACAACATCAATAACTACACCCTGCAGGGGAACGGCGAGCTGCAGCGCTACATCAGCGCCGACTTCCAGGGCACCGCCGACCATCCGCTGGGCTACAACCCGTTCAGCGTCTCGGGCGGCGTCCTGACCATGACGGCCCAGCCGTTCGCGGCCAGCGATTCCAGCTTCGCCTACGGCGGCAGCTACTCGTCGGGGATGATCGACACCCGCGGCATCTTCGAACAGAAGTACGGCTACTTCGAGATGCGGGCGGCCATCCCCACGACCGCCACCGGCGCCTGGCCCGCCTTCTGGATGGTGCCCGACCCGAACGGCTCGGGCATCGAGGCCGACATCACCGAAGACATCGCCAACAACAACCAGATCGACTTCGTGCGCGGCTATGGCGGCGCGGGCAACGCCTCGGCCTTCTCCAACGTGCTGAAGACCGGCGACATCACCGGCTTCCACACCTACGGCATGCTGTGGACGCCGACGACGGTGACCTACTACTACGACGACCAGGCGGTCTATCAGACCGCCACGCCAGCCACCTGGACCAGCCCGATGTACATGATCGCCAACCTGGCGATCGGCGGGTTCGGCGGCAACCCGGACCCCTCGAAGTTCCCCGCCTCGATGCAGATCGACTACATCCGCGCCTACGCCTTGCCGGATGGGTCGAGCGTGGTGCAGAACCTGACGCCGCTGGCGCCGGGCGGCACGCTGCACATCAATGGCGCCGTCGTCGCGGGCCAGCCGGCGCTCACCGTCCAGACCTTCGACGACGACCACACGGCGGTGACCACCCGCCGGGTGGTGGAGATCTCCGCCGATCCGCAGCACGCCACCTCGGCCGAGCTCAGCGCGGCCGGGACCAAGGCGCTGCTGATCTGGAACCAGGGCGGGGCGGTGTTCGCCTCCTACAAGGACGGCACGACCTATTCCGCCGCGACGCCGATCGCCGTGGGCACGATCGAGAGCCTGCAGATGAAGGGCGGCTTCCTGTCCGACGGCAACGCCGTGCTCGACTGGGTGCAGACCGACAACGGCGTACAGCACGCCTGGGCCGATGTGGTCACCACCTCGAACATGGGCCAGGAGAAGCAGCAGCTCGGCGCGGCGAGCGGGGGCATCACCGAGTCGGCGACGGCGCACGGCGGCTTTGCGATCTCCTGGCACAACGGCGCCGAGATCGATGCCCGCGGCTACGACGGCTACACCTATTTCGGCCAGCTGGTGACCACCCAGGGCGACGTGGCGGGGATCAATTCCGCCGGCGA
>NZ_DASZBG010000105.1:0-2179 GCF_035944335.1 Phenylobacterium sp. | reverse complement strand
CCGCCGGCGGCTGACCGGCTTCGGCCATGCGCGCCTGTTGGCCGCGCCAGTTGGCGTCGCGGCCATGGGTCTGGACGGACGGGGCGAAGGCCGGCTGACCGCGCTCGGCGAAGCGGCCGCCGCGATCCTGATGCTCAAGGTCCTGACGCTGAAGGCCTGGGCGCTGAAGGTCTGGGCGCTGAAGGTCTGGGCGCGGAACCTCCTGGCGTCCGAAGCCGCGGCCCCGGTCCTGGCGGCCGATCACGGGCGGGCGGGCGGCCGCGAAGGGGGGCGGCGCGCCGTTGCGAGCCCAGCCTTCATGCCGGCCGTTGTCGGCGCGGCCCTCGCCACGATTGATCCCGGGGTTCAGGCCCGGGCTGAAGCGGCCCGGACGCACGGACTCGAAGCGCTGCACGACCGACGGCGCGGCGTTGGCGCGCCACTGCCGCCACGCCGGTTGCTGCTGCGCGGCGTTGATCCGGCGCTGGTCGGCGCGGGCGATATTGGGCGCGCGTTGTCGCCAGACATTCTGATCGACCGCGTAGCGCGGCGCGCGGTTGTAGGTGGAATAGAGGTCGTAGCCGCGGCTCCAGTACTGCCGCGCGCCCGGCGCGTAGCGGCCGTAGTCGTTGGCGCTCAAGAGCGCGCCGGCCGCATCGAACAGGGCGATCAGCGCGCCGTTGCCGCCGTAGGCGTAGCCGTAGTTCGCATCGCGCACGAAGTAGGGATAATCGGCGCCAGGCTCGTAATAGTAGAACCGGTAGTCGTCGCCGTAGGGCTCGGCGAACATGTAGCCGTCGTCGGCGGTCTCCCAGACCCACGGCTGTTCGTCGCCATAGGCAAAGCCATAGGCCGGTGGCGCGTCGTAGCCATAGGCGCGTTCCGCGTAGGGGTAGGCGCGCTCCGGCGGAAGATAGCTGGCGGGATAGGGCTGGGCGCCATAGTTGGGCGCGCCATAGGCTGCGGGATCGTAGGCCGGACCTGGCTGCGGCAGGGCCGAATAGGCGTCCGGCGCGTCGTTGCGCGCCAGCAGGGGGCGATTGTCGACCTTGCAGCCGGCAAGGCCGAGCGCCAGGCCGCTGGCGGCGAGGAGCAGGACGGGTTTGGTGAAAGACCGGGGGTGCGGGATCATGATCTCGGTTCGACGATTGCGCGCCGGGAAGGCTCGGCGCCGGGGCGTGGCCGGGCGGCCGACTCCCGTCCCCGGCCGCGGGACCACCGGGTTCCAACGTCGAGCGGCGGGCCGGGGTTGCGAGGCCGGCCGGTGAGCCTCGCCGGGCTCCGGCCATTGAGGCGGGCGCGATGACGGCGGGGGCGGCGAGGTGAGGCGCGTCGGCTATACGCGGCGTGTGCTGCTGCGCCAGCTGGCTCTGTTGGGCGGCGGCCTGGGCGCGGCCTGGTGGCTGCGCGAACGCTATCTGTTTCCCACGCCCACCGTCGAATTCGCCGATGGCGCCAGCGACAGCGGCTGGATGGCCTTGCCCGATCCGGCGGGGCTGGTGGAGCTCCCGGCCCGGGTGGGGGGCATTCCGATCCGGGTGGTGGTGGATTCCGGGGCGCAGTTCTCGGCCATCGACCGCCGGCTGGCGCAGCGGCTGGGACTCAAGGATTCACCCATCCCGCTACTGGCCTTCGGGGTCAGCGGCGCGCCTGCCCTGACGCACACCGTCTCGCTGGACCTGGCCATCGGCCCCCTGCAGCTGCGCGGCATGCGGGCCGCGACCCTGGAGCTCCTGACCCTCTCGGGCGTGATCCGCCGGCCGTTCGCCATGCTCATCGGCCGCGACGTGCTGCGCGCGCTGGCCGTCGACATCGACTGGCCCAACGGGCGGGCGCGGTTCGTCCGGCCCGAGGCCTTCCAGCCGCCGCCCGGCGCGGCGGTCGCCAAGACCCGTAGCCAGGGCGGCGCGCTGATGACCTCGGTCAGTATCGAGGGCTCGGCCCCGATCGAGGTGATGGTCGACACCGGCGCCACCTCGGACCTGGCGCTCTCCCAGGACACCGCCCAGACCCTGGGCCTGCTGGCCGACCGGCGGATCACCACCGGCCGCTCGGTGAGCCTGGGCGGGATGAGCCAGGATCAGGTGGTCCGCGCCAGCGCCGTCGAGTTCGCCGGCCGCCGGCTGACCGACGTGGAGGTGCAGGTCTTCACCCCGACCGCGCCGGCCCCGCTGCCGGCCGGCCTGCTGGGCGTCGGCAT
>NZ_DASZBG010000104.1:0-3491 GCF_035944335.1 Phenylobacterium sp. | reverse complement strand
AGGGTCGGCGTGTCGATCACCAGGGTGTCCTTGAACGAAGCCAGCGCGTCACGCACCGAGACCGAGAAGGCCCAGTCCTTGTTGAACTGGTGGCGGTAGCCCAGGAAGGTCAGCACCAAGGGCTCGTGGAAGCCCTGCGGCGTCAGCCGCTTGCCGGTGCCCTGGACGAAGATCTGGAACTGGTCCTTGGGCGTCGCCTGGTAGGTCAGCGAGCCACCCCCGGACAGCGCCCAGGTCGAGCGCGTGCCGGCGAAGCCCAGGCCCGTGGCGTCGATCTCGTTGTGGAAGCCGTCGGCGCGGACCTGATAGCTGAGCTTTGACCCCAGCCGGCCGGCCGCGACCAGCTCCAGGCCGCCGTTCTTGCTGTTCGTCAGGTTCTGCTTGGTGGTGAGGAACACGCCGCCGCCGAGGTCGCTGACCACGTCGGTCACGCCGCGGTCGTTCTCGCGGTAGTAGAGGGTCGCCAGGTAATAGGTGAAGCCCTTGCGGTACTGGTAGCCCAGCTCGAACGAATGGGTCACCTGCGGCTTCAGGGCCGGGTTGCCGGCGGTGAAGTTGAACGGGTCGCGGTAGAGCCGGAAGGGGTTGTAGTCGGACAGCGCCGGCCGGGCGATGCGCTCGGAATAGCTGGCCCGCAGCTCCTGGCTGTCGTCCACCTTCCAGGAGAGGTGCAGCGACGGATAGAAGCGCGTGAAGTCGTTCGTGCCCCGGAAGCCCGTGCCCGGGTCCTTCAGGTCGATCTGGGTGTCCTCGAGCCTGAGGCCCGCCAGCACGGTCAGCTTGCCGAACGGCTGCTGCCAGGTGGCGTAGACGCCGTTGATCGCCTGGTTGGCCCTGAAGTCGTCGATCAGCGAGGCGTTCGGCGTCTCGCTCCCGGCGGTGAGGCCGGTGAACCCGGTGTTGTTGAAATCCGAGCGGTCGTACTCCAGTTCGTAGCCGGCCTTGAGCTTGGCGTTGTTCTCGAAGGGCCGGGTGTAGTCGACCTTCACGTGGCTCTGGTCGGTGTCGTTGTCGTTGGTGATCCGCTCGCTGCGGGCGCCGAAGCCGGTGACCACCTCCTGGCGCTTCTGGCTCTGGGTGTTGCGGTCCTGGGTCAGGTCCACGACCAGTTCGTGGTCCGGCTCGGAGCCGAACTTCCGCCGCCAGCTGGCGTTGGCCGACAGATTCAACTGGTCGAGCGTCACCGGGCCGAAGCGGTTGAAGGCGATCGGCGCGCCGCCCGGTGTCTGGCCGAGGAAGTCGGTCGCCACCTCGGCGTCGGCGTGGATGGCGGTGCCGCGCAGCTCGCCGGAGATGCGGGTCTTCGAATCCGGATCGTAGTCGAAGGCCGCGCGGCCGATGCCGAGGTCCACCGTCTGGGCGATGAAGCTGTGCTCGGCGCTGTCGAGGAACCTGCCGCTGATCGGATCCAGGCTGGACCGCTGGTCGCTGAGCGTCACCTTCTGCTTCTCGTGCGCCCAGACCGCGTCGCCGGAGAGCGTGAGCTTCTGGCCGACCTGGCTGAGGTTGAGGTTGAGCTGCGCCTTGTCGCCCAGGCCGCCGGTGGCGCGGATCGAGCCCGAACGGCCCACCTGGCGCACCTTCTTGGGGATCAGATTGATGATGCCGCCCGAGCCGTCCGGCCGAAAGGCGGCCGAGGGGTTGGTCATCACCTCGACCCGCTCGAACGCATTGGCCGGCAGGTTCTGCAGCACCGTGCCGCGCGACGGACCCTTGAACAGCGAGGAGGGCTTGCCGTCGATCATGATGGTGACGCTGGGGTCGCCGCGCAGGGAGACATTGCCCTGCACGTCCACCTGCACCGAGGGGATGTTGCGCAGCGCATCGGCGATGGAGCCGGTCTGGGCCTGGAGGTCCTTGGTGAGGTCGTAGCTGCGCCGGTCGATGTCGATGCGCGTGCCTTGCGACTGGCCCTGGACGGTGAGGCTCTCGACCGTCTTGCCGGCGGGCGCGGCGGGCTTCGCCTGGGCCGCGGGCGGCGGCGGCGCGGCGGCCTTCGGCGGCGCGGCGGGAAACTCGCCCTTGTCGAAGGTCAGCGGCAGGCTGGCCGGGCCCTGCTTCCAGACGCCCACCCAGCCATTGCGGGCCGCGTCCCACTTGCCCTCGTAGCTGCCCGCGATCTGCGGCAGGCCGAAGGAGAGCGTCCCGCCGGCGACCTTGACGTCGGAGAGGGCGAAGGGCTGGGGAGTCTGGTCGATGGAGAAGAACTGGCCGGCAAGCTTGCCGTCCGGCCCCGCCGTCACCTTGATCATCACGCGCAGGATGTTGGGACCGGCGATCAACACGCCGTGCCAGGCGCCGGTGGCCTCCTGGGCCTGGGCGGCGGCGGGCGCGGCGATCGCCGCGGCGACGGCCAGGGCCGCCAGATGGAAACGTTGCGACATTGAACCCCCTACGAAGCTTGAGCGTACTGCAATTCGAAGTTGTGAAAACACGTCTATTCGTCGTCGAAAATCGCCTCGATCGCCATGTCGAAGAGCCGCGCGATCCGGAAGGCCAGCGGCAGGGACGGGTCGTACTTGCCGGTCTCGATGGCGTTGACGCTCTGGCGCGAGACGTCGAGCCGCTCGGCGAGGTCCGCCTGGCTCCAGTCGCGTTCGGCGCGCAGCACCTTCAGGCGGTTCTTCACCGGTACCACCGACGGATCAGCAGGTGGGCCGCCCCCATGCCGAGGCAGAAGATCGGGAAGACCCAGCTGAGCGGCAGGCGCGGCGCTCCGGCGAAGGACTCGAGGAACCCCCACACCGTCGTGACGGCGAGCGTCAGGCCGATCCCCCAGAGCATGGCCTGGACAAGCTGCACGCGGCGGAACTCGTCGGCTTCCTCGGCGAGATAGAGGCCCAGGGCCGCGATGACGCCGACCATCGGCGCGGCCGGGACGATCGCCGCGAGGTATTTCAGCGGCGCCGGCAGGCTGTAGGTCTTCAGCAGGAAATCCACGGCGAACAGCAGGCCGAAGTAGGCGGCCATCAGCACGAGGAAGCGCAGCTGGAAGCGCCGCCTGGCGGTGGCGCGCTTGGCCGCCTGGCTCAGTCGGCGCCGGGTTTGCTCGGAGCTCATCACGCGTACCTCCGGCGGATGAGGTGCTCGGCGACGCCCTGGCCCACCGAGTAGATCGGGAAGATCCACCACAGCTGCAGGTGCGGGGCATCGGCCAGCAGCTCCAGGAAGCCCCAGACCGTGCTGAAGGCCAGCACCAGGCCCAGCGACCAGAGCATGGACTGCACGATGACCGCGCGGCGGAACTCGTCGGTGATCTCGCCGAGGTAGAGGCCGAAGACCACGATGATGCCGATGATCGGCAAGGCCGGCGCGGCGGCGGCGACATAGCGCCAGGCGCCGGGCGGCGGGGCGTGCTTGATCAGCAGGGCGACGCCGAGGATCAGCACCGCGTAGAGGGCCATCAGCGGCCAGAAGCGCATCTGGTAGCGGCGCCTGGCGGGCGAGATATTGCGGTCCGCGCTCATCGCTTGGCCGCCTGCCACCAGAGC
>NZ_DASZBG010000103.1:0-18599 GCF_035944335.1 Phenylobacterium sp. | reverse complement strand
AGCAGGCGGTCCCTGTAGGGCTCGCCGGCGGCGCGGGAGACGGCGCGGCCGGTCTTGGGGCTGACGTAGACCAGGTCGTCCAGGGCGCCGGTGGCGGCGCACTTGGAGAGGTCGAGGCCGAAGCCCAGCTCTTCCAGGAGGCCCGCCTCGTAGCGGACGAAGACGGCGGGCCAGATTTCCGGGTTCGCGAGGGCTGTAGAGAGGGCTTCGAAGGCCAGGTAGGCGCCGGGATGCGGCTCGCGCTCGGGCAGGGCGCCGGCGGCGACCGCGGCCGCCGCCGATAGGCCGGCCAGGGCCAGGGCGTCGTCGAACAGCGCCGAGGGCCCCTCGCCCACCGGCTCCAGCTGCGCCGAGCCGAGCTGGTCGGAGGTGCGGGCGCGGTAGCGGACGACCACCGCCGAGCCCGCCTGCAGGAAGGCCTTCATCTTGCGCGAGGCGCCGCCGGCCACGTGGGCGGCATATTTGCCGTGGCGCGCGGTGAGCAGCTCGACCACCGCGCCGGTCTCGCCGTGGGCGCGGGCCGAGAGCACGAAGGCGTCGTCCTCGAATTCCATAGCGTTTGTTAGCACTGAAACTCGGGTGTCATCCCGGTTTCGCGGCACGCGAAGACCGGGACCCCCAGCGCCGGATCGTTGGGCTTGGAAACGGCGCCGCCAACGCGTCAGCTCGGACCATCAGGCGCCGAGGGTCCCGGTCTTTGGCCTTTGGCCAAAACCGGGATGACACGGGATTATTTCGCCTTCGCCTCGAACGCCTTGATGCGGTCGGTGGTGTCCTTGGCGAGGTCGTTGGGGATCGGGAAGGTGAGCGCGTACTGGGCGACCTTCCAGCCGTGGGGTCCCTTGAGGAGCACGCCGGTTCCGCGGCTCGTGCCGTAGGACCTGGAGTCCAGCAACTCGTCGAAATAGGCGACGCATCTGCAGGCGACGGGGGCGAGGGTCACGTGGCGCTGGCGCGGCGTGTAGGTCCAGCCCTTGCCGGCGGCGAAGGGCGCCTTGGCGTAGGCCTTGAACTCCGGGACGCTCCAGCGCTCGGCCGCGTCGGTGCCGATGAACACGCCATCGGGCGTGAAGAGGTCGAAGTAGGCCTTGAAGTCCGAATGCGCGGCGGCGGCGTGGAAGGCGTCGAGCACCCGGCCCACGGCGGCTTCGTCGGAGCTCGTCCTGCGGGACGCGGCGAGCGCGGGGCTTGCCAGGAGCAATCCCAAAACTGTCATCCCGATTTTCGCGAAGCGAAAGACCGGGACCCCCAGCACCTGATCGTCGGATTTGGAAATCGGCGCCGCCACCGCGTCATCTCGACCATCAGGCGTCGGGGGTCCCGGTCTTTGGCCTGCGGCCAAAACCGGGATGACAGGGGGATTTTCAGACATCGAAATCGAGCCCGATGCTGCCGTAGAATTCCTGCCGGTCGGCCCAGCCCTCGTCGACCTGGACGTGCACGAAGAGGTGCACGGTGTGGCCGAACAGTTCGGTGAGTTCCTCGCGGGATTTCTGGCCGATCCATTTCAGCGTCTGGCCGCCGGCCCCCAGCACGATCGGCCGCTGGCTCTCGCGCTGGACATAGATGGTCTGTTCGATGCGCACCGAACCGTCCTTGCGCTCCTCGAAACTGGTGGTCTCGACGGAGGCCGCGTAGGGCAGCTCCTCGTGCAGGCGCAGATAGAGCTTCTCGCGGGTGATCTCGGCCGCCATCAGGCGGGCCGGCAGGTCGGCGGTCTGGTCCTCGGGATAGAACCAGGGGTTTTCCGGCATGCGCTGGGCGAGCGCGCGCTTGAGGTCGTCGACGCCCGCGCCGGTCTTGGCCGAGATCATGAAGACGTCGGAATAGACGCCGGTTTCGAATAGGGTTTTCGACAACTCCAGCAGCGTCTCGCGCTTCATCCCATCGATCTTGTTGAGGCCCAGGATGGCGGTCTTCTTGCCGGCCTTGAGGCCTTCGACGATGGAGGCCACGTCCTCGGCGGCCTTGCGGTCGGCGCCGGAGCCGCCGCCGCCCTGCACGGCGAGCTCGGCCGGCGCGTCGACGAGATGGACGATGGCGTCGGCGTCCTCGGCCCCGCCCCAGGCGGCGCGGACCATGGCGCGGTCGAGCCGGCGGCGCGGCTGGAAGATCCCCGGGGTGTCCACCAGCACGATCTGGGTCTGGCCCTCCAGGGCGACCCCGCGAACCGGAAAGCGGGTGGTCTGCACCTTCTGGGTGACGATGGAGACCTTGGCGCCGACCAGGCGGTTGGTCAGCGTCGACTTGCCCGCGTTGGGCGCGCCGATGATGGCGACGAAGCCGGCCCGTGTCGTTCCCTTGGGCGTCATGACGGGTTTTCCGGACTATCGGGAAGCTGGCGGTCGAGCATCTGGCGGTCGAGCATTTTTTGGGCGGCGTCCTTCTCCGCGTCGCGCTTCGAGCCGGCGACGGCGGTCTGCGGTTCCACGCCGGCCACGCGCACCTCGATGGTGAAGCGGGGCTCGTGGCTGGGCCCCTCCTGCTTCACCAACGCATAGGCCGGGAGCGCCAGGCCCCGGGCCATGGCCCATTCCTGCAGCATGGTCTTGGGGTCCTTGCCCGGCGCGTCGAGGTTGGCGAACTTGTCGGCCCAGAATTCCGTCACGAAACGGCGGGCGGCGTCGAGGCCGCCCTCGCGGTAGAGGGCCGCGATCAGCGCCTCGCAGGCGTCGCCCAACACCCGGTCGTTGTCGCGCGCGCCGACCTTGGTGGCGCTGGCGTCGAGCCGCAGCGCCTCGGGCAGACCCACCGCGCGGGCCGCCTCGGCGCAGGCGTGATAGTTGACCAGCCTGGCCATCAGCTTGGAGAGCTCGCCCTCGCTCGCCTCCGGCAGGGCGGCGATGAGGTGCTCGGCGACGATCAGGTTCAGCACCCGGTCGCCCAGGAACTCCATCCGCTCGTTGTCGCTGACCTTCCGGGCGCCCTTGCCGACGCTGGCGTGGGTCAGGGCCAGTTCCAGGAGGTCGCGGTCGGCGAAGACGTGGCCGATCCGGCGTTCGAGTTCGGCGATGGCCGCCCCCCTCGCGTTCATCTGGGGGCGTTCATTGCAGCAGGTGGAAGAACCGGCTCGGGCGGGCGTTCAGCACCCAGGTCCAGGGCTTGAGGATCGAGGCGCCCGGCTTCCAGGACAGCAGGATGATCTGCGCCTTGCCCACCAGGTTCTCGGCCGGCACGTAGCCCACCCCGCCCGCGGCCGGCGGGACGCGGCTGTCGGAGGAATTGTCGCGGTTGTCGCCCATCATGAAGTAGTGGCCCTGGGGCACCACATAGACGTCGGTGTTGTCCAGCTCCTCGCCGGTGCCGAAGTCGTTGGTGGTGAAGGACTTGCCGTCGATGGTCTCGCGGTACTTGAAGACGTCGCGGACGAAGCCGTAGCCGGAATCCTCCTTGGTCACGCCGAGGAAGACGCGCGGCACCTGGACGTTGTTCAGATAGAGCAGGCCCTGCTTCATCTGGATCCGGTCGCCGGGCAGGCCGATGACCCGCTTGACGTAGTCGGTGTGGTTGTCGCGCGGCAACTTGAAGACGACGATGTCGCCGCGGTGCGCCGGCCTGTCCATGATCCGGCCGCTGAACAGCGGCGGGCTGAACGGGATGGAATGGTGCGACCAGCCGTAGGTGAACTTCGAGACGATGATGTAGTCGCCCTCGTAGAGGTTGGGCTCCATCGACGCCGAGGGGATGGTGAACGGCTGGAAGAAGATGACGCGCAGGAACAGCGCGATCAGCAGGGCGTAGACGACCGTCTTGATGATCTCGACGATCTCAGTCGCGGCGCTGGTTTTGGATTGGCTCTGCGCGGCCACGTTCTCGCTCATGGATGGTCCTGAATGGGTCCGGCGGGCCGGACGGGAGTGTTGCTACGCGTTGGATAGGCCGGGAGCAAGGCCAGGGTCCATGAAGACTGGGTCATGAGCGCACGGCGCGCACGGCGTTGACGCCGCGCGGCGGTTGTCCTCCCATGTCGATCGTGGGGGACCTGAGCATGATCCGTATTCTGACATCCGGCGCCGCGGCTGCCGTCTGCCTTGCGATGCTGGCTTCGCCGGGGACGGCGCAGGCGCGGCGGTTCTCCGCCGACGACCTGCCCAGGATCGTGCGCATCACCGACCCGCAGATCTCGCCCGATGGGCGCAGCGTGGCGATGGTGGTGGCGCGGGCCAACATGACCGACGACCGCTGGGACAGCGAACTCGAGCTGGTGGATATCGCCACCAAGCAGGTGCAGGTGCTGACCCACGGCCGGCTCGGCGTCGGCTCGCCGCGCTGGTCGCCCACCGGCGACAAGATCGCGTTCCTCGCCCAGGACGCGGCCAAGAAGGCGCAGGTCTTCATCCTGCCGATGACCGGCGGCGATGCGCGCCAGCTGACCCATTCCAAGACCGCCATCAGCCTGCTGGCCTGGCGGCCCGACGGCGCGGCCCTGGCCTACGCCGCCCCCGACGAGGCGCCCGAGCTCAAGGGCGAGGCGAAGTTCGAGGACGCCTTCGAGGTCGGCAACAACAACTACACCGAACGCGCGCGGGTCCTGCCCACCCACGTCTGGACCGTCGCCCTCGCCGATGGCGCGGCCAGGCGGGTGACCAAGGGCGACTGGTCGCTGCCCAATTCCCTGCCCCCCGGCGGGCCGCCCTCGCAGCTCGCCTGGACGGCCGACGGCAAGGGCGTGGTGTTCGTGAAGGCCGATTCGCCGATCACCGGCGACAGCGCCTCCAGCCGACTGGCGGTGGTGGACGTGGCGACGGGCGGCCTGCGCTCGATCACCGCCACGGAGACGGCGCAGTCGGAGCCGACACTTTCGCCGGACGGCGCGCGGGTCGCCTTCGCCCATCCGCGCGGCAGCATCCGCGGACACATCTCCTCGGTCTATGTGGCGGACCTGGCGGGCGGGGCGCCGACCAACGCGACGGCCGACCTCGACCGGGCGGTGTCGCTGGTGGGCTGGACGCCCGACGGCCGCGGCCTGGTGCTGGCCGGGACGGAGGCCACGCATGGCAGGCTGTGGCTGCAGAAGCTGGGCGGCGGCGTGACGCCGATCCCGCTCGGTCCGCTGAACCCGGGCGGCGGCGGCAGCGTTGGCAAGACCGGCGCCATCGTCTTCACCGCCAGCGACGCGACCCATCCGGCGGAGCTGTTCCTGCTGCCAAAGCCGGGCGCCAAGCCGGTCCAGCTGACCCACCTGCAGACCGCCACCGACGGCGTCGAGCTGGGGCGCATGGAGACGGTGAGCTGGACCAGCGACCAGTTCCAGCCGGACGGGGTGCTGACCTATCCGCCGGACTACGTGGCCGGCAAGAAGCTGCCCCTGGTGCTCTATATCCACGGCGGCCCGACAGCGGCGTCGCTGGAGACCTTCTCGCCCATTCCGCAGAGCCTGGCGGCGCATGGCTGGCTGGTGTTCGAGCCCAACTACCGGGGCAGCGACAACCTGGGCGACGCCTTCCAGGCGGCGATCATCAAGGACAGCGGCGCGGGTCCCGGGCGCGACGTGATGGCCGGGGTGGCGGCGCTGGAGAAGCGCGGCATCGTCGACGAGAGCCGTATCGCGGTGACGGGCTGGTCCTACGGCGGCTACATGACTTCCTGGCTGATCGGCAACTATCCGGAGGTCTGGAAGACGGCGATCGCCGGCGCGCCGGTGACCGACATCATCGACCAGTACACGCTGTCGGACAACAACACCCAGCGGGCCTGGGGCTATGGCCCCTCGCCGTTCGTCGGCGACAACCTGAAATCCTACTGGGTGCAGTCGCCGATCAGCTATGCCTGGCGGGTGAAGGCCCCGACCCTGATCATGTCCGACGTGGGCGATTGGCGGGTGACCACGACCCAGGCCTACAAGCTCTACCACGCGCTCAGGGACAACAAGGTGCCGGTGAGCTTCGTCGCCTATCCGGTGCCCGGCCACAGCCCCGCCGACCCGATCCGCGCGCGCGACGTCTGGCGGCGCTGGGCGGCGTGGCTGCAGACCCATCTGAACGACGGTCCGGGCGGTTCCGCGACAGCGGCGGCGGCGCAGTAGGCGCTAGCGGAACAGCTTCAGGTCGACGGCCTCGCCCATGGCGCGGTAGCCGGCGTCGTTGGGGTGCAGCCAGTCGCCGGACTGCAGACCGCTGCGCATCTTCGCGGGGTCGGCCGGATCGCGGATGACGGCGTCGAAGTCGACCACGCCATCGGCCTCGTGGGCGGTGCGGATCCAGGCGTTGACCGCCTGGCGCACGGCCTCGCCCTCGGGCTTGAAGTAGAACGCGCCCTTGTAGGGCAGGACGGTCGCCAGGATCGCCTTCAGGCCATGGGCGTGGGCGCGGGCGATGAGCTGGCGATAGCCGGCAATCAGCGCCTGCGCGCTCGGCGTCGGCGCCATGCCCATGTCGTTGACGCCCTCGAGGATCACCAGGTGGGTCGCGCCCGGCTGGGCCAGGACATCGCGGTCGAAACGGGCGAGCGCGCTCTCGCCGAAGACCGGCAGGAAGCCGTCGCTGAGCACCCGGTTGCCACCGATGCCGGCGTCGACCACGGCGGCCTTCGAGCCCGCGGCCGCGAGGCGCTCGGCCAGGCGGTCCGGCCAGCGGCGGTTGGCCCCGAGCGTGGATTGATAGCCGTCGGTGATGGAGTCGCCGAAGGCCACGATGACCGGGGCCTTGATCGTGCGTTCCACCTCGACGCCCGACAGGAAGACGCGGTTCTCGGTGTGGCCGACGGGGGTGAACGGGGCGTGGGTGAAGTCGCCGGGCGGGGAGATGTCGGCCAGCTGGCCGCCCTGGGCGTGGCAGCCGCAAGGCTCGGTCTGTTCGGGCAGGTAGAGGCTGACCTGCAGGCGGGCGAGCGGCGAGGTCGCAAGGGCGACCGGATCGCTGACCAGCGGCGCATGCGCCAGGACCGTGGCCGAGGCGGCGCCGGAAAAGGCGAGGTCGCGGGCGCTGCCGGGGATCATCTTGCCGTCGGCGGCGACCAGGGCGACGCGGGCCCGACCGATGGTGAGCGGCTTGGCGCCATATTCGTTGGTGAACCGCACGCGCAGCCGCGCGCCGCCGGCGCTGAGCCGCACGGTGTCGACGACGGTCTGGTTGTTGAAGCTCGGGCTGGCGAACTGCGCGAAGCGGCCGCTCGCCGAGGCCATGGCCGGCGCGGGCGGAGCGGCCCAACTCGCCACCCAGCTGGCCGGCCCCGATGGGGCGGGCGCGGCCTGCGCCGGCGCCGCCAGCGCCATGGCCAATGCGCAAACGATCAGCTTCAGCCCCATGGCGCCCTCCCCTTCGATCCTGGGACAGCATAGCGCCTGCGGCGGCGTCCGAAAGCGTCGGCTGAACGGCCTTGCCGCATCGGCCCGGCTCCATCACATAGCCCCGATGGAGCGCGCGTCCTTCCCCGTCAGCCACGCCCTGCTCGCGCTGGCGGCCATCGTCGTCTGGGGCTCGAACTTCGTGGTCATCAGGGTGGGGCTGGACCATGTGCCGCCGCTGACCTTCGCGGCGCTGCGCTTCACCTTCGCCCTCTTCCCGGCGGTGTTCTTCCTGAAGCGGCCGGCGGTGAGCTGGCGCAACCTGGCGCTCTACGGCCTGCTGATCGGGGTCGGCCAGTTCGGCCTGCTCTACATCGCCATGAACAGCCTGATCTCGCCGGGCCTGGCCTCGCTGGTGGTGCAGATGCAGGCCTTCTTCACGGTGGGCCTGGCCATGTGGCTCTCCGGCGAACGCGTGCGGCCCTATCAGATCGCAGCCCTGGCGGTGGCCGGCGCCGGTCTCGCCTGGCTGATCGCCCACGCCGGCGCCGAGGTCAGGCCGCTGGGCCTGGCCCTGGTGCTGCTGGCGGCGCTCTCCTGGGCCGGCGGCAACATGGCGGCCAGGGCCAATGGCGGGGTCAATATGCTGGCCTATGTGGTCTGGGCCGCGCCCTTCTCCGCCGCGCCGCTGTTCGGACTGGCGCTGGCGCTGGAGGGCTGGCCGGCGGTGAGCGGGGCGATCGTCCATGCCGACGCCACGGTCTGGGCCGCGGTCGCCTGGCAGTCGGTGGGCAACACCCTGTTTGGCTATGCGGTGTGGGGCTGGCTGCTGGCCCGTCACCCGGCCGCGACCGTCTCGCCGCTCTCCCTGCTGGCGCCGGTGATCGGCATGGGGGCCTCGGCCCTGGTGCTGGGCGAGCCCCTGCCCGGCTGGAAGCTGACCGCCGCGGCCCTGGTGCTGGGCGGCCTGGCGCTCAACGTCTTCTGGCCGGTCGTCTCACGCCGCTGGCTGCCCGCGCCGGCCGCCTGAAGGAGCCTCTGGAAATGCCCAGCCGCGAAACCCTCGAGGCCTTCATCGCCGACGTGATGAGCGAGGACCATGTGGGCGCCATCGAGCGCTGGTATGCCGCCGACGCCTCCATGCAGGAGAACCAGGGCGAACCGCGCCTCGGGCGCGAGGCGCTGATGGCCGGGGAGGCGCGAACGCTGTCGCGGGTGGCGGGCGTCAAGACCGAGCTCTTGGGCGGGCCGCTGATCCACGGCGACCAGGTCGCGATCCGCTGGCGGTTCACCTTCACGCGCAAGGACGGCGCGACCCTGACCCAGGAGGAGATCGCCTGGCAGACGTGGCGCGGCGACAAGGTCTGGCGCGAGACCTTCTTCTACGACCCGTCGCAGATGGCCGGCTAGGCGGCGAGCGCGAACTGCACCCGCAGGCCGCCGCAGATCGGCCGGATCGCCACCTCCATCGGGCGGCCGAACACCCGCGACATGATCTTCAGATGCATGGCCCGCGAGGTCCTGAGCGCGTCCAGATGGGCCTGGTAGCTCTCGCCCGGGGGGCCGGGGAAGACGTCGAGCATGCGCTTGCCGAGCACCTCCTCGGGCGCCTTGCCCCAGGTGCGCAGGGCGCCCGGGCTCACGGTGACGAACCGCAGCTCGGCGTCGACCACATAGCCGGGCGGCGTGAAGGCGCCGAGCAGGCCCGCCCAGACCCGGGACAGCCGCTCGCGAAGCTGCAGGCGCGCGGCGAGCGGACGGCGCGGCGCCACCTGCCAGACCCGGCGGCTGAGCAAGCGGGCGGCGGCGATGCGATGGCGGCGCATCACGGCGGCCGGCGCCATGCGGATCATCAGCGGCAGGGCCAGGACGGCCACCGCCAGGTCATCAAGATAGCCGACGACGGGCCGCCGATCGGGGATCAGGTCGACCGGCGCTGCGACATAGGCCGCGACCAGGGCGGCGAGCAGCTTGGGGCCGGCCGGCGCGGCGCGGTCCTTGAGCAGCAGGGCCAGGGCCACGCCTTCGCAGCGCAGGGCCTTCAGCCGGCCCTTGAGGCCGTGGACGGCGGGGCGACAGGGACGCGGGCGCGGGCTCAGCGTCGTGCGGGGCTGGCCAGCGATCCAGCTGCGGTCGGGGGCGTAGCCGAGCTCGGCCAGCAGCGGGCCCGCCGCGCGGTCGACGATGTCGGCCTCATGGCCGCTGAGCTCGTCGCGCCAGCGGCCGACGGAGGAGTGGAAGATCGGTCCGCCATCGGGCGTGGGGGCGCCGGCGTCGGCCCGCAGGACGCGCGGGTCCCAGTCGAGGTCCACGAACCGAAGGAGCTCGCGCAGGCAGGTCTGCGGGTCGGCCAGCAGGTCCTCGTAGCGGACCTCGTGATAGTTGGGCGAGCCCGCCAGACGGCGGCCGAAGGCCACCCGCTCGGCCCAATAGCCGATGGCCGCCTCCAGCGCCTCCGGTGAATTGCGATCGGCGCCGCCGGTGATCTTCTCCAGGCGCATCCATTCGGCGTCGAGCAGCGAACAGGCCACGTCGCGGCCGTCGCGGATCACGTGGACCAGCCGGGCGCGCGGGAAGCGGCGGGCGATGTTGGGGAATTCGCGGATGTTCTCCGGCGTCTTCTCGGCCCAGACCGACTTGCCGCTCGCCGCCAGGCAGGCGGCCTGGAAGCGCTCGATGAACTCGACCTTGGTCAGGCTCTCGTCGCGCCAGTGGCGCAGGTCTTCCTCGGCGAATCCGAAGCGCCGGGCCAGGACCTGCATCGAGGTGGTGCGGTGGAGGAACAGGGTGCTTTCCGGCCCGCAGAAGATGGCCGGATGGCGGTCGAGCATCTGGCGCAGCAAGGTGGTGCCGCTGGACCCGCAGCCGCCGATGACGATGGGGCTGATGGCCGAAGGGATGCCGGCGCCGACCAGGGGCGCCGAACGCCAGCGCAACAGTGAGAGCACGCGCCCAATCTCCTCCCGTCCAGCCCCCGAGGCCATCTCGCCACGACGCACGCGCGGGCGGATGTCGCCACGTTGCAGGGCCGTAACGGCTTGGCCTTACACGTGACGGTTGCCGGACTTCCGTCGCAGGTCTGCAACCTAAGGGTGGGGCGTCACCGGCGCCCGATCGCCCCGGAGGCGCCTATTGCGGGACCGCTTCGATGATCACGAAGGCCTGGGCGTAGGGATGGTCGTCGGTGAGCGTCAGGTGGATCACCGCGCGATGGCCGGCCGGCGTGATCTCCGCCAGGCGGGCGGCCGCGCCGCCGGTCAGGGCCATGGTCGGCTGGCCGGAGCGCATGTTGACCACCCCCATGTCGCGCCAGAAGACGCCGCGGCGCATGCCGGTGCCGAGCGCCTTGGCGCAGGCTTCCTTGGCCGCGAAACGCTTGGCGTAGGAGGCCGCACGGTCGGGCTTGCGCTCCGAGCGGGCGCGCTCGATCTCGGTGAAGCAGCGGTTGGTGAAGCGTTTGCCGAACCGCTCGAGGCTGGCCTCGACGCGGCGGATGTCGGAGAGGTCGGAACCGAGGCCGAGGATCACGCGGCGCGCACGCTTCTGGCCTCGTCCATCAGCGCGCGCATGCGCTGGATGGCGGGGCCGAGGCCGATGAAGATCGCCTCCCCGATAAGGAAGTGGCCGATGTTGAGCTCGACGATCTCGCCGATGGCGGCGATGGGCTTGACGGTCTCGTAGTCGATGCCGTGGCCGGCGTGGACCTCAAGGCCCAGGCGGGCCGCCTCGGCGGCGGCGGCCTGCAGCCTCTCCAGCATGGCGGCGGCCTGCGGATTGCGCTCGCGCACCGCGTCGCAGTAGGCCCCGGTGTGCAACTCGACCACCGCCGAGCCCGCGCTGGCGGCGGCGGCGACCTGCTCCAGGTCCGGATCGATGAAGCAGGAGACCCGGATTCCGGCGTTCGAGAGCCTTTGCACCACTGGCGTGATGGCGTTGTGGCCCTTGGCCACGTCAAGGCCGCCCTCGGTGGTCACCTCCTCGCGGCGCTCGGGCACCAGGCAGGCGGCATGCGGCAGGTGGGCGAGCGCGATGGCCTCCATCTCCGCGGTGACGGCCATCTCCAGATTGAGCGGCCGCCCGCGGCGCCGCGTGATGGCGGCCAGCGCATCGATGTCGGCGTCGGAGATGTGGCGGCGATCCTCGCGCAGGTGGGCGGTGATGCCGTCGGCGCCGGCCGCCAGCGCCATCTCGGCGGCCCGCACGGGATCGGGATAGCTGGCGCCGCGGGCGTTCCTGACGGTCGCCACATGGTCGATGTTCACGCCCAACCTAAGCGAAGCCACGGCAATTCCCTTCACCGCTCACCCCGGCGAAGGCCGGGGCCCAGATGGAATGGCTCAGATGTGGGCTCCAGGGACGCAGCGCCAGTCCAGCGAACCTCGACCCCATCGGATCTGGGTCCCGGCCTTCGCCGGGATGAGCGGTTGGAAGGCTCATGCCTTGAGCCTCTTCGAGCCCGGCTCCTCGGCCGGCAGCCTGGCGAGCGCGGGCGGAATCTCGTCGGCCGCGTAGGAGGGCACGTCGAGGGTGGCCAGGGCGACCAGCGGGTAGCCGACATCGGCCCGCCCGCCCGAGCGGTCGACGATGCAGGCGCAGCAGAGCACCTCGCCGCCGGCCGCCGCGATCGGCTCGACGGCCTCACGGAACGAGCCGCCGGTGGTGATGACGTCCTCGATGACCACGACCTTGGCGCCGGGCGCGATCTTGAAGGCGCGCCTGAGGCGGAAGGCGCCGTCCTCGCGCTCCACATAGAGCGCCGGCACGCCCAGCCAGCGCGCGGTCTCGTAGCCCGGGATGATCGCGCCCACCGCCGGGGAGACGATGACGTCGGGCTTGCCGAACCTCGCCTCGATCTTCTCGGCGAGCGCCTTGCACAGCCGCGCCGTGCGCTCGGGGAACTGGAACACCAGGTTCTTCTGCAGGAACATGGGCGAATGACGCCCCGAGGCCAGGATGAAGTGGCCTTCGCGCAGGGCTCCTGCGCCGCGGAATTCGTCGAGCACGTCTTCGGTGTTCATGGGCTCCGAAATAGTGTGGTTTGGCCCGGATCGAAATAGGACTGAACGATGGCCGCCGAGATCGCCCTTGCCGATGTCGCGCTGGAGGGGCGCGAGCGCGCGTTCTTCGGCCATCCGGCGGGCCTGGCCTACCTGGCCTTCATGGAGGCCTTCGAGCGGTTCTCCTTCTACGGCATGCAGGCGCTGCTGGTGCTCTACATGACGAGCCAGCTGCTGCATCGCGGGCACATCGAGCACGTGGCCGGGTTCGGGGTGTTCCGGGCGGGGATCGAGGGGGTCTTCGGACCGCTGTCGCCGCAGGCGCTGTCGAGCCAGATCTTCGGGCTCTATGCCGGGCTCTGCTCGTTCACGCCGGTGTTCGGCGGCTGGATCGGCGACCGCTGGCTGGGCCAGAAGCGCGCGGTGCTGGTGGGCGGGGCGATGATGGCGGCCGGACACTTCCTGATGGCCTTCGAGGCGCCGTTCCTCGTGGCGCTGGCGCTGCTGATGACCGGCTGCGGCATGCTGAAAGGCAATATCTCGGCGCAGGTGGGAAACCTCTATGTGGGCGCCGACCGGCGGCGCGAGGCGGCGTTCCAGTTATTTTACCTGGCGGCCAATGTGGGGGTGTTCATGGCGCCGCTGATCTGCGGGACGTTGGGCGAACTCTATGGCTGGCACTGGGGCTTCACCGCGGCCGGCGTTGGCATGCTGGCGAGCCTTGGCATCTATCTGGCCGGCTACGGCAAGCTGCCGCCCGACACCCTGGACGTGGCCTCCGAGCGGCTGGGCGAGACGCCGAAGCTCACCGCGGCCGACGCGCCGCGGCTCATGGGGCTCGGCGTGCTGCTGGTGGTGGTGGCGCTGTTCTGGGTGGCCAACGGCCAGGTGCTGAACACCTACATGATCTGGGCCCGCGCGCACCTGGACCGCCAGGTCGGGAGCCTGACCCTGCCGGTGACCTGGCTGCAGGCGGTTCAGGCCGGCATCGCCATTGGCATGGCGCCGATCCTGATCCGGCTGTGGGACGCCCAGGCGCGCCGCGGGCGCGAGCCCAATGCGCTCGGCAAGATGGCGATCGGCTGCGGCCTGGCGGCCAGCGCCTACTCGCTCCTGGCGGTGGCGGCGGGGCTGGCCGGCCCGGGCAAGGTCGCCCTGCCCTGGGCCATCGGTTTCCATTTCCTGGCCCAGACCGGCTACCTGTTCGTCTATCCGATAGGCATGGCGCTGTTCTCCAGGGCTGCGCCGGCGGCGATCAACGCCTTGATGATCGGCATCTATTTCCTGAGCGTGTTCGCGGGCTCGCTGCTGGTGGGCTATGTGGGCCAGTTCTACGAGCGCATGAGCCCAGCGGCCTTCTGGCTGCTGCACACCGGCTCGGCGGCGGCGGCCGGGCTGATCATCCTGGTGCTGTGGACGCCGCTGAACCGGGTGCTGATGGCGAGGGCATAGGCCGCTGGGGTTCAGCGCCCATTCAGCCGCCCGTGCGTTGAAGAACACGATGAGACACCGCCGTGGCCTCGCCATCCTGATCGCCGCCGCCCTGGGCCTTGCCGCGCCGGCCGCCTTCGCCCAAAGCCTCGCGCCCGCCCCAGCGATCAGCGCCCGGGAAGCGGCGGACCAGAAGATCGTGATGGCGGTCCTGGCTTCGGGCAGCCTGCAGGCGATGGTCCCACACATCGCCGAGCTGCGGGACGTGCTCGAACACGCGCCGGCCAGCTACCCGCGCATCGAGCAACGCGGGGATCTGGTGATCATTCGCGACGAGGACGTGCCGGCCACGGCGAACCTGGCGCTGTTGCTGGGCGCGGCGGCCCAGCGCCGGAGCCTGACCGTGCGCCGCGAGTTCAACACCTACGGCAACGCGGCCATGCTGCTGGCCAGCATCGCCAATGAGGGCAACCTGCCGCAGGCGGCGCTGACCATCACCGAGCACTGGCTGAAGCTGCAGCCGGACAATCCGAAGCTGGTCAACGAGAAGATCGCGGCCCTGGAAATCATGCACCGGCCGGTGGAAGCGCTGAGCGCCGCCGATCAGTGGCTGACGACCGTGAAGATCGCAGCCGATGCCGATCGCGCCCGAATGCTTCGCGCCAAAGGCTACGCCCTGACCGAGCTGAAGCGGCTGGATGAGGCCGAGGCGGCCTATCAGGACTCGCTGAAGCTGCAGCCGGGCCATCAGGGCGCGCTGAACGAACTGATCTACATCGCCCGGCAGAAGCAGGGCCAGGCGCCGACCTCCTCGGTGATGACCACCTCAGACAAGGCGGTCACCGGAGCCTACCAAACACCGCAACCGCCGCCGCCGAAGCCCTAGCCCTTCGCGCGGTCCACCGTCTCGACGCTGGGGTTGGCGCGGAGCGCCGCGGCGATGTGGGTCAGGTGCTTGGCGTCCTGCACGTCGACGTCGATGTCCACATCGAAGAAGTCCGACTGACGGTGATGCATGCGCAGGTTGACGATGTTGCCGCCGGCCTCGCCGATGACCGTGGCGACCTGGCCCAGCACGCCGGGCGCATTGCGGATGGTGGCGGTGAGGCGGGCCCGCGCAATGGCGTTGCGCTCGGCCTCGGGCGTCCACTGCAGGTCGCGCCACAGCTCCTCGCGGTCCTCGAACTCAGCCAGCTTTTCGCAGTCGATGGTGTGGACGGTCATGCCGCGGCCGTCGCTCTCCAGGATGCCGACGATGCGGTCGCCGGGGACCGGCGAGCAGCATTCGCCGAAATGGATGGTGACGCCCGGCGTCAGGCCGCCGCCGCGCACATAGAGCCTGGCCTGCTTGCCGCCTTCGATGCGCCGGCGGGCCGCGGCGGCCTCCTTCTCGGAGACCTTGAGGCCCGGGAAGATCGCCTCCAGCACCAGCGGCGGCGCCACGCGGCCGCGGCCGACCGCTTCGAAGAGGTCGTCCTCGCTGGCCATGGCGAAGCGGTCCAGCGCCGGCCGCAGCGAGACGTCCTTCAGGGTCTTTGCGACGCTCTCGAAGGTCTGCTGCACGGTGGCCCGGCCGAGCTTGGTGAACTCCTCTTTCTCGGTGAGGCGGATGTGGCGGCGAATGGCGGAGCGGGCGCGGCCGGTGACGGTTAGCGAGCGCCAGTCCGGCGGCACGGCCGGCTTGCCGCCGCGGATGACCTCCACGACGTCGCCGTTGGAGAGCACGGTGCGCAGCGGCTTCAGCTCGCCATTGACCTTCACGCCGACCGTGGTGTCGCCGATGTCGGTGTGGACGGCGTAGGCGAAATCGAGCGGCATGGCGCCCCTGGGCAGGCTGACGAGCTGGCCCTTGGGGGTGAAGACGAACACCTGGTCGAGGTACATCTCGAGCTTGGCGTGCTCGACCAGCTCCTCGGCGTCGCCGCCGTGCTCCAACACCTGGACGAGGTGGCGCAGATTGACCAGCGGGTCGCGCCCGCCGGCGGCCTTTTGGTGTTCGATATCAAAGCCGTACGACTGATCCTTATAGCGCCAGTGGGCGGCCACGCCCTCCTCGGCCACGAGGTCCATCGCCTCGGTGCGGATCTGCATCTCGATCCGCATGCCCTTGGGCCCGACCACGGTGGTGTGCAGGGAGCGGTAGTTGTTGCGCTTGGGCGTCGAGATGAAGTCCTTGAACCGCTCGGGCACGCAGGGCCAGGCGCGGTGGATGACGCCCAGCGCGCGGTAGCAGTCCTCTTCGGTGTCGACGATCACCCGGAAGGCGTAGATGTCGGAGAGCTGCGAGAAGCCGATCGATTTGCGCTGCAGCTTGCGCCAGATCGAGAAGGGATGCTTCTCGCGGCCATAGACGCGGCTGGGCACCAAGGCGGCCTCGAGGCGCGAGCCGATCTCGCCGGAGACCATGGAGACCGCGCCCCCCTGCTGGGTGCGCAGGGTCTCCAGGCGGCGCAGGATCGCCTTGTGGGCCACCGGATTGAGGTGCTCGAAGGCCAGCTCCTCCAGTTCGGTGGTCATGCGGTGCATGCCGATGGAGCGGGCGAGCGGGGCGTAGATGTCGAGGGTCTCGCGGGCGATCCGCTCGCGCTTGGCCGGCTGCTTGATGAAGCCCAGCGTGCGCATGTTGTGCAGACGGTCGGCCAGCTTGACCATCAGGACGCGGACGTCCTTGGAGATGGCCAGGATGAATTTTCTGAGGTTCTCCGCCTGGCGCAGGTGCTCCGAGGAGAGCTCCAGCTTGGAGAGCTTGGTGACGCCCTCGACCAGCTCGCCGATCTCGGCCCCGAACAGACGGTCGATTTCCGCGCGGGTGACCGGGGTGTCCTCGATCACGTCATGCAGGAGCGCCGTGACGATGGTCGCCGTGTCGAGCCGGTAGTCGGTGAGGATGCCGGCCACCTCGATGGGATGGGCGAAATAGGGGTCGCCGGAGGCGCGCTTCTGGGCCCCGTGCATGCGCATGGCGTAGACGTAGGCGCGGTTGAGCAGGCCCTCGTCGGCCGAGGGATCGTAGGAGCGGACCTTCTCGATCAGCTCGAACTGGCGGAGGAATTTCGGCTTGGCCGTCGCGGACTTGACGTCCCTGGGGGCCTCCTCCTTGGGAGGATTCTTCAGGGCGCCCGCCGTCGGGGCATCGGTTTTGCGGGCGGCGGGTTGCGCCGCCGGGGTGGTGAGCGGATCTGCGCCTTCTGGGCTCAGTACCGCTCCTCCTGGCCGCCATCGCGGTCGCTTTGCAGGGCCCGCACCAGCTCCATCTCGCTCATCTGCGTATGGGTGGGATCGGCCAGCAGGGCCAGGGTTTCGGCCTCTTCCTCGGCCTCGGAACGCTCGTCGACGCGCTGCAGGCCGCTGATCACGCCTTCGCGCAGCTCGTCGGGATCGACCACGTCGTCGGCGATCTCGCGCAGCGAGACGACCGGATTCTTGTCGTTGTCGCGATCGACCAGCAGCGACGCGCCGGCCGAGATGGCCCGCGCCCGCTGGGCCGCCAGCAGCACCAGGCCGAAGCGGTTGGGAACCTTCTCGATGCAATCTTCGACAGTGACGCGCGCCATGGAGTCCTCAGGTCGGGGAGAGAACTGGCGAAAATAGAGGTTCGGGGGTCATTGTGCAATGCCGCAAAGGCCGCACTTCCCTAGAGAAATGATCAAATGGGCGCAGCGTCCGCCCCCACGGTCGCCTCGGCGGCCAGTTCCGCAGCGGTCCTGCCCAGCACGGGATGGACCCAGTCAGGCGCGATCTCGGCGAGGGGGCCCATGACGAACCGGCGATCGTGGGCGCGGGGGTGCGGCAGCCTCAAGCCATGGGCGCCTTCGGGGGCATCGATGACCCGCCGACCGTAGGCGATCAGGTCAAGATCGAGCGTGCGCGGCGCGTTCCGGGCGCCTCTCGTTCTGTCGAATGATCGTTCGATGGAAAAAAGCGCCTCCAGAACCGCCTCCGGCGACTGCCTCGCCTCGACAAGCGCGACGCCGTTGCGATACTCAGGAGCCGCGGGGTCGGGCCAGGCGGTGGAACGCCACCAGCCCGACCGCGCCAGGACAGGCAATTCCGCCTCGGGGAACCGCGCCAGAGCCGCCTCCAACAGCGCTTCGGACGAAGCGAAACCGCCGGCCATATTGCTGCCGAGCGCCACGACGACCAGGTCGTCCAGCGCCGCGGTCCCCGCCTTTAGGAATTTTCGAGCTATGACCTTCTACCCCACGGACCGATTGGCGCTCTTCATCGACGGGGCCAACCTCTATTCGGCGGCCAAGGGCCTGGGCTTCGACATCGACTACCGCAAGCTCCTGGAGGAGTTCCGCAAGCGCGGCGTGCTGGTGCGGGCCTATTACTACACCGCCCTCGTCGAGAACGAGGAGTACTCGCCGATCCGGCCGCTGGTCGACTGGCTGGACTACAACGGCTACCGCCTCGTCACCAAGGCGGCGCGCGAATACACCGACAGCCAGGGGCGCAAGCGCTGGCGCGGCGACATGGACGTGGAGATCGCCGTCGACATGATGGAGATGGCCGGCGCGGCCGACCACCTGGTGCTGTTCTCCGGCGACGGCGACTTCCGGTGTCTCGTGGAAGCGGTGCAGCGCAAGGGCGCGCGGGTGACCGTGGTCTCGACGGTGAAGTCGACCCCGCCCATGGCCTCCGACGACCTGCGCCGCCAAGCGGACAACTTTGTCGACCTGGCCGACCTCGCCGACATCATCGGCCGGCCCTCGCGCCTGCCGCGGTTCATCCAGGAGAGCCGGGCGCACGAACGCGACCTCGAGCGGGAACGCGAACACCACGACCCCGTCGACGAGGCCGATGCCGACGCTTGAGGCGATGACGGCCTATCCGCCCGAGGCGCCGGCCGACTGCCCGCTGTGCCCCAGGCTGGTGGCCTATCGCGCCGCCAACGCGCAGGCCCATCCCGGCTGGTTCAACGGCGCGGTCGCCTCGTTCGGCGA
>NZ_DASZBG010000102.1:0-2431 GCF_035944335.1 Phenylobacterium sp. | reverse complement strand
GAAGGAGAAGTTCCTCAAGCCGCTGCTGAACGGCGAGAAGCGCGTCTGCTACTCGATGACCGAGAAGGCCTCCGGCGCCGACGCCACCGGCATGCAGACCCGCGCGGAGAAGAAGGGCAACGAGACCTACGTCCTGAACGGCGAGAAGTGGTTCTCCTCCGCCGCCAGCGCCGCCGACCTGGCCCTGGTCATGGCCATGACCGACCCGGACGCGCCCCGCCACCAGCGCTATTCCACCTTCATCGTCGAGCTGCCGAACCCCGGCTACAAGATCAAGCGCGACATCCCGACCATGGCCGCCGAGGGTCCGCTCAGCCACATCATGGGCGGCGGCCATTCCGAGATCGAGATCAAGGACCTGGAGGTCCCGGCCGAGAACCTGCTGGGCGGCGAGGGCCGCGGCTTCGACATGGGCCAGCACCGCTTGGCCTACGGCCGCCTGCGCCACGGCATGCACAATATCGCGCTGGCCCAACGCGCCCTCGACATGGCCGCCGAGCGGGTCACCAACCGCAAGACCTTCGGCCAGCTGCTCTCCGACCGCCAGGCTGTCCAGTTCATGCTCGCCGAGTGCGCCACCCAGCTCTACATCTCGCGCCTCATGCTGCTGCACATCGCCTACAAGGCCGAGCATGGCCTGGACATGCGGCAGGAGAATTCCATCGCCAAGGTCTATCTCGCCCACATGGTCCACCACGTGGTCGACACCGCCATCCAGTTGCACGGCGCGCTCGGCTACAGCCGCGATACCCCGCTCGCCGCCTGGTACACCCACATCCGCTCCCAGCGCCTGGTCGATGGCCCCGACGAGGTCCACCGCTGGACGGTCGGCCGCAACGTCATCAAGGCCTTCAAGGCCGACGGCACGACGGCCGGCGCCGCGGGCGGGGATTTGCTTTAGTCGCTCGGCCTGTCCGCTGCCGCCGCCTTCAAGCCCACGAGAGAGGGTTTGAAAGCGCCCGTCGGGGTGCGCAGATTCCGACGGATCGCTTCGTCCTCCCGCACAAAGATGCCGCTGCCGTTGACGATAAGCGGCATCTCGAGCACCGCCGGGTCGCTGAAGTAGGTGCGTCCGCGCAGTAGGCTATATGGACTGCCGCAGGTCGGGCATCGCTTCCAAGACCCTTCGGACCCGTGGAGAACCGGGGGTCTCACGCCGTGGATTGTCACCCAATCGTCGAGCTCTGTTCCATCGAGCAGGACTCTTCCGATACCGGCCGTGCGACCATCGACGAGGTCCGCGATGTCCGAGTACCACGCGCGGTGTAGGATCCGGATCTGGAACTCACAGTTCCATTGATATTCCTCACGACCCTTAGGCGGGTGCGCGACGCGAATATCGATGGGGCCGAGGCTCCCATTGGCGTGTATGCCCCCATCCGGCGCCTTGCAGGCCCATTCGGGCCAGGGATACGGGCGACGGAGGAACACCGTCGTCGGATAGGCGTCGCGATCCAGGGGGACGCAGTTCGACGTGCGGGACGAGTACCAGAGCCATCTGGGGCTTGAACCGCTCGCCAAGAATTCCCTCCTACTGCCCCCGGAATTTCGCCAACCCGCGATCAAGCTTCGGCAGGATCGACGTGCCGTGGGTCTTATCGAAATCCTGCGAAGTACGCCGCAGGATTTCAATCGCTTGGTCGAAGCGTTCCGGATGCTCGACGAAGTGAGCCGCCCAATCCTCTGTGGACCCACCCTTCCCGCCCACGTTTAGAAACCCGGCTTCCTTCAGATTTCTTCCAAGGGCCTGGTGAAAACCGACATGGAGACTCTGCTTCAGCGCCTCTCGTTCCTGCTCCTCGGGTCCGCCCAGAAACTTGGCGAACACATGGTGCATGTGGATCGGCTCCTCGATCCCCTCCCTGATGGCATTGGTGACGACTGTGCCGCCCTCAGCCGGCATGGCCTCCATCCAGCCGCCCGGCTGAAAGAGCGGCGCGACAGCCGCGTAGGCGCCGACGATGTTCATCCCGGTGCGGCCGGCCTCGTGGTTGTAGTAGCCGGTGACCTGTCCGTTTGGACCGTGCAGTGGAACCGGCCCGCCGAACATGGTGGAGAAGAACGTCGGGAGCGGCGGGATCCCAGGAGGGAGCGGTTGCTGTGGGGCCGCCGCCGGACTTGGCGTGCCGTGGTTGCCGGCCCCGGCCTGCGTCGCAATGGGGGCGTTTCCGTTGCCGGGTCGCAGAAAACCGCCCTGCCCCAATGGCGGGCCGACACATTGGTCTGCGATCGGCAAAGTCGGGGCTGAGCTGGGAATTGGCTCGGGGGACTGCGGAGTGGCCTCCGAGCCTGACGCGTCTTGGCTGTTTCCGAAGAAGGCGTCATAGCTCGCCTGAGCGGCGGCCTGGCGGTCGGCTTCGACCTGCTCCGGCGTCCGGCCATACCAAGTTGCGAGCTCGTCTCCGCTCAAGTTCGCCGGATCAATAGGTTC
>NZ_DASZBG010000101.1:0-19901 GCF_035944335.1 Phenylobacterium sp. | reverse complement strand
CAAGGCCACGGCGGCGGGGGCCAGCACGCGCAACAGCAACAGCCGCAACAGAAGCCGCAGGGCCAGCACGGCGGCGGCCAGGGCGACGACCATCGTCACCACGGCTAGGCTTCAGGCGATCGGTCGGGCCCCGCGGTCAGTCCTTGAGGCTGCGCGCCAGGATCTCCAGCGTCAGGCGGGCGGCGGCCTTGGTGTCGTCCGGCTCGCCGCGCTCGAACACCGACAGGCCGGCGTCGAACAGCTGATCGATGTCCTGCGGACTGAGCACGCCCTTGCGCTTCAGCGTGGACAGAGTGCCCACGACGATGGCGTGCAGGGCGGCCAGCATGCCCGCCCGCTCGGCGTCCGGGCTGATCTCGTTGTCCATCCACTTGCCTTTCCGTTCGGTTGTCAGCTTCAGTTCACATGGGCGCGGCCAAAACAGGCCGGCGGGCACGCATCCCGCACCTCTGCGTTCTAGCCCGTCATGCAAAAGGTCCGCATGCTGATCCGCACCATCTTGGCCGCTTCCGTGGGTCTTTCGGCGCTCAACGCCCAGGCCACCGAATTGAGCCGCGTCGCCGCGGCCTTCGGCAACACGGTGCTTTCCGTCTATCCCGACGGCCGTACCCAGAAGGTCTGGCTGCACCCCGACGGCCTGTGGGACGGCCTGAGCCGCAACAACCAGGCGCTGTCGGGCAAATGGACCATGAAGGCCGACAAGGTCTGCCTGCGCCAGACCCGCCCGCCGACCCTGCCGTTCTCATACTGCACGGGCTTCCCGGAGGATCCCCACGTCGGCGTCACCTGGACCTCGAAGGACATGGTCGGCACGCCGATCCGCCTGACGGTGGTCAAGGGCATGGCCGAGGCGCGTCAGACCCAGGACGCCGGCCGCTAGAGCCTGTCCCGGCTCGTCGCTTTCTTGCTGATGCGCATCCTCATCGCCAAAGCGATTCCACTTTGGCGGGATGCGCTTTAGCGCCCGGCGCCCAGCGCGGGGCCGGCGCTGGCGATCCGCGGCTCCGGCGCTCCCGCCCCGCGGGCCCGCCAGTAGTCGACGACCGCGCGGGCGACCTTCTGCATGAAGGCCTGGCGCGCGCCGACCGGCTTGCGGGTTTCGCGCATCATCACCGCGACGGCGAAGCTGTGGCCGTCCGGCGCGGTGACCAGCCCCACGTCGTTGATCCCCACCGAGGCCCCGCGCCAATCGGGGCCGGTGCCGGTCTTGTGGGCGATGCCCCAGTCGCCGGGCAGGCCGGCGCGCAGGCGCGAGGATCCGGTGTGGCACTGGCCCATCAGGTCCAGCATCACCTCGGTGGAATTGGCCGACAAGAGCTCGCCGCGCTTCAAGGCCGCCAGGGTCTCGGCGATCGCCGCCGGCTTCGCCCCGTCGGCGGGATGGGCCAGATAGTCGTTGAGCGCGGCGTCGCGCACCTCGTCGGGCAGCTTTTCGCGGGCCTGCTTGAAGATCCAGGTCTGGCCGTACTCCGGCCGCCAGGTGAGGCCGGCGGTGCGGGTCTGCAGCTCGCGCTCCGTCTCGCCGACGCCCAGGCCGTCGAGGCCCTTCTCGGTGAGGGTGCGGGTGACCGCGCCGCCGCCGCCCACCTCGGCGATCAGCTTGTCGTTGGCGGCATTGTCGCTCTCGGTCAGCTGGCGGCGGAGCAGGTCGTAGACGGTGGTCGCATAGCCGCGCGCGCCGCGGATGCGGGAGGCCAGCGGCTGGTAGAAGACCGAGCGGTCGTCGGGCGTCAGCACCACCTGCTGGTCGAGGCTCATGCCGCGATGGTCGATGGCCTGCAGCACGGTGAGCGCCACCCACAGCTTGGACACGCTCTGCTGCGGGAAGACGTCCTCGCCCGCCACCTGGGCGGTCCAGCGCTCGGAGACGTCGGTGACGGCGATGCCCACCGGCTCGCGATAGGCCTGCGCCAGGGCCGCGAGCTTCTCCTGCAGGGCCGGGGGCGCCGGCGGGCTGGGCAGGCGCACCTTCAGCTGGGCGGGGCGGGAGGTGAGCGTCACCGGCTCGGCGGCGATGCGGTCGCCATAGGCCAGCCATGCGCCGGTCCCGGCCGCCGCCAGCAGCAGGGCGCCTGCGCCCACGGCCGCGGCCGCCTTCGGACGCCTGCGCCAGAAGCCTCGTTTCCCCATGCGGACCCTAACGCGCGAACCCATCAATGCGGACCGTGGCCCGCTTCGCGCCCGCTGCGCAACTCGAGGGTGACGTGGCTCAGGGCCGCCAGGCCGTGCAACCGCGCGCGCAGGGCCTCCGCCGTCGTCCCGGGGGGCGCCGCCACCACGCCGACCAGCGCGAAGTGGCCAGGGCCCAGCCGCCACAGGTGCAGGTCGAGCACGCGGGCGTCGGCGGCTTCGAGCCGGGCGCGGATCTCGGCGGCCAGCGCCGGCGAGGGGTTGATGTCGAGGAGCGCGGCCGAGCCCCGCCGGATCAGGCTGACGGCGAACTGCGCCACCAGGGCCGCGCCCGCCAGGCCCGCCGCCGGGTCGGCCCAGGCCCAGCCGAGCTGGCGCCCGGCCGCCAGGCCCGCGATCGCCAGCATCGAGACGGCCGCATCGGCGCTGAGGTGCAAATGGGCGGCGGAGATGTTGAGGTCCCCATCCTTGTCATAGCCGTCCTTGTCGTGGTCGTGGAGCCCCCGGGCCGGGCGCAGCAGCAGCACGCAGACCACCGTCACCGCCAGGCCCGCCACCGCCAGCGGCAGGGCGGAATCGTAGTCGACGACTTCCGGGGCCCGCAGCCGCCCCAGGCTCTCGACGGCGATCAGCACGGCGATCACCGCCAGCACCACGGCGTTGGCGAAGCCGGCCAGATAGCCCAGCTTGCCGGTGCCGAAGGCGAAGCGCGGGTCGCTCGCCCAGCGCCGCGCCAGGCCGTAGGCCACAGCCGCCGTCGCCATCGCCGCCACGTGGCCGGCCATGTGCAGGCCGCTGGCGGTGAGCGCCATGGACCGGAACACCAGGCCGCCGGCGATCTGGGCGACCAGGGTCACGGTGCAGATCGCGGTGACGATCCAGGTGCGCCGCTCGTTGCGCGCATGGTCGGCGCCCAGATAGACGCGGTCCTTGCGGCAGGCGTCCAGGGGGGAAGGGCGGTCGGCCGAGCTCATGGTGTTACGCTATAACAGCGCCGGCCACTTTGGAAATCGAGCCCGGTCGCTTACATCTCCGCCCATGAGCGAGACCGCGTTCCCGAAGACCCCCGAAAAGACCCCCGAGAAGACCCCCGTCACCGTCCTGACCGGCTATCTCGGGGCCGGCAAGACGACCCTCCTGAACCGCATCCTCACCGAGGACCACGGCAAGAAATACGCCGTGATCATCAACGAGTTCGGCGAGATCGGCATCGACAACGACCTCGTCGTCGGGGCCGATGAAGAGGTCTTCGAAATGTCCAACGGCTGCGTCTGCTGCACGGTGCGCGGCGACCTGATCCGGGTGCTCTCGGGCCTGATGAAGCGCAAAGGCCGCTTCGACGCGATCATCATCGAGACCACGGGCCTGGCCGATCCCGGCCCGGTGGCCCAGACCTTCTTCGTCGACGAGGACGTCCGCGCCAAGACCCAGCTCGACAGCGTGACGACGGTGGTGGACGCCAAGCACCTGCCGCTGCGGCTGAAGGACTCCAAGGAAGCCGCCGAGCAGATCGCCTTCGCCGACCAGATCATCCTCAACAAGACCGACCTCGTCACCGAGGCCGAGCTCCTCGAGGTCGAGGCGGCCATCCGCACGCTCAACCCGCTGGCCCCGATCCACCGCACCACGCGCAGCCAGGTGCCGCTGTCGGCGATCCTCGGCCGTGGATCCTTCGACCTGTCGCGGGTGACCGAGCTGGAGCCGGACTTCCTCAATCCCGCGCACGGCGAGCCCGGCCACGTGCATGGCGAAGACTGCGACGACCATCACGACCATCACGGTCACGACCATCATGACCACGACCACGATCATCACGACCACGGCCACATCCACGACCACGTGGCCGAGTCCGGGATCCGCGGCGTCTCGCTCTCCTCGGAGACCCCGCTGGACGCCGGCAAGCTCACCGCCTGGCTGAACAACCTGCTGCAGACGCAAGGCCCCGACATCCTGCGCGCCAAGGGCATCCTCGACGTGAAGGGCGACGACCGGCGGCTGGTGTTCCAGGCCGTGCACATGATCCTGGAGGGCGACTTCCAGCGCGAATGGCGCGACGGCGAGCGGCGCTATTCCCGGATGGTGTTCATCGGCCGCAACCTCGACGAGGCGGCGCTGCGCTCAGGCTTCGAGGCCTGCGTCGCCTGATCAAATGATGCGCGGCCTGGCGAAAGCGCGCCGCCGGGCCGGCTTTGGTCGTTTTTCGGTTTGCGGGATCGCCTCCATCGCGACATTGACGGGGACCTCGGGTTGAAAAGCTTTAGGTCCCCGCGGTTGGGGACGAGCGGAGTGGAATTCGACGCGCCATGATGATGGTGGAGACCGAACTGCGGCCCAGCCCGATCCACGGCACGGGCGTCTTCCTCCTGCGGCCGGTGAAGGCCGGGGAGCTGATCTGGCGCTTCGATTCGCGGATCGACCGGGTCTATGCGCCGGAGGAGGTGGCCTCCCTGCCGCCGCACGTGCAGAGCTTCCTGGAGACCTACTGCACCTGGCACGAGGGCGTGGGCGTCTATGTGCTCTGCGGCGACAACGGCCGCTATTTCAACCACTCCGAAGCGCCGTCGACGGTCTCCAACGGCATCTCCTTCGGCGAGGACCGCGCGATCCGCGACCTGGCGGCCGGCGAGGAGCTGACCTCCGACTACCGCACCATCTGCGACCACGTGCGGAAGAACGGCAACGGCTTCTAGGCCTCCATCGCGCCTTCCACGTCGCGGGCGATCAGGCCACTGAGGGTCCGCGCCAGGGTCTCCATCTCGAAGGGCTTGCGCAGGATCGGCACGTCGTCGCCGACGGCGGCCTTGATGGCCGCGGAATCGGCGTGGCCGCTGGCGAAGACGATCGGCAGGTCGGGCCACAGCCGGCGCGCGCGGTCGGCGACCTGGGCGCCGTTCATCTGCGGCATGGCGAAATCCACCAGCATGGCGTCCGGCCGCCGGGCCTGCAGAATGCCCAGCGCCGCGGGACCGCCATTGGCCTCGAGCACGGTGTAGCCCAGCAGTTCCAGGGTGTCGTGCAGCAGGGCGCGCACCTGATCGTCGTCGTCGACCACCAGCACCGTGGCCCCGACCTCGGGCGCCAGCACCGGCGCGGACCCGACCTCCGGCGCCGCCGTCTCGGTGGTCTCGGCGGAGCGGCGCAGCAGGACGGTGACCTTGGTCCCCTGGCCCGGCAGGCTCTCGATGCGCGCCTCGCCGCCGGCCTGGCGCGCCACGCCATAGACCTGGCTGAGGCCCAGGCCCGTGCCCTTGCCGACGCTCTTGGTGGTGAAGAACGGATCGAAGGCGCGGCCGATGACCTCCGGCGACATGCCCTGGCCGGTGTCGGCGACGGTCAGCGCCACATAGGCGTCGGGCGCCAGCACCGGATGGCCGGGCTCCACGGTCACGATGGCCGTGGTGATGGTCAGCTTGCCGCCGTCCGGCATGGCGTCGCGGGCGTTGATGGCCAGGTTGAGGATCGCCAGCTCCAGCTGGGTATGGTCCGACAGCACCGGCACCCGCGCTTCGTCCAGATCGAGCACCAGCTCGATGTCCCCGCCCAGCGTGCGCAGCAGGAGGTCGCGCATGCCGGCCACCAGCTCGGCGACCACGAAGGCCCGCAGGTCGAGCTTCTGGGTGCGTGAGAAGGCCAGCAGCTGGCGGGTCAGCGAGGCGCCGCGATCGGCCGCCTGCAGGGCGTTTCCGGCCCAGCTTTCCACCCGCGCGGTGTCGGCGGCCTTGCGGCGGATCAGCTCCAGCGCGCCCATGATCACCTGCAGCAGGTTGTTGAAGTCGTGGGCGATGCCGCCGGTGAGCTGGCCCAGGGCCTCCATCTTCTGGCTCTGGCGCAGGGCCTCCTCGGCCTGGGCGCGGGCGGCCATCTCATCGGTCAGCCGGGTGTTGGCGTCCGCCAGCTCACGGGCGCGGTCCTGCAGCTTGCCGGCCGCGGCGCTCACCAGCACCAGCAGCAGGAGGCCCATGACGGTCAGCAGGCCGACGCCGGTGTGCCGCGCCAGCACCGCGCCCAGGGAATCCGGCTGGGTCTGCAGGAAGACATAGCCCAGCACCTGCCCCTGCTCGGCGGCGGCCCGCGTCGCCATCACCCGGTGGTCGGCCCATCCGGTCCCGACCGGCCGCCGGCGCAGCGGCGGCGGCGGGGCGGCGCCCAGCCGTTGGGCCACCAGCCGCTGGCCCTGGGCGTCGTAGATGGCGGCGGCCGCGATCCCGGGGTTGGCCTTCAGCGCGTGGACGTATTGCTGCAGGGCCGAGCGGTCGTCGAACGACAGGGCGGCGGTGGCGCTGGCCGCCAGGATGTCGGCCTGGGCGGCGGTCTGGCTGACGCGGTCGTGGCGGAAGGCGAGTTCGTTGCGCACGCCCAGCGCCGCGCCCATGGCCAGCAGCACGATGGCGCTCATCCAGGCCAGGGTCGTCAGGCGCCGCTCGGTGACGCTCGCCCAGGACAGCCAGGCCGGGCGGGGGCTCATCGGGACACCTCTGTGGCGAGGGCCAGGAGCTTGGAGCTGATGCCCATGCCGCCCGCCTCCGCGCGCGCGGCGTTGACCGAGAAGCGCACCTTCCCACCATTCAACACCAGGTGCACGATCCCTTTGGAGGGTCCGCGCGCGGCGTCGGTGACGGTCAGGATGGGGGCGCCCTCGGTGGCCGTCAGGGCCTGGGCGGTCGATTGGGTGGACGATCCGCCCACATAGGCGATCTGGCAGTCGGAGCCGTGCTCGAGCCGCGCCACCCGACGCACCACGATGGCGTGGGTCCCGACCCGCTGGCCGGCCACGGCGCGGTCCAGCAGCGACCCGAACGGATCCTGCCCCTGGACGCAGATCGCCAGCGGTTCCTCAGGCCCGGAGAATATCCCGCCAGGCCAGCTGACGAAGGGCGCGAGCTTGTAGAGGTAGGTCGCCTTGACGGCCAGCTCCAGTTCGCCCACCTCGGCGCGCGCCGGCCAGCCGAGCGCCACGGGCGCCACGAGCATCGCGACCGCCCAGCCCATCCGCCATGGCCGCGCCCACGCCACTCAGAACCTCCAGCGCAGCTCGGCGAAGACGCTGCGCGGCACGGCGTTGGCCTGCGGCGCCATGAACTCCTGGTGATGGTCGTGCAGCAGGTTGCGTCCGACGATCGCCACCTGCAGCGCCTTGCCGATGTCCCACGCAATCCGGCTGTTCAGCTCGGTGTAGGCCGCCACCCTGGGATTCGGCAGGGCGCTCTGGTAGCGCAGCACCGCATCCCAGGTGACGCTGCGTCCGATATCCATCGAGGACGTCAGCTGCGCCTGGGTCCTGGGGTCGTCGCCGACCTGGCTGACGCCGGCCACGCCGCTGGCCCCCGGCTTGAAGCGGAATTTCTCGGCCAGCAGGTTCAGGCCCGCCGACAGCCGCCACCAGCGCGCCAGCTGGTAGTTGCCCCAGGCCTCCAGGCCCTGGGTATGGCCCTTGATCCCATTGCCCCACCGCAGCGGCAGCACGGTGACGGGGGTGAGCTCGATGCTGCGGAGCTGGTCGTAGACATTGTAGTAGGCGGACACGGAGAACGAGAGCCGGTCGCTCGGCCGCAGCCGCGCGCCGATCTCGTAGGCGTTGAGCTTCTCCGGCTGGAAGTCGGAGCTGCCGGTCACGAACAGCTGACTGCCCACCGTCTCGCGCACATCGCGGTCGAACGGCGTCGGCGAGCGGATGGCCCGCGACGCCGCCGCCCAGATCATGGTGCGGTCGGACGGCGTCCAGGACAGCCGCGCATTGGGCAGGGCCGACCAGCGCGAATAGGGATCGTCCTCGAGCTTCAGGCCGAGGATCAGCCGTAGCGTCGGCTGGATGGCCACGGTGTCCTGCACGAACAGGTTCGACAGGTTCAGCGACCCCTTGCTGGGCGAGAAGGCCAGGCCGCCGTCGAGCTCGGTGCTGTATCTGGCCTGCCTCAGGCCGCCACCGACCACGATGTCATTGCGCGACCCCACGGCGAACTCGTGCTGCACGTCGATGTCGTAGGTGTTGACCCACAGGGGCAGGCCGCCGGTCAGGTCGTGGCCGCGTTGCTCGCGGTCGATATAGGCCTGGATCTGGAGGTTGGCGCCGCTGTCGCTGGCATGGTTCCAGCGGGCGGTCAGGTTGCCGCCGCCGGTGGGGCCGCTGGTCAGGCCGGAGCCCTTGAACGCGTCGCCGTGGAGGCTGACCTCGTCGCGGGGCGAGGCGGCCCAATCCAGGCGGAAGCCGGCCTGCAGGCGCGACCAGCGGTCCAGCGCCTCCGCCCCTGTCGAGGTCAGGGTGTTCTCCTCCCGATAGGCCCGGGCGTAGAGGCGGTAGCTCGCCTGGCCGCCCAGGGTCCCGCCATAGCGCACGGCCGCCATCCGCTCCTGGTCGCCGACGCCCGCCGCGGCGCTCACCCCCTGGGTCTCTTCGGCCTTGCGGGTGATGATGTTGATGACGCCGTTGACCGCATTGGCGCCCCACAGCGTCGCGCCCGGCCCGCTGATCACCTCCACATGATCGATGTCGGAGACCAGCACGTCCTGCAGGTCCCAATAGACGCCGGAAAAGATCGGCGTGTAGACGCTGCGCCCGTCGATCAGCACCAGCAGCTTGTTGGAGAAGGCCTGGACGCTGAGGTTGCCCGAGAGGCCGCGGGCGGTGATCACCCAGTCCGAGGCGCTGGTCTGGGCGACGAACAGGTTGGGGGCCAGCCGCAGGATTTCGGGCACCGTGCGCGCGCCGGAGCGGATGATCTCCTCGCGGGTGATCACATAGGTGGCGGCCGGCGCCTGGGCCAGGGACTCCTCGTGGCGCGAGACCGTGCTCACCTGGACGTTGGCCAGTTCCTCGATCGACAGCCCCCGGAGCTGCTCGACCGCCGCCTGGTCGTTGGCCAGTTCCTCGGCCCGCGCCGTCGCGCCGCTCAGCGCGGTCGCGGCCACCAGCGCCATTGCAAGCCTTCGGTGATGCAATGCCCCTACCCCCTACGATCTCCAGCCTAAGACTGGAGAACCCCGTTACGGCAACGCTTTGTTATCGCCCGGGTTCCCGCACTTGCATTTGATGGCTGGGCAGCAAAACGCCCGCCGGGATTCCCCGACGGGCGCTTGCGATCGGTTCAGACGAAGGTCGGGCTCAGCCCAGCTCTTCGTTGATCAGGGCCACCTGGTAGAAGCCGTTGCCCTGCAGGGTGTTCATCACCGCCATGAAGTCGCCGTAGCGGACCGACTTGTCGGCGCGGATATAGACCCGCTGCTGCGGCGCCGGCAGCGACGGATCGTCCGCGCTCAGCTTGGCCGAAAGGTCGGGGATCAGGGTGTCGAGGCTGGTGGCGTGGTCGCCGATGAAGATCGCCCCGCCGGCCTGCAGGTTGATCAGCACCGGGTCCTTCACCTTGGTCCCGGGGGGCGGCGGCACGGCCGGCGGCAGGTCGAGCTTGATCGACACCGTCGCGGCGGGGATCGCCACCATGAAGATGATAAGGAGCACCAGCATCACGTCCACGAACGGGGTGACGTTGATGTCGCTGTTCTGGCCGAGGCTGAAACGTCCGCCGCCCTGACCGGCCAGCTTTGCCGCCATATTGCAGTTCCTTCCCTTGGGCGGCGTCTCACGCGCCCGCGCTCACAGTCGCCAGACCTTTGGCAAGCCATATTGGGATTGTAAAGCCCGAAGCGGCGAGGTGGGGCGGCCTCGCCCGCGCGAGGGCCGGTTCCGCTGCAGCCCCGATAACGTCGTTTCAATTTCGACCGTCATGGCCGGGCTTGTCCCGCCCACCCAGACGCGCCGAAGCTGAAAGCCTCGCGCAATCCGGCCGGCGCCCGCGCGTCTGGGTCCCCGGCACAAGGCCGGGGATGACGATCTGAAGGGGAGGCTTTACAGGTCCCGCTCCCATGACGCCGAGCCCTATCCGATGACCTTCGCCTTCGACGCCTATGTCACCACGGCCCTGTTCGACGCCGCCGGCGGCGCCGCCTTCGCCCTGGGCGACGGCACGGTGCGCTTCGAGGGCGGCGAGGCGATCGAGGCCCATGACGGCGCGGTGCTGGCCGCGGCGCTGCATCCCGGCGGCGAGGGCCTGGTCACCGGCGGCGACGACGGCCGGCTGGTCTGGGCGCGGCCCTCGGGCGGGGAGGAGATCGCCAAGGTCCCCGGCCGCTGGATTGACGCCGTGGCGGCGAGCCCGGACTCCAAGCTGATTGCCTTTTCCGCCGGCCGCGAGCTGCACGTCCGCGACGCCGGCGACGCCAAGTTCGCCCGCGTCTTCACCCACGAGAAATCCGTGGCCGAGGTGGCCTTCGATCCCAAGGGCCGCAGGATCGCGGCGGCGACCTACGGCGGGGTGGCGCTGTGGTACGCGCGCATCGAGGGCCAGAAGCCTACGATGCTGAAGTGGGCCGGCAGCCATGTAGCGAGCGCCTTTTCGCCGGACGGCAAGTTCCTGGTCTCGGCCATGCAGGACAACCAGCTGCACGGCTGGCGCGTGGCCGACGAGAAGAACATGCGGATGGGCGGCTATCCCGCCAAGGTGAAGTCGCTGGCCTTCCTGGCCAAGGGAAACATGCTGGCCACCTCCGGCGCCAATGGCGTGGTGATCTGGCCGTTCGCCGGCTCGACCGGCCCGATGGGCAAACAGGCCGCCGAGGTCGGCTATGACGAGGCCGCCATGGTGGTGCGGGTCGCGGCCGCGCCGGGCCTCGGCTGGGTGGCCGCCGGCCTCGACGACGGCCGGGTCTGGGCCTGCGACCTGGCGGGCCAGAAGATCATCCCCATCAAGGCCGACAAAGGCTCGCCGATCACCGCCCTGGCCATGAACCCCGACGCCAGGCGCATCGCCTGGGGCGACGAGGACGGCGGGGCCGGCGTGGCGGAGGTCGGAGGCTAGTCGAACCCGACCATCTCCCCCCACGCCTCGAAGGGGTCGCGGCTGGCGCGCAGGGTGTTGATGGGGGCGTCGGGGTCGCGGAAGCCGAGCGCCATGCCGGAGAACAGCATGTGGTCCTCGGGCAGGTTCACGGCCCTGGCCACCGTCTGCGGATAGCGCGCCCAGTATTCCTGCGGGCAGGTGTCGAGGCCGTGCTCGAGGGCCAGCAGCATGACGTTTTGCATGTACATGCCGAGGTCCGCCCATTGCGGGGGGCCGAGCTTGCGGTCGAGGCAGAAGAATATGCCCACCGGCGCGCCGAAGAACTCGCCGTTGCGGGCCAGCTGGCGCAGGCGGGCGGGCTTGTCCTCCCGCGGAATTGGAATGGTGGCGTAGAGCTCCTCGCCGTTCTGGAAGCGCCGGGTGCGGAACGGCTCCCACAGGTTGGGCGGATAGACGTCGTATTCGGGGGTCTCGCCGAACGGGTTGGCCTTCACCGCGACCTTCAACTCGGCCAGCGGCGCCCCGGTCAGGGCATAGACCCGCCACGGCTGCAGATTTCCGCCCGAGGGCGCGCGGGCGGCGCGGACCAGGATGTCCTTCACCACCTCGCCGGGCACGGGCCTGTCCAGGAAGGCCCGGATGGTGACGCGCCGCGCCACCGCCTCGCTGACGCTCACGGGTCCTGGCATGGATCCTCCGGCTTGACGGGATAAGCCCCCGCGCCGTCAGCTAGTCGCCTGCCCGGGGGGAAGACAAGGTTGAGTCGCAAGCCGAACAAGGTCCGCCCCAGGGGCGCGCCGAGCCTCATGGGCCGCCTCGTGCGCTGGGCGCTGCTCGGCGGGCTGCTGTTCATCGTGATGGGACCGATCGCGGTGGTGGCGCTCTACCGCGTCGTGCCGCCGCCGATCACCTGGCTGATGGTGCAGCGGACCTTCGAGGGCCGCGGCTTCGACCGCCGCTGGGTGCCGCTGAACCAGATCTCGCCGCAGCTGGTGCGCGCGGTCATCGCCTCGGAGGATTCCGGCTTCTGCCAGCACCACGGCTTCGACATCGCCGCCATCGAGAAGGCGCTGCACCACAACGCCGTCTCCGAGCGCATCCGCGGCGGCTCGACCATCTCCCAGCAGACCGCCAAGAACGTCTTCCTGTGGCCGCACCGGGACTGGGTCAGGAAGGGGCTGGAGACCTGGTTCACCGTGCTGATCGAGGGGATCTGGGGCAAGCCCCGGATCATGGAGGTCTATCTGAACTCCATCGAATGGGGGCCCGGCGTCTATGGCGCCGAGGCCGCCGCCCAGGCCAATTTCCACGTCAGCGCCGCGCACCTGGCGCCGGCCCAGGCCGCGCGGCTGGCGGCGATCATCCCCAAGCCCCTGTCCTGGAGGGCCGGCGCCCCGGGCCCCTACGTCCGCCGCCGCTCCGGGACCATCGTGGCCCGCGCCGGGGTGGTGCGCCGCGATGAGCTGGATGGCTGCGTCGACGGGCAACCCTGATCCGCTCATCCCGGCGAAGGCCGGGACCCAGATCGCAAACACGGAATCGGCCGGATACGCGCCGCAATCATCGAGGTCGCCTCAGAGATATTCCATCTGGGCCCCGGCCTTGGCCGGGGTGAGCGGAACCTCTTACTGAGCTGACCCCAGATATCTCTCGAACCAGGCCAGGGTGCGGGCGTCCACGTCCTGCTGGTTCGTCGGCTTGGCGATGTGGTGGCCCTCGCCGGGGTAGATGACCAGGCTGGTCGGGACGCCCATGGCCTTCAGACCGTGCCAGAACTCCAGGCTCTGGGCCGGTGGGCATTCCACGTCGAGCTCGCCCACATAGATGAAGGTGGGCGTCTTGGCCTGCTTGATGTAGCGGATCGGCGACAGCCGGTCATAGACGGCCGGGTTGTCGTAGGCCGTGCCGCCGAAGAACGGGACCATCCACTGGTCGATGCCGTTCTGGCCGTAGTAGCTGACCCAGTCGGCGATGCCGGCGCCCGCCGCGCCGGCCCTGAACCGGTCGGTGTGGGTCACCGCCCACATGGTCATGTAGCCGCCGTAGGAGCCGCCATAGACGGCCAGCCGCCGGTCGTCGACCGGGGCGATCTTCTCGACCGCGTCGACGCCGGCCAGCACGTCGCGCAGGTCGCCCCCGCCGAAGTCCTCGACATTGGCCCGGGTGAAGGCCTCGCCCTGGCCATAGCTGCCGCGCGGATTGGGTTCGAAGATGAAATAGCCGCGGTCCAGCAGGGCGTGGGTGGTGCCCTCCCAGGTGAAGCGCGGCTCGACCGCCGAGGACGGCCCGCCATGGATCTGCACGGCCATCGGATAGGTCTTGCCGGGCTCAAGCCCCTTGGGCGCCAGCAGCCAGCCCTGCACGCTCTGGCCGTCGCGGGTCCAGGTGACGCTGCGGGCCTCGGCGTTGGCCACCAGGGCGTCGTTATCGTGGGTGATCGCCTTCAGCGCCTTGATCGGGCCGGCGGCGATCTGCGGGGCCACGGTGAAGGTCTGGCGGGTGGTGGCGAACCGGGTCCCGTCGGCGGAGATCGCCAGGCGGCCGTCGCCGGCCGCCAGGCTCGCCGCGTCCGACCACAGCGGCCTGAAGCTCCAGTCCTTGCCCACCGAGAACAGGGTCGCGCGGTCGCCCACCAGGGCCGTGGCGTAGAGGCCGCCCCGGCGCCAGGTCAGCGAGTTGAAGCTGCCCTTGAAGCCCGGCGTCACGTCGCGCGCCTCGCCGCCTGAGAAGGGGACCGCATAGAGGTCGCCGCCGATCACCGGGAAGTCGCTCATCAGGCCGCCGATGAACACCACGGTCGCTCCGTCCGGCGAGACCCGCGGATAGCCCATCTGCACCTTCGGCGCGGCGATCGTGCGCGCCGCCCCGGTCGCCAGGTCGATGGCCTCGAGCTTGGCCACCCACCAGTTGTTGTCGCCGTCGCCCACCGCATCGGTGGCCACGAAGCCGCGGCCGTCCGGCGTCCAGTCGTACTCGTACACAAACCGGTCGGCCGGCGAGACCATGCGCACCGCGCCGGACGCCAGCACCGCGATCCGCCGCTCGTCGGGCGCGGCGTCGATCTCGCCCACCCGCGCCGCCCCGGGATTGGTGGCCCCGCTCTCCTTGCTGGGATGGGCCGTGGCCAGCATGGCCAGCACCGCGCCGTCCGGCGACCAGCGCGGCTTGGCCAGCAGGCCGGGGAAGGCGACCGGGATCATCACCTTGCCGTCCACCACCTGCAGCACCTGGGCCGTGCGCGTCCGCCGGTCGGCGCCGATGAAGGTCAGGATCTTGCCGTCCGGCGACCAGGTGGGATCGGCATAGGTGCAGCTGTTGCAGGGGTCGTAGGCCGCCAGCACCGCGCCGTCCGCCACCTTGCGCACCACCAGGGTTCCGTGCGGCTCGGCCGTCCGGCCCGGCAGCTCCACCGTCTCGACGGCGGCCACCAGGTCGCCGGCGGGCGAGATGGCCAGGCGCTCGTACTGATGAACGCCGGCGACCGCCGACGCGGCCGCCCAACCGGCGGCCGCCACCGCCGCAACAACACCCGCCATGGCAGGAATCCCCACGCTCAAGACCCGGCCCGCACCCTCCTGGATTGCGGCGGGGAACTCAAGACCGGGGACGATATCTCAGGGCCGCCTCAGCGGCGCTTGCCCATCAGGGCGAAGATCTTCGGCAGGGCCAGGGCGGCCAGGCCGCACAGGAGGGAGATCAGGAACAGCAGGTTCATCGACGGGGCTCGGCATCACGGCTCCAGCGCCGCGGCCTCCTAGCGGCCCAGCCGGCGCTTCGTTCCAAGCGTGGCCGTGCGCGCGGCGGTTCTGAACGAACGATCACGCGGCGCGTTACCGCTTATCGCATCTCGAAAAGGACCATCCCCTTGAAACTCACCCTCATCACCGCGCTCGCCGCCTCCCTGGCGCTCGCCGGCGCCGCCGCCGCCCAGCCCGCGCAGGCCCCCTACGACCAGCATCGCAGCGACCAGCAGCGCATGGACCAGCAGCGCACCGACCAGCAGCGCATGGACCAGCACCGCATGGACCAGCAGCGCACCGATCAGCAGCGCGTCGATCAGCGCACCGATCACCGCGAGATGCGCCGCGAGGAGACCATGACCTCGCGCCACAGCATGCGGCATCACCATCACCGCACCTGCTTCTACCGCCACCATCACCGCGTCTGCCGCTGGGGCTAGGCCAGCCCGCCGGCCGTCCCGCTTGATCGGGACGGCCAAGCTGGGCGTTAGGGTGGTGCAGCCCTTGAAAGGACCACCCCCTTGAAACCCATGCTCAGCGCGGCCCTGGCCGTCGCGATGGCGCTCGGCTCCGCGGCCGCCGCCCAGGCCCAGACCGCCCAGACCCAGCCCGACCAGCAGCGCATCGACGCGCAGCGCACCCTCGACCAGACCCGCACCACCGACCGCGCCCGCCACGACCGCATCGACCGGCTGCGCATCGAGGAACAGCGCGCCGGCCATCCCTCGACCCACGGCGACATGAGCCAGACGGTCCCCCTCCACCGGGCCACTGTGCGCCAGACCACCACGCGCCAGGCCGCCGTGCGCCACGCGAGCGTCAGCCATCACCATCGCCACAGGGTCTGCGTGATCCGCCACCATCACCGCGTCTGCCACTGGGGCTAGGCGAAGCCCCCCGAGGCTCTATTTCGCCGACGCGGTCGTCGAGGGGTTCGGCGGTCGCGTTTCGGCGTGCCGCGCGCCCAGCAGCATGTTCTGCAGCGCGTAGTTCCCCTCGTGGCAGGCGAACTCGTAGATCGGCCCCCGCGTGGCGTGGAACACCATCTCGCCACGCCAGGTCTGCAGGAACACCGCCGGCGCCGTGACGCTGAATTCGTAGAAGATCTCGCCCGCAGAACTGCGCGTAAACCGCTCGACGACCCGCATGTCGTCGGTGGCGTTCTGGCGGGGCGCGTCGATCTCATGGGCCGTGAAGTTGGTGGTCTCGACGACCAGGGTGTCGCCCTCCCAGTGGCCGATCGAATCCCCCATCCAGCGACGCACCGTGGGCGGCGGGTGGCGCCCGGCGGGGTCGATGCGGATGACCCGCACGTCGTGGTCCCATTCGGCATGGATCGCCACCGCGTCGCGCGTCTGCACGAACTGGTAGTTGTCGTTGACGCCGCCGTTCACCATCGGCGGCCCGATGGAGCTGGGGTCCATGCAGCGCTCCGCAAGGTCGCGGCTCTCCGGATCGTCGATGGCCTCCCGGCGGCTTTGGCGCCTCGCCTGGTGGAAGGCCTTGGCCGCGGCGGTGTACGGAAGCTGGCCGTCCGCCGGCGAGACGATCCAGGAGGTGCGCAGCTGGCCGCGGATTCGCGCCAGTCCGATGTCGCGATCCCACCACTCGCTTTCCGGCCCTCCGACGGTCGAGGTCCGGTCGAAGACAGGCGGCTTGCCGAGGTGCTTGGCCTCATAGGCCTGGCCCTCGGCCGCCGTGGGCGCCAGCGCCTTGAACGCCGGGTCGCGCTCCAACCCGGTCAGCGAGTTGTTGCTCCACAGCCCGCCGAGATCCGGCGCGCCCCAGGCGGTGCGAGGCGGATGGTAGTCGCCGGCCTGCGCGCCGAAAGCCGCCAACCCGACCGCCATCGCCACTCCGGCCGCTGTCGCCGCCGCCCGTCTTACGCCATCCATGGCAGACCCCAGTCGAGACCGCGGCGAATCTAACACCGTTCTGCTGGGCATTTACAGAGGCCGGCGCGGCCTTCAGCGCCCGGCTGCGACCCCTGGAACCCCTTCCTCCTCGATGGAGGAAGGGCGGGGATTTCCCGGGGCGCGCAGCTGAAGTCCGATCCGCCCTAGACCAGGGCGCGCTTGTAGAGGCTCAGCAGCTCGCCCCAGGCCCGCTCCGCCTCGGCGGCGTTGTAGACCTGGCTGCCCGGCACGCACCAGCCGTGCTGCGCCGGATAGACCTCCAGCTTCACCGGCACCTTGGCCGCGGCGAAGGCGGTCTTCACCGTGTCCTTGGCGGTGGGGTCGGACTTGTCGTCGTTCTCCGCCTCGCAGATCAGATATTCGCCGTGCAGCAGCGGCGCCTGCAGGTGCGGGCTGTCGGCGGCTTTCGAGACCAGCGTCCCGCCGTGGAAGGTGGCGCCGGCCCCGATCCGCGCACTGACCGCCCCGGTGCGGATCGTCAGCGGCCCACCCATGCAATAGCCCTGCACGCCCATGCGCGCCTTCTTGCTCACCTTGGCCTGGGCGCCCAGGAAGCCCAGATAGGCTGCGGCGTCCTTGTCGATGCCGTCGTCGGTCATGGCGCCGCGCATGGCGAACAGCCGCTTGCGCACCTCCGGATCGCCGAAGTTCAGCGCGCCGTCGATCACCGGCGCCTTCTGGCTGCGATAGAAGGGGTTGGGGACCAGCACGACGTAGCCCGAGCTCGCCAGCCGCCGCCCCAGGTCGCGGAACACCGGCCTCAGGCCGCCGATGTCGGGCCACACCAGCACGCCGGGGAAGGGCCCCCGGCCGGGCGGGGTGAACAGCGCCGCGTCGCAGACGCCGTCCGGCGTCTTCACCGTCACGTCGGTCTCGACCACCGCGGCGGCCGCCTGCGCCTGGGCGCTCGTCACGAACCCCGCCGCGGCCAGCGCCGTCAGGCCGAAGCCCCGGCGCGACACGCTGAAGTCCTGGCTCAAACCCTGATGGATCTCGTCGTCGCACATGCTGGCAGCCCTCCGGTTTTCGCCAGTGGGAGACAGCCGCGCCCAGATTGCAACGGTATTTCAGGCGCCGCAGATGCGCCCCCAAAGGGGGGAGGATCTCAGCCCCACACCTTGTACGGATCCTTGAAACCCTTCCCCAGGGCCTCGGCCACCGCCGGGTGGGTCAGCTCGCCGGCCAGCACGTTCAGCCCCTTGGCCAGGTGCTTGTTCTTCTTCAGCGCGTCCAGCCCCTTGTCGGCGAGCTGCAGGCCGAACGGCAACGTCGCGTGGCCCAGGGCTTCGGAGGAGGTGCGCGGCGCGGCGCCGGGCATATTGGCCACGCAGTAATGCACCACCCCGTCGATGGTGTAGGTCGGGTCCATGTGCGTCGTCGGCCGCGAGGTCTCGAAACAGCCGCCCTGGTCGATGGAGACATCCACCAGCACCGAGCCGGGCTTCATTTTCTTCAGGTGCTCGCGCCGCACCAGCTTGGGCGCCGCGGCGCCGGCGGTCAGCACCGCGCCGATCACCACGTCGGCCTTGAGGATCTCCTCCTCCACCGCCCCCAGGGTGGAATAGCGCGTGATCGCCCGGCCGCCGAAGATGTCGTCGAGGTAGCGCATGCGCGGGATCGAGCGCTCGACGATCACCACCTCGGCCCCCAGGCCCAGCGCCATGCGCGCCGCATTGGCGCCCACCACGCCGCCGCCCAGCACCACGATGCGGGCCGGCGGCACGCCCGGCACGCCCGACAGCAGCAGCCCCATGCCACCGTTGTGCTTCAAGAGCGTCTCGCCGGCCGAGAACACCGCGATCCGCCCGGCCACCTCCGACATCGGCGCCAGCAGCGGCAGGCCGCCGGCGTCGTCGGTCACCGTCTCATAGGCGATGGCCGCGCAGCCGGACTTCAGCAGGCCCTCGGTCTGGGCCGGGTCGGGCGCCAGGTGCAGGTAGGTGAACAGGATATGTTTCTTGGTCAGCCGCGCCCACTCGACCGCCTGCGGCTCCTTCACCTTGACGATCAGCTCGGCCTCGCGGAACACGGCTTCCGCGTCCGGCGCGATCGTCGCGCCGGCTCTCTGATAGGCGTCGTCCGGATAGCCGGCCCCGGCGCCTGCGCCCTTCTCCACGACCACCTCGTGGCCGTGGGTGACGTACTCGCGCACGGCGGTCGGCGTCAGCCCGACACGGTATTCGTCCGGCTTGATCTCACGAGGCACGCCAACGCGCATGAGCGGCTCCTTCGGGGGAGGTTATTGCGGAATGCGCGCGGTTTGAGGGGAGAATGTGGGCGGGGTCAAGGGGGATGTGGGGAGGGAGCTAGTTCAACCGGTCAAGAACTGGAACTACATAGAACCAGCAGCCTTTGCGCTCGATGCCGTACATCGCGCTCTCCACGACCAGAATCAGACCACACATCGCTACGATGCCACCAATCGTGCCCAACCAGCGCGTCACCTCACGGCTGCGATTCTCGTTCTTTCGCGCACGGTCAAGCGCGCCGTCCGCCGGTGGCGGAGCGTTGTCACCGCTGAACACCACGTGGCGAGCGTGTTGGAGCTGAGTGTATTTTCGGGTGACCCGATGGTGCCGAAATGTCTCAGCCCATTGGAGTCCATTCCAAGCCAACGCGGCCGCAATGATCATCAACAGCAGCGCCGTGTGGAATGGGGCAACGCATAGCTGCCGGCTTTGGCCCCACGCGGCTGTGAGACTGGCCCCCAACGAAGCCAAGGATCCATAGAGCACCAACCGGGAGCGCTCGACGAGCAATGTAATCGCCGACGCTTCGTCGTCCTGCACCCCTGCCAAGCTGTCTGACTTGACCCGGTCTTCCATCGCTTGCCTTGCGGCAATCATCTGGCGCTGGGCTTCCAATTTGGGGTCGTTATTCATGCACGCTAAATATCAGTGGCATCTGTTTCAGGGAATGTGGGCGTGAGGTGCGCTGTACGAGACAATGCCCTTCGGCCCGTCCTTGACGCGCCCGGACGCCGGCGCTGTCATCGGCTATGGACTCAAGGGCAGGGGGTCTTCCCGATGACACCCGCGCGATGACCGGCGCCGTGCGGCGCGCGACGCTCGAGGATGCGCCGGCGATCGCCGCCATCTACGCGCCGTATGTGCTGGAGACCGCCATCTCCTTCGAGGACCAGCCGCCCGACGCGGCCGAGATGGCCCGGCGGATGGGCGCGACGCTGGCCACCCATCCGTTCCTGGTGTTCGACGACGCCGCCGAGGTCCTGGGCTATGCCTACGCCAGCCCGCACGTCGCGCGCGCCGCCTACAGATGGTCGG
>NZ_DASZBG010000100.1:75000-86489 GCF_035944335.1 Phenylobacterium sp. | reverse complement strand
ACGGCTCGGGCAACACCTGGATCTATTTCGACCGCGACGGTCACGGGACGGCCGACCCGTGGGGCACCAAGATCGCCACCTTGAGCCATGTGGCCGCGTCCAGCCTCACCGCCAGCGACTGGATCTTCCACTAGCGGGCGGTTCTGAATCCTTCCGCCCGATCGCGCGTTTACAGGGGATTGGAGAATCCCATGCAAACCGCGACCACCGCAGCCGACCGCGCCTTCTCCGTCCACGGCGTCGACGACGCGCCCTCGCGCGGCCAGCGGGTGGCGGCGACGAGCTTTGAGGACGCGGCGCTGACCTTCCTGGAGACGCATCATCCGCCCGACTTCGCGGAGGCGTCGCTCATGGTGGAGGACTGCGAGACCGGGGAGCGGCAATGCTTCCGGGTGGACCTCGAGAGCGGCGCCACCAGGCCCTGCGACTAGCTGCTAGGCGCGCCCGCGGAAGCCGCGACGGCCGTGCATGTCGCTGCCCGCGTCGGGCGGCAGGCGCACGTACCAGAGGATCGAGATGAAGGTGATCGCCCCGATGATGGCGAAGGCCGGCGTCACCGCGTCCCAGCTCAGCCGCGCCTCGCCCTTGTAGAGGCTGATGAAGTGAATGAGCGTCGCGGCGAGCCCGATGCCCACCGACTGCACCAGCTGCTGGGCCATGGAGGAGGTGGTGGAGGCGCGGCTCATCCGGTCCTGGCCGATGTCGGCGTAGGCCAGGCCGTTGAGGCTGGTGAACTGCAGCGAGCGGAAGAACCCGCCGACCGCCAGGACCGTCATGATCAGCCAGTGCGGCGTCGAGGGGCGGAAGAAGGCGTAGAGGATGAAGGTCGCCGAGCAGATGAAGCCGTTGAAGACCAGCACCTGCCGGAAGCCGAAGCGCCGCAGGATCGGCGGGGCCGTGGTCTTCATGACCAGGGCGCCGGCCGCCGAGATGAAGGTCATCAGCCCGGCGCGGAAAGCCGACATGCCGAAGCCGATCTGCAGCAGCATGGCCAGCAGAAAGGGCGTCGCGCCCATGGCGATGCGGAAGAAGCCGCCGCCCACCACCCCGGTCTGGAAGGTCTGCACGCGGAAGATCGACAGGTCGATGATGGCGTGCGGATTGTTGAGGGCGTGGCGCCAGTAGACGCCGAAACAGAGGGCGGCCAGGGCGAACAGGCCGGCCACCTCGATCGGCGGCAGCACGTTGCGGCCGAGATTCTCGAAGCCGAAGATCAGGCCGGCGAGGCCCACGCCGGTCAGCGCAATGCCCCGCCAGTCGAGCGGCGAAACCGCCTGTTCCTTCACGTTCGGCACGAAGGCGCGCACCAGCATCACGCCGACCAGGGCGACCGGCAGGTTGATGTAGAAGATCCAGCGCCAGTCGAAGAAGGTGACGATGGTGCCGCCGAGGATCGGACCGATCACCGGGCCCACCAGGGCCGGCATGGTCAGCACCGACATGGCGCCCACCAGTTCGCTCTTGGGCGTGGTGCGCAAGAGCACGAGGCGCCCGACCGGGGCCATCATCGAGGCCGCCACGCCCTGGAAGATGCGGCCGACGATCAGTTCGGGCAGGTTCTGCGCGAATCCGCAGCCGGCCGAGGAGACGGCGAACAGGATCATGGAGGTCATGAAGACCTTCTTCGCGCCCAGCTTGTCGGCCATCCAGCCGCTCACCGGCAGGCAGACGGCCGACGCCAGCAGGAACATGGTCATGGTCATGTTCAGCCGGATCGGATCGACGTGCAGGGCGCGCGCGATGGTCGGCAGCGCATTGGACATCACCGTCGATTCCAGCGTCTGCATGAGCAGGGCCGAGCCGATGATGGCCGGGATGATCCAGCCGCTGGCGACCGCCTCGTGCTCGCTGGCGGCTTCCAGGGCGTCGGAGGTGATCTCCGGCGATTCCAGCACACGATCCGCGGGGCTCATGGGTCGAGGTCCATGAGCTTGAGGAGCGGCTCGGCGGCGTCGGCCAGCCGCTCGCGCTCGGCCGGGCTGAGCTTGGCGAGACGCGCGGCCAGCCAGTCGTTGCGGAGCCGGCGGATGGTCTCCAACCGGCGCGCGCCCGCCGGCGTGATCGTCAGGCCCGAGCGGCGCCCGTCCTCGGCGTCGTCGCGCCGCAGGATCCAGCCGGCGGCTTCGAAACGCTTCACGTGGCTCGACATGGTCGGCCGGGAGGTCTGGTCGGCGTCGGCGAGCTCCGAGACCCCGATGCCCGGATTGCGCTTGATGTGGCCGAGTAGCAGGGCGTCTTGCGCCGACAACCCCGCCTTCATGGCCTCCTGCCGAAGTCGCCGCGAGACCCGCAGCAGGGCGGGCCGCAGGGCGTCGGCGAGGGCGGTGACGTCGAGGGGTTCTGCGAGGAGCGGCATGGCCGGCCAGATAGTTAGATAGTCGAACTATCTATATGCGAGCCTAGCGCTGGGGTCAATCGCAGGCAGGCGGCCTCCGCCCGGCAAAGCGCCGGCGGGCGGAGGCCGATTCCGTGACCTGGAGCGTTAGAGGACGCTCAGCATGTCGGCCACCAGCGGGTGGCGGACGATATCCTTGTCGGCCAGGCGGACGACCGCGATGTTGGAGAGCGCCTCCAGCCGCTCAGCCACTGGCCCGAGGCCCGAGAGCTCCGGGAGCAGGTCGGACTGGTTGGGGTCGCCGGTGACGACCATGGTCGAGTGCCAGCCCAGCCGGGTCAGCAGCATCTTCAGCTGCATGTAGGTGCAGTTCTGGGCCTCGTCGATGACCACGAAGGCGTTGTTCAGCGTGCGGCCGCGCATGAAGCCGATCGGCGCGATCTCGATGGCGCCTTCAGACATCAGGCCGCGGACCCGTTTCATGGAGAGCCGGTCCGACAGGGCGTCGTAGAGCGGGCGCAGATAGGGCGCGAGCTTGTCCTCGGCGTCGCCGGGCAGGAAGCCGATGGATTCGCCGGCTTCCACCGCCGGGCGCGAGAGGACGATGCGGCCCACCCGGCCGGCTTCCAGGGCCTCGACGGCCTTGGCGATGGCCAGATAGGTCTTGCCGGTGCCGGCGGGGCCGAGCGCCACGACCAGGTTCTTGTCGTCGATCGCCTTGATCAGCTTCTCCTGGCCCGGCGACTTGGCCTTGATGGTCTTGAGGTAGCCTTGCTCGCGCTCGCCTTCGTTGTTGTGGTTGTGCGCCAGAGGCGACCAGCCGCCGCGATCGAGCGGCAGCCGGCGGATCTTATCGTCGCCCTCGAACTGACCCGCGTCGAAAGCGCCTTCGCGCAGCTGTCGCTTCAGGGCTCGTTTGCTCATCAAGGCCTCCGTGAGGACAAGAAAAAAGGGCGCGTCCGCAATGGACCGCCCTGGGTGATGATCGATAGTGAAGAAGTGGAGGAGCGGCGGCTACGCGCCAGGCCCGGCGGCTCGGTTTCCCGTTCGGGTCCGGGCGGAGATGCCCGTGAGGACAACAGACGCGACGCCATCAAACTCCGTCCAGCGCGAGGCGGGGAACCCCGGAGGATTCCGCGGCGATCCAAGATGGCTGGCGCCCCCTCGAATCGCCTGACTAGAATGATCCTAACGTCCTTTCGGAGTCGTTAAACGGACCGTTTGTCGCAAGAAGAGGGGTGGCTTCGTGGCTGTCTACAATTTGGGCAATGTGACACCTGAGTTGCCAAATGATGACGAATACTGGATTGCGCCGAGCGCCGCGGTGATCGGGCGAGTCGTGCTGAAGAAAAACGCCTCGGTCTGGTGGGGCGCAACCTTGCGTGGTGACAACGATCCCATCGTGATCGGCGAGAATTCCAACGTGCAGGACGGATCGGTCCTGCACACCGACACCGGCTCGCCGCTGACCATCGGCGCCAATGTGACGGTGGGCCACATGGTGATGCTGCACGGCTGCGAGATCGGCGACAACTCGCTGGTCGGCATCGGCTCCATCGTGCTGAACGGGGCCAAGATCGGGAAGAACTGCCTGATCGGGGCCAATTGCCTGATCACCGAGGGCAAGCAGATCCCGGACAATTCCCTGGTCATGGGCGCGCCCGGCAAGGTGGTGCGCGAAATCTCCCCCGAACAAGCGCGCATGCTGGCCGGCGGCGCCGTGCATTATGTGGAGAACTGGAAGCGCTACCGGCGCGAGCTGCGAGAGGGTTGAGGCATGGCTTACGATTTCATTCGCGTGGAACGGGACGGACCGATCACCACGGTGATCCTGAACCGGCCGGAGGTGATGAACGCCCTGCACTCGCCGGCCCACTTCGAGCTGGACGCGGCGTTCAACGCCTTCGCCGCCGACCCCGAACAGTGGGTGGCGATCGTCACCGGCGCGGGCGAGCGGGCCTTCTCGGCCGGCAACGACCTGAAGCACCAGGCGGGCGGCGGCAAGATGGGCTCACCGCCCTCGGGCTTCGCCGGCCTGACCAGTCGCTTCGACCTCACCAAGCCGCTGATCGCGGCGGTCAACGGGGTGGCCATGGGCGGCGGCTTCGAGATCGCGCTCGCCTGCGACATCATCGTGGCGGCCGAGACCGCGGTCTTCGCCCTGCCGGAGCCGCGGGTCGGGCTGGCGGCGCTGGCCGGCGGCCTGCACCGGCTGCCGCGTGAGATCGGGACCAAGCGGGCGCTGGGCATGATCCTCACCGCCCGGCGGGTCAGCGCGGCGGACGGCAAGGACCTGGGCTTCGTCAACGAGGTGGTCCCGGCGGGCGAGCTGATGGCGGCGGCGAACCGCTGGGCCCAGCAGATCTGCGAGCTCTCGCCGATGTCGATCCGGGCCTCGAAACAGGCGGTCTACCAGGGCTTGGCCGAGCCCAGCCTGGAGGCCGCGATCAAGGGCCAGAACAAGTACCCCGCCGTGGCCGCGCTCTACGGCAGCGAGGACTTCATCGAAGGCCCCAAGGCCTTCTCGGAGAAGCGTCCGCCGCAGTGGAAGGGGCGGTAGGATGGAGCGGCTCAAGCGACTGTGGGCCTTCCGCGGCGTTGCGGGCCGCGACGAATATTGGGCGATCTTGATCGTCATCGGCGTCGTCTCGCGGCTTACCACGACCCTTGGTGTCTCGAGCGGGCCTACAGCGGCGGTCTTCGCCAGCATCTTGGTCCTGCTCATCGCGCTCCTCATCCACGCGGCCGTGGCTGTCAGAAGGCTGCATGATCGAGGCAAGTCGGGATGGTGGGCGCTCCTCTTCGTCGGCGCCGGAGAGGTCGTAGGGGCCGCGTCGGCCTCCATGGCCGCGCTTTCGTGGTCTCCCGCTCTCGTCGCCAGCGCACTGGTTGTCGTTGGGATCGCCCTCTGGGGATTCATCGAGCTTGCCGTCCTGCCCGGCAGGCAGGGCCCCAACCGCTACCTCGATCCAGTGGCGAAGGAGGTCGCCGTCTTCGACTGACGCCCTTGCGCGAAGATGACTCCCGCGTCAGGTTCGCGGGCTGTCAGTTCCGAGGAGCGTCCGCGTGGACCGTTACGACTACATCATCATCGGCGCGGGCTCCGCGGGATGCGTGCTGGCCAACCGGCTCAGCGAGGACCCGGCGTGCCGCGTCCTGCTGCTGGAGGCGGGCGGCAAGGACAGGTCGCTGATGATCAAGATGCCGGCCGGGGTCGGCGGGCTGATCGGCAAACAGGGACCCCACAACTGGGGCTTCTGGACCGAGCCGGAGCCGAACCTCGACGATCGCCGCCTGTGGTGGCCGCGCGGCAAGGGCTGGGGCGGGTCTTCTTCGATCAACGGCATGATCTATGTCCGCGGCCACGCGCGCGACTACGACCAGTGGCGCCAGATGGGCCTGCCCGGCTGGGCCTATGCCGACGTGCTGCCCTACTTCAAGCGCTCCGAGACCTTCGAGGGCGGCGCCGACGCCTGGCACGGCGGGGAGGGGCCGCTGCACGTCTCCAGGGCCGCCTCGGCGAACCCGATCTATCGGGCCAGCATCGAGGCGGGTCGTCAGGCCGGCTATGCCGTGACCGAGGACTTCAACGGCTTCCAGCAGGAGGGCTTCGGGCCCTACCAGCTGACCATCCGGGACGGCCAGCGGTGGAGCGCGGCGCGCGCCTATCTGCATCCGGTGCTGGAGCGGGCGAACCTCACCTGCCTGACCGGCGCGCGGACGACGCGGATCGTGGTCGAGGGCGGCCGGGCCGTTGGCGTCGAGATCCTCGACGCCAAGGCGAAGCAGACGCGCACGGTACATGCGGACGCCGAGGTCCTGCTCTGCGCCGGCGCCGTGCAGTCGCCGCACATCCTGCAGCTGTCCGGGATCGGCGACGGCGAGGAGTTGGGCCGGCACGGGATTGCCGTCACCCATGAGCTGAAGGGCGTCGGCGCCAACCTGCAGGACCACCTGGACGTCTGCCTGTCCTACGAATGCCCCCAGCCGATCACCATCTATTCCATGCGCAAGGGCCTGATCAAAACCCTCGGCGTGGGGCTGAACTACGCTCTGTTCGGCAAGGGGATCGGGCGGCAGAATTTCCTGGAATCCGGCGCCTTCCTGCGCTCGCGCCCGGACCTCGACCGGCCGGATCTGCAGATCCACACCGTGCTCGCCATCATGCAGGACCACGGCAAGGTGCAGGTGAACAAGGACGGCTTCACCTTCCATGTCTGTCAGCTCAGGCCTGAGAGCCGTGGCAGGATCGGGCTGACCTCGGCCGATCCGCTGGCCGATCCGGCGATCTTCGCCAACTACCTCTCGGCCGAGGAAGACCGCCGGGCGATCCGCGAAGGCGTCAAGATGATGCGCGAGGTCGCCGCCCAGGCGGCCTTCGATCCCTATCGCGGGGCCGAGTTCTCGCCGGGCGAGGCCGTCAGGACCGACGCCGAGATCGACGCCTGGATCCGACGTTCGGCCGAGACCATCTACCACCCGGTGGGGACTTGCCGGATGGGCGCGGCGGGCGATCCCATGGCCGTGGTCGACGCCGAGTTGAAGGTGCAGGGTCTCGAAGGCCTTCGGGTGATCGACGCCTCGGTCATGCCGACGCTGGTGGGCGGCAACACCAATGCGCCCACCCTGATGATCGCCGAGAAGGCTTCGGACATGATCCGCGGCAAGGCGGCGCTGAAGCCGCAGGACGCCCCGGTCTATGGCGACGGGCTGAAGGCGGCGTAAGGGTCCGCCGCCTCCCCGCCGATCCGGCTATTTCCCCAGGCTGGATTGGGCGCGGACCTCCAGCTTCCAGGCCTTCTGGTCAAGGAGGAAGGTCTGGGCGGCGCGCTGCACGTCGGCGGCGGTGACCCGTTCGGTTCCCGGCCCCAGCTCGCGGATATAGGTCAGCCGCCGCGGATCGGCCTGGGCCCCCGACAGCTCGCCCAGCCAGAACTGGTTGGTGACCTCCGACTTCTGGATGGTGTCGATGCGCGGCTTCTTGGCGCGCTGCAGCTCGTCCGGGGTCGGGCCGGTGGCGCGCAGGTCGGCGGCGATCTTGGCGACCGCGGCGAAGACGCCGTCCAGCTTCTGCGGGGGCACCTCGACCTGGGCGGCGATATAGCCCCAGCCGGGCCACACCGTGCTGTGCGAATAGCCGGCGGCGGGCGAATAGGCCGCGCCCTCGGCGTTGCGGATCTGCTCGGTCAGACGCAGGCCGATGATCTCGCCCAGCACCGCGTCGGTGCGGGCGCGCTGCGGGTCGGCCCAATAGTCCGAAGTCGGCCAGGCGACGAAGGCGATGGCCTGGTCGGCGCGGCCCTTGTGGGTGAGCACCAGGGGCTTGGCGTTGGCGGCGGGGAAGCCGGTCTGGCGCTGCGCCTCGGGGACCGCGGCCGGGCCGGCGCGCGGCGGCAGGGCCCCGAAGGTGCGGGCCACGGCCTCGGTGGCCTTCTCCAGCGAGACGTCGCCCACGATCACCACCTCGATCGGATCGCTGGTCAGGTGCTGCGCCACAGCCGCCTGCAGGTCGGCGAGCTTGGCGGCGGCGACCTCGTCGCGGTTGGGGAAGGTCCAGCGCCGGTCGCCGGCGTGGATCAGGCCCGGCAGATCGCGCGACAGCACGCCCGATTCGGTGGCGTCATACTGGTCCTGGATGACCTTGGCAGCGTTCTTCAGCCGTTCGAAGCCCTGCGGCCGCCAGCCCGGCTCGCTGGCGTAGGCGGCCAGCACCTGCAGCTCGGTCGGCAGGTCGTCGCGGCGCGTCGTGCCGGACAGCACGAAGGCGTTGTCGGCGACGCCGAAGTTGGCCCCGAACACCTTGGCGGCCAGCACCCGGTCCATGTCCTCGTTGCTGATCTTCTTCAGGCCGCCCTCGATCAGGGCGCCGGAGGCCCAGCTGAGGTTCTGGCGGTCCTTCGGCAGGTCGATGACGCCCTCGCCGATGTTGACGCGGACCAGCACCTCGTCGTCGCGGAACTTGGTGGGCTTGATGGTCAGCCGCACACCGTTCTCGAAGCGCACGAAGGTGGTCTCCAGATCGGTGACGTCCTTGGTCTCGGCGACCTTGCCGGCCGGACCGAAGCTCTCGTAGGGCCAGGCGACCTGGGTCGGCGCCACGGGCGGGGTCACGGCGACCTTCTCGGAGCCGGTGAGCGCGGCGAGCAGGGTCTGGTCACCGCCCTCGATGGGCTTGGGCGACGACAGGAACACCAGCGGGCCCGCGCCCTGGAACATCTGCTTCAAGGCCTGCGAGACCTCGCCGGCCTTCAGGTCCCTGGCGGTGGCCTCGAAGAAGGCGAGGTCCTGCGCCGGGCTGGTGACCACCTCCTGGTCGGCCAGGGCGCCCACGATCTCGTCGGCCAGCTCCGCCTGGCGGCGGGTCGCCGCGCCGGCCGCCCGGGCGCGCAGCAGGGCGCGGATCTCGGTGATCTCGCGGTCGAGTTCGTCCTGGCGGACGCCGTACTCGGCGGCGCGCCGCGTCTCCTGCTCGATGGACTGGAGCGCGGGGCGCCAGCTGTCGGGCTGGGCGTTGGCGATCACCATGGTCACCTCGGCCGAGCGCTCCTGGTCGGCCTTGAAGGCGCCGGCGGCCTGGAACGGCGGCTGCGGCGAGCGGCCGATCGCCTGGAAGCGGCGGTTCATCACCTGGAAGCCCAGCAGCCGGACGACCTCGCGCCGGCGCTTGGCGACGCTGTCGGCGCTCAGATCCGGCGGCCGCACCCAACTGATCACCATGCCGAGCGGTGCGCCGGGCTCGACGACCACCTTGGCCTCCGCGGCGCGCGGCTTCACCTGGCCGAGGTCGGGATTGGGCCCAGCCGGCCCGACAGGCTGCCAGTCGCCGAAGCGGGCCTTGATCTTGGCCTCCATGGCCGCGGGGTCGAAGTCGCCCACGACCACGAGCACGGCGCGATCGGGCCGATAGTAGCGGTGGTAGAAGTCGGCGATCCGGCCGACCGGGGCGGTCTTCAGCACCTCCACCTGGCCGATCGGATAGCGGGTCGGCAGCCGCTGACCCGGCATCAGGAAGCTATAGCGGGACTTCACCACCCGATAGCCGGGGGTGTCGCGCGACCGTTCCTCCGAGAGCACCACGCCGCGCTCGTGATCCATGGCGCTCTGCGCCAGCGTCAGGTTGGACGCGGTCTCGCGCATCAGCATCAGGGAGGTGTCGACGGTCTGGTCGTCGCTGTGCGGCAGGTCGAGCTTGTAGACGGTCTGGCTGAATTCGGTGGAGGCGTTGGTGTCGGGCCCGAAGGCCAGCCCATTGCGCTGCAGGATCTTGATCATCTCGTTCTCGGGCACCGCCTTGGAGCCCTTGAAGGCCATGTGCTCCAGGAAGTGGGCGAGGCCCTGCTGGGCGTCGGTCTCCTCGAGCGAGCCCGCACCGATCCAGAGGCGGATGGCGGCCTGGCCCGGCGGGATCGCCTGGCGGCGGATCGCATAGCGCATGCCGTTGGGCAGGGCGCCGAATCGGGTGTCGGGATCGACCTTCACGTCGGAGCGGGCCTGCGGCCACTCGCCGGGCTTCAGCTTCAGCGCTTGGCCGGCGTGTTCGCCGCGGAAACCGGGCACGCCGGGAATGTGCGGCAAGGGCAGGGCGGTCGAGACGCCGACGGCGGTGAGCGACAGCGTGGCGGCGAGCGCGAGGCTGGCGCGCAGGGTACGGGTCATCGAGCAGTCCTGAATCTCATGAAGGTGGCGCAACAAACCCGAGGCGCATGGCGGGGGCAAGGCAGGACGGCGCCGCAGGTCGCACACCGACCGATTAGCGCCTACATGGGGGGCGATGGCCACCTACCTGTTCCAAGAGACGCCCGCGCGGGGACCCTGGTCAGGGCCCGAACCCCAGCCGGAGGAGCAAAGGCCGTCGCGCGAGCCGATGTTCAATGCGCCCTGGCCGGCGCTGGTGCTGGTGGCCGCGATCGTCATCGGCTACGCGATCCAGTCTCGGATCCCGGACTTCGACCTGATCCCTTACGTCTTCTCGCCGGCGGCGCTCGCGCGCGGGGCCTGGTGGACGCCGCTGACAGCGGTCTTCCTGCACGGAAGTTGGACCCATGCCCTGACCAATGCGGCGCTGGTGCTGGCGTTCGGCACGCCGGTGGCGCGGCTCTTCGGCACGCGCCTGCGCGGCGTCGTCTGCTACTTCGCCTTTTTCCTGGTCTGCGGCGTGCTCGCGGCCCTGGGCTTCGCGGCCCTGCACTGGGGCGGCGAGGGCGGCATGGTCGGCGCCTCGGGCGCGGCCTCGGGCCTGGTGGCGGCCGCGGCGCGGCTGGTGGCCGGGCGCGGCCGGCTCGGACCGATTTTCGCGCCCTTCGTGCTGACCATGGGCGCGGCCTGGCTGATCGTGAACCTGCTGGTGGCCGGGGTGATGGCGGCCGGCGCCTCGGGTCTGATCCCCGGGACCGGCGGGGCCGGCGTCGCCTGGGAGGCGCACCTGGCGGGCTTCGTGGCCGGCGTCCTCTTGGTCGGCCCCTTCGCTAGGCTGGCGGGCCGCAGCTAGAGCGGTTCACGAGCGCGTGCTTTGCCCGCGCGCCGAACTTGCGTGACGATGTTCTCCCAAGGACGCAAGAGCGAGGGAGAAGCTCATGCTTGTCTCGCAGATCCTCAAGACCAAGGGCGACCTGGTCTTCACCGTGGCCCCCAACGAGACCGTATCGGCGGTGGCAGGCCTGCTGCACGCCCGCCGCGTTGGCGCGCTGGTGGTGCTCGAGGCCGAGCAGGTGGTTGGCATCGTCTCCGAGCGCGACGTAACCCGCGCGGTGGCCACCGACGGGCCCGGCGCGCTGTCGACGCCGGTGTCGCGCTACATGACCAAGGATGTGCAGTTCGCCGAGCCGGGCGAGACGGTCGACGCCTTGCTGGGCCGCATGACCGACCGCCGAATCCGCCACCTGCCGGTCTGCAAGGCCAAGCGGCTGGTGGGCCTGGTCTCCATCGGCGACCTGGTGAAGGCGAAGATCTCCGAGGTCGAGGCCGAAGCCGACGGCCTGAAGGCCTATATCGCCGCCACCTGAGCCATTCCCCTCCTTGCGAGGAGGGCTAGGAAGCCGGCCGCCCGCCGGCGAAGAGGGCGGGGAAGGTGGAAGACCCTTCCCCGCCCGTCTTCCGTCGGCTCAGACCGCGGAGCGCAGGCCGGCCTCGCCGCCGCTCGCACTCGCGGCGTCGG
>NZ_DASZBG010000100.1:0-70000 GCF_035944335.1 Phenylobacterium sp. | reverse complement strand
CTCCAAGCCTAAGTACTCCTCAATGACCGATAGTGAACAAGTACCGTGAGGGAAAGGTGAAAAGCACCCCGACGAGGGGAGTGAAATAGAACCTGAAATCGGAAGCCTACAAGCAGTCGGAGCCCCCACGCGGGGTGACGGCGTACCTTTTGTATAATGGGTCAGCGACTTCATGTGCCGTGCAAGCTTAAGCCGTTAGGTGTAGGCGCAGCGAAAGCGAGTCTGAATAGGGCGAATAAGTACGTCGCATGACGACCCGAAACCAGGTGATCTATCCATGAGCAGGTTGAAGGCTGGGTAACACCAGCTGGAGGACCGAACCCGTGAATGTTGAAAAATTCTGGGATGACTTGTGGATAGGGGTGAAAGGCCAATCAAACCTGGACATAGCTGGTTCTCCGCGAAAACTATTTAGGTAGTGCGTCAGACGAATTCCTCGGGGGGTAGAGCACTGGATGGATGCGGGCGGCGCGAGTTGTACCAATTCTAACCAAACTCCGAATACCCGAGAGAACTATCTGGCAGACACACGGCGGGTGCTAACGTCCGTCGTGAAAAGGGAAACAACCCTAACCATCATCTAAGGCCCCCAAGTAATGGCTAAGTGGGAAACGATGTGGGATTGCTTTGACAACCAGGATGTTGGCTTAGAAGCAGCCATCATTTAAAGAAAGCGTAACAGCTCACTGGTCAAGCGATCCTGCGCGGAAAATGTAACGGGGCTCAAGCCATTCGCCGAAGGTATGGGTGTGCAGCAATGCACGCGGTAGCGGAGCGTTCCGTAAGCCTGTGAAGGTCAGCCGTGAGGCTGGCTGGAGGTATCGGAAGTGAGAATGCTGACATGAGTAGCGACAAAGAGTGTGAGAGACACTCTCGCCGAAAGTCCAAGGGTTCCTGCGTAAAGCTAATCTGCGCAGGGTTAGCCGGCCCCTAAGGTGAGGCCGAAAGGCGTAATCGATGGGAACCAGGTGAATATTCCTGGGCCAGTTGGAAGTGACGAATTCCGTAAATTGTCGGGGCTTACTGGATTGCTCCCGGCAGTGAAGGGGTTCCTGGAAATAACTCCAACAGAGACCGTACCCGAAACCGACACAGGTGGACTGGTAGAGCATACCAAGGCGCTTGAGAGAACTATGCTGAAGGAACTCGGCAAATTGCACGCGTAACTTCGGGATAAGCGTGACTCACCTTGCGCAAGCAAGTCTGAGTGGCACAGGCCAGGGGGTAGCGACTGTTTATCAAAAACACAGGGCTCTGCGAAGCCGCAAGGCGACGTATAGGGTCTGACGCCTGCCCGGTGCCGGAAGGTTAAAAGGAGGGGTGCAAGCTCCGAATTGAAGCCCCGGTAAACGGCGGCCGTAACTATAACGGTCCTAAGGTAGCGAAATTCCTTGTCGGGTAAGTTCCGACCTGCACGAATGGCGTAACGACTTCCCCACTGTCTCCAGCATAGGCTCAGCGAAATTGAATTCCCCGTGAAGATGCGGGGTTCCCGCGGTCAGACGGAAAGACCCTATGAACCTTTACTGCAGCTTCGCCTTGGCGTTAGTGACAACATGTGTAGGATAGGTGGGAGGCTATGAAACCGGGGCGCCAGCTTCGGTGGAGCCAACCTTGAAATACCACCCTTGTTGTTACTGACGTCTAACCGCGGCCCGTTATCCGGGTCCGGGACATGGCGTGGCGGGCAGTTTGACTGGGGCGGTCGCCTCCCAAAGTGTAACGGAGGCGCGCGATGGTGGGCTCAGAGCGGTCGGAAATCGCTCGACGAGTGCAATGGCATAAGCCCGCCTGACTGCGAGACTGACAAGTCGAGCAGAGACGAAAGTCGGCCATAGTGATCCGGTGGTTCTGTATGGAAGGGCCATCGCTCAACGAATAAAAGGTACTCTAGGGATAACAGGCTGATTTTGCCCAAGCGTCCACAGCGACGGCAAAGTTTGGCACCTCGATGTCGGCTCATCACATCCTGGGGCTGGAGCAGGTCCCAAGGGTTCGGCTGTTCGCCGATTAAAGTGGTACGTGAGCTGGGTTCAGAACGTCGTGAGACAGTTTGGTCCCTATCTGCCGTGGGTGTACGAAGCTTGAGAGGATCTGTCCCTAGTACGAGAGGACCGGGATGGACACACCTCTGGTGGACCTGTCGTGGCGCCAGCTGCGCAGCAGGGTAGCTAAGTGTGGAAAAGATAACCGCTGAAAGCATCTAAGCGGGAAACTTACCTCAAAACAAGGCTTCGCCGAGAGCCGTGGTAGACCACCACGTTGATAGGCCAGGTGTGGAAGTGCCGCGAGGCACGGAGCTTACTGGTACTAATCGCTCGATCGGCTTGATCGTTCTTATCAAAACTCATGAATGCTTTGCTTTGGTAAAGCTGACGATGATGTCTTCTTCTTTGCATCCGCTTCGTTGACCTGGTGGTTTTGCCGGGGGGTCCCCACCCGATCCCATTCCGAACTCGGTCGTTAAGCCCCCCTGGGCCGATGGTACTTCGTCTTAAGGCGCGGGAGAGTAGGTCGCTGCCAGGTCTACCAAGCGGATGCACAGGTCAAACCCTTCAATCACGATTTCTCATTACCGGCTTTGCCGCGGGGTGGAGCAGCCCGGTAGCTCGTCAGGCTCATAACCTGAAGGTCACAGGTTCAAATCCTGTCCCCGCACCCATCACAGCAGCACCCTTTCCGAACGTTTCGGGGAGGGTGTTTTTGTTTGTGCTGAGGAGTGCAGCGAGCCGGCCATGGATTTCGAGTTCAAAGGTCTTGGAATCCCCGCTTGGAGGGGTGGCCACCACGCGGTCTAAGAGTCCCCTGAAAGCCTCACAAGCCGCTGCAGCGTCATTGGCTGCCAAGGTGGCGTGAAGGTCCTCCACGAGGCTCCTGTAGTGCTCCACGGCCTTAGGATGGACGCTATAGGTCGGAGGCATGGCGAGCCCCGCTAGCTCAGTCCTTAGGCCGTCCCTCTTCGCTTCGATTCCGGTCAGACGCTCGCGGAAGGTATCGAGGCCGATCACGTCACGCTCGTAGAGGTCCAGAAGGCGCTGCAGGCGACCTTCAACGTCTTGAAGGGCACGTTCCACAGACGACCTATGACTGATCGCCTGCGCGCTGCCGGCCGCCAGCTCCGCTTGGTAGGCCCGCATGGAGTGCTCGATGGTGGCCGGTTGAAGAAGATGATCCCGGACACCCTGAAGGACTTGCTCGTCGACCTGGGCAACCTTGATCGTCCTTGAGTTGGAGCACGTCCCGCGTTCCCGGTGAGCTGAGCAGCCAAACCTTTCGCCACCTTGTACGGTCATTGAGCCGCCGCAGAGGCCGCAACGAAGCAGGCCGGCTAGAAGGCGTCGCGGACGCTTTCGAGAGCCCAGCGGCTTGTCTCCAAGCTCAGCCTTTCGAGTCTGTACGCGCTGCCAGAGAGCGTCATCGACCAGCCGTAGATCAGGAGTTGGCACTCGCACCCATTGGTCGGGTGGGTTGATGATAGATGATCGACGCCCGGTCTCAGGGTGCTTGCGATAGCGCCGGCGGTTGAAGACAAGTTCGCCGGCGTAGAGGGGTTGATGGAGGATACCATCACCAACGCGCCGATCTCCGTTGATGGTGGCGGCCGTCCACTCCCCACCGCGAGGACTGGGCACCGCGTCCGCATTCAGAGCCGCCGCGATGCTCCGCGGTGACTTGCCCTCGTCGTAGGCTGTCAGGATACGCCGCACTACGTCGGCCTCTTCTGGCACGATCGCGTAGATGCTGGCCTCGGTGCGATAGCCGTAGCACTTCCCACCGCCCGATTTACCGGCCTTCACGTTGGCAACCTGGCCGCGTCGCGTCTTGTCCGCGAGTTGGGAGAGGAAGAGCTGGTTCATGATCCCCGCGAACCCCGCTTGGATTGTGTTGATCAGCCCTTCCGAACTCGTGTGCAGCTCCACGCCATAGAACTGGAGTGTCTTGAAGATTTGAGCCGTGTCGGCCTGATCGCGCGAGATCCGGTCAAGGGCTTCTGCAAAGACTATGTCGAAGGTGCCCTGCTGCGCGTCAGCTAGAAGGCGAAGCAGGCCGGGCCTCGTCATGACGTTGGCGCCGGAGATCGCCTCGTCCTTGTAGGAGGCCACCTCGGTCCACCCCCTGGCCTCCAGGGAGGCGCGAAGGTGTGCGAGTTGGTCTTCGGCAGATCGAGCATTCTGCTGATCCGAAGAGTAGCGGGCATAGAGGGCTACGCGGGGCATGAACTGTCCTCCCTAAGACGATGGGCGAGCAGGCGGCCGAGCGCAGCCGCGATATCTTCGATTGGATTGAATGCACATGCCGTCTCTCCCGGCGTGCGGAGCGAGTCTCTGGAGGGAAGCATAACGCCGCCCTCCCTTGATCCGGCCAGAGGTAGGACTTCACCCACCGACTGTAATCCTCAGCTCGATGGTGCCGTTGTCGTTAGCGGCGAGAGACTTGAAGAGGTTGTTCTTCCCGACCTGGCAAATCTCCCATGCGCGGTCCAGCTGGGCCTCGAGGACATGCTCGAAGACGTAACCCTCGAACGAGTGCTGGTTCACTTCCTTCAGATAGGCGAAGGCCTCCGCCTTCAGTTTGTCGTCCAGCTTGCGGCCTGCCGCGTTTTGCGCGCCGAGATAGACCATCGCCAAATACCATACGGTCTTGGGCTGCAGGTGGCGGGGCATGGAGGTCTCGGGCAGGAGAGTGATTGCGTTCAGCGTCAGTAATTTGTGCGTCTTGTTCAAATCAATAGTATCCAAATTAAGTTGTGAGAAGTTCGATACCTTACTGGTACTCTCATATTATAACCGATATATCAGTAATAGTCAACTAAAACGACAGTAACTAGACTTATTCTGTCGAAGTCGACAATATTCGCTGAACCTGAGACGGCGACCACCTTGTTCCGCCTCTTGCGGCCCGCACGCCACGGCATTCCAAAGCCTCCGCAAGGTCGCTCAGCGTGACGGCTCCCGCCTTTCTTGCCGCCTCGATGTAGGGCAGCACGTCGCGAGCCCATGCCTTTGCTCGCGCACTGGCGACGGCGCTGGCGCGGAGAGCTTGGATTGGCGAACCTGCGATTAGCGATGGGTTGCCCAGCTTCGTGCCTTTGGCCTTGGCTGCGCGAAGAGCGTCCTTGGTCCGTTGGGAGATCAGCCCGGCCTCAAGCTCGGCGACGGCCGCGAGCTGCGTCAGCATGAACTTCCCTACCGGTCCAGCCGGCACATGTGGGAGATCGCAGAAGACAACGCCCTCATCGCCGGCCCCCTCGACGATGGTCAGCAGGAAACGCGCGTTTCGAGCGAGGCGATCCAGCTTGGCGATGATGAGGACCGCGCGATGCGTGCGACAGGCTGTCAGCGCCGCATGCAACTGAGGACGGTCGGACCTCTTGCCGCTCTCGACCTCGGTGAATTCAGCAAGCAGCTCTCCGGCCTGGTGATCGATGTGCCGGCGCACTGTGTCGCGCTGCGCATCCAGGCCCAACCCGCTGCGGCCTTGTCGATCTGTGCTCACCCGGTAGTACGCAATGAAGCTCTGCGGCTCTGCCATTTCCCAATCCCAAACCACCGTTTGACGGACTGGAAACGGCGGGACTCCCCTCATCAAGTGCTAATTCGCGAACGAACACTTTGAAAAGTGGAAGTTTAACTGGGAATAGACCGGGTACCGGGGGGGCGGGGGACGTCTCTTTTCATGCACCTCGTAGGTCGAGAGTTCCGCAAAAAAATTCGAGAGATTGGCCCCCCTCCTTTGTCTTGCCTTGTGCCGCCGCCACCTTAGGCTGATTGCTGGGGCGCAGACGTGTCGGTCATCGAGACGGCACCACTCCCAAGGTGACGAGCGGTGCCAAACACGACCATCCTTCATCTCTCCGATTTCCATTGGTCAGCTGAAAAGCAGAACGACCAGCGTATCATCGTTGACGCGCTGATTGCGGACTTAGCCAAGCTTCAGCGAGACAGGTCCCTCTCGCCTGACCTGATCTTCTTTACAGGGGACTTGGTCCAATCGGGCGACAACTGGGAAGAGTTTCAATCGGCCCAGACCGAACTAATCGATCGCGTTCTATTGGCCACGGGCCTTCAGAAAGATCGGTTGTTCATCACTCCTGGAAACCACGACATCAGAAGGAGGGTCGTACGTTCGGATTCGTTCGTGGATGTCGGGCTGACGCAGACTCTCTTGGGTGTCGACGAGGTAAACCGCTTCATCGACGGCCTCAGTTCAGAGTCGGCTTCGAACCAAGTCGCCCTCGCGCGAATGGAACACTTTGACCGGTACGTCGTGGGCGGGGGCGGAGCTACCCCAATAAGGTCGAGCCCCCTCCTGCGGACCTTTAGCCTTTCCCTACCGGGAGCTTCGGTTGGTGTAGCGTGCTTCAATACCGCTTGGCGCGCGACTGGAGAAGGCGACGCCGTTGACCGCAATCGCCTGTTATTGGGTGAGCGCAATGTCGATAATGCCGTCCAGGATCTGAACGGTGCCGATATTCGACTGGCGCTTTTTCACCATCCTTTGGAGTGGCTGGCGGAATTCGACGAGAGTGCTGTCACAAGCCGTTTGTACGCGGAGTTCGACGCTCTCTTCTATGGGCACGCACACCGAACAAGGCCGGAGCTCCGAGTGACCGGCAATGGCAGAGCGGTACTTTGCCAAACTGGCTGCCTCTACGAAAAGAGAGGCTATCCGAACGGCTACCAATTCGTAATCCTCGATCCAGACGTCGAAGAACTGACGGTGGTAGCGCGCACATATTTCAATGATCGGCGAACATTCGACGTCGCTGTTGACGTGGTGGAAAATGGAACAGCGACCTTCGATTTCAAGCCAACCATCACTAAGCCCGCCTTTCCTGAGGTCGAAAGGTTTCTCCGCGAAGCTCGACCGGCAATCAGACGCGCCGCGTCCGAACAGATGAAGATCGCGGACCGCGATGGAGACCCCGCACTTGATGTGAAGGAAGCCTTTGAATGCCCCCCGATCACGCTGTTTCGGTCGGAAACGAAAGAGGGAACGCTAGAGGTTGACCGGAGCAAGCAGCTCAATGGCGAGGATCTGCTCCGCGCTGAGGCGAACTTTCTCGTGGTGGGCGAGCGCGAGTGCGGCAAATCGAGTCTAGCCCACTACATGGCCGTCCTCTGCGCGGAGGGAGTGGTGGATCGCCCCCGCATCCCCGTCGTCATTGACTACAGAAAGGTCACGCCGAAGAATCTCTATAGCTTGAAACGCGCAATAGGGGCCTATTTCGGTGCTACACGAGTGGGCTTGGACGCCGACGCCCTCGTTGAGAGAGGCGATTTCTTGTTTCTGGTCGACAACTACAGCGGCCAAGACTCCTCGGCAAAGGCGCAATTCCAAGCGTTGCTCAGCCAGATCGGTAGTTGCCGGGTCATTTGCTTTGCAGACGCGCTTGTGGGCGGCCTCGCAATTCAAAGCGACCCCGCGGACGCCCTCGGCGGGTTTCAGACTGCCCATATCCAGGCACTGCCACGCCGCGCCATCCGGGCTCTGTCATCTCGGTGGTGCGAACAAACGGGACTGGACAGGGACCAAGCATATGCCGCCGTGATGACCCACATTCGTCGTAGCAATCTTCCTAAGACGGGCTACATCGTTACCCTGCTATTGTGGGCAGTATTCCAAGAGCGGAATTTCGAACGAGTAAATGAAGCGGTCCTCCTGAACAACATCGCTGACTATTTGCTCGAAAAGGCCGATTTCTCCCAAGCTGTTCGAGGTACGTTTGACGCGGTTTCGAAAGAAATAACGCTTCGAGAGATAGCGCATTTCCTGCGAGGGAAAAGTGGAGTTGCGACGGCGCTTGAGGTCGAAACCTTCCTAAACTCATTCCTGAGCGTTCGCGGACTGACATACGATCCGGGGCGCATCCTGGATTCTCTAGTTGGTTGCGGTATATTGGTGCGGGAGGACGGCTCTATTTCGTTCAAATATCGCGCATTCCAAGATTATTTTTGTGCGGTTTACCTCAGAGCGGAACCGGATGAACTAAGGCGGATACTGAATACATTTGAGTTTGTTGAGTATTCTCGCGAAATTGATTTGCTCACCGGATTGATCCGCGACGCTGCTGAGATTCTGGTCACGTTGACTAGCCATGTCGTTCTCTCGGCCCCGATCGAGATTGCCGAAATGCAGCTCGAAATATTTGACCAGATGGCGGTGACTGAATCTGCCCTAGGAATTTCGGACCGGCAGTTACTCGACATTCGTCGAAAAAAGCTGACCTCCGAGCAGATCGATGACTTGCTCGACGAAGCGGATAAGCGGGTCGCGGGAACTCCGCAGAAGGCCCAAGCAAGTGCCGGCATTAACAGCCGCAGCAGTGAAAACACTGAACGAGATGCCAAGTCGACGGCGAACGTGACCGCCCTCATGGACATCCCGACATTTGTAGCCGCTAACGATCTTCTGGGGCGAGCTGTTCGAAATTCGGAGTTCGTTGACGCAGAACTAAAACTCAAGGCGATGGAAGCATACTTCAGGAACGTTGCGCGGATTTACTTGTCCTATACACGCGCCGTGAACGAAATTATGGCCCTGTTTGACAGGCCAGACGTCGCGGAGAAAATACCGACGTCGGAGGAAGTTCGGCGCGTCCTGAGATACGTGCTCAACCAAGCACTGTTCCTCTTCATAGGGGGCGAGGCCGCCGAGGGGATTGGGAGTAGCAACCTCGCTCAGATATATGAAAGGGCCCTGGACGGAACGAACCTCGAGGGACTCGAAAAACTCCTCATCGTGCTGGTATGCCTAGATCTCGGCGTAGGAAATTGGGACCAGCGAGTTCTTGACCTGGTTGCCGAGTACAAGGGCAAGCGATTTGTGCTCGATGCCGTGGTTCAACGGATTTGGCTGCTGACCCGGTCTAAGCCCCTTTCGTCGCCGGAAGAGGCCCGTATCACAAAGGTGGTGGACGGGATTGAGCGCGCGCTTGGCCGGCCCAAGGGTTCCAAGAGCGGAACTGTTGAACGCATTTCCACTGCTGTCGAAAAGACGCGAAAGGAAGAGGCTCCGTCCGCCAAGCCGAAAGGTGCGCGATAGTTGCGCATCTGAGGTGTCTTGCGAGGAGTAGAACGGTAACTCACCGAGCTGCGCCGCGCCCCATCATCGTCTGAGCGGCAGCCACTAGGCGTCTTAGATCGGTTCCTTGACCGAACGTTTCGCCCGCAGATGCGCCGTCGCATGCGTTCTTCACGATCATGGCGTTCGTGCTGTACGGGACGACAGTTCGCCAATCTTCGTGGACTTCCTTGTGAGCTATTTCAGCGCCGCTGGCGTTGTAAGTTGCCGTGAAAGCTTTTCGATCTCGGCTTCGCAAGCAATCCACCTCCCACTCGACCGCATCCAGTACGGTTCCGTCAGACGCGGCATTGCGCACCACCATGTAGGTCCATACCGTCTTACCGCCTGAACTCAGGGCGACGTTCCCGTGGTCCTGAAACAGAATGGCGTCCGGTTGCGCTGCGAGGATCGAGTAAGGTGCGGCGGCGGCAACGGTCGAGAATAAAGCTGTAGCCAGGCACCCGCGAGCGGCCACAAGCATCGATGTCTTCCACATTGGACTCCCCCTCTAAAGACATGCTCGGCGGATAAATGACACGAGTGGGGGACAGCTAAAACCCACGAGTTCCGTCCAACTCTGCCGATGGACGTGGTGGGGCTCCTCGGTAGGAACGTGCGCGATCTGCGCAAGCAGCAGGGGCTGTCACAGGAGGAACTGGCGCACCTGGCTCAGATGAAGCGCAGCTATCTCAGCGACCTTGAGCGAGGCATCCGAAATCCCACCGTAAGGGCACTAGGGCGACTAGCGGAGGCACTAGCCGTAGAGCCTTGTGTGCTCCTTCGCGAAGGACAGGATCACGAATGAAGCTGCGCTTTAGCGTTCCTACTATGAAGATGTGTCGTGAGTGGATGCCCAGGATCAGTTGATGACTGGATGACGGTTGAAGCGATCAAAATAGGCCCGATCCATCAACTCGCGTAGCCACGCCTCCTGAGAGGCCGGCACGATAAAGGAATCATGGACCGGCAGAACCGCGACGCCTGCTTCCACACCCTCCGAAAGGATGCGCTGGCAGATCTCCGACTCGGCGTTCATGATCTCAACTCCACGCCCTTTGTAGAACCATTCGCTGATCGGCAGGTGATGCGCCTCGATCAATTCGTAGGCCCTCTTCTTTCTCAGCCCTTTCGGGAGATCGATGCCTCCAATCCGGCTCTCTGGTTTTGATCCGTTCAAAATCACCGCCATCAATTTCTTGACAGAAGGTCGGACCACCCCTCCCCAATCCATAGCTTGTTGCTCGGCGCGCTGCCGGATTTCCGGAATGTCGTAAGCGTCGCCCGGTAGGTCGAGGTTCGACTGATGATAGATTGCCCGAGGTAGGAAACCGCCGAAGTCCAGCTCAACCACGGGCTCGTCATTTATGCGAACGTGCTGACGCAGATCGGCCGGCAATGCCTGCCACCAGCCCCCGTAGAATCGTCCGCCTCTCTGCCAACTCCCATCGTTGAACACGCGCCTCAGGTTGCGGCGGGCAGGATTAGGGTGCCCGATCCTTCGCCTGTACTCGTCCTCCTTCTGAGCCAGTGCAGCGACAGCCTCATTGGGTGCGGCCCAGTCCAACTGCTGTTCCCTCAAAAAGGCATTGAACGCCCTGACCGGCTGGTCGAGAGCCTGAATGTGCAAGGCGTTCCGGGGATATTGCAGCCAAGGCTTTGTGTTTCGTATTGCCTCCCCCTTCAGAACGAGCACTGGGGCAGCGGCTTCGTCTCTTGCCACTCCCGCTGCCGAGATTTCGAGCCCACCGAGCAGCCCAATGAGGTGATCTGTGGCTTCAAACGTTGACCTGGGACTATCGCCGAAGCCGGTTGCGCGCGATCGAACCCCTTCAAGCAGACCAGCTGCCGTCAATTTGTCGATCGTGTCGATCAAGACCCGATAGGTAAGCCAAGGCGGGTTGTACGCGCCGTTCGAGCTGTAAGTGCTCCGTGCTCGGCTGTAGAAGCATGCCGGGCCCCGTTCAGCGCTCTTAGCCAAGAGGGCATTGGCGGCGATCAGACCCAACGTGTGCCCTAAACGTGTGATGCCGTGCACCGTGCGGCCCCGCTGGCGACCTTCGTCGCAAATGGGCCTCAAAGCCTCCAGCAGCGCGTCTCTCTCAGCCTGGGGCAGGTTCAGGAACTCATCGAAACGACACCCGTCGAAATCATCTGAATCAAAGGAATACGACATCTGGCAGGGTGGCAAATTGGCTATGGGACGGGGACATTATATGGCGCTCGGATAAGGAATGCCGTTGAGTTAAATCTGTCAGCCGCTTCAACGGTTTAGTTGGGTGAAGAAACGCGCCCCCCATCAGGTGCCCCCCTGCGCTCACGGTTGCGGATCAAACCGACGACAAACTCGTCTACGTCGCGCCGCACATATCGAGGCGAGCTGCCCACCAGCACAGGATCGAGATTGAATACGTGAGGCTTGCCATGGCGGCGGTTGAAGCGTTGCAGCCTTACCCAGCTGGTGGAGACGCCGAGAAACGCCGCGACCTGGCGGTCGTTGTAGAGTTGGGTATCCATGTCAGTCATTTCCCATCGAAGGTCGGCGGCAAGCGGCTCTTGCCGACCAAGTGCCGCTGTGAATTGGTCCTGTCCCCGCACCCAAAGTTCGAAGCGGCCCCGCCCCCTTGGCGGGGCCGTTTTCGTTTGCGCGGCGGGCGAAACCGTGGCCACTTAATGGCCTGGGGCGTCTTTTGTTATTGAAGGAACCCGTCGGCGCGGTTTCAGTCGACCGGTTCAGCAAAGGCGCGACCATGAGCCTCTTCGCCGCTCCCCTCCAAATCGCCGCCGCTTCGGCCGCCGTCGTGTGGCCGCTGGCCGCGGGCGCCACCCTGGTGCTCTGGACCAAGGCCCGGGCCGCCGATCGCCAGCGCAAGCTGGCGCTGATCGAAGGCGGACTGCACGGCATGTTCCGCACCGTCGAGACCCAGCCCGTCCCCGATCGTCTGAACCTGGTCATCGAGGCGCTGGAGGAACACGCGGAGATGACGGCAGCCGTCGCCAAGCCGCGCCGCCGCAAGACCGCGCCCGCCGCCTGACGAGACTTCAGGCGTTGCGCGCCATCAGTCCGCCGTCCACCGGGATCACCGCACCGGTGATGTAGCTCGCCGCCGGCAGGGCGAGGCTCAGGGTCATGTGCGCCACCTCTTCCGGACGCCCATAGCGGCCGAGCGCCGTGCGCCGCCGTGCGAAGGTCGCCCGGTCGGCGTCCGGGATCGCCGCCGTCATGCCGGTGAGGATAGGCCCCGGACAGATGCAGTTGACGGTGATGCCTTCGCGGCCGAGCTCGACGGCCAGCGCCCGGGTCAGGCCCGTGACGCCGGCCTTCGCCGCCGCATAGGCGCTGTCGCGCGCCGTGGCGCCGAGGGCCTCGGTGGAGGCGATGTTGATGATCCGCGGGCTCGCCGACCTGCGCAGGTGGGGCAGGGCGGCGCGGACCAGCCGCTGATGGGCGGTGAGCAGCACCGCAAGCGCCCGGTCCCAGACCGCTTCATAACCCTGGGAATCTATCGGCGCGAAGGCGGAGATTCCGGCGTTGTTGATCAACACGTCGATCCCGCCGAACCGCGCCGCGACGGCGTCGGTCACCGTGACGATGGCCGCGGCGTCGGCCACATCCAGGCCCCAGGCCTCCGCGGTCAGCCCCTTGGCCTGCAGGCCGTCAGCGAGTTCGCGCACGGCCGGCTCGGCGAGGTCGGTAGCCGCGACGTTGGCCCCCTCGGCGGCGAACAGCTCGGCGGTGGCGCGGCCCATGCCGCTGGCCGCCCCGGTGATCAGGACGGTCAGGCCACGCACCGACCGGCTGGCGGGATCTACGGTCAAAGGCTCAGCCCTCCGTCGACGATCAGGGTCTGGCCCACCACATAGGCCGCCAGCGGCGAGGCCAGGAACAGGGCCGCGCCGGCCATGTCCTTCGGCGTGCCCATCCGGCCGAGCGGGATCGAGCGTAGGGCGCCTTCGAGCCGCCCCGGATGTTCGGTCGTGACCTTGGTCAGCTTGGTGTCCACCAGGCCAGGCGCGAGTCCGACGACCCGGATCCCCTCCGGCGCCCAGGCCTCGCCCAGCGTCTTGGTCAGGCTGACCGCGCCCGCCTTCGAGGCCGCATAGGCCGGGTTGCCGCGATTGGAGGTGAAGCCCGAGACCGAGCTGACGATGATGATCACCCCCTGGCGCGCGGCCAGTGGCGCCTTGAACCTGGTCGCGCAGGCCATCAGGCTGTCGAGATTGACCGCGATCACCCGGTCCCAGCCCTCCGGCTCGAACTCGCCACGGCGATAGACCACCGTGCCCTGGCAGAGCACCAGCACGTCGAGCCCGTCCGCAAAGGCTTCGGCCGCCGCGATCTGCGCCCGATCGCCGACGTCCACCTGGGCATAGGCCAAGCCCGTCAGGTCGGAGCCTTCGACGCCGGCGTAGTCGGCCGCCGTGCCCCGCGTGCCCCACACGTGGACCTCGGCGCCCCGCTCGCGGAACCCATGGGCGACGCCGTTGCCGATGCCGCTGGAGCCACCGACCACCAATATCCGCTTGCCGGAGAAATCGAGTTCGTCCATCGGCGGCCCCCCAAATCAACGACCCTTGAACAGCGGCTCGCGCTTCTCGAGGAAGCTCGCCACGCCTTCCCGGTGATCCTCGGTCTTCATCAGCCGGCGGATTTCGCTCATCGCCCAGGTGCCGATCTCCTGCGGGTCGCCATGGGCGGCGCGCTTCAGCCCGGCCTTCAGCGCTTGGACGGCCAGGGGCGGGTTGGCGGCGATGCGGCCGGCGAGACCGAGCGCGCGAGGCAGAAGATCGTCATGGGCGACCACCTCGGTCACCAGGCCGATCCGCAGGGCCTCGGCCGCGTCGATGACCTCGCCGGTGAACAGAAGTTCCGCGGCCTTGGCGGGCCCCACGATGGCGGGCAGGCGGTAGAAGCCGCCGACATCGGAGACCAGCCCGCGCTTGACGAACAACTCCGCGAACTTCGCCCGCTCCGAGGCGATGCGGATGTCGGCGAAGAGCGCGAGTTCCATGCCCCAACCGACGGCCGCGCCATTGACCGCCGCGATGATCGGCTTTTCGCAGTCCAGGGCGGCCATGGCGGCCGGGGTCGGGCGGATTTCGCGCGGCGCGGACGCCGAGACAGCTTTTGGTCCGGCCATGATCTCCGCCACATCGTCGCCGGAGCAGAAGGCGGGATCGGCGCCGGTGACCACGACGCAGCGGATTTCGCGGTCGGCGGATGCCGCCCGGAACGAGGCTTCCAGCTGGTCATAGGCCTGATAGTTCAAGGCGTTGCGTCGCTGCGGGCGGTTCAGGGTGATGACCGCCACATGGGCCTCCACCCGGCTCACCACGGCGTCAAAGCCGGCCGTCGTCTCGGTCATGGAGCCCATGGCGCGCCTCCTTCGGCGATGCTGGCACGTGGGCGGGCGAGGTCAACGCTGACGCCGGGTCAGGCTTGCCATGGCCGCCTGCGGCAGGAACATGGTTCGCGCATCGGGAGGAGCCATGCCGCAGTTCCGCACCATCGACGCCGGCGAGGCGCGGCTGCGCTGCGCCTTGGAGGGTGCTGGGCCGCTGGTGGTCCTCGTCCACGGTTTCCCGGAGAGCTGGTTCTCGTGGCGCCATCAGCTGGCGCCGATCGCGGCGGCGGGCTTCACCGCCTGCGCCATCGACGTGCGCGGCTATGGCGGCTCCGACAAGCCGCAGCCGATCGAGGCCTATGCGATGCAGCGGCTGACCGCCGACGTGGCCGGCGTCGCCGAAGCGCTGCAGCCGGATCGCCCGGCGATCCTGATCGGCCACGACTGGGGCGCGCCGATCGTCTGGAACACCGCGCTGACCCGGCCCGAGCGGATCGCCGCCGTGGCGGGGCTTTCGGTGCCCTACACCGGCGTGCCGACCCGCCCGTTCACCGAGATTTTCGACGCGCTGTACACCCAGAAGAACCGGTTCTTCTACCAGGCCTGGTTCCAGAAAGTGGGGCCCCCGGAGGCGGAAGCCGAGGCCGACGTGCGCGGTTTCCTGCGCAAATTCTACTACGGCATCTGCGGCGACGCGCCGGACGGGACCTGGCCCCAGAAGACGGCCGACGCGACCCTCCTGGAAGGCATGGTGGATCCCGACCCGTTCCCGGCGTGGCTCAGCCCGACGGACCTCGACTACTACGTCGGCGAGTTCGAGGGCTCGGGCTTCCGCGGGCCGATCAACCGCTATCGCAACCACGAACGCGACTTCGAATGGCTGCAGGCCTTCAAGGACCGCAAGATCGAGCAGCCATCGCTGCTGATCGGCGGCGACCGCGACCCGGCGTTCAACGGCTTTGGCCGCATCGCCGATCCGGGCGCCCTGATGCGCCAGCACGCGGGCGACCTGCGCGGCGTACATGTGCTGCCGGGCTGCGGCCACTGGACCCAGCAGGAGCGGCCGGCCGAGACCACCGCCCTGCTACTCGACTGGCTGAAGGGGTTGCCCCAAGGAATGGCCGCGTGATCCAGCTCTATCATTGCCCGGACGCCCGTTCGTTCCGCGCGCTCTGGGCGCTGGAGGAGCTGGGGCTGCCCTACGAGCTCCACGTCCTGCCCTTCCCGCCGCGCGCCAGGGCGCCGGAGTACCTAGAGGTCAATCCGCTGGGGACAATCCCGGCGATGATCGACGGTCCCACGCTGATGACCGAGTCCGCCGCCATCGTGCAGTACCTGGCCGTGCGCCACGCCCCCAACGACCTGCTCGTCGAGACCGACGACGCCGCCTACGGCGCCTGGCTCAACTGGCTCTATTTCGGCGAGGCCACCCTGACCTTCCCCCAGACCCTGGTGCTTCGCTACCGGACCCTGGAGCCCGGCCGCGCCGAACAGGTGGCCGACGACTATGCGCGCTGGTTCCTGTCACGGCTGCGCCATGTGGATCGGGCGCTGGCGAGCGGCGACTGGCTCTGCGCGGGGCGGTTCACCGGCGCTGACATCTCGGTCGGCTATGCGCTGCTGCTCGCCAATCACCTGAAGCTGCTGGACGATGTATCGCCCGCGATCGCCGCCTACTGGGAGCGGCTCAAGGCGCGCCCGGCGTTCCAGGCGGCCAAGCGCGCCCAGAAGGTCGAACTGTCGGAGATCCTGCCGTGAGCCTGACCCTCTACGAACATCCGCTCTCGCCCTATGCCCAGAAGGTCAAGATCGCGCTGCGCGAGAAGGGCCTGACCTTTGCGGCGGTGCTGCCGCAGGGCATGGGCGCGGGCGGGGCGGTCGGCGCCTTCGTGGAGGCCAGTCCGCGGGCGGAGGTGCCGGCGCTGATCGATGGCGAGGTCCGCGTCTTCGATTCCACGATCATCCTGGAATATCTGGAGGACGCCTATCCGGCCGAGGCCATGCGGCCCCATGCGCCCGAGGAGCGCGCCCGGGTGCGCATGCTCGAGGAGGTGATGGACACCCACTTCGAGGCGATCACCTGGGGCCTTTCGGAGCTCAGCTGGTTCAAGCGGGCGGAGGGTGCGCAGGCCGAGGCGATCCGCGCGGCCGCGGCCCGGCAGCTCTCCGGTTTCTACGCCTGGCTGGAGCGCCAGCTCGGACACCGCACCTGGTTCAACGGCGAGGCCTTCGGCTGGGGCGACCTGGCCGTGGTCCCCTTCGTCAACGGCGCGGTGGGGCAGGGTCATGCCCTGCCCGAGGGCTCGCGGCTTACCGAATGGCTGGGCCGCGCCAACGCCCGACCCTCGGTTGCGCAGACGGTGGACGATATCCGCGCCTGGAGCCGGGACGCCGACATGGGCGACGTCGCCGATCTGGTGGCCAAGGGACTGTTCAAGCGCGAATACCGTGACCATCGGCTGGAGTGGATGATCAAGTCGGGCGGCCTCGATGTGGTGCTCAAGGGCCTCGAGCACGACAACATCCGCTTCGCGCCGGAGTTCGCCTGATGCCCCCCGAAATGCAGCCGCAGTTCATCCTGCACCACTACGACACCTCGCCGTTCTCCGAAAAGCCGCGGGTGATGTTCGGCATCAAGGGCTTGGCCTGGCGCTCGGTGATCCAGCCGGTGATCATGCCGAAGCCCGAACTGGTCCCGCTGACCGGCGGCTATCGCCGCATCCCGGTGATGCAGGTGGGGGCCGACGTCTATTGCGACACCCAGGTGATCCTGGCGGAGATCGAGGCGCGCGCGCCTGAGCCGAGGTTGGTGCGCGGCGGCGACTGGGCGGTGAACATCTGGGCCGATCGGATCTTCTTCCAGGCGACCGTGGCGGTGGTGTTCGGGGCCATCGGCGACAATGTGCCGGCGGCATTCATCGCTGACCGCGAGAAGCTCTCCGGGCGGCCTTTCGACATGGCGGCCATGAAGGCGGCGGCCGTGCCCATGAAGGCCCAGTGGCGGGCCCACGCCGCGTGGATTGAGGCCGGACTGGCCGCGGATGATTTCCTAGGCGGATCAACGCCCTCTCTCGCCGACGTCGCCGCTTACATGAACGTGTGGTGGCTCTCGGCCGCGGCGCGGAGCCAGGCCGAGAACCTTCTGGCAAGCTTTCCCCGGGTCGACGCCTGGCGGGGGCGAATGCGGGCCATCGGCCACGGCGACCGGTCGGAGGTGAGCGGCGCCGAGGCGCTGAAGATCGCCCGCGACGCCGAGCCCGCGCCGGCCCCGGCGCACGACGCGAGCGATCCGCTCAGCCTGTCACCTGGCGACCTGATCAACGTCAGCGCGGACGACTACGGCCGCGAGCCCATCGCCGGCCATCTGGTGGCGCTCACGCCCCAGCGCATCGTGATCGCCCGCGACACCGACGACCTCGGCCCCCTGCATGTCCATTTCCCGCGCATCGGCTATCTGATCGCGCGTGTCTGATCCGGAGGACCAAGCCATGAACGATCGCGTCACAGTGGACCTGAAGGACGGCGTCGCCGACGTCCGCCTGGTGCGGGCGGACAAGATGAACGCCCTCGACAACGCCATGTTCGAGGCCCTCGTCGAGACCGGCGAACGGCTGAAGACCGAGAAGGGCGTCCGCGCCGTGGTGCTGTCGGGCGAGGGCCGCGCCTTCTGCGCCGGCCTCGACATGGGCAATTTCCAGCAGATGGCCTCGGGCGAACGCCGCGGCGGCGAGCGCTCGGTCGCCGAGCTCACCCGCGGCCGCACCGAAGCCGGGGCGAACCGGGCGCAGCAGTGCTGCTACGTCTGGCGCGAGGTGCCCGTGCCGGTGATCGCCGCGGTGCACGGCGTGGCCTTCGGGGGCGGCTTCCAGCTGGCGCTGGGCGCCGACCTGCGCTTCGTGACGCCCGACGTGCGGCTGGCGGTGCTGGAGATCAAATGGGGTCTGGTGCCGGACATGGCGGGCATCGTCCTGATGCGCGGCCTGATCCGCGATGACGTGGCCCGCGAACTCACCTGGACCGGGCGCATCTTCAACGGCGAGGAGGCGGTGGCCATGGGGCTCGCCACCCGCGTCTGCGCCGATCCCCGCGCCGAGGCCCTGGCGCTGGCCCGCGAGATCGCGGCCAAGAACCCCAACGGCATCCGGGCCGGCAAGCGCCTGCTCAACCTCGCCCAGTCCGATGCTTCCATCGACAAGATCTTCCTGGAGGAGACCCGCGAGCAGGTGGCGCTGATCGGCTCCCCGAACCAGGTCGAGGCGGTGACGGCCAATATGCAGAAGCGCGAGCCGAGCTTCGCCGAGGCCGGCTGACCGGAGTGTCTGTTCATCGGGGCCGGGGCGGGTTTACTGTCGCCCGAGGTCTCGACGCGCCCGCACGCAACGAAGGCGGGTGAACCTGGGAGGACGATGAGATGAGGGCAGGCGCCATGTCTGCGGCCGCCATGCTGGCCGCACTGCTCGCGAACCCGGCCTGGTGCCAGCCCGATCGCCCCGCTTCGCCGCCCAAGGATCTGGCGCGCAATTTCGAGGGGGTGTGGACGAACGCCACCGTCACCCAGCTCGAGCGGCCCCCGGCCTTCAAGCAGCTCGTGGTGCCGAAGGCGCAGGCGGACGAGGTCCAGCGGCAGACGATCGCCCGGAAGGAGTCGGCGAACGCCCCTTCGGACCTCAGCCAGGGCACGTTCAAGGATGGCAACGCCACGGCCGGCTACAACGGCTTCTGGATCGATTCAGGCGACGGGCTGATGCGGGTCCGCGGAGAGGCGCGCTCGTCGTTCATCACCAGCCCCGCGGACGGCAAGATGCCGTTCCGCGATCGCGCCAAGAGCCTCGCCCTGATGATGCGCGACGGCGTCGAGTACCGGTCCGGGAAGGGGGCCTACGCGGGGCCGGAGGACCTTCCCCTGCGCGAGCGGTGCCTGATCGCCCAGAGCGACGCGGGCGGGCCGGTGATGCTCAACGCCATCTACAACAACAACTACAGCTTCTTCGTCACACCGGGCTATTTCGTGATCCAGCTGGAGATGAACCACGACGTTCGGATCGCGCCGATCTTTGCCTCCGCCAAGGAAGCCCGCGCTGCCCACAAGCCGCCGGTGATCCGGCCCTGGCTGGGCGACACGGTCGCCTGGTGGGAAGGCGACACCATGGTGATCGAGACCAAGAACGTGCACCCGATCCAGGAAGGGCGAACCATGACGCCGGTCTCCGCCGAGGGCACGGTGACAGAGCGGTTCACGCGCATCGCCAAGGACGAGCTGCTCTACCAGTTCACCGTCGACGATCCGGTGCACTACACCCAGCCCTGGTCGGGGGAATATTCGTTCAAGCCCGGCAAGGGGATGATCTACGAATACGCCTGCCACGAGGGGAACTACGCGATGGCCGGCATCCTGCGCGGCGCTCGGCTCCAGGAAGAAGCGGCCGCCAAGGGCGGGAACTGACGGGCGTCTCTGAAGAGCCTCCTGAGCGCGGGGTCTGAGAGGAGGATTCCAAGTGCCTGTCGCCCGCCCGCCGGCTCCACCTCAGGAGCCTGCACCACTCAAAGCAGCCGAGGCGGATTACATTCGACAGTGTGTTCGGAAGTACTACGGCGATGACGCCGTGATCAGGAATTACGGGCCGGACCCGCGGCGTCTGGAGTTGCACGTCGAGACAGACATGGAGCCGGGCATGGAACGGCACGAGTGTCTTGGGCTGCTGATGTGCGAAATCAATCGAGACTACATCGGCCTTGAGGTGACGAAGCGCGGCCATCGGATCAGGGGCAACGCCAAGATCGCCTACCGCCAAGGGCAGATTCTCTAGGTCTTCCAGCCGGTAAAGCGCGTCTGCGGACGCCTCGCTAACCCCGCCCGATGAAGGGCATCTTGGTGGCCATCACCGTCAGGAACTGCACGTTCGCCGCCAGCGGCAGGCCGGCCATGTAGAGGACGGCGTCGGCCACCGCCTGGACGTCCATGACCGGCTCCGGGGCGATCGCGCCGTCGGCCTGCATGACGCCCTTGCTCATGGCCCGCGTCATCTCGGTGCCGGCGTTGCCGATGTCGATCTGGCCGCAGGCGATGTCATAGGCGCGGCCATCGAGCGAGGTGGACCGCGTGAGGCCGGTGATCGCGTGCTTGGTGGCGGTGTAGGCGACCGAGCGCGGCCGCGGGACGTGAGCGGAGATCGAGCCGTTGTTGACGATCCGCCCGCCGCGCGGGTCCTGGTCCTTCATGATCCGAAAGGCCGCCTGGGTGCACAGGAAGGCGCCGGTCAGGTTGATGTCGACGACGCGCTTCCAGTGATCGAGCGAGAGTTCCTCCAGGGGCACCGGCGGCGCGCCGGTCCCGGCATTGTTGAACAACAGGTCGAGGCGGCCGAAGCGGTCGCGCACCGTCGCGAACAGGGCGTCGACCGAGGCCTTGTCGCCGATGTCGGCGATCACTGGCAGCGCGCGGCCGGGCGTCTCCGCCATCCCGGCGGTTTCTTCCAGCAGCTCGCCGCGGCGGCCGGCGAGGCCCACGGACCAGCCGGTGTTCAGGAGGGCGAGCGCTGTCGCGCGACCGATGCCGCTGCCGGCGCCTGTGACGATCGCAACCTTGACCATGCCGTCCGCCATCCCACCTAGGTAACGGTGAACCGCGCCGGCGACCAGCATTCGACGGTGCAACACGCCGGCGACCTGGACCGGCTAGAAGCGCGGCCACGAAGGGGGAATTCATGGCGATCGATATTGCGCCGCCGGCCAATCAGGTCGAGGTCGTGGTGGTCTATCCGCCGAGGCTCGCCCCGCTGGGCGGCGAGGCCGCCTTCAGCGCGGTGCAGATCGGGCCCGCGGCGCTCAAGACGACGCCGCGGCTCGACGACGCCCTGGAGACCGTGCCCGGCGTCTCCCTCTTCCGCCGCACCAGCAGCGCGGGGGCCAACCCCACGACCCAGGGCCTTTCCCTGCGCGCCATCGGCCCTTCGGGCGCCGGACGGGCGCTGGTCACGCTGGAAGGCGCGCCGCAGAACGATCCGTTCGGCGGCTGGGTGATCTGGACGGCGCTGCCGCCGGAGGGACTGGACGGGGCCAGCGTGGTGCGGGGCGCCGGCGCCGGTCCCTATGGCGCGGGCGCCCTGACGGGCGTCGTGGCGCTGCAGGAGCGCGGCGCCACCGATGGACTCTCCGCGCTCGACGTCTCGGCCGGCAGTCTCGCCAGCTACCGGATCGCCGCGGCGGCCGGCGCGCCCGGCTTGCTGGTGGTGGGCCAGGCGCAGTCGAGCGCCGGTTACACGCCGGTGCGCGGCCCCAGGCGCGGCGCCGCCGACGAGCCGCTCACCCTCGATGCGGAATCGCTGTCCTTCCGCGTGCAGCACGACTTCGACGGCGTCGAGGTGGCCGCCCGCCTGGGCGCCTACGGCGAACGGCGCGGGGCGGGCCTCGCCGGCGCCCGCTCGATCGCCTCCGGCGGCTCGGGCGCGCTGACCGTCGGCCGGACGCCGGAGAAGGGTTCCGGCGGCTGGCGCGTGCAGCTGTGGGTGCAGGACAGCGACCTGCAGAACAGCTCCGTGGCGGTGGCGGCGGACCGGCAGACCACCACCCCGGCCAACGACGAATATTCCACGCCGGCCCAGGGCTATGGCGCCAACGCGGCGCTGCAGGGCCGCCTCGGCGCGATCAGCTGGGAAGCCGGGCTCGACGCGCGCCTCTATCGCGGCACGGAGTCCGAGCGCTTCCGCTTCCTGAGCGGCGCCTTCACCCGCGGCCGCCAGGCCGGCGGCGAGAGCGGCGTCGCCGGGGCCTATCTCGACGCCGCCTATGACCAGGGCCCGTGGATCGTCACCGGCGGGGTGCGCATCGATGAATGGATGGAGCGCGACGCCAAGCGGCGGGAATGGGACCTCGCGACCGGCCGCGACACCCTCGACCAGGCCTCGCCCAACAGCTCGGGCTCGACGCCCACCGGTCGCATCGGCGTCCGCTACAGCCTGACGCCCTCCGTCTATCTTCGCGGCGCGGCCTATGCGGGCTTCCGGCCCCCGACGCTCAACGAGCTCTACCGGCCGTTCCGGGTGGGCAACGACGTGACCGAGGCCAATCCGGACCTCAAGCCGGAAACCCTGCAAGGCGTCGAGGCAGGCCTCGGGGGCGACCGGTTCGTCCACTGGTCGGCGACGGCGTTCTACAACTGGCTGAAGGACCCGGTGACCAATGTCACCATCGGGGTCGGGCCTGGGACCTTCCCCGTGGCCGGCCTGATCCCGGCGGGCGGCACGCTGCGCCAGCGGCAGAACGCCGGCGAGATCGACGCCTATGGCTTCGAGGGCGAGGTGTCGGGCGAGGTCTCCCCGGCGCTCGGCTGGCGGGCCGCGGTGGCGGCCACGCACGCCCGGGTGAACGGCGGCGCCTCGGCGCCGCAGCTCACCGGCCTGCGCCCAGCCCAGACGCCGGAGCTGACGGTGACGGCCGGCCTCGACTGGCGCCCCGTCGAGCGGCTGAATCTCACCGCCGCCCTGCGCTACGAGGGCGACCGCTTCGAGGACGACATCAACACCCGCAAACTGCGCGCCGGGACCCAGGTGGACGCGCGGGCGGCCTGGCAGGTGGCGCGCGATGCCGAGCTCTACGCGGCGGTCGACAACCTCACCAACGCGGACCTCGATGTCGGACAGACGGCCGACGGGGTGGTCAGCTTCTCCGCGCCCCGGACCTATCGGATCGGCTTCACCTACCGGCGCTGAGGGCCGGCGTCAGACCGGCGCGGCGAACAGCTCGTCGTGCCGCGCCGCGATGCGCGGCCAGAGGTCCGCGGCCTCCGGGAGGTCCAGATCGAATTCGCGGGCCAGGATGTCGACGAATTCATCGGCGGAACCGACCAGATGATCCTCGAAGCCCTCGGGCCGCACGCGCTTCAGGGTCCGGCCGCGCAGAACCAGGATCTCCCCCGGACGGTGGCGTTGCGCCGTGGCGTTGAGCACGAAGGGACTCTGCGGCGAGGTCTGCAGCCATTCGCATTGGCGGGCGAGCAGGGCCGGATCGGCGGGCGCGAGCTGGAAGTCGAAATTGGGCGCGCCGCCAAGCTGGTGGTTGTGGAAGCGCCACCAGCCGTCGTCCAGTTGTTCCATGCGGTACTCGAAACCGGCGGTCCGCACGGGCCCCTCCTGCAGCGGGAAGGGCTCGAACACCCCGTCGCCGAACCCGACGTCTGCGATCCAGGGGCGGTCCAGGTCGACCTGCAGGACCAGGTGATTGCCGACCATCTGGTCGCCCATGGCGCTGCGCACGACCCCGCCCGCCAGGCGCGTGACCTGGAAGCCGATGGTCTCCAAGGCGAGGCCGAACAGGCCGTTCATCTCGTAGCACCACCCGCCGCGCCGACGACGCACGATCTTCTCGAACGCGGCCTCGGGTTCGATGGTCACCGGGCGGCGCAGCTGGACGTCGAGGTTCTCGTAGGGGATCGCCAGCAGGTGGGCGCGGTGCAGGGCCGCCAGGGTCTGGGCGTCGACGCGCGCCTCGCCCTCGAACCCGATGCGTTCGAAATAGGCGGCGAGGTCCACGTCAATCCGCCTTGACCGGCGCCTGGCCGGTGATCAGGGCGACGATCTCCGGCCGGATGTTTTCCGTGCCCTTTTCCTGGATGTGCTGGACGATGCGGGCGCCGACGGCGGCGCGCACCTGGGTGGTGAACTCCTCCTTGTTCGACTTCACCCAGGCGATGGAGGCGTCGCGGTTGAGATTCAGGGCCTGGAATTTCGGGAAGACGTAACGGGCGACCAGCTCGTAGGAGCGCTTCTTCGCCGCCCAGGGCGCCCAGTTGTGGTCCATGAACAGGAAGGCCCCGAAGCCGCCGCTCTCCTCCACCAGCTGCTGGATGCGGGCCGCGGCGTCGTCGGGGGTGCCGATCACCGCCATGCCGGTGTCGATCATCGCCTTCACCGGATCGTCGCCCTCGGGGACCAGCGGCAGGTTGGCGATCTCGCGGAAATAATAGATCCACTTCTCCAGGCCGAAGCGGACATCCTCAATGGCCTGTTCGCGCGTCTCGGCGATGTGCATGGGTCCCACCAGGCGCCAGGCGTTGCGGTCCATCGTCTGGCCGTGCTCGGCCGCCTGTTCGGTGGCGATCGCCCAGTTGGAGGCCAGCGCATTGAAGCCGGCGGTGGTGGTCGCGCCCAGCGACAGCAGGCCAAGCCCGTGCTGGCCGGCCGCCCGCGCGCCGGTCGGCGAGACCTGGCTGGCCACCGCCATCTCGACCGACGGCCGCGAATAGGGCGTCATCTGCAGGCGGGCGTTGCGCAGCTCGAACCAGTCGGAGAGGTGGGTGACCTCTTCGCCGCGCAGCAGCTTCACCAGGACGCCGAGCGCCTCATCCATGCGGTCACGCTGCTTCTGCACCGGGATGCCCATCATCCAGGCGTCGGAGACCAGCGCGCCCGGGCCGACGCCGAACATCACCCGTCCACGGGTCATGTGGTCGAGCTGGTTGATGCGGTCGGCCAGGATCAGCGGCTGGTGGTAGGGCAGGGAGGAGACGCCGGTGCCCAGCCGGATGTGCCGGGTGCGCTCGGCCGCCGCGGCGATGAACACCTCGGGGCTGGCGATCAGCTCGTAGGCGGCTGAGTGGTGTTCGCCGATCCAGGCCTCGTCGTAGTCCAGCTCGTCCAGCCATTGCACGAGCTCGAGGTCGCGCTGGATCGCCAGCGTCGGGTTCTCGTCGACCGGATGGAAGGGCGCGATGAAGGCGCCGAAGCGCAGACGCTGAGGCAGCACGGCAGTTCTCCCTGCGTGCGGGGCTCGCCCGCGCGGACCCAGGCACTCTAGGGGACCGACGCCGCGGAAGGCTAGCCGTGGGCGGCGTGCGCCTCAGGGGCGACGCGATCGGACCGCGAGCGCGCCACCTGCCGCATCTCCGTCTGCGCCTGGTCGCGGGCCTCCTCCAGGAAGCGCAGCACGGCGAGTTCGAAGGCCCGGCCCTCGGAGGCGCCCTTGAAGGGAAAGGCGCCGTCGGAATAGGCCTGCAGGACCACTGGGTGGATATAGGATCCCCGGCACACCGCGGCGGTGTTGCCCAGCAAGCCCGCGACCGCCTTCACGCAGGTATTGATGTTCCGCTTGGCTTCGGTGGCGCTGCCGCATTCGGGCGCGATGGCGAGTGCGCGCGCGGCGTTGACGGTGCCGGCCCAGGTGCGGAAGTCTTTGGCCGAGAAATCCTCGCCCATCGTTTCGCGCAGGTAGGCGTTCACGTCGGCGGACTCGACAGCCCGCTGCTCGCCGTCGTCGTCGAGGTATTGGAACAGCCGCTGGCCGGGCAGGTCCTGGCAGGCCTTGACGATGCGGGCCAGGCGCCGGTCTCGGAAGCCGGTCTCGTGCATCTTGCCGCTCTTGCCACGGAACTCGAACACCGCTCGCGCTCCCCTGATCTTCGCATGCTGGTCGCGCAGGGTGGTCAGGCCGAAGCTTTTGTTCTGCTTGGCGTATTCCTCGTTGCCGACGCGGATCAGGGTGATCTCCATCAGCCTGACGACGGCGGCCAACACCTTGTCGCGATGGAGGCCGCGCTGGGTGAGGTCTTCCTCCACACGGGCCCGCAGCCGGGGCAGGGCGCGGCCGAAGGCGATCAGCCGATCGTACTTGTTCTCGTCGCGGACCTGGCGCCAGCGGTCGTGGTAGCGGTACTGCTTGCGGCCCTTCTGGTCGCGGCCGGTCGCCTGGATGTGGCCGCGCGGGTCGGGACAGATCCAGACGTCGGTCCAGGCCGGCGGGATGGCGAGATGGCGGATGCGCTCAAGGGTCGCCTCGTCGATCTGGCCGCCGTCGGGCTTGCGATAGCTGAAGCCGGTCCCGGACTTCCGCCGCACGATGCCGGCATCGTGGTCGGAGACGTAGCGAAGGCCGGCGGCCTTCACCTCGTCCGGGGTCAGCTGGGGCGGTGTGTGGTCGGGAAGGACGCGCGCCATGGCCCGCCGCCAACGTGCTATGCGGGGGCCGGTTCCTATGTCGAGTGAGCGCCCGTGAACTACCGCCACGCCTTCCACGCCGGCAATTTCGCCGACTTGGTGAAGCACGCCGCCCTGTTGCAGCTGCTGACCCGGTTGAAGGTCGCAGCCAAGCTGACGGTGATCGACACACACGCCGGTCGCGGCCTCTACGACCTGGCAGGCGCGGAGGCCCGCAAGTCGGGTGAGGCGGCCGCGGGCATCGTGCGCCTCATGGCCGCGGCCGAGGCTCCGCTGGCGTTCGCCCCGCTCACCGAGGCCGTGCGTCGCCTGAACGGTGGCGGGAGCGTCAGGCGCTACCCAGGCTCGCCCTGGTTGATTGCTGAGGCGATACGGCCGAACGACAGCTACGTCGCCTGCGAGCTGCGGCCCGAGGAACACGGGGCGCTTGCCCAGGCGCTGAAGGGCCGCGCAAACGTCCGCACGCTCTGCGCGGACGGCTATGACGTGGCTGCGCGGGAAACGCCGGGCGGCCGCGTCCTGGTGCTGATCGACCCGCCCTTCGAGCGCGCCGACGACTATGCGCGGATCGTCGAGACGGCCCAGGCCGTGCGCCGGCGCACGGCCGGCGCCGTGTTGATGATCTGGCTGCCGCTCAAGGACCTGGCCACCTTCGACGGCTTCCTGGCTGACGTCGAGGATGCCGTGGCCGCCCCGCTGGTCGCGGAATGCCGGATCCGCCCGCTGACCGACCCCATGAAGATGAACGGTTGCGCGCTGGTGCTGCTGGGCGCGCCGGCCGGTCTGGTCGCGCCCCTGGAGGCGATCTGCCGCTGGACGGCCGAGACCCTGGGCGAGCGCGGCGAGGCGCGTGTCTACCAAGCCTGAACGGCGCGGGCTAAGACTTGCGCCGTGAAGCGGGCGGTGGACATCCTGGGGAGCCTTGCGGGCCTGGTCCTGCTTTCGCCGGCGCTGCTGGCGATCGGGCTTGCAGTGCGGCTGGAGAGCCCGGGTCCAGCCTTGCATTGGTCCCGGCGGGTCGGCCGCTACAACCGTATCTTCCCGATGCCCAAGTTTCGCACCATGCGGACCGGGGCGCCGGACGTGGCCACCCACCTCCTCGGCGATCCCGACCAATGGATCACCCCGCTCGGCCGTTTCCTGCGGCGCACGAGCCTGGACGAGATCCCGCAGCTCTGGAGCGTGCTGAAGGGCGACATGAGCCTGGTCGGCCCGCGTCCGGCGCTGTTCAACCAGGACGACCTGGTGGCGCTGCGCACGGCGGCCGGCGTCGAGGCGCTGCGGCCTGGTCTCACCGGCTGGGCGCAGATCAATGGGCGTGACGAACTGCCGATCCCGGATAAGGTGAAGCTCGACGCCGAGTACCTCGAGCGGATGTCGCTGGCCTTCGATTTCCAGATCATGGCCGGCACGGCCTGGGCCGCCGTCAGCGGACGCGGCGTAAGCCACTAACATTCATTGGGGAACTCGACCGGACCGCCCGCGCGTTGAAGGGCGACTGCGGAGTTTTCCTTGTCCAGCGATACCGTCGACAAACAGAATCCCGGCGCGCGCGGCTGGCTTGCCCAGCGGTGGGCGGCCTTCCATGGCTGGCAGGCGCGCCAACACATTCAGGCCGAGCACCGGCCGGGCTCCGGCCGCCGGGCGGCGCTGGTGACCGGGGCGGTGTTCCTCGCCTTGGCGCTGCTCGTCGCCTTCATCGTCTCGATCTGGGACTGGAATTGGTTCCGCGCGCCCATGGCCCGCTTCGCCTCGGCCCGAATGCACCGCGAAGTGACGATTTCCGGTAACCTCAACGTCCACCTGTGGTCCTGGAACCCGACGGCGACGGTGGACGGCGTGCACGTGGCCAACCCCGCTTGGGCCGGGCCCTCGCCCATGGCCGACGTGGGGCGGATCGCGGTGCGCATCCGGCTCATCCCGCTCCTGACCGGCCAGCTCGATCTGCGCCGGCTCGAGTTCGACAATCCCCGCGTGAACCTGCTGCGCGACGCGCAGGGGCGGACGACCTGGGACTTCTCCAACGGCCAGAAGACGAGCCCGCCGCTGCGCCTGCCGCCGATCCGCAATTTCATCATCAACAACGGCCAGCTGCAGGTGCGCGACGAGATCCGCAAGCTGACCTTCAACGGCACGATCGACGCCCATGAGCAGCTGGGCGCTCAGACCCGCGGCTTCGAGATGACAGGCCAGGGCGCGTTGAACGCCCAGCCGTTCCACCTGGAGGTGACCGGCGGGCCGCTGCTCAATATCGACCGCAACAAGCCCTACCCCTTCAACGCCGACATTCGCGCCGGCCAGACCTATGTCACCGCCAAGGGCGCGGTGCCGAAGCCCTTCGACTTCGGCCATTTCTACATGGATACGACGGCGCGCGGACCCGATCTCGCCGACCTCTATGGCCTGACCGGCGTGCCGCTGCCCAACACGCCGCCGTATAGCCTGCACGCCAGGCTGGCGCGCAACGACCACATCTACCGGCTCGACGGGATCGGCGGCCGCGTCGGGTCCTCGGACCTGGCCGGCGAGATCGAGGTGGACGCCAGCCGTCCGCGCACCATGCTGCAGGCCGACCTGCGGACCCAGAACCTCAATTTCCCCGACCTCGGCGCCCTGTTCGGCGGAGCGCCCAAGGCCGGCCCCGTGGCGTCGGCCTCTCAGAAGGTTGTCGCCCAGCACCTGGCCGCCGAGAACCGCATCTTCCCGGACACCACGCTGAACACGCGCAAGATCCGCAGCATCGACGCCGACGTCACCTACAAGGCCGTGTCGATCCGCAACGCCCCGATCAACCTGACGTCGGGCTCCACGCGCGTGAAGCTCAACGACGGCCTGCTGCGCGCCGAGCCGCTCGCCCTGGGCCTGCCGCAAGGCAAGATCTCCGGTTACGTTCAGCTCGATGCGCGCAAGCCGACGCCGGCCACCGACATCGACCTGCGCCTGTCCAACGCGCGACTGGAGAGCCTCTTCCCGTTCAAGTTCCAGGGTGGCTCGCCGTTCGCCGGCGCGGTGGTCGGGCGCGCCCAGCTGAAGGGCTCCGGCGACAGCGTGCACAAGGCTTTCGCCAACGCCGACGGTCAGGTGATGGTGGTCTCGCCGGGCGGCGAGATCCGCCAGTCCATCGCCGAGCTGATGGGCGTCGATGTGATCAAGGGCCTCGGCCTGCTGAACTCCAACAGCAAGCAGACCACCCCCATCCGCTGCGCGGTGGCCAATTTCCAGGCCAGGAAGGGCGTGCTGACCGCGACCCACCTGGTGTTCGACACCGAGCCGGTGCTGGTCAGCGGTACGGGGCAGATCAACCTCGACACCGAGCGCCTGGCGTTCCGCGCCCAGGGCCATCCGAAGAAGTTCCAGCTCGTCCGCCTGCTCGTTCCGGTGGACGTCGAGGGCCCGATTCGCAGCCCCTCGCTGCGCGTCGAGAAGGGCCAGGCCTTCGCCCAGGGCGGGATTGCGGTGGCGCTCGCCACGGCGCTGTCGCCTTTGGCGATTCTCCTGCCCTTCGTCGATCCGGGCCTGGCCAAGGACGCCAACTGCGCCTCGATGCTGGCCGATGACGCACACAAGGGCGCGCCGGTGAAGTCCGCACCCGTGAAGTCCGCCCCGCTGCGCACCGCGTCGCGCTGAGCGCCGTTGAGGGCCGTCCGCTCCTCCCGGCGCAGTCGCGCGGATCTGCGGCGCCTAACACTGATCACCGGCCGGCAGCACTTCGCCGAAGACCCGAAGCTCGCCTATGCGCCGGCCTGGCGCGCGGCGCTTGGCGGCGATCGTCGCGGCCGCGATCGCCGGCTTCGTCGCGAACGGACTGAAGCTCTAGCTCGCCTTTGCGGCGTCGCGCAGGCAGGTCAGCCAGGCGTCCTCGCGGGCCTTTTCCGCCTCGCGCAGCTTGGTTTCGGCGTCGCGGACGCCGGCGTCATGCTTGCGCCATTCGGCCACCGCCCCCTCGCGCGCCGCCCGGGCGGCCTCCAGCGTGGGGAAGCGGGCGAGCACGGCCCGCACCGAATAGCTGACCGGCGGCCCCACCGTCTCGCGGTCCGGATAGAAGCCGGTGATCGAATCCGCGCTCTCGGTCTCGATGTGGAAGACATCCGCCCAGCCGGCGTGGTGGCGCATCAAGGCCCAGGGCCGTTCCACCCGTTCGCTCACCAGAAAACCTCCTCGAACACAGTCGTCCACGAATCCGCCCTCGGCGGCTTTGGCCCCAAGCTAGCAAGCCCCGACCGTGGCTCCAACGCCGCGCCGCCGATTTAGCACTTCCGTCGCCGGCTTCTTCCGTGGAAAAGCCTGCGCCATTGATTTGGTCATTGCCCAAGTGAGTCCTGGTTCTTGTCGAAAATCGTGATCGGCCGCCAATTCTGCGGCCCGCCCAATTCCGGAAACGGCGGCTATGTCTGCGGCGTGCTGGCGAAGGACATCGACGGTCCCGCCACGTCCGTCCTGCGCGCGCGCATCCCGCTGGACGTGCCGCTCAGCCTGACCCGCCGCGACGGCGTGGTCGTCATGAGCGGCGACGGAGATGAGCTGATCGGCCAGGGCGCGGCGGCCGCCGCCGCCGAGTTGCCGGAGCCGCCCGCACCGCCCAGCCTGGACGAGGCGCGGCTCGCCGGCGGGCGCTACGCCGGCCTGGCCACGTCCTTCCATCCCATCTGCTTCACCTGCGGGACCGAGCGCGGCGAGGGCGATGGCCTGCGGGTCTTCGCCGGACAGCTGGCCGGACGGCCGCCGGGCATGGTGGGCGGCGTCTGGACGCCGCACGCCCATTTCGCCGACCTCGGGGGCCTGACGCGCAGCGAGGTGGTCTGGGCCGCGCTCGATTGCCCCGGCTACTTCGCCTGGGTCGAGCGGGAAGGCCGCCACGGCGCCCTGCTCGGCACCATGACCGGCGAGGTGATCCGCCGGCCCGAGGCGGGCGAGGAATGCATCGTTCTCGCCTGGCCTCTGGTTCGCGACGGCCGCAAGGAGACGGCCGGCGTCGCGCTGTTCAGCGCCGCGGGCGAGCTGATGGCCCGCGCCCATCAGGTCTGGATCGTCATGGCTCCGCGGCCGCCTGAGGCCTGACGCACGCCGCCGCCCTTGCTAGAGTCGCCCGAGAACGCGGGAGGGGCCATGCGCGCGGCGTCGGTGTCGGACTATCGGGAGCTCGCGCGCAGGCGACTGCCGAAGATCTTCTTCGAATATATCGACGGCGGCTCCTACGCCGAGGAGACCCTGCGCCGCAATGTGAGCGACCTGCAGGCCATCGCGCTTCGCCAGCGGGTGCTGCGCGACATGACCAGCCTCGACATGACCGTCGAGACCCTGGGCCAGACGCTCGCCATGCCGGTGGGCCTGTCGCCGGTGGGCATGGCGGGCATGTATGGCCGGCGCGGCGAGGTGCAGGCGTCGAAGGCGGCGACCGCCGCCGGCGTGCCCTTCTGCCTCTCCACGGTCGGCGTCTGCTCGGTGGAGGAGGTGGCGCGGGGCTCCGTGGCCCCCTGGTTCCAGCTCTACATGCTCAAGGACCGAGGCTACCTGAAGGACCTGCTCGGGCGGGCCAGGGACCTCGGCTGCCCGGTGCTGGTGTTCACGGTCGACCTGCCGACGCCGGGCGCGCGCTACCGCGACGTCCGCTCCGGCTTCACCGGCTCCAGCGGCGTCGCCGGCGCCTTGAACCAGGCCTGGGACGGGATCACCCATCCAGCCTGGATGTGGGACGTCTGGGCGCACGGGCGGCCGCATAGCCTTGGCTCCGTGGCCGGCGCGCTCGGCCAGCAGGGCCGGCGGGTGACCGACTTCCTGGGCTGGGTGGCGCGCAATTTCGACCGGTCGGTCACCTGGGCCGACCTCGACTGGGTGCGCCAGCACTGGGACGGGCCCATCGTCATCAAGGGCGTGCTGGACGTGGAGGACGCCCGCGAGGCCGTGCGCTGCGGCGCGCAGGGGCTGGTGGTCTCCAACCATGGCGGGCGTCAACTGGACGGGGTGCGCTCCTCGATCTCGGCCCTGCCGCGGATCGCTGAGGCGGTGGGCGCGGACCTCGAGGTCTATATGGACGGCGGCATCCGCTCGGGCCTCGACGTGCTGAAGGCGGTGGCGCTGGGCGCCAAGGCCTGTTTCGTCGGCCGGGCCTGGGCCTGGGCGCTGGGCGCCGGGGGCGAAAAGGCGGTGGCGCAGATGCTGGCGACGCTGCGCTCGGAGCTCGCGGTCGCCATGATCCTCACCGGATGCACGAAGGTCAGCGCCGCCGGCCGCGACCTTCTCGATCTCGACTGAACGAACGGCAAAGGTCCGCGTTATCGCCGCAGGTGAAACAACCGGGCGGGGCCATGACGGCGCCTTTGGTCAGCGTAATCGTTCCAGCCTACAATGCCGAGGCGTTCGTGGGACGCACCCTGGCGTCGCTCCGCGCCCAGACTTTCACCGACTTCGAAGTTATCGTGGTGGACGATGGGTCGAAGGACCGCACCGCCGAGATCGTCGCCGAGACGGTGAAGGCCGATCCGCGCTTCCGGCTGATCCGGCAGGCGAATGCCGGCGTCGCCGCGGCGCGTAACCGGGCGCTCGCCGAGGCCCGCGGGTCCTATGTGGCCAATATCGATTCCGACGACCTGTGGCGGCCGCAGTTCCTGGAACGCACCGTGGAAGCGCTGGAGACCGCGGGCCCCCACGTGGTCTTCGCCTTCGCCCGCACTCAGTGGATCGACGAGCACGACCGCCTCCTGCCGCAGGTCGACACCCGGCTTGCGCCGATCGTGGATTATCGCGAGCTGCTCACCCGCAACCCGGTGGGCAACGGCAGCGCCATGCTGATGCGCGCCAGCCACGTGCGCGCGCTCGGCGGCTACGATCCGGGCCTGGTCCGCGATTTCGGCCAGACCGAAGACTGGCAGCTGCTGCTGCAGCTCTCCTGGCGCGGCCTGGTGGTGGCGATCGACGAGCCGCTGGTGCTCTACCGCATCGTGCCGCAGAGTTCGTCCCATGCGCTGGAGCGCTCCGCACGCGCCGCCCTGGAAGTGATCCGCCGCTGCGAGAGCCACGGCCCGCGGCTGAAGCGCCACGACTATTGGACGGCCCGCAGCCTGACGCTGCTGTGGCTCGCCCGCCGCGCGGCGCGGATGAACCGCCCGCTCCTGGCCCTGCACCTGGCCGGCCGGGCCTATTTCCACAACCCCCTGTGGTTCCTGCTCAAGGAACTGCGCCAGCCGATCGTCAAGGCCCTGCTGTCCCCGATGCGCTGGGGCCGCCGTTCGGTCGCCCCGTCGGCCGCGGGCGTCGCTCCCGCGGCCTGAGGTCAGGGCTCCGACGCGGGCGCGATGTGCGGGGCGATCGCCGGTCCCGGCCGCTTGGCCGCCATGCCGGTGCGGAACAGCTTCATCAGCGGCTTCTCGGCGAGCTCATAGACCGCCAGGCCTGCGGCCAGCCCCGCGATCACCGAGACGATGAAGGTCGGGACCGGCGCATCGACTGCCTTCTGCAACAGGCGGAAGGCGGCCGAAATCGCCAGGCCGTGCACCAGATAGAGCGAGTAGGAGGCGTCGCCGAGCACCCGTAGGGGCCACCAGTGGGGCACGGAGCCGGCGCGCTCCAGGCTGACCGCGCCGGTGACCAGCAGCAGGGCGGGCAGACCCCAGTAGAGGATCCTCGCCGGCTCGATGTCCACGCCGGCAAGCGTCACGGCGGCGAAGCCCGCGAGGCCCGCCGCAATCAGGCCCCAGGCCGCACCACGGCCGGGCAGGCGGCGCTCGGACCAGGCCTTGCCGAGCCAGACGCCGGCGCCGAACTCCAGCAGCAGGGGATTGGTGAAGGTGGCCCAAATCGGGTTCTGCGCGTCGCCCAGCGGCCGGATCGCGGCAAGCCCCAGGAGCGCGGCGCTCAAGGCCCACGGCCGCCAACGGGCGGGCGCCATCAGGCTCGCGCCGAACAGCAGGTAGAAGAACATCTCGTAGTTCAGCGTCCAGCCCGGCACGATCAGCGGAGCGATGGCGCCGGTTTCGCCCCGGTGCGGGACGAACAGCAGCGACTGGGCCACATGGCTCATCGTCGGCCGCATGGCCGGGAAGGCGCCGGGAATGGCGAGGGCGGCGGCGGCCGTCAGCAGCGTCAGGCCCCAGTAGAGCGGCACGATCCGCTGCACCCGCCGGATCAGGAAGTCGCCGGGGGCGGGCGTTCGGCGACAGGTCACCACCCACATAATGAAGCCGGAGATGACGAAGAAGACGTCGACGCCGGCCGCGCCCACGCCGAACACATAGCCGGCGCGATCGGCGGCGTGGAACAGCAGCACGCCGAACGCCGCGACGCCGCGCAGGTACTGGATCGAACGAATTTCGCCGGGCGCCTTGGGCAGCGACCCGAACTCAGCCGCCGCAGAAGTCGCCGATTGCGTCATGCCCCGCCCGCCGCCTCGCAAATCCCAACAGGTCCCTGGCCTCCAAACGGCCCGTTGCGCGTTTGGCTCCTCGTAAACGCTCAAGCTCGAATGAAGGGGCGCCTCTTCGGTGAAGCTGGCCTATTTCGTCCACGACCTGACCGATCCGGCCGTCGCGCGCCGGGTGCGGATGCTGAAGGCCGGCGGGGCGGAGCCGGTGGTGCTCGGTTTCCGCCGTGAGGCGGCGGCGCCCACGACCATCGAAGGCGTTCCGGCGGTCGACCTTGGCCGCACCCATGACGGCCGGATGCTGCAGCGGGCGGCGATGACCGGGCTGAACGCCCTGATCGCCGCGCGTCTGCGCCGGCATCTGAAAGACGCGCCGGTGATCATGGCCCGCACCCTGGAGGCGCTGGCGGTCGCCGAGGCCGCGCGGCGGATGGCGGGCTCGGAGGCGCGGCTGGTGTATGAGTGCCTCGACATCCATCGGCTGATGCTGGGCGAGGGGGTCAAGAGCCGGGCCATGCGCGCCGCCGAGCGCGCGCTGATGGCGCGCGCCGACCTGCTCATGGTCAGCTCGCCGGCCTTCCTCGAGCGCTATTTCGAGCCGCGGCAAGGCGTCGGACGTGACCTCGGAATTCCAACATATCTTATTGAAAACAAGATTCTGGAGCTGGAACCTGCGGGCGACAATGTGACCGCGGGTCCGCCACCGGGACCGCCCTGGCGGGTCGGCTGGATGGGCGCGATCCGCTGCCGAAAGAGCCTCGCGATCCTCACCGATCTCGCCGCCCGCCGGCCGGACCTCGTCGACGTCCGCATGCACGGCCGTCCAGCCTACAGCGAGTTCGACGACTTCGACGCCGAGGTCGCGGGCCTGCCGAATGTGAGCTTCGGCGGCAGCTATTCCGCGGCCGACCTGCCGCGGCTCTACGGCGACGTGCACTTCGCCTGGGCTATCGATTTCATGGAGGAAGGGCTGAACTCCTCCTGGCTGCTGCCCAACCGGCTCTACGAAGCCAGCCGACATGGCGCCGTGCCGATCGCGCTCGCCGGCGTGCAGACCGGCCGCTATCTCGCCGATCATGGCTTCGGGATTCGGCTCGAGAGCGCGGCGGATTTGGAATCGGCGCTGGAAGCCCTGGCGCCGGCGCGCTACCGCGCCCTGCGCGCCGAGGTCGCCGCCAGGCCTCGCCAGGCCTTCGTCGCGGGCGTCGAGGACTGCCGTCGGCTAGTGGCGGCGGTGTCCAGCGAGGAGGCGCCTGCCGCGGCGTCATGCGCCACGTTCGCGCAGTCGCGAAAGCCTGCGGCCAAAGGGGCTTTTCCCTCGGAACATATTCCCGGTGAGGCTGTTTAGTCGCCGTCCCGACCAAAGCTGCGCTGGTGGGGGCGCTTCCGATAAGTCTGGACCGCACGCTTACCCATGTTGAACCCGAAGCCCCGCAACGAGCTTCCCCTCCGACCTGATGACGCGCTGCCCGACGACGGGCGTCGCGCGCCGGCAGAGCCCCGCTCCTTCGCGCCACGCGGCGCGGCCGTCGTCGAGCGCTCCCCCGGGAGCGTCAGGGCGCCCTGGCCGCGGGCCTGGGCCAACCTCGATCCCGACGCCCTGATCCGTCTCCCCGCGGAGCCGGCCAATGCGCCGGCGCCGCTCGACGAGGAATCCCGGCGCAAGCGCGCGCTGATCGTCATCCCCTGCCTCAACGAAGCGCCGCTGATCGCCCAGGTGATCGGCAGGATCCTGGAGGACGAGGCGCTGGTCGACCCGCTGGTGCTGGTGGCCGACGGCGGCTCCACCGACGGCTGCCGCGAGATCGTCGCCGACATCGCCGCCCGCGACCCGCGCGTGCGCCTGATGCCCAATCCACGCCGGCTGCAGAGCGCCGGCGTGAACCTGGCCGCCCGCACGATCGGCGAGGGCCGGCCCTGGCTGGTGCGCATCGACGCCCATGCCGAATACCCCAAGAACTACGTCTCCACCCTCATCGCCGAAGCGCGCCGGACGGGCGCCCACTCGGTGGTCGTGGCCATGGACACCCACGGCGAGGGACCCTTCCAGCGCGCCGTGGCCGCCGCCCAGAACTCGCGGCTCGGCACGGGCGGCGCGGCCCACCGGGTCGGCGCGGCGGCCGGCTGGGTCGACCACGGACACCACGCCCTGTTCAACCGCGAGGCCTTTCAGCAGATCGGCGGCTATGACGAGAGCTTCAGTCACAACGAGGACGCCGAGCTCGACCTGCGGCTGACGCAGGAAGGTGCGAAGATCTGGCTGACCGACCGCACGCGGCTGGTTTACCACCCGCGCAAGACGCCGGGCGCGCTGTGGAAGCAGTATGTGAGCTACGGCAAGGGCCGGGCGCGGACGGTGCTTAAGCACTATACGCCGCTGAAGATGCGCCAGGCCCTGCCGCTGGGCGTGGCGCCGGCGGTGCTGGGCGCGCTCGCAGCTCCGCTGTTCTGGCCGCTGGCCATCCCGGCGCTGGTCTGGATGCTGGCCGCCCTGGCCTTTGGCGTCGCGCTCGGCGCGAAGCAGAAGGACCGCGCCGTGCTGCTGTCCGGACCCGCGGCCATGATCATGCACCTGGGCTGGTCGCTGGGCTTCTGGATGCAGCTCGGGACCTGGCTTGCCCACGGCGCCGGCCGCCCGGCGGCGGGCGCCTCGATGCAGACGGCCGCGGTCGCGCCATGACGGGCGAGCGGCCCGTCGTCTCCGTCATCACCGCCAACTACAATGGCGCCCGGCATCTGCCCGACGCCATCGCCTCGGTGCTGGGTCAGAGCCTGCGCGCGCTCGAGCTGATCGTCGTCGACGACGCCTCCAGCGACGCCAGCGCCGCCCTGGTCGCCGAGGCGGCCGCCCTCGATACCCGCGTCCGACTGATCGTGCAGGCGCGCAACGCCGGCCCGGGCGCGGCGCGCAATCGGGCGCTCGCCGAGGCGCGCGGCCGCTGGATCGCCATCTTCGATTCCGACGACCTGATGGAGCCGGACCGTCTGGCCCGGTTGCTGCGCCGGGCGGAGTCGGACAAGGCCGACATCGTCGCCGACAACCTCATGGCCTTCGAGGACGGCGCGCCGCAATCCATCCGCCCGTTCCTCCCCGAGCCGCTCTTCCAGGCGCCCGGCTGGGTGACGCTGGCCGATGTGATCGACTCCAGCCGCATGTACGCCCGCCGGCCCGGGCTGGGCTATCTGAAGCCCCTGGTGCGCGCCGCCGCCTGGCGCGCGGCTGGGGTGCGCTATGACGAGACCCTACGGATCGGCGAGGACTACGACGTCCTGCTGCGGCTCCTGGCCAAGGGCCTGCGGCTGCGGCTGGAGCCGGCGGGCCTGTACCGCTATCGCCGGCATCCGGCCTCGATCTCGCACGTCCTGCGCCGCGACCATCTGGAAGCCATGCTGCGGGCTGACGCGGCGTTCGACACCGATGTGCCCGACCTCCCGGCCGATGCGCGCCGCGCCCAAGCCGCCCGCCGCCGCTCGCTGGAGCGGGCGCTTGCCTATGACGAGGTCATCCAGCGGCTGAAGCGACGCGATCTGGCGGGCGGGATTTCCCGCGCGCTGGGGGCGCCGGCGATCTGGCCGCTGCTCACCATGCCGGTGACCGCGCGCATCAAGCGCTTGGCCGCACGTCCGCAGCCACAGCCTCAGACCGCCTGAACCTCAAGCCGGACTAGGCGCGGCCGCGCCGGCGTCGCCGACCCGATCGGTTTGCGCCCGACCGAAGGTGCGCGCGTCCTCCAGCAGCCGGCGGCGCGCCGTCGCCAGCATCACGGCCGAATAGACGAGAGCGCCGAGCACCAGCAGCATGACGAGCGCGGCCGCCGCGGGCGCCCCGGCGAACAGTCTGCGCGCGCCGATCAACACGGCGGCCATGGCGGCCACGCCCAGCAGCGCCGGGCGGAAGGCGGCGACCAGCGTGCGCCTGGGCATCTTCAGGGCGCGGGCCAGTTGGTGGACATAGACCGCGCAGACCCCGGCGATCCCGATGGCCAGGGCCATCGAAACCACGGTCACACCGAACGAAGCGGTGGCGCCCACTATGACGATGGTGGCCCCGCCCAGCAGCATGGAAAGGCGCAGCTGCAGGGCCGAGCGGCCAAGCGCCATCAGGATCGCGCTGACCAGCGAGCAGATGCAGAAGAAGAACCCCGCGCCAGCCAGCCAGCGCAGCGGTTCGATGGCGCCTTGCCACTTGTCGCCGAGCACCAGGGGCACGGCCAGGTCGGCGATGATCGCCAGGCCGCAGAACAGCGGCGCGAAGGCGGCCGAGGCCAGCCGCATCGCCGAGGCCGCCAGGTCCTGCAGCGCGCCGCGCTGCGACTCGTGGGCGGCCCGCGAGACGGCGGTGAAGATGTAGAGGTAGAGGGGCCCGGAGATCAGCATGTCGGGAATGCGGACGATCTGATAGGCCATGGCGTAGAAGCCGAGCGCCGTGCTGCCCAGGATCGCGCCGACGATCAGGTTGTCGATATTTCGCGAGACATAGTCGGCGAGCTGCGAGCCGATGGCGTGCAGGCCGAATTTCAGCAGGTCGCGCGCCTCCTCGAAACGCCAGTGCAGGCGGAAGGCGGCGCGGCTGTTGACGGTCACCCAGACGAGCTTCACGACCCACAGGGCCAGCTGCTGGGCGACCAGGCTCCAGGCGCCGTAGCCGTGCATGGCGGCGACCAGGGCCACCGCGGCGCCGGCCAGGGTCGAGAACAGGTCGCCGCCGGCGAAGACGCTGAACCGGCCCTCGCGGATGATCCGGGCGTTGGAGGCGGCCGCCAGGCCGTTCATGAACAGGATCGGCGACAGCGCCATGATCAGCCAGGGCAGGCGGGGCTGGTGCATCACCACCCCGAGCGGCCAAGCGAGCGCGATGAGGCCGAGCGCGATCGTTCCGCCGATGCCGGCCGAGAGCCACAGGACGGTGGATTCCAGCTCCGGCGTCACGTCCTGCCGGCGCCCGAGCGCCAGGCTCATGCCGCCGTCTGACAGCACGTTGGCGAACAGAATGAAGGGCATGGCCATGGCCACCAGGCCGTATTCCGCCGGGCCGATAAGCCGGGCCAGGATCGGCAGCATGGCCAGCTGCAGCCCCAGCCGCAGCGCACTGGACACCGACAGCGCCAGCGCGCCGACGGAGGTGCGATGCAGGAAGCTGCGCCGCTTGGTTCCAGGCCTGGCGGCGATGGGTGCGCCTGCCCCGTCGGCCAAGCTCACCTCCCGTTCCCAGGGGCCGGCCTGACCAGCCGCAGCGACACCGGTACGGGGCGCGCCGCGCCCCGGGCGTCCGTCGACCAGGCCTGGGCGTTCAACGCCTCCTGCGCCGCCTGGGCCTCCTCCCGTTCGCGCCTGCGGGAGCGGGAGCGCTTGAACGCCGCGCCAAGCGCGCCGAACACCAGGGCGGTGGAGAAGTAGAAGGGCGCGACGCCGACGGTCTCGATCGGGGTGCGAGCGAGCTCGTAGAGCAGCATGCCCATCCAGAAGACGTGGGTGAGCGTCGGCCGCGTCACGAAGCGGCGGATCAGGAAGACCACGCCGGTCAGCAGGGTGGCGCCGATCAGCACCAGGCCCGCCCAGCCGAGCATCACCAGGATCTCGACGAAGGTGTTGTGGAAGGTGAAGCCGCCGCGGCCGTCGATGCCGAAGTAGCGCCACAGGCCCTCGGCGTCGATGTTGCCCTGAATCCAGAAGGCGTAGAAGCCGCGGCCCAGCACCGGATGTTCGCGGATCAGGTCGGCGGCCCGATACCAGAGGTAGGTGCGGCCGGTGAGCGTCGGGTCCTTGTCGAAGACGCTGGCGCCGAAGTCGATCATGGCCTGGGCGATGGTCGAATAGAAGACGCCGATGCCGACCAGGCACAGCCCGATCATCGAGGTGACCGCGGCGCGCACCGTCTTGCCCGCATAGACCAGCGGCGTCAGGCCGACGAAGGCCAGGGTCGCCATGCCGAGGCCCAGGATGGCCCCGGCGCTGCGCGCGGCGATCGCGCAGTAGAGGTCGAGGGCGATGGAAACCAGGCCAACCGCCAACCAGAGCCAGCGGCGGTTCTGCACCGCCAGCATGGTCACCACGGCAGAGGCCACCAGGCCGGTCGAGGCGATGTCGGCCAGCAGGTTCTTGCTCTCGCTGAGGCCCGAGAAGGCCTCGCCGCCCATGCCGACGCCGACGCCCACGTAGCCGCCGAAGAAGATCGAGGCGACCACATAGCTCAGGAAGGCCAGCGAGATGCCGCGCACCACCGCTTCCTGATTCCGCGCCGAGGACAGCAGGAGACCGGCCACGACGGTGATCGCCAGCTCGATGGCGTAGCGCAGGGTCTCGCCGGGGGCGGTGGACCAAACCACGGAGAACAGGGCGAACGCCGGGATCAGGAACAGGAAGCTGCGCGGCATCAGGACCTTGAACAGGCCCTCGCGGCGCAGGAACAGATAGGCCGGCACGAGGCCCGCGACCATCGCCACGCCGAGCGAGCCGAGTTGGCCCACGAACAGCATGGGGACCAAAAGGGCGATCGCGAACAGCCCGTCGATGTCGACGCCGGTGCGGCCGATCTCGAAGCCTTCCTCGCGATGCGGGGTGTGGGCGATCTCCTGCACGGGCGTGACGCGCAGCCGGGCGTTCGGCGGGGGCTCAGCCTCGCCGCCACCGCGGATGCGGCGGATACGGGGGGCGTCTCCCGGCGTGGTGTTCCAGGCCGAGGTCATCGGGCGTACCTGTAGGCGCGGATGTAATCGATGGTCAGGGTCGCCGGGAACGGCGTCGAGGCGTCCGGATAGCCGGCCCAGTCGCCCCCCAGGGCCACATTGGCCACCATGTACATCGGCTTGTGCATGTCGGCGGGCGTCGGGCGGCGCTTTACTTCGCGGCCGTCGACGTACCAGACGACATCCTTCGGATCCCAACTCACCGCGAAGACGTGGAAGTCGTCCGGATCGCTGACCGGGACCTCGAGGCCCATATCGTCCTCAGCCTTGGAATGCAGGGTGGCATAGACCTTCGAGGGGTCGCCGACGCTTTCCATGATGTCGATCTCGGGCGGCCAGGAGAGGTCCTGCGGCAGCAGCCAGAAGGCCGGCCACACGCCCTTGCCGCGCGGCAGCTTGGCGCGCATCTCGAAGTAGCCGTAGGTCTGCGAGAACGACGGCTGGGTGCTGATCAGGCCCGAGACGTAACGATAGCCGTGCAGGGCCGCCATGGCCTTGGGCGGGGCGGGCTCGGCGCGGATCTCCAGCCGGCCGTTACGGGTGCGGAACGGGTCGAGGCCCAGCTGGCCGAACTCCGGCTCCACATAGAGCTGGACTTCCTTGTTGTTCTTCAGCGTCCGGATCTCGACCTCGTCGGCCGCCTTGCCGTCTCGGAAGGTGGTCCGCCACACGCCCTTGCCGCCCGACCAGCGGCGGAAGGTTTCGAAGTCGTCGGAGAAGGTCATGGTCAACGGCCGCCCGTCCGGGCTGCGGGTGAGGGGCTCCGCGGCGGCCGCGGCAGAGGACGGGGCCTTCAGGCAGGCGGCGAGAGTGAGCGCCAGGGCGAGGGCGGCCAGCTTGCCGCCGCCCCCGCGCCGCGCGCCGATGCGAGCCGTGAGCATGGTCGCCGCCCCCGTCCGCCCTAGGCCGCCGCGATGTAATAGTTCTTGAAGTAGCCGTAGTAGTCGCTGCTATCGCCGTAGCCGTAGCGGGCCTGGCCCTTCACATTGACCTTGGTGAGCAGGGCGCCGACCACGTTGGCCCCGCACTCGTGAAGGATATCCACCGCCGACTGGGCGGCGCGCAGCGGGGTCTTGTTCCACTGCACGAGATAGAGGACGCGGTCGGCCTTGCCGGCCAGGATCCGGGCGTCGGCCACGCCGAGGATCGGCGGGGCGTCGAGGATCACATAGTCGAACTGGTTGCAGAGTTCGCGCAGCACGTCGTCGGTCTCCGGGTTGGAGAACAGGTCGTAGGGGATCGACTTGCCGGCGGCCGGCAGCACCCAGCAGTTGCTCTTGGCGTCGTGCACCAGGGCTTCGGCCAGCGGCACCTTGTCCTGCACCACCTCCACCAGGCCGACCTCACGGGGGCCGAGGATCTTGGTCACGCCGCGCTGGCGAAGGTCGCAGTCGACCAGCACCACGCGGGCGCCGCCGAGCGCGAGGGTGCGCGCCAGGCAGAAGGAGGTCAGGCTCTTGCCCTCGCGGGGCACGGCCGAGGTGACCGCCAGCAGCTTGGCGTCATCGCCGTGCGCCGAGACCATCAGGAAGGCCCGAAGGTTGCGGAACGCCTCGGCGAAGCCGGAGAACGGGTGGCTGACCAGGTATTCCTGGGGCTGCGCCTCGGGCCCGCGCAGGTTCTTGGGCTTCACCGAGCGGAAGTCGGGCAACACGCCGGCGAAGGGCACGCCGAGCTCGCGTTCCACGTCGAGACGCGAGCGCAGGTGCTTGTCCCAGAACTCGGCCATGATGATCGCCGCGCCCGCCGAAATCAGGCCGGCCAGCAGGGCCAGCGCCGCGCCGAGCTTCATGTTCGGCGAGGAGGGCGCGGTCGGCGTCGCCGCCAGGGAGCTGATCGAGGCGTCGGCCTGTTGCATGCCGCCTTCCGCGGCGACCTGCTTGGCGCGGTTCAGATAGGCCTCGTAGATCGCCTTGGCGGCGTCGGCCCGCTGCTGCAGGCCGACCAGCCCGATCAGGGCCTGGTTGTTGCTCTGGATGCCGCCTGCGGCCGCGCCGCGGCTGCCCAGCAGCGACGACTCACGCCCGGCCGCGGCGGTGGCGTCGGCCTTCAGGCTGGACATGATGCGGTTGATCTCGGTCTGGATCTCCGCGCGAATGTCCTTCAGCTGCGCCTGGGTGCGCTTCACTTCCGGATAGTCGTCGGTGAAGTCGGTCTTCAGCTGGGCGAGCTTGACGGAAAGCTCCGCCTCCCGCTTGCGCAGTTCCTTGATCGTCTCCGAGCCCAGGGCCGCGCCCACATCGGCGCCGCCGCTGCCCATGCGCAGTTGAGCCTCGGCCGCCGCCAGGCGCGCGGCCTTCTCGGCGTGCTCGGCCTTGGCCGCGGCGATCTGGGTGTTGAGGGTGGTGACTTCCTGCTCGGCCATGGTCGCGCCCTCGGCGCTCATCAGACCGTGGGCGTTCTTGTATTCCTGCACCCGGGCGACGGCGACCTCGGCGTCCTGGCGCATCTTCTCCAGGCTCGCGCCGAGGTCGCCATTGGCCTTGGTCACCAGGGCGATTTTGTCGTCGAGCTGCTTCTTCAGATATTCGTCCATGTAGGTGTTGGTGATCATCGCCGCCTTCTGGGGCGAGGTGGATGCAACGCTGACATAGACGACGTAGGTCAGGCCGGCGCGGTGCACCCAGACGTGGCTCATCAGGCCGCCGGCGACGCGGGCCACCAGCTTCGAATCGGGATTGGCGATCGGGCCCTTGGCGGGGATCAGGCCAAACAGGCGCGGCGCCTGGGAGCCGTTGAATTCCGGATCGTTGTAGAGCTTCAGCCGGCGCACCACGCGTTCGGCGAGGGCTTCGGACTTCAGGATCTCGACCTGGGTGTCGACGGCGCTGGCGTCGGGTTGCGCGCCATAGCTCTGAGGCTGGTCGGCCCGCGCCAGGTTGACGCCCTTCGGGTCGATGAGCACCGAGCCGGAGGCGCTGTAGGTCGGGGTCTTCAGGGCGAAGGCGGCCAAGACCACCAGGAACACCGCCGCGCCGACGCACAGCGCGAGCTTCGCCCTTTGCAGCAGGATGCCGAACAGCTGACGCAGGTGCATGCGCTCGGGCTCGATCGGTCGGAAAGGCTGCCCCGGATGTGCGGGCAGCTCATGCGAGATCGGAATCAGACTGTTCATGTGAAGACCTGCGTTCGGACCATCTGGCAGGCGGGACCGCCGGAAAGCTCAAGCTCCGGTCGGGAAGGCGCTGTTCCGTCGGTTGACGAAACCCCTGACGCTCCCCGGTCTATGTTCGGGCCTCGAGGACCCCGCCCAGTTCGGAAAAATCTAGCTTGGCCAATAACCCCGAGCGCTCGAGGCGGTTCCTCGGGAATAGGGCTCGGGATCAATGGCGGGAGGTGTCGTGGCGGCGCGGCCTCACCACGGGTGGACGAGCATCCCGAGCAGACCGATGAAGGATCCGCCCTGGAAGTTCTGCATGAAGGACTTGGCGCCGGAGGTGTCGACCACGACGATGTCGTTGCCGTAGATCGCCGGATCCTCGGCGCGGCCGGTGCGGATCTGGGTCAGGTCATAGAAGGCGCTGCGCCGCTGGCCGCCGACCGTGCGGAAGATCGCCACCCGCTTGGGATTGGCGAGTTTGGGGTCGGGGCCCTGAGCCAGGGCGACGGCCTGCAGCAGGGTGGTCGGACCGGCCAGCGGATAGACGCCGGGCTTGGTGACCGCGCCGTCCACCGTGATCTTGTCGCCCTGGGCCTCTTTCACGGAGACCACGACGATCGGGTCCTTCATGTATTTCTTCTTCAGCGCCGCGGCGATGTCGTCGGACAACTCCACCGGCGTGCGGCCGGACGCCTGCACCTGGCCGACCAGCGGCAGCAGGATCTTGCCGCCGGGGCCGACCTCCACGACCTTGGTGAGTTCGGGCAGCTGGGAGACGTTGATGTCCAGCTGGTCGGCGGGGCCGATGCGGTATTCGGTGGCGCCTGGCGTGACCCGGGCGACGGCGTCCGGCGGGGGCAGGGTCGAAGTTGCCGCAAGCGCGGGGGAAGCCACGAGCGCGAGGAACGCCGCGGCGGCGAGCGAGGACGAGCGCCTGCGCATGATTTGAATTCTCCGAAATCGCGACCAACGATTTGCGACGACGGACCGCCGCGCGATCACAAACTCGGACAACGGCCACGCCGTTCCCGCCAGCCGCCAAGAAGATGCGGAAATCGTCAGTAAAGTTCGAGGACGGGCATGCCGGCTAGGCGCGCGACCGCGCCGGCGTGCAGCGCGCCGCGCACCAGCCAGCGGCTGCGTTGCTTGGCCGACCAGGCCGTCGCCGCCGCGCCGGCCAGGCAGACACCGCCCTTGGCGGCCGCGATGCCGGTCTGCGCCAGGCGGGCCGGTCCGCGATGGCGCTGCGTCAGCCGGTCGGCGTGGGTCTGGCCAGTCCGGAAGCTGCGCTCGAGCAGCCAGCCGAGCCGCGCCCGGTGCGGCGGCACCGGTTCATAGGTCCAGGCGTCGCCCGCATAGCCGATGGTTCCGCCCGCGTCGGTCAGCCGGTAGAAGAAGTCGTCGTCCTCGCCCCCCTGGCGGCCGAGCTCCAGCTTGAATGTCAGCCCGCGCTCGGCCACGGCGCGGGTGCGCATCAGGACGTTGCAGGAATAGCCCTTGAGGATGCGGCCGCCGACCTCGACGGGCGCGGTGGAATGGAAGTCCCCGGCGGCCAGCCAGCGAGGCGCCTCGTCGGAATAGAGGGCCTTCACCGGCCCCAGCACCGCGTCCCAGCCGCCGCGCTCAGCCTCGGCGAGCAGCCTGGCGATCCAGTCCGGGGCGGCCGTCTCGTCGTCGTCGATGAAGGCGAACCATTCGGCCCCAGCCGCCGCCAGGCAGGCGTTGCGGGCGATCGAGATGTTACGGGCCGGCGCATGGACGTAGGTGACCGCAAGGCCTTGTTCGACCGCGATGGCGCGCACCAGAGGCTCGGCGCTGGGCGCCTCGTCGTTGTCGGCGACGATCACCCGCAGGCTGCAGCCGTCCGGCAGGGCCTGGCGGGCCAGCGAGACCAGGGTGTCGCGCAAAGAGGGGCGCCGGAACGTGCAGACCCCCACATCGACCGTCGTCGTCATTCCACCGCCCACGCGACCTTCACCGTGGCGCGGAAATGGCCGGCGCCGCGGTCCGGTTCCCGGATCAGGCCCCGAAGATCCATCCCGGCGGCAGGGCGGAGAGCTGGACGTTGCGCAGGATCATCTCGTCGCCGCCGCCGAGGTCGATGATCACATCGGCTCCGGATTGGCTGAGCGTGTAGCTGGTCCCGGGATCCACCTGCACCCGGTCGCCCTCGGCGCTGTGGAAGTCGGTGACCACGTCCAGGCCCGCGCCGTTGAAGGTGTGGAAGATGTCCGCGCCGGCGCCGCCGGTCAGGGTGTCGTCGCCGCGGTCGCCGGAGATCCAGTCATTGCCGGAGCCGCCGACGATCACGTCGTCGCCCTGGCCGCCGCGCAGCAGGTCGCCGCCCGATCCGCCGTGCAGCGTGTCGTTGCCGAGGTTGCCATAGAGGATGTTCTGGCCGGCGTGGGCGGTGATCAGGTCATTGCCCTGGCCGCCGACCAGCCAGTCGGCGCCACCGGAGCCGCCGTCGATGGTGTCGTCGCCCTTGTTGCCGTTGATGTCGTCGAAGCCCGAGCCGCCCATGATGGAGTCGTTGCCGTCATTGCCGCGCAGCTGGTCGCCGCCGGACCAGCCGGTGATGGTGTCGTTGCCCGCGCCGCCGTCGATGGAGTTGTTCCCGGGCCCCGCCTGCAGCTGGTCGTCGCCCGGCGTCGAACCCGCGGTTCCGGTGGGCGGCGGATCCTGCGTCGCCGGCGTCAGGTTGTGGACGACGCTGGAGCCGTCGGGCAGCGCATAGGCGTGGATGTAGTCGATCTGCATCGAGGCCGGGAACTGGGCGCCGTTGGGATTGCCGCCGAAGCCGCCCACAGCCAGGTTGGCGATCAGGTACATCGGCTGGTTCCAACTGGCCGGCGTCGCCGTCTGATAGACCGCCTGGTCGTCGTAGAAGAAGGTCACGGTCTGCGGCGTCCACAGCATGCCGTAGGTGTGGAAGCCGGAAGGGTCGCCGAGCTTCAGCACATTGCCGAAGGCGGTCGAGCTGCCGGCGTAGGCGCGCACGAAATCCAGGTTCGGCTTGATCGCGATGTTCTCGCCGATATCGGCTTCGACGCCGTTGGTGTTCGGATCGGGCACCATCCAGAAGGCGGGCCAGGCCCCGGCCGCGGTCGGCAGCTGGGCGCGCATCTCGAAGTAACCGTACTGCTGCTCGAAGATGCCCTTGGTGTTGATCATCCCCGAGGCGTAGCTCGCCCCGAAGCTCTGCTGGCTGTCGGTCTGGGAGAAGGGCTGGGCGGTGATGGTCAGGACGCCGCCCGCATCGCTGAAGGGGTTGTAGCCTAGCGCATGGCCCGACGTGCCCTGGAAGTCGGCGGTCACATAGTCCTGCTGCTCGCCGTTCTGGGTCAGGCGGTAGGTGTTCACATTGTCTCGGCCCAGGCCGAAGTCGGTCCGCCAGAGGCCGGTATGGGTCTGGAAGTTGTAGGGCTGGAAGCTGTTGAACTCGTCGTCGAGGGTCGCCGCGCCGAGCTGGCTGCGGTCCAGCGCCAGCAGGAAATTCTGGGCGCCGAACTGGCTGACGGTGGCGTTGCGGATGACGAGCTGCTCTGAGCCGGAGATCTTGATCGAGACGTCGGATCCGACCTGGGTCATGGCCGACTGCACGGCCTGGAAGTTCGGCAGGGCGGGGCTGATCAGGCGGATCGCGTCGCCGGCGTGGAAGCCGTAGATGACGTCGTTGCCCTCGCCGGCCTTGACGATGAAGGTGTCGTTGCCGAAGCCGCCGACCAACACGTCGTTGCCGCCCCCGCCGTAGAGCGTCTCGCCGTCGTTGCCGACCTTGATCAGGTTGTCGAGCGAATTGCCCGCGGCATAGTTCAGGGCGCCCGACGAGGTCAGGTTCTGCACGTTCGCGGGCAGGGTGTAGGACAGGAACGCGGTCACCGTCTTGACGCCGGGCGAGCCGGCCGCGACCTGCACGATGTCGTTCGGATCGCGCACCTCGAAGGTGTTGTCGCCGTTCGAGCCGATCAGCAGGTCGCCGCCGCCGTTGCCGTCGACCAGCGAAGGCCCGGCCGGCGCGGTGAGGGTCTCGCCGCCCGCGCTCGTGCCGAATACGCCAGGACCGCTGGCGCTCTCGGCCATGGCTTGGCCGAGATAGTTGAAATAGGTCACTGTCGGATGCTCCAGAAGCTAGCTGGGCAGCACAACACCCAAGCGGCGCCGATAGTTTCGATCGGCCTTGCGCTCACGTTTCCGGCAATCTCGGCAACCCAAGTCGTGGCTTGGAGTTTTGGCCTGCATGAGCCGGGAGACGGGAGCCATGCACGAGCCGAGGTCGTTCGCCTATTCGCTGTCACAGCGGGAGGATGGCTGGGCCTGGTGCGTCTATGACGAGGATGGCATTACCGTCGCCGACGGGGCGCACGCCAGCCGCGCCGCGGCCCAGGCCGCCGTCGAGCGCATGCTCTGCGCCGGCGCCGCCTTCTCCGAAGAAGCCGCCTAGTCCGATCGCCGACGAGTTGGAGCGGGACGCCGGCCTCAGGCCGCCCGCGCCTCGGGCTCCGGCCGCCGCGCCCGCGAGCGCTTCAGCACGTCCGAGGCCACCGTGGTGACCACGTAGGGGACCGCCGCCGGCGCGCGCGCCAGCACGGCCGCCGCCCCGATCAATCCCGCCGCCCGCTTGGCGTCCAGGAAGTCGCGCAGCGCCAGCTTGGCGGCCACGTGGGCGCGGTGTTCGCGCAGCGCGGCGCACTCGTCCGGCGTCAGCTTCAGACTTTCCATCTCGCGGCTCGCCTCGACCAGCGCGCGCAGTTCGGCCGCGCCGTGGCTGCCGGAGATCGAATTGGCCCGCTCGACGGCCACGTAGCCGCAGGGCGGCAGGATCTTGAACTTGGCGCCAAGCGCCAGCGCCCTGGCATAGAGCACGAAGTCCTCGCCCAGCCGCAGCTGTTCGTCGTAGCCGAGCCGGTGGGTGTCCAGGAAGCTCCTGCGGATCAGAGGCTTCAGGAAGCCGAGCTCGGCGCGGGGCAGGTGGGGCCGGCTGATGTTGGCGAGCACGAAGGTCTCGAAATCCAGGCACATGGGCAGCTTCAGCCGTTCGCCGATCATCGGATGCGGCGCGGCGTCGAGGCGGCCCTCGATGACGCGCAACAGGTCGTCGGCCACGAAATCGCAATAGCCGGTCTCCGCCCGTAGCCGGCCCAGTCGCCCGGGCAGGAAGTAGTCGTCGGAATCCAGCGGACAGACCCACGGCGCCTTGCTCGTCGCCAGCGCCAGATTGCGCGCCGCAGCCGGCCCGCCGCTCGCGGGCAGCTCGATGACCATGAGCCGGCCCGTGCCGTCGTCGGCCGCCCGGGCCGCCTTCGCCGTGCCGTCGGTGGCGCCGTCGACCACCACGATCACCTCGCAGGCTTCGGGCTCGCGCAAGGCGGAGCTGACCGCTCGCTCAATGGTCAATTGGGCGTTGTGCGCCGGAATGATCACGGCCACGTCGGCGTCGCTTCGCAGCATGGAAATCCTCCCAACCATCCGTCAAGGGTCGGGTGGTCGGCGTCTAAACACGCGAGCGCGGTCAAGGTTCTACGGCCGGTTCCATGTTTTTGTTTGGGCCCGGAACCCGCAACCGTGGCCATTGGTTGTCGGCACGTTCTTTGGCGGAGAGTGACTCCGTCGGCAGCTTCCGAACGAACCGATGTCAGAAATTGTCTACACCCACGAGGTCCCCGGCGGGACCCGACAGCGACTGCGCAAGCTCTCCGCCGACGAGGTGCTGACCGAGGCGATGAACATCGCCATCGCGCTCGTGGCGCTGATGTTCCTGGCTCCGGTGATGCTGGGCGTGGCGCTCGCCATCTTCGCCCAGGACGGCGGGCCCATCGTGTTCGCCCACCGCCGCATCGGCCGGGGCGGCCGCTATTTCTACTGCCTGAAGTTCCGCTCGATGGCGACCGACGCCGAGAAGCGCCTGGCCGACCTGCTGGCCCACGACGCCGCGGCCCGCGCCGAGTGGGACAAGGACCATAAGCTGCGCAACGATCCGCGCGTCACGCGGCTCGGCGCCTTCCTGCGCAAGACCAGCCTCGACGAGCTGCCGCAGCTCTTCAACGTGCTGAAGGGCGAGATGAGCCTGGTGGGCCCGCGCCCGATCGTCGACGCGGAGATCGCCAAGTACGGCCGCCGGTTCGCCAACTACTGCGCCGTGAAGCCGGGCATCACCGGCCTGTGGCAGGTCAGCGGCCGCAACGACACCACCTATCGCGCCCGCGTCGCCATGGACTGCATCTACGCGCGCCAGCGCAACGTCGTCATGGACGGGTTGATCATCGCGGCCACGGTGCCGGCGGTGCTGATGCGCAAGGGCTCCTACTAGCCCTCAGGCGGCGACTTCAGAACCTTCGCCACCACCGGCGCCAGGCGCCTTGCGACGATCAGCACGCCCCTGGCGTTCGGGTGGATGCCGTCGCCCTGGTTCAGGGTCGGATTGCGTGCGACGCCGGCCAGCAGGTCCGGATAGAGCGGCACGTGGTGCTCCGCGGCGAGGGCAGGGAACACCGCGTTGAAGTCTGAGGCGTAGCTACGGCCGATCTCCGAAGGCGCCTTGATGCCAGCCAACACCACGCCCCGGCGCCGCGCCTTCAGCCGGCGGATGATCTGGTCGAGGTTGCTGCGCGTCGCCTTGGGGTCGAGCCCCTGCAGCAGATCGTTGCCGCCGAGTGCGATCACCACCACGGTGCTGTCGGCGCGGATCGAAATATCCATGCGGCCAAGCCCGTCGGCGGTGGTGTCGCCGGAGACACCGGCGCCGCGCACCACGTTCGGCGCGCCCAGTTTCTCCAGCGCCAGATGCAGCTGGTTCGGCAGGGCGTCGCGTCCGGGCAGGCCGAGGCCCGCGGTGATCGAGTCGCCGAGGATGGTCACCACGGGGACCTGCGCGGCCAGCGCCGGGACCGGCGCGGCGGCGGCCAAGGCGGCGGCGATCAGCCGGCGGCGTGAGAGCGCCAGGGACGCGGGCAGAGAATGGAAGGGTGTGTCGGTCATCGGCTCGTCTTATCTAGGATCAGTTGTCCCGTCCCTGAACGCCCGAGGCGCACTCCGTTGCCCAACGCTGACGATCCCGATCCGCTGATCCTTGAACAGGTTTCGCTCACCCTGCCGTCGCCGGCGGGGCCGGTCGAGATCCTGCGCGGTCTCGATGTGAGGGTCGGATCGGGGGAGCGTGTGGCGCTGGTCGGGCCGTCCGGCTCGGGCAAGTCCTCGCTGATCGCGGTGGCCGCCGGGCTCGAGCGGCCAACCGGCGGGCGGGTGCTGCTGTTCGGCCAGGATCTCGCGAAGCTGGACGAGGACGGTCGCGCCCGCCTGCGGCGCGGGCGGGTTTCGCTGGTCTTCCAGGCCTTCCACCTGCTGCCCAACATGACCGCGGCGGAGAACGTCGCCGCGCCGCTGGAGATCGCCGGCGACCGCGACGCGACGGCGACGGCGCGCGACTGGCTCGACCGCGTGGGCTTGTCGGCCCGTGGCCACCACTATCCGCACCAGCTCTCCGGCGGCGAGCAGCAGCGGGTGGCGCTGGCCCGCGCGCTCGCCTCGCGGCCGGCCCTGCTGTTCGCCGACGAGCCCACGGGCAACCTCGACGCCGCCAACGCCCATCACGTGGCCGAGCTGATGTTCGAGCTGGTGGCCCTGACCGGCGCGGCCCTGGTGCTGGTCACCCATGACGAGACCCTGGCGGCCCGCGCCGATCGGGCGGTGCGGCTGCGCGACGGCCGGGTGGCGGAGTGATCCCGCTCAGCTTCCGCTTCGCGGCCCGCGAACTGCGCGCCGGGGTGCGCGGCTTCCGCATCTTCCTGGCCTGCCTGGCGCTGGGCGTCGCGGCGATCGCCGCGGCGGGCTCCACGGCCGAGGCCTTTCGAGAGGGCCTCAACAGCAAGGCCCGCGAGATCCTTGGCGGCGACGTGGCGGTGTCGGTGCAGCTGCGCCGGTTCAGCCCCCAGGAGCGGGCCGTGTTCGAACGGCTGGGCCGCGTTTCCTGGGCGGTCGGCGGCCGGGCCATGGCGCAGGCGCCCGCGGGCGAGCGCCGGCTCGTGGAGTTCCGCGGCGTCGAGGGCGCCTATCCGCTGGCCGGCACGGTCAATGTGCGGGGCCAGCCGTCGCTGGCGGCCGCGCTCGTGCCGCAGGGCGGCGCCTGGGGCGCGGCGGTGGAGCAGTCGCTGCTCGACCGGCTGCACCTGAAGCTGGGCGATCGGTTCCTGGCCGGCAATGTGCCGATCATGGCCCGGGCCGTGCTGCTGGACGAGCCCGACCGGCTGTCGCGCGGCTTCGCGCTCGGCCCGCGGGTGCTGACGCGAATGGGCGCGCTGCAGCAGGGGGGCTTCCTGACGCCAGGCCTGCCGTTCGGCGAGACCGCGCGGATCGCCCTGAAGCCGGGCCTCGAGCCCAGGGCCGCCATCGCCACCATCAAGAAAGAGCTGCCGGGCCGTTCGTTCAGGATGCGCGACCGCGGCGACGCGGCGCCCGGAATCCACCGGCTAATCGACCAGCTGGAGTATTTCCTGGGATTCATCGGCCTGGCCTCGCTTGTGGCGGGCGGCCTGGGCGTATTCGGCGCCGTCAGCGCCTATCTGGAGGCCCGCAAGCCGGCCATCGCCACCCTGAAGGCGCTGGGCGCCGAGGGCGCGCTGATCCGCGACACCTACCTGGTGCAGATCGGGGTGCTGGCGGCGCTGGGCGTGGCTATCGGGCTCGTGGTCGGCGCGCTGGCGCCGCTGGCGCTGGGCGCCGTCGTCAAGGACCAGCTGCCGTTCCCGGCGCTGTTCGCCGTCTATCCCTGGCCGCTCGCCAAGGCCGCGGTGTTCGGGCTGCTGTCCGCCGCGGCTTTCTCGCTGGCGCCGCTGGCCCGGGCGCGGGCGACGCCGCCGGCCAGCCTGTTCCGCAGCGATCTGGCCGGCGGACTGAGGTTCGGGCCGGAGATCGTCGGCGCAATCCTGGCCGCGGCCGGCCTCGCCGCCCTGGCGGTTGCGACCGCGCCCACGCCGCGGGCCGCTGGCGCCATGATCGGCGGCGTCGCCGTCGCCTTCGGCCTGCTCTGGGTCCTCGGCTGGGGCGCGGCGAAGCTGGCCGGCAAGGCGCGGATCGCGGCGCGCGGGCCGGTGCGCATCGGCCTCGCCAACCTTGCCGGACCGCGCTCGGCCGCCCGGACCGCCTCGCCCGCCATCGGCCTGGGCGTCGGCCTGCTTGCCTGCGTGGTGCTGATCCAGTCGAGCCTGCTGGCCGAAGTGGCCGAGGTCGCGCCGCAGACCGCGCCCGCCCTGGTGTTCACCGACATCCCGGGCGACCGCGCCGCGGAGTTCGACGCCGACGTGGCGCGCGCCTTCGGCCAGCCCTTGACCCGCGACACCTGGCTGCGCCTGCCCCTCGTCACCGGCCGGATCACCAAGGTCCGGGGCCGCGCGGTCGATCCCAAGCAGATGCCGCAGGGCGAGCGCTGGGCCTTCGACAACGACGTCTCCATGTCGGTCCTCGGTCCGGAGCCGCCAAACCCGGGGATCACCGCCGGCCGCTGGTGGGCGGCGACCTACGCCGGGCCGCCGCTGCTGGCGCTCGACGAGGACGTGGCGCGCGCCGCGAAGATCAAGGTCGGCGACGCGGTCACCCTGCAGGTGTTCGGCTTCGACATCGACGCCCATGTGGCGGCGCTGCGCAAGGTGGAGTTCGGCAGCTTCGGCGCCAGCTTCCCACTGGTGGTCACGCCCTCGGCCTTCCAGGGCGCGAACCTGCATCAGGTGGCCATCGCCAAGGCGTCGCGGGCGCAGGAGGCCCGCGCCATCCGCGCGCTCGCCGGGCCGTTTCCCGGGGTCAATGTGATCTCCGTGCGCGATCAGCTGGAGGCCGCCACCGACCTCTTCAACCGGGTCGCCCTTGCCGTGCGGGGCGCGGCGGCGGTGGCCGCCCTGGCGGGCCTCCTGGTGCTCGCCGGCGCGATCGCCGCACGGGCCCGCGAACGGACCAAGGAGGCCGCGATCCTGAAGGTGCTGGGCGCCTCGCGGGCGCAGATCCTGGCCGCCTACATCCTGGAGTACGGCGCGGTGGGCGTCATCGCCGGCGCGGCCGGCGTGGGCCTGGGCTATGCGGCCGCCTGGCCGGTGGTGGTCAGGGTCTTCCACGCCCACTGGAGCGTCGACTGGGCCGGCGTCGCGGCGCTGCTGGCCGGCGCCGCGGTGCTGGCCGGAGCCGGGGGCCTGCTGGCGGCGTTCCAGGCCCTGTCGCAGCGCCCGGCGCCGGCGTTGCGCGCCGACTAGTTTTCGGGATGACGCCCGGGCGCCTTCGTGCTGTTGGTGGCCCATGAGCCAGTCCCTCCCCGACCAGCTCCGCGCCGCGGTGCGGTTCCTCGGCCGCGTGCTGGGCGACGTGATCCGCGCGCAGGACGGCGAGGCGGTGTTCAACCAGATCGAGGAGATCCGTCAGGCCTCGGTGGGCTTCCACCGCCAGGGCACCAGCGAAGCCGCGGGGCTGATGGCGGAGCGGCTGACCGGGCTGTCGCTCTCCGACACCGTGCGCTTCGTCCATTCCTTCGCCTGCTTCCTGCAGATCACCAACATCGCCGAGGACCAGATCCAGCGGCGGCGGGGCCGCGGGGGCGACACGCGGGCCGACACCCTGGCCGGGGCGGTTCGCGCGCTCAACGCCGAGGGCGTCGCGCCGCCAGCGGTGAAGGACCTGCTGCGCCAGGCGCTGATCGCCCCGGTGATCACCGCCCACCCCAGCGAGGTGCGCCGCAAGAGCGTGCTCGACCGCCAGGCCGCCATCGCCGACCAGCTCGACGCCTTCGACCGCGCCCACACCGACGCCGAGCGCCAGGCCATCGAGCGCGAGCTGATCCGCGAAGTGTCGATCTTCTGGCGCACCCGCCTGCTGCGCTCGGTGAAGCCGGAGGTCGGCGACGAGATCGAGAACGCCGTCTCCTTCTTCGAGCGAAGCTTCCTGGGCGCGCTGCCAACGCTCTACGCCCACTGGCGCGAGGTGCTGGCCGAGCCGGACCTGCCGAGCTTCTTGGCGATCGGCTCCTGGGTGGGCGGCGACCGCGACGGCAATCCCTATGTGACCGCCCAGGTCATGCGCCAGGCGCTGACGCGGCAGGCGCGGGCGGCGCTGGGGCTCTATCTCGACCGCATCCATGCATTGGGCGCCGAGCTGTCGATCTCGGCGCGGCTGACCGGCGTCACCCCGGAGCTGCAGGCGCTGGCCGACGCCTCGCCCGACGCCTCGCCGCACCGGACGGAGGAGCCCTACCGGCGGGCGCTGGCCGGGGTCTATGCCCGGCTGGCCGCCACCTATCTCGAGCTGACGGGGGACGAGGCGCCGCGGCCGCCCGCCGGGCCCGCCTCCGCCTACGCCTTGCCGGCCGAGCTCATCGCCGACCTGAAGACGGTGCTGGACTCGCTGCTCGCCAAACACGGCGCGGCCTTCGAGTACGGGCCGCTGCCGGACCTGATCCGGGCGGTGGATGTGTTCGGCTTCCACCTGGCGACGCTCGACATGCGCCAGAACTCCGCCGTGCACGCCCGCACGGTCGCCGAGCTGCTGAAGGTGGCCGGCGCCTGTCCCGACTACGAGGCGCTGGACGAGCCGGCCCGCTGTGAGCTGCTGCAGCGCGAGCTCGGCCACGGGCGACTGCTGCGCTCGCCCTACGCCCCCTACAGCGAGGAGACCGAGCGCGAGTATCAGGTGCTGGCCGCGGCGGCGCAGGCCAAGCGGCGCTACGGGCCCGACGCGATCCGCTGCTACATCGTGTCGAACACCCAGTCGGTTTCGGACCTGCTGGAGGTCTATCTGCTGCTGAAGGAGGTCGGGCTGTTCACGCCCGGCGCGCCGCCCGGCACCGCCCCGGTGGCGCAGGTGTTCGCCGAGCCGCTGTTCGAGACCATCGAGGACCTGCGCGCCGCGCCCAAGACCATGGCGCGCTATCTGGAGGTCCCGGTCGTGCGCGGCCTGCTGGCGTCGAGCGGCCGCCAAGAGGTGATGATCGGCTATTCGGATAGCAACAAGGACGGCAGCTACCTGACCTCGAGCTGGGAACTGCACAAGGCGAGTCGGGCCCTGTGCGCGGTGGTCGGCGGGGCCGGTCTGCAACTGCAGCTGTTCCACGGCCGCGGCGGGGCGGTCGGCCGGGGCGGCGGATCCAGCTTCGAGGCGCTGCTGGCCCAGCCCCAGGGCACCGTGGGCGGCCGCATCCGCATCACCGAGCAGGGCGAGGTGGTGTCCAACAAATACGCCGATCCGGAGATCGCGCGACAGAGCCTGGAGACCCTGACCGCCGGGGTGGTGCTGGCCTCGCTGAGGAAGAGCGCCGACGGCGAGGTGTCGCCGCCGCACGGCAAGGCCATGGACGCCCTGTCGCGCGCCGCCATGGGGGCCTACCGGGCGCTGGTCTACGACACCCCGAAGTTCGTCGACTACTTCTATGACGCGACCCCGATCAGCGAGATCGCCGACCTGAACATCGGCTCGCGGCCCGCGGCGCGCTCGACCAAGCGCAGCGTCCAGGCGCTTCGGGCCATCCCGTGGGTGTTCTCCTGGTCGCAGTCGCGGGCCATGCTGCCGGGCTGGTACGGCTTCGGCTCGGCGGTGGCCCAGGCCGGCGTGCCGATCGCGGCGCTGCGCGACATGCACGAGGGTTGGCCGTTCTTCGCCACGACGCTGGCCAATATGGAGATGGTGCTCGCCAAGGCCGACATGGGCATCGCCGGGCGATACGCCGACCTCGTGCAGGACGCGGCGCTGGCGCAGGTTGTGTTCGGCCAGATCCGCGCGGAGTGGGACCGCACGGTCGAGGCCCTGCTGGCCATCACCGGCCAGACCGCCCTGCTCGACAAGAATCCCGATCTGGCCGCCATGATCCGTTCGCGGCTGCCCTACATCGACCCGCTCAACCACCTGCAGATCGAGCTGATCCGCCGTCTCAGGATGGGCGACGACGACGAGGAGGTCCGCGAGGGCATTCACCTGACCATCAACGGCATCGCCGCGGGCCTGCGCAACACCGGGTAGGGCGCAGGCATGCGTCGCAGTCCCCGGCTTGGCCTAGAGTTCGGACGAGCTGGGTTGGTGTGGATTGCGGCGAGGCTAGGCCGAGGAGGCCCAGGGTGCGCCCGGTTGCTCCCCACTTGGGGGCGCTGTCCTCGAGGGACTGAGGAGGTTTTCACTCAGAAGGGGCGGCTGCGTTTCCTCGGCCGAAGCCGTCGGCCTCGCCGACGTTCCGCCCTCCGCGAGCCCAACGGGCTCGCCTCCGGCTTCAACCCCCAACGGGGGAGGAACTGAGAGGCCGATCACCCAGGCGAGGCGGGCGATCTGTTGGTCCAGGGGTTCGCCCTCGAACGTCTCGGCGTCCTGGGTCTCGATATCGAGGAGGTCTTCGAACTTCTCCTTGAAGGCATCGAGAACCTCGGCGCTCTCGGCCTCGGTCCAGATCAGGCATTCGACGGCCGCCTTGACGTGGGCCTTGCGCTTTTCGAGCCGTCGCTGGTCCAGCTGGACGACCTCGGCGGAGGCTTCACGCCCGGCGCGCTCAGCCTCGCGGGCGAGCCTCATGCGCAGGGCCGCGGTCTGGCGGACGCCGCGGGAAAGGCGATGGAAGGTGAGCGCCAGCCTTGAGCGTTCCGCAGGCTCCGCGGCCATCGCATCGGCCTGCAGCTGCAGGCTGAGCGCCAGCCCGGCGTCGAAGAGCTGCTTCAGCCCCTCGTCCAGTTCGCTCGCGATATCGGCCGAAGGGCACATGAGAACAAAGATAGAACATCTAGTGGGTTCGCGTCAAGTCTTTTTCGCAATCGAAGGTGCGGGCTAGAAAGAGGCATGAGCGAGCAGATCCACACCGCCGGCCCCGCGGCCTATGTGATCAACCAGATCAGGATCACCGATCCGGACAGGTACATGACCTATGCCAAGGCGGCCCTGCCGACGATCCACGCCTACGGCGGCGAGATCCTGGTGCGGGGCGGGGCGCCGGAAAGCCTGGCGGGGCCGGGCGATGTCGATCGGGTGGTGCTGATCCGTTTCGAGAGCCGCCAGCAGGCGCGCGCCTGGCGGACCTCCCCGGAGTACACGGCCATCCTGCCGATCCGCGAGGCGAGCTCGGTTTCCACCGTCTATGTGGTCGACGCCGCCGAATGAGCGCGAACCTCTACGCCCGGCTGGCGGCCGGCTTTCCGGCGGACCGCGCCAAGCCCTGCTTCCTGCTGAGCGATGGCTCGGAGGTCAGCTACGGCGCGCTGGAGGCGGCCGCGGCCCAGGTCGCCGGTCATCTGGTGGCGCTGGGCGTCGAGCCCGGCGATCGCGTCGCTCTGCAGGCGGAGAAGAGTCCCGAAGGGGTGATGGTCTATCTGGGCGTGCTGAAGGCCGGCGCGGTGTTCCTGCCGCTGAACCCCGCCTACACCGCCGCCGAGGTCGACTATTTCCGCGCCGACGCCGACCCCGCGGTGTTCATCACCGATCCGGTCGCCTTCCTCGCTCAGGCGCAAGGCGCTTCGCCCTTGGCGCAGGCGGTCCCGCGCGCAGCCTCGGACCTCGCCGCGATCATCTACACCTCTGGCACGACCGGGCGCAGCAAGGGGGCGATGCTGAGCCATGGTGCGCTTGCCGCCAATGCGCTGGCCCTGCACGAGACCTGGGGTTTCTCAGCTTCGGACGTTCTCCTGCACGCCCTGCCGATCTTCCACGTCCACGGCCTGTTCGTCGCGCTCCACTGCGCCTTCCTGAGCGGCTGCCCCATGGTCTGGCTGCCCAGGTTCGTTGACGCCGAGGTGCTGGCCGGCCTGTCGCGAGCTACGGTGATGATGGGCGTGCCGACCTTCTACACGCGCCTGTTGGCCAATCCGGGCTTCAGCCGCCCGGCGGCGCAGCACATGCGCCTCTTCATCTCCGGCTCTGCGCCCCTGCTGCCGTCGACCTTTCAGGAGTTCGAAGACCGGACGGGGGTGCGCATCCTGGAGCGCTACGGGATGAGCGAGGCGGTGATCATCACCTCCAACCCGCTGCACGGTGAGAGGATCGCGGGCTCGGTCGGCTATCCGCTGCCGGGCGTGGAGCTGCGGGTCGCGGGCGTCGAGACCGGGGTCATCGAGATCCGCGGCCCCAGCGTCTTCTCCGGCTACTGGCGCAACCCCGAGAAGACCGCCGAGGACTTCACCGCCGACGGGTTCTTCATCACGGGCGACGTGGGACGCCGGGATCCTGACGGGCGGGTGTGGATCTCCGGCCGGGCCAAGGACCTGATCATCTCGGGCGGCTACAACGTCTATCCGAAGGAGGTCGAGCTGGTGCTCGACGAGCTCGCGGGCATCAGCGAGAGCGCGGTGATCGGCGTGCCGCACCCGGACCTCGGCGAGGGCGTGGTGGCGGTGGTGATCGGCGAGAGGGGCGGGGCCACCGACGAGGCCTCGCTGATCGCCGAGGCGCGGCGGCGGCTGGCGGCCTACAAGGCGCCCAAGCGGGTGGTGTTCGTGGACGACCTGCCGCGCAACGCCATGGGCAAGGTGCAGAAGAACTTGCTGCGCGAGCGCTACGCGGCCTTGTTCGGGGCGACGGCCGGCGTGCGGTAGTCGCAGATCCGGGCGAGGGCCTCGGGCTCCCGCAGGATGGCGACGCCGGAGCGCAACTCGATCAACCCGGCGCGCCGCAGCTGTTGCAGGGTGCGGTTCACGTGCACGATGGAAAGCCCGAGCGCGTCGGCGAGGATTTCCTGGGTCAGCGGCAGGGGAAAGCGCTGCCGGTCGCCGAGGCCGGCGATCTCCAGGCGCTGCTGCAGCTCCAGCATGAAGTGGGCGACCCGCTCGAAGGCGGTGAGGCGGCCGAGCCGCACGGCGTGATCGAGCAGGAGGGCGTCTTCCCGCAGGTCCGCGGCGGCCAGCGCGCGGGCGAGACCGGGCGAGGCGCCGCGCCGGACGGTGTCCTGCAAGACACTGGCGTCCACCGTCTCGAGGGCGGTGAGGGCCACGACGCTGGAGAGCGACGGGCGGGCGCCGAAGCCGACGCCGTCGCCGGGCAGCAGCAGGCTGAAGATCTGGCGCCGGCCGTCGGGCATCAGCCGCTGGCGGCAGGCCCAGCCGGAGACCACGAAGCGAGGCCGCCCGGCGCCGTCGCCCTCGGCGATCAGCTGTTCGCCCGGCCCGTGGCGCTCGCGCCGCTCCGTGAGCCCGCGGACCAGCTCGACATCGCTGTCGGTGAGGTTCGCCAGGCTGCGAAGCCTGCGGATGATCGGATCGACCGGGCGTAGGCCCAGGTGAGCATTGAACCGGTTTGGCATCCTGCCCGTCCCCATGCTGAAGACCCGCGGCGCCCCGCGTTTCGCAACGATCCTCGGCTTGAGCCCCAACGCCCAGCCCCACGAGCCGAAAACCAACAAAGGCGGCAAAGGTTCCCGAAATCGGGGGGCGAGGGGCGACGGCTACTGCACACGCCAAGAACTCAACATGGGTAAGTGACGCAAGAGGCTTCGGCCATTGTCGGGATTCCGACAGTTTGAGATCAAGCCAGCTACAAGCCGTCTTCGAAGGGAGGTCGGCACTTGCGATTACATAGGTTAGTGACCGAAGGCGCGATGCGTCGTCTTCGCCGCCTATGCCAGCGCGGCGGCCAGGGCCGAGATCTTGGCCTCGGTCTCGCGGCGTTCCAGGACCGGATCGCTATCGGCCACGATGCCGGCGCCGGCGCGCGCTTCGACGTTCCAGCCGCCGGCGTGGCGCACGAAGGCGGCGGTGCGGATCAGCACGTTGGAATCCAGGCTGCCGTCGAGGCCAAGATGGAACATGGCGCCGAAGAAGGGTCCGCGCGGCGGCTCCAGCTCGGCGATCACCTTCATGGCCTGCACCTTCGGCGCGCCGGTGATCGAGCCCGGCGGGAAGGCGGCGCGCAACAGGTCGAGGGACGTGCGGCCCGGCGCGAGCCGTCCGGTCACGGTCGAGACCAGATGGTGGACGTTGGCGAAGGTCGCGACCTTGAACAGCTCCGGCGTCCGGACCTGGCCCGCCGAGGAGACCCGGGCCAGGTCGTTGCGCATCAGGTCGACGATCATCAGGTTTTCGGCGCGGTCCTTTTCCGAGGCCAGCAGGGCCGCGGCGTTGGCGGCGTCGGCTTCGGCGGTTCGCCCCCGCGGGGCGGTGCCCTTGATCGGCTCGGTGCGCGCGGCCAGCGCGGCGCCGTCGCGGCGGACCTGCACGAAGCGCTCGGGCGAGTTGGAGACCACGGCGCGGTCGGCCAGGCGCAGGTAGGCGGCGAAGGGGGCGGGGCTGGTCGCGGCGAGCTGGTCCATCAGGTCGAAGGGCCGGGCGTTGGCGGCCAGGCGGCCCCGCCAGCGCCGCGCGATATTGGCCTGGAAGACCTCGCCCGCGGCGATGCGGCGGGTGACCTCGGCGACCTTGGCTTCGTAGACCGCGGGATCGTCGGCGACGAGGTCGGCGCCAAGTCGGCCGGGGGTGGGCGCCGCCCGCTCCAGCCAGGCGAGGGCCTGGGCGGCCCGGGCCTCGGCCTGGCGCGCATCCGCGCCGCGCCCGATGGCCAGCACACGCCGCTCGCCATGGTCGAAGGCGAGCAAGGCCGGATAGCGGGCGCAGGCCAGGTCCGGCCAGCCGGCGAGGCGCTTGAGGCCGAGATGTTCGATGCGGTCGCCGAGCTCATAGGCCATGAGGCCCGCGACGCCGCCTTGGAACGGCGGGCCGCCGGGCGCGGACTGGCATGGCGGGCCGGCGAGGGCGGCCAGGGCTGCGAAGGGGTCGGACGGGTCGTTCGGAGCGAGGCTGAGGGTGGCGTCGGGTTCGGCCGCCACATAGGACCAGCGCGCCCGCTCGCCGCCCGAGAGGAATCCTATGGCCCATGGCATATCGGCGATCCGGGAGAGGCTCTCCACGGGATCGCGCCAGGGGATTTCGACCTGGGCATAGGCCTGCATCGGCGGGGCATAACGCGGCGAGCGGGTTGGGCCTAGCCCACCGCCGCCGGCTGGTGCAGGGTCTCGCCAGCCGACGCACGGACCTCAACCGCCGCGGCGCATAAAGTTCAAAGGGGGATGAGCATGGACCTTCAACTCAAGGGCAAGACCGCCGTGGTCACCGGCGCCTCACGCGGCATCGGCCGGGCGATCGCCGAGCTGTTCGCCGACGAGGGCGCCAACGTCGCCATCTGCGCGCGCGACGCCGGGCAGGTCGCCGAGACCGTGAAGGCGCTGGAGGCCAAGGGCGTGAAGGCGTTCGGCCAGGCGATGGACATCGCCGATGCGCCGGGGCTGAAGAGCTTCATCGAGGCGTCGGCGAAGGCGCTGAGCGGCATCGACGTGCTGGTCTCCAATGCCAGCGCCCTGGTGCAGGGCAACGCCGAGGAGGCCTGGAAGGCGATGTTCGAGATCGACGTCATGGGCGCGGTGAGAAGCTTCGAGGCGGCCAAGCCGTTTCTGGAGAAATCGGCGGCGGAAAAGGGCGACGCGGCCTTCCTCATCACCTCGTCGATCTCGGCCGCCGAGACCGACAATCCGAACTCCTATGGGGCGATGAAGGCGGCGCAGATCCACTATGCCAAGGGCGTGGCCCGCGAGAACGCGCCGAAGAAGATCCGTTGCAACGTCGTCTCGCCCGGCACGGTCTATTTCGAGGGCGGCGTCTGGGGGAACGTGAAGCAGAACATGCCGGGCTTCTTCGAGAGCATGATCAAGCGCAACCCCACCGGCCGGATGGCGACGCCGCAGGAGATCGCCGCCGCCACGGTGTTCCTATCGAGTCCGCGCTCGGGCTTCACCACCGGGATCAACATGGTGGTCGATGGAGGCATCTCACGCCGCGCCAACTTCTAGGGACAAGGCATTGATCTACAACTATTACGAACTCCGGGTCGGCCGCGAGCGCGAGGCGCAACGGGCGCTGGCCGAGCAGGTCTATGCCGGCGGCGGGGCCGGCGTGCTGGGCGTGTTCGCGCCGCTGCTGGGCTATGCCTCGAACGAGGCGCTGGTGCTGACCGACGAGCGGGCGACCTCGGACGCCGTGCTGAAGGGCTCCGGCGTTGCGGCGGCCGAATGGCGGCGGATGTCGCCGACCCTGCGCCCGCATCAGGGCGCGCGGCCGGCGGCCGGCGGCGTCTATGTCCACAACTGGTTCACCATCGACGCCGAGGCCTTCGACGAGTTCGTGCAGCTCTCCGGCGCCGCCTGGCCGGATTTCGAGGCGAAGTTCGAGGCCAGGATCTATGGCCTGTTCTCCGTGGAGCCGCAGGCCGGCGAGACGGCGGCGGGCGCGCGGCGCCTGCTGCTGATCACCCGCTACCGCGACCTCGGCGAATGGCAGAAGAGCCGCGATCCGACGACGGAGGCGATGCAGATCTTCGCGCGGCGCCGGGCCCTGACCCAGATGTCCCTGGCGCGCGCCTGCGTGCTCGTTCCGCCGCCGGAGGCCAAGCCGTGAGCGGCGCGCTCGCCGGCCTCAGGGTGCTCGACTGCACCCACGTGATCGCCGGCGCCTGGTGCTCGCTGATCCTGGCCGACCTGGGGGCGGACGTGGTCAAGATCGAGCCGCCGGCCGGCGAGACGACGCGCGGCCATCCGGGCGCGGCCTTCCGGGCCTTCGACTTCGTCAACCGCAACAAGCGGGCCATCGCCCTGGACCTGACGACGGAGGCGGGCGCCGGCGTGGTGCGCCGCCTCGCCAGGGCCGCCGACGTGTTCGTGGAGAATTACCGGCCGGGGTCGCTGGACCGCATGGGTCTGGGCTACGAGGCCATCAAGGCGATCAATCCGAAGATCGTCTATGCCTCGGTGTCGGGTTTCGGGCTCGACGGCCCCTATCGCGACCGCGGCGGCTTCGACCTGATCGCCCAGGCGATGAGCGGCATCATGAGCTTCACCGGCGAGGAGGGCAGCGACAAGCCCGTGGCGGCCGGCGTGCCGATTTCGGACCTCAACGCCGGGGTGTTCGCCGCCGTGGGCGTGCTGGCGGCGCTGCGCGCGCGCGACCAGAGCGGCGAGGGCCAGCACGTGGAGACCTCGCTGCTGGAAAGCGCGCTCGCCTACACGGTCTGGGAGACCGGCATGTTCCTGACCACCGGCGAGGTCGCCAAGCGGCAGGGCACGCGGCACCGGCTGGCGGCGCCCTACGAGGCCCTGAAGACCGCCGACGGGCACATGGTGGTGGGCGTCAACAACCAGCGGCTCTGGCTCAGGTTCTGCGAAGCGATCGGCGCGCCGGAGATGGCGGAGGAAGAGGCGTTCGCCCGGCCGAACCGCCGGGTGCGCAACCGCGACGCCCTGCAGGCGCGCATCGAGGCGATCCTGATGACCGACACCAGCGCCAACTGGATGGCCAGGCTGGAGGCCAAGGGCGTGCCCGCCGGACCGCTGAACACGATCGCTGAGGCCTGGGCCGATCCACAGGTGCAGGCCCGCGGGCTGCTGGCCGAGGTCGCGGGACGCCGGTTCGTGCGCACGCCGATCAAGCTGCACGGCACGCCGGTGGCGCTCAATCGCGGCCCGGCCGAGGTCGGCGAACACACCCGCGAGGTATTGGCGGAGGCTGGTTTTTCGGGCGAAGAGATCGAGGCGCTGATCGCGAACGGCGCGGCGGCTGTGGAACGCAAGGAGGCGGCGACTTGAGCGCGGAAGTCCATGTGGAGCCGGCAGGGCCCGGCGTCGTCCAGCTGACGATCGACAATCCGCCGATGAATCCGCTGGGCGTGGAGATGCGCGAGACCTTCATGCGCGCCCTCGACCGGGTGGAGGCCGACGACACGCTTCGCTGCCTGATCGTCACGGGCAAGGGCCGCGCCTTCTGCTCGGGCGACGACCTCAAGGCCGTGGGACCGCAGGGCGAGGACCTGGCCGGGTTCGGGCGGCTGCTGGACCGGCTGGAGGGATCCCGTGTGCCCATCGTGGCGGCGGTCAACGGCTGGTGTGTGGGCGGAGGGTTCGAACTCGCCTGCTGCTGCGATATCCGCATTGCCTCGACCGAGGCGAAGTTCGTCTGCGCCGGCGTCAACGTCGGGCTGATGGCCTCGACCTACCGGCTGCCGCGGCTGATCGGGGTGAGCCGCGCCAAGGCCATGCTGCTGACCGGCCTGCCGCACGACGCGGAGACGGCCGAACGCTACGGGTTCGTCACCGGCGTCTATGCCCCCGACGACCTGATGACCTGGGCCCAGCGGCTCGCCGAACGCATCGCCTCGCGCGCGCCGCTCTCGGTGGAAGCCACCAAGCGCACGGCGACGCGCGCCCCTGACCTCAGCCCCGAGGACGCCAACAAGATGCTGGGCGCGGAGCTTCGGGTGCTGCGCAAGTCCAACGATCACAAGGCCGCGGTGGCCGCCTTCCGCGAGCGCAAGGACCCGGAGTTCACGCGGACCTGATCCCGCCGCGTGTATCGTCGCGACACACAACCTATTCTCGTCTAAGCTCTACCGTAGCTAGTTGGCCGCTTGGGCCAGACTGCGGGAGGCGCCGATGAGTGCTCCGGTCTCGCTTGCAAGCACCGCATCCTTCAAGAGTGGCAAGAGCTACGCCTTCGCGGCGGGCACGACCTTCGTGCAGGCCTTCAAGGTGCAGGCCTCCGGCGTGCCCAATGCGCTGGTGGTCTACATGGGCGCAAACCAGAACCCCTTTGCCGCGCGCGTGCAGTTGAAGCGGGGCGAAGAGGTGCTCTTCGACCACGCCTTCGACCAGCGCCGACAGCGGCGGAGCGACTTGGGCACGGTGTTCGAGCTGGAAGGGCTTTCCGCGCGCCTGGAAGAGGGCGAGTGGGCCAGCTTCGAGGTGACCCCTTCGATGGAGATCGGCATCGAGCCGCTGCTGATCGACAGCCCCGATTTCCGCAAGGCGGCGCTCAGCGGCTACGGCGACATCGTCGCCCGCTTCTCCCTCGAAGGCGCGGCGGAAGCGCCGGCCGATGCGGGGCGCGGGCTTATCGAGATCGCCGCACACAGGGCCGCGGCTAGCGGCAAGTTCGAGCTGCAGAACCTCCAAGACGGCACCGGCTCGCCCGGCGAGTTGGTCATCTCCCAGGCCCCCAACGAACGCGACTACGTGGTCATCCGCGCGGACTGGCGTTTTGCGCCCAATACGCTGCTCAGCGCCTATCAGCAGACCAACGAGCTCGGACGGATGGTTCCGCTCCCCCGGGACATCCCTGGGCCCAAGCAGGTGCGGTCCTATGCGCAGACCGCCGGGGACGTCTACTTCGACGTCGACATCTCCTACGAGAATCGTCAGGGACGGCCCGGTCAGCTCTCGAAATACGGTTACGTCCGGTGCCGGGCCCCGCAGGTGGTGGGCATCACCACCATGCAGACGGTGGGACCCTGGCAGGGCCGGATACCCCGGATTGGACTGGGGGACCCCTTCAACGGCGTCCTCGGCATCGCGCTGAACTTCGAAGTCACCGCCGTTCCCGGACTGCCCGGCAAGATCGCCGTGCTCCAGGTGATGCGCGGCTATCGCCGGTATACGCGTGGGAATGGAACGATCGTCTCCGCCGACACCGGGGGGGCCTGGTATCTCGACAACGTCCGCGGCTACCCGGCGGGAGACCTGGCCTATGGCGGTGAGGAGACACACACCGCGCCCAACGGCCCCGCGACGCTGACCGTGAACGACTCCCCTGGCACCGGGCTGCACGACGACTGCATCCGGTTGGAGGTGAACGAGGACTTCCGCAGCCATCTCTGCATCAAGGCCGACGGGCCCGAAAACGTCTGGATGTCGCTCGGCCATGTGGACTGGTCCTGGTCGACGACGGTGTCGCGGCCGAATGTGAACGCGGCCTGGGCGGTGACCGCCGCGGCCCCGGCCGCGCCCAGCACACCGGTCTTCATCCGGGATGGCGCGCAGCCGACCTGGACGGGCAACACCCGCTCCCTGATAGCCATCCTCGACCAGGCCTTCGGTCCGGAGCCGCCGCCGCCGATGTTCATTCGGCTGCTGGCAGGCGGGGCGTGCATCGTGGCGCTGGTCCAGGGCTCCCTCACGCTGGATCAGCAGTCGCGGGCTACGGACATGACCGGCTCGCCTGTCAGTCCGACAGGCGGCAACGGCATGGTGGTCTGGGCGACTCCGGACGCGCTCGCGCGGCTTCGGGGCATCCCTGGCGTCACCACTGTCGGCGAACGGCCGATCGACCAGCGGATCGTGATCCCGATCCAGAAGACCCAGCGGCATCGCGATCTGTGGGCGCAGGTCACCCGGTTCATCTGCCATGTCGCGCCGCAGTGCCTGTTCGGGCCGGGGGCGGACGAGCAGACGCTGGAGAACCTCTGTCCCCGCCGCATCGAGGAGGTGGGCGCGGACCTAGTCGAGCTGGCGCGACGGGCCGGGATCGGCATGACGGCGCAGTGGCGCGGCCTGCGGGCCCTGGACCTGGAGTTCGCGAGCCATCCGAGCGACGCCCAGCTCCGCGCGCTCGCCGCGAGCCAGTACGTTTACATGGTCGAGCCGCGACCGGACTTCAGCTTCGACGACCCCACGGACGAGCCCGAATTGGAGTAGCGGACTGCGGTCCTAGGCGCTGACCTGGTCGAAGAAGCCCGCCTCGTAGTCGCGGATGGCCTCGACGATTTCCTGGCGGGTGTTCATCACGAAGGGGCCGTGGGCGACCACGGGTTCGCCGATCGGCTCGGCGTGGCCGAAGACGACGAGGGCGCCGCGCAGGGCGACGATCTCGATCATGTCGCCCGCCAGGTCGAGCTGGACGAGGTGCTGGGCGGCGGCTGCGACGCCGTTCACCTCCACCTCGCCGCGCACCACGTAGAGGAAGACGTTGCGCCCGGCCAGGGAGCCGAAACCGGCGCGGCCCGCCTTCTTCAGGGCGATGGTGCTCATGAAGACGCCGGTGAGGGAGGAGATCGGGCCGGCGCGGCCGCCCCAGGCTCCGGAGATCAAGTGGACGGTGGCCTTGCCCTGGTCGGCGGTGATGGCGGGGATGTCGGCGGCCTGCACGCCGGTGTAGCGGGGCCGGGTCATCTTCATCCGGCCGGGCAGGTTGACCCAGAGCTGGAGGATTTCCAGCGGGCCGCCGTCGCGCAGGAAGCCCTCGGGCGAGACCTCGGCATGGACCAGGCCCGAGCCGGCGGTCATCCACTGCACGCCGCCCGCCCGGATGACGCTCTCATGGCCCGCGGAATCGCGGTGCGCCAGCTCGCCTTCGAGGATGAAGGTCACCGTCTCGAAGCCGCGATGGGGATGCGGGCCGAAGGGCAGGCCCGCGTTGTTCGGCGGATAGGTCTGCGGGCCGTGGTGGTTGAGGAACAGGAAGGGGTCGATCTGCTCGACCCTGGGGCCGGGCAGGGGCCGGGTAGTGATCAGGTCGCCGATGTCGTCGCGCAGGCTCGGGTGCTGGGCGACGACGGTCTTGGCGGGCATGGCGGCTCCTTCTGGCCTCCATATAGTCGCCAGCGCGGCGGTTCGCTCCCGGCGAACGTCGCAAATCGAGCGCCGCGGCGGCGCGATAGGCCGCAGCCGCGGCGACGTGGCAACCAAGACGCAATCGGCCTATATGGGCCCGAGGGGCGGTTCGCGCGACGCGGGTGATGTCGCGCCTCGCAGTTTGGAGTTCTCCGCGATGAGTGAGGCCGCAACGGTCGCCGATCCTTCGTCGGTCGAGGGCGCGATCCTCGCCAGCTTCGCCGCCGCCGAGCGGCGCGAGAGCCCTTACGTGAACTGGCGGGTGTTCGACCTCTTCCCGGACGCCACGGCGCGCGCCCTGGTGGAGCTGCCGTTCCACGCCATCGAGCTGCAGGGCGTCTCCGGCCGCCGCGAGCTGCACAACGACCAGCGCTCCTATTTCGCCGGCGAGGTGCTCGACCAGCACCCCGCGGCCCGCGAGGTGGCCGAGGCCTTCCAGTCGCCGCGCATCGTCGAGGCGATCATGGCCCAGACCGGCGCGAAGCTCGTCGGCAGCTACCTGCGGATCGAATACGCGATCGACGTCTCGGGCTTCTGGCTGGAGCCGCACACCGACCTGGGCGTGAAGACCTACACCATGCTCTACCAGCTGGGTCTGCCCGGCCAGGAAGATCTCGGCACCGACGTCTATGCCAACCGCGAGACCTGGATCGAGCGGGTGCCGTTCGGCTGGAACTCGGCCTTCGTCTTCGTGCCGTCCGACAAGACCTGGCACGGCTTCGAGGCGCGCAAGCTGCATGCGCCCCGCCGCTCGGTGATCATCAACTACGTGACCGACGAATGGCGCGCCCGCGAGCAGCTGGCGTTCCCGAACGAGCCCGTGCGAGGGCTTTAGGCCTTCGCGCCCGGGCCCGGGCGCCCGCCCCACGTCAGAACAGCCCCGGATAGAGTCCGCCGTCCAGCAGCACGTTCTGCCCGGTCATGTAACCGGCGTGCGCGCTGGCCAGGAAGGCGCACATGGCGCCGAATTCCTCGGGGCGTCCCACCCGGCCGGTCGGATTGGCCGCAGCCACCTCCTCGCGCACCGCCTCGACCGGGACGCCGCGCGCGCCGGCCAGGGCGGTCAGATAGCTCTCCAGCCGCTCGGTCGCGAAATGGCCGGGCAGCAGGTTGTTGATGGTCACCCCGTCGCGGGCCACCTCGCGGGCGATGCCGCCGATCGCGCCGGTCA
>NZ_DASZBG010000099.1:0-11788 GCF_035944335.1 Phenylobacterium sp. | reverse complement strand
CTGCCCCTACAGCCCGCCCGCGAACAGGTCGCGCTTGCCGAGGTCGGCGCCGCGCTGGCGCAGGATCGCGTAGGCCATGGAGAGGTGGAAATAGAAGTTGGTGGTGGCGAAGCCGGCGAGCCACTGGCCGGCCGGCAGGGTGGCCTCCATCTGGCCGAGGTTGACGGTGAGCGGGACCTCGTCGCGGCCGTCGAACTGCGCCGCGCCGAGGCTGGCCAGGTGAGCCTTGGCCTCGGCGATGGCGGCCTTCAGGCCGGCGAGGTCGAGGTCCGAGGCGATGTCGGCGGGGATGTCGAGGCCCGCGACGCGCGAGGGCCACGAGCGGGTGAAGTTGATCACCGACCGGGCCTGGAAGCGTAAGGGATTCATGTCGTCGACGAGGCGCCACTCCAGCATGTCGGCCTCGGACACGCCCTTGGACTTGGCGAGCTCGGCGCCCTTGTTCAGCACGTGGTCGAGGGTGGTGAGGCCCTGGCTGTAGAGACCGACGAAGGTGAAGAGATTGACGCTCACGAAATATCCCCCTGATGAACCGAGCCGCTGATATGGGGCGCGCCGCGCCCAGAGCAAAGCCCGATCCGATGGCGCTTGGCTTCAGGGACGCACTCCCCTAAGACGGCGCTTTGATGAGCACCACGCCGCCTGGCTTGAACGAGGTCCTGCAAAGGACCTTCTCGTTTCCGAAGCGGCACTTCCTATCCGTCGCGGACCTGAACGAGGTGGAGGTGGCCAACCTCCTCGACCTCGCCGACGGCTTCGTCGCCCTCAACCGCCAGACCTCGAAGAAGCTCGACCTCTTGAAGGGTCGCACGCTGATGAACCTGTTCTTCGAGAACTCCACCCGCACCCAGTCCTCCTTCGAACTGGCCGGCAAGCGGCTGGGCGCCGACGTGGTCAATATGAGCCCGCGCGCCTCCTCGATCTCCAAGGGTGAGACCCTGATCGATACGGCGGTGACGCTCAACGCCATGCAGCCGGACCTCCTGGTCGTGCGGCATTCCTCGTCGGGGGCGGCCTCCCTGCTCTCGCAGAAGGTCACCTGCTCGGTGATCAACGCCGGCGACGGCCAGCACGAGCACCCGACCCAGGCGCTGCTCGACGCGCTCTCCATGCGCCGCGCCTTCGGGCGGATCGCCGGGCTGAAGGTGGCGATCTGCGGCGACATCCTGCACTCCCGGGTGGCGCGCTCGAACATCAGCCTGCTGCAGATGCTGGGCGCCGAGGTGCGCCTCGTCGGCCCCCCGACCCTGATCCCGCCGCAGGCCGAGCGCTGGAACGCGGCGATCCACCACGACATGCGCGAAGGCATCGCCGGATGCGACGTGGTGATGATGCTGCGCCTGCAGCTGGAGCGCATGGACGGGGTCATGGCGCCCTCGCAGCGCGAATATTTCCGTTTCTACGGCCTCGACCGCGAGAAGCTGGCCTGCGCCTCGGCGGGCGTGAAGGTCATGCATCCCGGGCCGATGAACCGCGGCGTCGAGATCGACAGCGAGGTGGCCGACGACCTGAGCGTCAGCCTGATCCAGGATCAGGTGGAGATGGGGGTCGCAGCCCGGATGGCGGTGCTGACCTCGCTGGCGGCCCGGCTGGACAACGACCGATGAGCCGCCCCCTCGCCTTCACCAATGTGCGGCTGGTCGATCCGGCCTCGGGCTACGACGGCCCGGGCGCGGTGATGGTCGTCGGGGGCGTGATCGCCGACGTCGCCAGGGGCGGCGACCTCGGCAAGCTTTCGAAGGACGTCGAGGTCGTCGACGGCAAGGGCGCGATCCTGCTGCCCGGCCTGGTGGACATCCGCGTCAAGACCGGCGAGCCGGGCTCGGAGACCAAGGAAACGCTGAAGTCGGCGGCCCTGGCCGCGGCGGCGGGCGGGGTCACCACCATCGTGGTGCAGCCGGACACCCACCCGGTGATCGACGACCCCTCGGTGGTGGACTTCATCCTGCGCCGGGCGCGCGACATCGGGCTGGTGAAGGTGTTCCCGGCCGGCGCGGCGACCAAGGGCTGCGACGGCGAGCGGATGGCCGAGATCGGCCTGATGGCCGAGGCCGGCTGCGTCTATGTCACCGACGCCGACAAGCCGATCGCCAATTCCAAGGTCTTCCAGCGGGTGCTGGCCTACGCCAAGGCGTTCGGCGTGCTGGTGGCGCATCGGCCGGCCGACCCGTGGCTGTCGGCCGGGGCTGCGGCCACGTCGGGCGAGTTCGCCTCGCGCATGGGCCTGCCCAGCGCGCCGGCCATGGCCGAGAAGATCATGCTGGAGCGCGACCTCGCCCTGGTCGAGCTGACCGGCGCGCGGCTGCTCGTCGACCAGGTGACCACGGCGGCGGCCCTGGAGAGCCTCAAGCGGGCGCGCGACCGCGGCCTGCCGGTGACCGCGACCACCTCGATCAACCACCTGTCGCTGAACGAGATCGACATCGGCGACTACCGCACCTTCTGCAAGCTGGACCCGCCGCTGCGCAGCGAGGACGACCGCCAGGCGGTGATCGAGGCCGTGGCTTCGGGCCTGATCCAGATCGTGGTTTCGGCCCACGCCCCGGCGCCCGCGGAAGACAAGCGCCTGCCCTACGACGAGGCCGCGCCCGGCGCGGTGGGTCTCGAGACCCTGTTGCCGGCCCTGCTGTCGCTGCACCACGACGGCCGCGTCCCCCTGATCGACCTGATCCGCACGGTGACCTCGGCGCCCGCCGACCTGCTCGGCATGGCCTCGGGACGCCTGGCCAAGGGCGCCCCCGCCGACCTGGCGCTGTGCAACCCCGATACGCCGGTGGTCATCGACGCCGACAAGCTGACGTCGAAGTCCAAGAACTCGCCCTTCGACGGCCGCCGCCTGCAGGGCAAGGTGCTGATGACCGTGGTGGACGGGCGGACGGTCTATCGGGCCTGACGCCCGGGCGTCAGCCGGCGGCGAGCGCGCCGGCGACGAGGTTGTAGAAATCCCGCGCGAACCGCCGCGGCGCGCCCAGCGGATGGGCCAGGACCCGCTCGCGCGCCGTTCGCCTCAGGGCCGCGATCCGCGCGGGATCGCCGGCGAGATCCACCGCGATTCGCTCATAGTCCTCGACGGTCGTGGCCGCGAGGTCGGCCAAGCCGGCGTTGTTGAGGATCGACCAGCCCAGCCGCTCGAACAGCGCGGGGCCCACCAGGCTGACGGTGGGCACGCCCATCCACAGCGCCTCGCAGGTGGTGGCGCCGCCGGTCAGCGGGAAGGTGTCGAGGGCGATGTCCATCTCGCCGTAGAGCGCTCTGACCCCGCCGCGCACCGGGCGGAAGTCGAGCCGTGCGGCCTCGACTCCCTGCGCGGCGAAATGGCGGACCATGGCGTCGCGGAACGCCGCGGCGCCGGCTTCGGGCCGCACGATCATGAAGCGCGAGCCCGGCACGGCGGCGACGATCCGCGCCCAGGTCGCCAGCAGCCGCGGGCTGAACTTGTAGGGATCGTTGGCCGTGCCGAAGGTGATCCGGCCGGCGCGCTCGCAGGGCGCGGCGGGCTGCAGGGCCGGTTCGGCCTGGAAGGCGGCCGGCGACATGGCCACCCAGCTGGCGGGCATCGACAGCGGCGTCTCGATCATCAGCTCAGGCCGCGATGGCCGCAGGTAGGGATCGACGATCATATGGTCGATGGCCGAAAGCCCGAGCGAGTGGGGATAGCCCAGCCAGCTCGCCTGTTTCGGCGCGGGGCGATGGGCCAGCACGCCCGGCCGATTGCCCGCCGTGGGACCGCCGACATCGATCAGCATGTCGAGGTCGTCGGCGGCGATGACCTCGGCGGCCTCGCGGTCGTCGGGCGGCAGGATGCGGAACGCCGCGCAGCGCGAGGCGAACCATTGCTGCGCCGCCTGCGCCGGGGCCCGATGGGAGGAATAGGCATAGAGCTGAAAGCGGGCGTCCAGGTGATTGAACAGTGGATGGGCGAAGTAGCCGACCACGTGACGGCGCAGGTCCGACGACAGCAGGCCCAGCCGCATCGGCGCCCCTGCCGTCCGTGCGGAGCGCGCCGGCCGCGCGATCGGCCGCGCCGCCGCGCGGGCCTCCAGGCGCTCGCCCCATAGCCGATGCTGATGCAGCAGCTCCAGGCGGTCGGCGTCGGTCTCGACGCGCGAGAACAGCGGCAGGAGCTGCAGCCCGTCGTCGTGCAGGGCGCTGTAGCGGCCCAGCTGCGCCAGGTCGCCGAGCGCGGCGGCCGCCTCGTAGAGGCCGGTGCGCCACAGGATGCGGGCCGCCACCGGCTTTTCGGCGTCGCCGAGGCGGGGAAGGAGGTCGAGGATCCGATCGGCGGCGGCCTGCAGGTTGGCGCCCTCGTGCTCGTCCTGCAGGGCGGCAAGACGCCGGGCCTCGGCGACCGCCGCTTCAACGCTCTCAGAGGCCAAGCCCGCCGGTCCCCCATCGCCAGGCGGCGCGCCGCCGCCGCGCGATCACTAGCGGTCCTGCGGAGGCCGCGCCAGGGGCGCTCCGGCTAGTCGCCCGTCGGCACGACCCCGGCCTGCTCGATCATCACCACCACGACGCGTCCGCGGGCATGCGGGAAGTGCATGACGCCCTTGGGCACGGTGAAGGCCTGCTGCGGGCCGAGGCTGACGGTGCGGTCCTCGAGTTCGATGTCGAGGCGGCCTTCGAGGACCATGAAGAACTCGTCGGTGTCGTCGTGCTTGTGCCAGTGGAAGTCGCCTTCCAGCACGCCCAGCCGCACCCACGTATCGTTGACGGCGCACAGCGTGCGGTTCCACCAGGGCGTCTGCGCCGCGCCCACCGCCCCGATGTCGAAATCCTCGTTCCCCGCGAACATCACCGCATCGGTATCGATGTCGTAGCGGTCCATGACCTTGTCCATCTGGCATCCTCCGGCTAGGTCTTGGAGATAGAGTATCGGGACTTAGCCAACTGGCAATGTCTATTGTCGAACCGCTGAAGGCGCTGGGCAACGAGCGCCGGCTGCAGATCCTGGAATGGCTGAAGGATCCGCGCGCCCATTTCCGGCCGCAGGTGGACGGCGACCTCGTGGACGACGGGGTCTGCGGCGTGCTGATCGCCGAGAAGCTGGGGGTCTCCCAGCCCACCCTGTCGGAGCACATGCGCATCCTGGTGCAGGCCGGCCTGGTCACCCCCAAGCGCATCAAGCAGTGGACCTTCTACCGCCGCGACGAGGCGCGGATCGCCGCGATCAAGGCGGCGCTGTCGGCGGAATTGTAGACCGCTCATCCCGCGGGATGAGCGGCAAATCGAACATCTCACTGATGACGGAGCCCCCGGCCGCAGCTAGAACCTAAGAAGAACGGGGGAGCGCGTACGATGTTCGAGGGGTTGAGTTTCGTCCAGATCGCGGTGGCCGCGGTCGGCGGCTATCTGCTGGGCTCGATCCCGTTCGGGGTCATCGCCACCCGGCTGGGCGGCGCGCCTGACGTGCGCACCGTCGGCTCCGGCAACATCGGGGCGACCAATGTGCTGCGCACCGGGCGCAAGGACCTGGCGGCGATCACCCTGCTGGGCGACGGCGGCAAGGGCGCCCTGGCGGTGCTGATCGCCTGGCTCGCCACCCAGGACTCGCCCCTCGCCTCGCAATCGGTCCTGACGGCGCTGGCCGGCGGCGCGGCCTTCCTCGGCCACCTGTTTCCCGTCTGGCTCAGGTTCAAGGGCGGCAAGGGCGTGGCGACCTTCCTCGGCACCCTCCTGGCGGCGGCCTGGCCGGTGGGGCTGCTGGCCGGCGCGACCTGGATCGTCATGGCCGTGCTGTTCCGGATCTCATCGCTGGCCGCGCTGACGGCGGTGGCGCTGGCCCCGGCGTTCGTCTTCCTGCCGTTCGTGAACCGGCCGGCGCCCATCGCCTATCTGGCGCTGTTCATGGCGATCCTCATCTATGTGCGCCACACCCCCAACATCCGCCGGCTGCTGAAGGGCGAGGAGCCGCGGATCGGGGCTGACAAGAAGGCCGCCGCGTGAGCCGAGCCGTCTCGCAGGCCGAGCGCCGCGCGTGGCTCAGGCTGGCGCGCACCGAGAACGTCGGCCCCGTCACCTTCCGCGAACTGATCCGCCGTTATGGCGACGCCGTCGAGGCGCTCGCCGCCCTGCCGGAGCTGGCGCGCCGCGGCGGCCGGTCGGGCGCCATCCGCGTCCCGAGCGAGGGCGAAATCGAGACCGAATTGGCGGCCGGCGCCGCCTTCGGCGCCCGTCTGCTCTGCGCCTGCGAGGCCGAGTTCCCCAGCGTGCTGGCCGCCGTCGATCCGCCACCGCCGGTGCTTTGGGTGCGCGGCAAGCCTGAGCTCCTGGAGCGGCCGGGCGTGGCCATTGTGGGGGCGCGGGTGGCGAGCGCGGCCGGCCAGCGGTTCGCCCGCGGCCTGGCCGCCGACCTCGGCCAGGCCGGCTATATTGTGGTCTCCGGCATGGCGCGCGGCATCGATGCGGCGGCCCACGAGGGATCGCTGGCGACCGGCACGGCGGCGGTGCTGGCCGGCGGCGTCGACGATGTCTATCCGCCAGAGCACGGCGGCCTGTACCAACGCATCGTCGAGACCGGCTGCGCGGTCTCCGAGAACGAGCCCGGCCGCGCGGCGACAGCCCGCGATTTCCCCCGCCGCAACCGGATCATCTCGGGCCTGTCGCGGGCCGTCGTGGTGGTGGAGGCCGAACTGCGCTCCGGCTCGCTGATCACCGCCCGCCTGGCCGCCGAGCAGGGCCGCGAGGTGCTGGCCGTGCCGGGCTCGCCGCTCGATCCGCGCGCCAGGGGGACCAACGACCTGATCCGCCAGGGCGCGGCGATCTGCGAGGGCGCCGAGGACGTGCTGCGCGCGCTGGAGGGGCTGGGCTCCCTGCGCGAGCCCGACGCCGATCCCTATCGCCCGGCCCACGGCTGCGGCGAACCCGACGAGCGGCTGCGTGACGCTGTGGCCGCCCTGCTCTCGCCCACCCCGGTGTCGCGCGACGAGCTGGTGCGCGCGACCGGAGCCCCCGCTCCCGCGGTGTTCGCGGCGCTGGTGGAGCTGTCGCTGGCGGGGCGCGCGGAGCTGCTGCCCGGCGGCCTGGTCGCGACGGCCTGACGCAGACGGCGTCTCAGGCCGGAAACAAAGCCGCCGCAATGGGCGGCTAGCCTGGGATGGGACTTTCCACGAGAGGCTTCTCTATGAAACTGAGCATTCTGGCTGCCCTGGCAGCGCTCGCCGTCGGCGGATCCGCCTTCGCCCAGGAACCGCCCGCGGGCGGTGGTGGCGCCGGTCCGTCGCCGGAAATGGTCGCCGCCCGGCAGGCCATGCGCGCGGCCTGCGCCGCCGACTTCAAGACGCTGTGCGACGGCAAGGAAGGCCGCGAGGCCTTCATGTGCCTGCGCCAGAACGCCGACAAGGCGAGCGCCGGCTGCAAGGACGCCATGTCCAAGATGCCGCGCCGCCAGCCGCAGCCGGCCCCGGCCGGCTGAACGCCCGACACTTATAAAGAGTGAGAAGGCCGGCGCCCGCAGGGGTCGCCGGCCTTCGCCTGTCCGGGCCCGGAAAAAAAGAGCCCCCTAAAGGGGCTCGCGCTACAGCCCAGCTTAGGGGCGTTGACAGGCCCGGGGGGCCGCCCCCACCTTCCGGCTCTTTTCGCCCTCCCAAGGGCGCCGGGCGCCGGCCCCACAAGGACCTTTCCCCATCAGTATGAACGTCGTCGTCGTCGAGAGCCCGGCCAAGGCCAAGACCATCAACAAGTACCTGGGTCCGGACTATACGGTCCTGGCCTCCTACGGCCACGTGCGCGATCTGCCGGCCAAGGACGGCTCGGTCCGCCCCGACGAAGACTTCGACATGAGCTGGGAGGTCGACGGCAAGGGCGCCAAGCACCTGGCCGCCATCGCCGAGGCCGCCAGGAAGGCCGACTGCATCATCCTGGCCACCGACCCCGACCGCGAGGGCGAGGCGATCAGCTGGCACGTGCTGGAGGTGCTGCGCCAGAAGAAGGCGCTGCGCGACATGCCGGTCCAGCGGGTCGTGTTCAACGCCATCACCCGCTCGGCGGTGACCGAGGCGATGAAGAACCCGCGCGACATCGACATGGAGCTGGTCGACGCCTACCTGGCCCGCCGCGCCCTGGACTATCTGGTGGGCTTCACCCTGTCGCCGGTCCTGTGGCGCAAGCTGCCGGGATCCCGCTCGGCCGGGCGTGTTCAGTCGGTGGCGCTTCGGCTCGTGGTCGATCGCGAGCTGGAGATCGAGGCCTTCCGGACCCAGGAATACTGGACGGTCGAGGCCGATGTGTCCTCCGGCGCCGACCCATTCGTCGCCCGTCTGGCCAAGCACGAGGGCAAACGGCTCTCCAAGTTCGACCTCGCCAACGAGGCCTCCGCCTTCGCCGCGCGCGACGCGGTGAAGGCCGCGACCTTCACGGTGGCCGCGGTGGAGAAGAAACCCGCCCGACGCTCGCCGCCGCCGCCCTTCACCACCTCGACCCTGCAGCAGGAGGCCTCGCGCAAGCTCGGCTTCTCGGCGCAGCGCACCATGCAGGCCGCCCAGAAGCTCTATGAGGGCGTCGACATCGGCGGCGAGACCGTGGGCCTGATCACCTATATGCGGACCGACGGCGTGCAGACCGCGCCCGAGGCGCTGGACGAGGCGCGCGAGGTGATCGGCGGGCTCTATGGCAAGGACTATGTGCCGGAGAAGCCGCGGTTCTATTCCACCAAGGCCAAGAACGCCCAGGAGGCCCACGAGGCGATCCGGCCGACCAGCCTGGCGCGCAATCCCGGCCGCATGCGCCTCGATGGCGATCTCGGCCGGCTCTACGAGCTGGTCTGGAAGCGGATGATCGCCTCGCAGATGGAATCCGCCCGCATCGAGCGGACCACCATCGACCTGGAGTCGAGCGACGGGCAAACGGCGCTGCGGGCCTCCGGCGACGTCACCCTCTTCGACGGCTACCTGGCGGTCTACGAGGAGGGTCGCGACGACCCAGAAGAGGAAGCGGTCTCCAAGCTGCCCCCAGTGGTGCAGGGCGCTGCGGCCAAGGTGCTGCAGTCCCGCGCCGACCAGCACTTCACCGAGCCACCGCCGCGCTATTCGGAAGCGAGCCTCGTCAAGAAGATGGAGGAGCTCGGCATCGGCCGGCCCTCGACCTACGCCTCGATCCTGGAGCGCCTGCGCGACCGGTCCTACGTGCGGATGGAGAAGAACCGCTTCGTGCCCGAGGACCAGGGCCGCCTGGTGACGGTGTTCCTCGAGGAATTCTTCGCCAAGTACGTGGAGTACGACTTCACCGCCGACCTCGAGGAGAAGCTCGACCTGGTCTCGGCCGGCCAGCTCGACTGGAAGGTGCTGCTGCGCGACTTCTGGGCCGAGTTCAACGCCAAGGTCGGCGAGATCAGCGAGCTGCGCACCCGCGAGGTGCTGGACTCGCTGGACGGCCTGCTGGGCCCCTACCTATTCCCCCCGACCCTCGACGGCAGCGACGCCCGGGTCTGCCCCAAGTGCGGCACGGGCCGGCTCGGCCTCAAGCTCAGCCGCTCGAACCCGTTCATCGGCTGCTCGAACTATCCCGAGTGCCGCTATACGCGGCCGTTCGGCGCGCCCGAGGAGGGCGACAACGAGAACGGCGACCGCGAACTCGGCCTCGATGCGGAGACCGGCGAAATGGTCTTCCTGAAGGCCGGCCGGTTCGGGCCCTATGTGCAGCTCGGCGAGGGCGAGAAGCCCAAGCGCGCCAGCCTGCCCAAGGGCTGGAGCCCGGCGGCCATGGACCTTGAAAAGGCGCTGCGGCTGCTCAGGCTGCCGCGCGACGTGGGCCCGCATCCGGAAGATGGCCAGATGATCGTCGCCGGCATCGGCCGCTATGGGCCGTTCGTGCTGCACGCCGGGACCTACGCCAACCTGTCCACCGCCGAGGAAGTCTTCGACGTGGGCGTCAACCGCGCCGTCGCCCTGCTGGCCGAGAAGCGCAGCGCCGCGAGCGCCCGGCGCGGCGGCGAGCCGACCTCCCTGAAGGACCTCGGCGCCCATCCCACCGACGGCGCCCCGATCAAGGTGCTGGCCGGCCGCTACGGGCCCTACGTCAAGCATGGCTCGACCAACGCCACCATTCCCAAGGGGACGGACCCGGCGGCCCTGACGCTGGAGGAGGCGCTGAAGCTGATCGCCGAGCGCGAGGCCAAGGGACCCTCGAAGAAGCCGGCGCGCGGCCGCGGCGGCGCGAAGGGCGGGGCGAAGAAGAAGGCCAAGGCGGAGGCCTGAATGCCGCGGACCCGCGCCAACGGGATCGACATCCATTTCGAGCGCGCCGGCTCCGGCCCGCGGCTGCTGTTCATCTCCGGCACCGGCGGCGACCTGCGCAACAAGCCCAATGTCTTCGACGGCCCGCTGCCGAAGTCCTTCGAGGTGCTGGCCTATGACCAGCGCGGGCTCGGCCAGACGCAGAAACCGGACGCGGCCTATTCGATGGCCGACTATGCCGACGACGCCGCCGCGCTGATGGACAGCCAGGGCTGGGATGAGGCCTTCGTCATCGGCGTCTCGTTCGGCGGCATGGTGGCCCAGGAGCTGGCGCTCAGGCATCCGAAGCGCGTGACGAAGCTGGTGCTGGCCTGCACCTCGCCGGGCGGGGTCGGCGGGGCGTCCTTCCCGTTCCACGAGATCGAGCACCTGAAGGGCGAGGCCCGCGCCCGCTACCTGATCCCGATCTCCGACACCCGCCGCGACGAGGCCTGGGCCAGGGCCCATCCGGAGACCTACGCCCAGTTCATCGAGATGGCCGCGGCCGATCCCTTCGCGGGAGAACCCGGCCACGCCATGGGCGCGCACCGCCAGCTCGAAGCCCGCGCGGCGCACGATACGTGGGAGCGTCTTCCCCAGATCGCCTGCCCGGTGCTGATCGCCGCCGGCCGCTACGACGGCATCGCGCTTCCGGAGACCCAGGAACGCATGGCCGCCCGCATTCCCGGCGCCACCTTGCAGGTCTTCGACGGCGGCCACCTGTTCATGATCCAGGACCGCACCGCGATCCCGGCCCTGGCGCAGTGGCTGCTGGGATAGGACGCGGTCGGGACGACTGCCCGCAAACAGCACGCTCCGAGTGTCCCACAAGGGTGGAAATGAAAAATTGCTCGCCTTAAGGTCGAGCCATGGAAACTGCCCGAGGTCTATCGCTCTGGCTTGGAGCAGCCGTGCTCGGCAGCGCTGTGTGCACTGTTCTCCTGAACGTGGCGCTGCAAGGTGGTTGGACGGAGTTTGACCTTCGCGCGATGTCGGGACTTGGGGCGATGACGCTGCTCTGGACTGTTCCGGGTTCAGCTCTCCTGTCGCTTGCATTCACCTGGACCGGCGGGCGGGGCATCTCGATGCCAGTCCGCCGGGGCCTTGTTGCCCTTCTTGGCGCTATCGCCGGTGCGGCGCTCATGGCGCCGTTCGGAACGCTCAACACAATTGTGGGTGGGCTTGCGTATGGGACAGCTACAGCAATCGGCTGGCTCCTCCTGCACCTAGCGCTGTACGGGCGGCGCTAAGCCAGTCCCAAGCCCCGGACAAGCTTGACTGTGCCGGCCGCGCTCGTACGGCTCTGCTAGCCCGCGGCGATCTCCAGGATCTCGACGATGTCCTCCGGGCCCTTGATGGGGCGCGGATTCACCCGCACGCCGGCGTCGTGCATGGTGTGCTCGGCGATGGCTTGGAACTTGTCGGGGCCGATGCCGATGGCCTTCAGGTCGGTGGGCAGGCCGAGGCCCGTGGCGAGGCGGCGGACGGCTTCCGAGGCCGAGAGGCCCTCGCCGCCCATCAGCTCGGCGACCAGGGCCTGGCGCTCCGTGCCGGCCGCCTCGTTCCACTTCAGCACCGCC
>NZ_DASZBG010000098.1:0-5394 GCF_035944335.1 Phenylobacterium sp. | reverse complement strand
TCCGTTCGCCGGCTGAGCTTGCGGGTCGTCCGGCCTCAGTTGGCTTCCGAGGCCGAGCCGGACGAGTGGTCCCCCGTCGGTTCCGAGCAGGCGGCGGCCTCCTTGCCGGCGGCGCGCAGGCGCTTGAGCTCGGCGCGCTGGCGGGTGCGGTCGGGCGCGGTCCAGGGGCGGGTCTCGACGGCCACCTGCTGCGGATAGGCGAAGGTCAGGCCGGCCGCCTCGAAGCGGGCCTTGACCGCCTTGATCAGGTCGAAGCGGGTGTCGACATAGCCGTCCGGGCTGGTCCAGGCGCGCAGGGTGACGGTGACGGTGCTGTCGCCCAGTTCGGTGAGCTTGGCCCAGGGCGCGGGGTTGGCGACGATCCGCTCGTCGGCCTGCGCGGTCTCGATCAGCAGGGCCAGCGCCAGGTCGACATCGTCGGCATAGTCGATGCCGAACTCCATGACGATGCGGCGGCTCTCCGGCATGGAGTAGTTGACGATCTTCTCGCCGAGCGCCTTGGCGTTGGGGATGAACACCACCGAATTGTCCAGGTCGTGCAGGCGGGTGATGAACAGGTCGAGGCCGCGCACGCGGCCGACGACGCCGGCGATCTCCACGCGGTCGCCGATGCGGTAGGGCCGCAAGAGCAGGATCATGACGCCGGCCGCGACGTTGCTGAGGCCGCCCTGCAGGGCCAGGCCGATGGCCAGGGAGGCGGCGCCCAGCACGGCCAGGACCGAGGTGGTCTGCACCCCGATCTGCTGCAGCACCGCGACCCCGCCGATGATCACCACGGCATACTTGACCAGGGAGGCGATGAAGCCCTGCAGGACGGTGTCCGGCTGGTCTCCGCGATGAAAGCGACCCGCGGCCTCGCGCGCCAGCTTCGAGGCCCAGCCCGCCACCCAGATGGTGATCAACAGGATGATGACGCCGATGGCGAGGTTCACCGCCATGTGGCCGAGCGTGGTCAAGAGCGGCAGCCAGGCCTGCGGGCCGCCGGCCACGATGTGCTGGATCTGCTCGCTGAGCGGCGGGGCGGGCGGCGGCGCGTGATGGGCGACCGCGGCGGGCGCCGGGAAGAGGCTTGGCGTCTGCATCGAACCTTCAGAACGCAAAGCCGGGCGATTTGGCCCCGCAGACGGCGATTTGGGCTAGGCGGCGGCCAAGCTGGGCTTATCTTAGACAGACGGGTTGGCCTTGAGGGACGCTTGGCCTGCACGGAGGATCTATGCGGACGGCAATGGCGGCGCTCGCGGGCGCTTCACTTCTGGCGGCGGCCTGGCCGGCCGCGGCGGACTCGCACCATGGCGGTGGCGGCGGCAGCGGCGGCTGGCATGGCGGCGGTTCGCCCGAGGCGTCGCAGGGGGCGTCGCACGGCGGCGGCTCCGGCGACTGGCGCGGCGCCGCGCCGGTCGGCGCGTGGCATGGCGGCCCGGGCTTCAGCCACTTCCACGGCGGCCACGATCGTTTCCGCGGCGCGCCGTTCGTGTTCGGCGGGTTTGGCCTGGGCTTCGCGCTCGGCCTGAACGCGGCCTTCCCCTGGTACTATGACGCGCCGTTCTACGGATACTATCCGCAGTACGTCTATGCGGTGGCTCCGCCGCCGCCCTACGGCTACTACCCGCCGCCCTATGACTACGGCGCCTATGGGCCCCCGCCGCCGATCGCGCGCGACGCGGGGCCGCCGCCGCCGGCCGCCTGCGGCTCCTGGCGCTGGGACAGCGTCAAGCAGGTCTACAACTGGATCTCCTGCTGAGGGGGCCTCAGGGCCGGGGGTAGGACGAGGGGGCCGCGGTCCGTTCGGAGGCGCCTTGCGGCGCGGTCTCCAGGTCGAAGGTCCGCTGCTGGGAGGGCGTGAGCTGGCCGTAGAAGGCGATGACCGCCGCGGCGTGGCGGCGGAAATCCACCGCATCGGTGTCCATGGTGGCCTGCATCAGGGCGATGCGGCGCGGCGTGGGCACGGCGGGCAGCAGCTCGGCGGCGGCCCGGTGGCGCGCCTCGACCTGCGGGTCGGGGGCGATGGCGAGGGTGTAGTTGCGCCAGCCCGCCTCCTGGGCCTCGGAGAGGTGCAGGTCGTCATGCAGCCGCAGGAGATCGGCGCTTACCGCCTGTTCCGCCGCCAGGGCGCCGGGCGCCCACAGGGCCAGACAACAGCCCAGGACCAAGGTTCGCATCGAAAAGCACTCCACACTGCGCCGGCCCCTCGCCTCCAGGCATAGCACAGGCCGGGGCGTCAGGTCGCGTGGGCGCGCTCGGTGAAGGCCTCGAGCACCGCGGCGAACAGCCGGGTCATGGCCGGGGGCTTGTAGGGATAGAGATCCGGCGGATCGATGTTGTGCACGATCAGCGCCACGTCGGCCTCGAAGACCAGCAGGCGGCCATCCTTCGTCTCCGCGCAATCGATGCCGAAGTAGTCGAGCGGCAGGCGCCGGCAGACGGCGGCAAGCGCCTCGGCGTGGCGCGTGCAGAAGCCCGCGTCGAAGGTGGCGAAGAGCTCGGCCTCCTCGGCGCGCTTGGCCGGGCTCTCAGCCATGCCGGCGTTGAGGTAGTGCACCATCCAGTGCTCGGAGACCGCCAGGTGGCTGAGGAACGGCCGGCCGGCCACGAACACCACGCGCAGCTTGCGGAACAGGCCGTCGGGGCCGGCGTAGTCGACGAAGGGCGAGACGTAGAACTCGGCCTCCGGACGTTCGGGGAGATAGGTCACGAGGTCGCCGGGGAGGGTGAGCTTCTGCAGCCCGCGTCCGGCGTGGGAGCCCACGGGCCGGACGATCAGCGGGAAGGCGGTGTCGGCCTCGAGCGGCTCTGCGGCCTCGGCGCGCATCGCCAGCTGGATCAGCGCGCCGCGATCCAGGCGCACGGCGCCGGGGCAGAGCACGCCGGGCGCATCGGCCAGGCGGCCGGCCACGCCCTCGCGGCTGAAGTCGGCGATCAGCGCCGCGTCGGCGTTGAGCACCGGGACGGGCCAGTTGTCGAAGGCGCCCTGAAGGCCGCGGAGCAGTTCCGAGCCCTCGTCCGACTGGCCGACCGCCAGGAAGGCGACATCGTGGGGCGGCAGGCGTTCGGGGTCCGGCGCCCGTCCGTCGAGGTAGCAGAGGGTGAGCTCGGCGTCGGAGCCTTCCAGCAGGAAGTCGAGCGGGGTGTTGGCCATCAGGTCGCCCGGCGTCATGAAGGCGAGGATGCGCAGGCCGGTCCCGGTTCCGTGGACGGTGCGATAGCAGGGCTGCTGGGCGATGGCCCGGGCCTGCAGCTCCAGGGCCTTCTCGGTCTGGCCGCTCATCTGCAGCAGGGTGGAGACGTCCAAGAGGGCCCCGGCGTCGGCCTCGTCGGCGGCCAGGCGGGCCATCAGCCCGTCCCAGACGACGGCGAGCTCGGCCTCGACCTGGATAAGCCGCATCAGCGTGGCGACGCCCAGGCTGTGCGCGGGGCCGGATGGTGCGAGGCGGGGTTCGGGGGCATGGGCGAGGGTCAAGCGGCGCGCCTTTGCGAAGCGGTGCGGCCGAGCGCCAGGACCGACGAGACCAGGGTCTCGATGTCGCGACGCTCGGTGCGGTGGTTGACGATGGCGGCGCGGATGGCGGTCCGGCCGTCGAGGCGGGTGAGCGAGGGGGCGACCTGGCCGGCGATCTGCAGGTCGGCGACGATCTGGGCGTTGAGATCCTCGGCCGCTGCGCCAGGGGTCGGGCCGCGGTAGCGGAAACAGACCACGTTGAGGGCGACGGGGGCCATCAGCTCCAGCTCGGGCTCGGCCTCGATGCGGGCGGCGAGCTCGGCGGCGAGGTCGCAGGTCTGGGCGATGACCTGGCCCAGGGCGTCGACGCCATAGGTCTTGAGCGTGAACCAGGTCTTCAGCGCGCGGAAGCCGCGCGACAGGTCCGGGCCGTAGTCGCAGGGCCACCAGTCGCCGCCCGCCAGGCCGCGGTCGGCGCGGCTGAGGTAGGCGGCCTCGCCGGCGAAGGCGCTGCGGTGCAGCTCGGCGTCGCGGACCAGCAGGAAGCCGGCGTCGTAGGGGGTCTGGCCCCACTTGTGCCAGTCGAAGGCGATGGAACAGGCGCGCTCCAGGCCCTTGAACTTCGGGGCAAGCGAGGGCGCCAGCACGCCGAGCGCGCCCAAGGCGCCGTCCACGTGGAAGTGGAGGTCCTCAGCCGCCGCCAGATCGGCGAGGCCGTCGAGGTCGTCGACGGCGCCGATGTCGACCGTGCCGGCCGAGCCGACGATCAGGAAGGGCCGCAGGCCGGCGGCGCGGTCGGCGGCGATCGCCTGGGCCAGCACGTCGATGCGGATGGCGCCGGCCGCGTCGGTGGGGACCAGCCGCAGCTGGCCCGCGCCGATCCCGGACATGTCCATGGCGCGGCTGACGCAGCCGTGCACGGCGCGCGAGGCGTAGGCGATCAGGGGCGCGGCTCCGACGCCGGCCGTTCGGACCGAGGGACCCAGCGCCCGCAGCCGGGCGATCAGCACGGCCATGAAATTGGCCTGCGAGGCGCCGGTGACGAAGAGGCCGCTGGCGGTCTGCGGGAAGCCGAACATCTGGCGGGTCCAGGCCAGCACCTGCTGCTCGACCTCGAGCGCCATGTGGTCGCGCCCGCCGAGGTTGGCGTTGAGGCCGGCGGCCAGCATCTCGCCCAGCATCCCGGCCGTCGTGCCGCCGCCCTGCACCCAGCCCATGAATCCCGGATGGGCGTTGCCGCTGGAATAGGGCAGCACCGTCTCGACGAAGGTGCGCCCGACCGCGGCGATCGGGGTGGGCGCGTGCGGCAGGGGCTCGCGGAAGCTGGCCCGCAGCTCGTCGGGGGGCGCGCGCCACAGGGGCTGGTCGCGCAGGGTCTCGATGTGGCCGAGGATGGCGTCCATCAGGCCATGACCCTGGTCGCGGAGGTCGGACCAGTCGTCAGGGTCGAGGTTCACGGGCAAGCCACCTACACACAGGCGCGCGAATCGCGTCGCGCCGTCCCCGCGATTAGGCTGGGCGAGGCTTAGGTCTTGGTTAACGGCGTGAGAAGTTCCGGTTGTAGCGAAGCGGCCCACAACCGCGGCGACGTGAAATGCATTAAGATCGAATTAAGCGCTCCGCGATAATCTGTGGATCAAACTCGGCCACACCCACGGGCGTCATGCCAAACGGAGTCGTCAGCAACACGATCACCCTCCCCGCCCCTTCGGGCGGCGGGAGCGTGCGCGTGTCGGCGGCCGTCCCGGTGAGCGCGCCAGCGCCTGCGACCCCGCCGTCGGCGGGCCCGGACCTGCGGCTGAACATCGTCCACGACCCGGCGAGCGGGCTGTTCGTCTACAAGTTCGTGGACCCGACCAACGGCAAGGTGGTCGTGCAGCTGCCCGACGAAGAGATCGTCAAGCTGCGCGAAGCCGCCGAATATTCCGCCGGCAAGCTGATCAGCACCAAGGCCTGAG
>NZ_DASZBG010000097.1:0-9403 GCF_035944335.1 Phenylobacterium sp. | reverse complement strand
TCAGCCACCAGGCGCTGCTGGAGCTGCCCGACCCGGCGGCCTTCACGGTCACCAGGATCACCGTCGACTTCCAGCGCGCGGCGCGGATCGACGACGCGCTGGTGGTGCGCACGACCTATGACGCCGTCAAAGGCCCGCGACTGATGATCGCGCAGCGGATTTTCCGCGGCGGCGACCTGATCGCCACAGCGGCGGTGGAAGCCGCCTGCATCGGCCTCGATGGGCGGGCTCGAAGACCGCCGCCGGGCCTCGTCGAGGCGCTCAGGCCGCTGTTCGGCTGAGCCCGGCGCCTTAAGTTCGCCACCACTGCGGGCCAACCGGACACCGCCACAATTCGGAGCCTCACCACCTGATGGACCCCACCGCCGCCGTCTCTCCCGAGTCCTTCTCGCTGGTCCACCAGATCCTGCACGCCGACTGGGTGGTGAAGCTGGTCATGGCCGGCCTGGCGATGGCGTCGCTGTGGTCGTGGACGGTGATCATCGACAAGACCTTCCGGTTCGGGCGGCTGAACCGCGAGGCCAACCGCTTCGAGGACGCGGTCAGTTCGGGGCGCAGCCTCGAGGAGGTGGCGGCCGAGGCCGGCGAGCGGCCGCGCCATGCCCTGCCGCGCATGCTGCAGAGCGCCCTGCGCGAATGGCGCGATGCGCGGTCCAAGGGCGGCGCGGAAGGCGCGCAGGCGGCCTTCCTGATCCAGCGCATCGACCGGATGCTCGACACCATCATCGCGCGCGAGAGCCAGGAGGTGGAGAACGGCCTGAGCATCCTGGCCATCGTCGCCACCTCCTCGCCGTTCATCGGCCTGTTCGGCACCGTCTGGGGGATCATGTCGGCGTTCCAGTCGATCGCCATCCAGAAGAACACCAATCTGGCGGTGGTCGCCCCGGCCATCGCCGAGGCGCTGTTCGCCACGGCCATCGGCCTGGTGGCGGCGATCCCGGCCTACATCGCTTTCAACGCCTTCTCGTCCAAGGCCGGCAAGTACTCGGCCCGGCTCGAGGGCTTCGCTGACGACCTCTCCACCGCCATCCAGCGGCGGCTGGCGGAAAAGGTCTGAGCCATGGGCCTTTCGGCCAACGACGCCTTCGCGGCCACCGGCGGACGGCGCAGCCGCCGGCGCTATGGCCGCGGCCGGCGCGGGGCCCTGTCGGAGATCAACGTCACCCCGCTGGTGGACGTCATGCTGGTGCTGTTGATCATCTTCATGATCTCGGCCCCCTTGCTGACCGTCGGCGTGCCGGTCGAGCTGCCGAAGACCGAAGCCGGCGCGATGCAGGATCAGACCGAGCCCCTGACGGTCTCCATCAAGGCCGACGGGACCCTGTTCCTGCAGGAAAGTCAGGTGGCGTTCAGCCAGCTGGCGCCAAGGCTGCGCGAGATGGCCGGCGACAACCACAGCAAGCCGATCTATGTGCGCGCCGACGGCCGCGCCGCCTATCAGATCGTCGCCCAGGTGATGGCCGCCCTGTCGACCTCCGGCTTCTCATCGATCAACCTGATCACCGACACCGGCGGGCCGTCGTCCGGCAATCAACCGCCGCCGCCCGCGTCCGCCCAGACGGCCCAGGAGGCGCCGCAGCCGTGAGACGCACCGAGGTCTCGCCGGCTTTCGTCGGCTCGCTGGCCCTGCACGGAACGGTGCTGGTCGCCCTGCTGATCTCCTGGCGGTTCACCCATGACCTGAAGATCGGTTCGGCGGTGCCGGTGAACATCGTGGCCAATGCGCCGGACACCAACCTGCGCGAAGCCGAACAGGCGCCGCAGGTGCAACAGGCCCAGACGGAGGCGCCGGTGGCCGAGGCCCCGCCGCAGGCCGCCTCGCCCCCCGCCGAGCCCAAGCCCTCGCCGCCGACGCCGGTCCCCAAGCCAAAACCCGCCCCCACGCCCGCCAAGGCCGAGAAGCCCAAGCCGGAGAAGAGCCTCGACCTCGACGCCCTGGCCGCCAGCCTGTCGAAGGCGGTGTCGAAACCCGCCCCCGCCAAGCCGTCGTCGGCCGCCAAGGGTCCGGCGCGCACCGAGACCGCCCTGCAGGCCCACCCGGCGCTCGGGACCGGCGCCTCGGCCGCCGCGGTCAGCGGGCTGGCCGACGAACTGCAGCGGCGCTGGAATCCCAACTGCGAGGTGCAGGGCGGCCGCGACGTGATCATCAAGGCGACCTTCCAGCTGGGGGCCGGGGGCAATGTGGTGGGCGAGGTCGCGACCCAAGCGATCCGCGGCCAGGGCGGGGTGGCCGACGCGGCCGCCGCGCGCGCCCGCAGCGCCGTCTTCGCCGCCGCGCCGTTCCGCAGCCTGCCGCGGGAGTTCTACGGCGAGAAGATCAGCGTAAACTTCAACGCCCGCGAGGCCTGCTCGTGACCCGACCCCATCTTCGGAGCCCCTCCATGCGCCTGATGACCCTGGTCCTGACACTGGCGCTGGCGGCGCTGAGCTTCGGCGTCGCCGCCGCCCCGGCGCGGGCCGAGATCGAGGTCAACGTCAACCGCGGCGACGTGCAGCCGCTGCCGATCGCCATCCCCGCCTTCGGCGGCGGCCAGGTGGGCGCCGATATCGCCGGCGTGATCTCCGCCAACCTCAACCGCTCGGGCCTGTTCCGCCCGCTCGATCCGAACAGTTTCGTCGAGAAGGGCCTGACCACCGCCGTCGAGCCGCAGTTCCCGGCCTGGAAGCAGATCAACGCCCAGGCCCTGCTGAACGGCGAGGTGACCAACGACAACGGCCGGCTGAAGGTCTCCTTCCGCCTGTGGGACGTGTTCGCCGAGAAGCAGCTGCTGGGCAAGGAATTCACCGCCAGCCCCGAGAACTGGCGGCGCATCGCCCACCAGATCTCCGACGCGGTCTATCAGCAGCTCACGGGCGAGAAGGGCTATTTCGACACCCGCGTGGTGTTCGTGGCCGAGACCGGCGGGCGGGGCGCCAAGACCAAGCGCCTGGCGATCATGGATCAGGACGGCGCCAATCCGAGCTATCTGACCGACGGCTCGTTCATCGTCATGACGCCCCGGTTCTCCTCCACCAGCCAGGAGATCACCTACATGGCGCTGCGCCCCGAGGGCTCGGCGATCTATCTGTTCAACCTGGATACCGGCCGGCGCGAGAGCCTGGGCCAGTTCCCGGGCATGGTGTTCGCGCCGCGCTTCTCGGCGGATGGCCAGAAGGTCGCCTTCTCCGTCGAGCGGGGTGGCAACAGCGACGTCTACGTCATGGACCTGCGCAACCACAGCAGCACGCGCCTCACCACCGATCCCGCCATCGACACCTCGCCCTCCTTCTCGCCGGATGGGACGAGGATCGTGTTCAACTCCGACCGCGCGGGCAGCCCGCAGCTCTATGTGATGAATGCCGACGGCTCGAACCCGCACCGCATCTCGTTCGGCGACGGCCGCTACACGACCCCGGTCTGGAGCCCGACCGGGGAGTTCATCGCCTTCACCAAACAGACCGGCGGCGAATTCCACATCGGGGTGATGAAGGCCGACGGCTCGGAGGAGCGGTTGCTCACCTCCAGCTATCTTGACGAGGGCCCCACCTGGGCGCCCAACGGCCGCGTGCTGATGTTCGCGCGCGAGACCTCCGGCGGCGCCTCAAAGCTGTGGAGCGTCGACGTCCTCGGCCGGATGCAGCAGGCGGTGCCCTATCCCGGCGCGGCGTCGGACCCCGCCTGGTCGCCTTTGCTGCAATAGAGCTTAATATCGTAGTACGATATAATACCCCCCCCGTTCATGGAGACGCCTCGATCATGGTCACCAGCTTCAACCGCAAGACCGCGCTCCGACTGGTCCTGATCGGGACCGCCGCCGCCTCGCTCGCCGCCTGCGCGCACCGGCCCAAGCCGAGCTTCCCGACGACCTCATCCGCGCCGCCGCCGGTCGCCGAGCGTCAGACCACGCCGCCACCGGTGGCGCCGGTGACCCAGGGCGCCCTGCCCGGCTCCGTGCAGGACTTCGTCGTCAATGTGGGCGACCGGGTCTATTTCGATTTCGACCGCTACGACGTCCGCGCCGACGCCCAGCCGATCCTGGGCGCCCAGGCCGACTGGCTGAAGCGCTATCCGGCCGTGGCCGTGCGCATCGAAGGCAATTGCGACGAACGGGGCACGCGGGAGTACAACCTGGCGCTCGGCGCGCGGCGAGCCAATGCGGTTCGCGAGTTCCTGGTCGGCCACGGGGTCGATCCGGGCCGGATCACCACCATCTCCTACGGCAAGGAGAAGCCGGTGGACGCGGGCTCCGGCGACGTGGCCGACCAGCATAACCGCAACGGCCACACCGCCATCGTCTCCGGCGCGCGGGGCGGCTGATGAGGCTTCGCCGTTTCGTAGGTCCGGCGGCGGTCGTCGGATGCCTTGGGGGACTGGTTTTGGCGGCCGTGCCGGTCGCCGCCCCGGTGGCGGCCCAAACGCCCATCGACGAGTCGCTGTCCAAGCGTGACGCGCGGCGTCTCGACGACATGGACAAGGCGATCAAGGAGATGCGCGCCATCGTCTTCAAGGGCCGCGACACCGGCAAGCCGGTGGTGGTCGAGATGGTCGACACCGACGCGCGGCTGGCCGAGTTCGCCAACCGCCTGGGCGACCTGGAGCAGTCGCTGACCAAGATCAACGCTTCGCTGGAGACCACCAGCCACGAGCTGGACCAGGCCCGGCGCGCCAACCAGGCGCTGAGCGCCCAGGTCAAGACGCTCACCGATCGGCTGGCGGCGATCGAGCAGAAGCAGGCGGCGGCGGAAACCGCGGCGGCGAGCCCGCCGGCCCCCGTCGAGCCGCCGAGCCCGGCCGCGGCCCAGGCCAGTGCGACAGAGGCTTTCGGCCACGCCCGGCAACTGATGCTGAGCGGCGACTATGAGGGCGCCGAGGGCGCCTTCCGGGCCTATGTGCAGACCTATCCGGACGCGCCCCGCACGCCGGAGGCGCGCTACTGGTGGGGCAAGACCCTGGCGGTGAAGGGCGGGCATGCGGATGCGGCGACCGCCTATATCGGCGCGATCCGCGGCTGGCCGCAGACGGCCTGGGCGCCCGACGCGGTGGTCGAGCTGGCCCGCGAGCTGGTGGCGCTTAAGAAGCCGGCCGACGCCTGTCAGACCCTGGCCGAAGTCCCCAAGCACTATCCGAAGGCGCCGGCCGCGGTGAAGGCCCGCGCCGCCACGCTCGCCGCCCAGGCGAAGTGCGGCTAGCCGCCCTCGCGCCCGAGCTTCCCGACCTCGACCGCCATGCGGCCGTGGTGTTCGACCGGCGGCTGAGCCGCGCCAGCCCGCGGCCGGTGGCGGTGGCGCTCTCCGGCGGCGGCGATTCCGTGGCCCTGCTGCTCGCCGCCCACACCTGGGCGCTCACGGCTGGCCGGCCCCTCCTGGCGCTGACCCTCGACCACGGCCTGCAGCCGCAGGGCGCGGCCTGGACCCAGGCCTGCGCGGCGCGCGCCGCGGCGCTGGGCGTCGGCTTCCAGGCCCTGAGCTGGACCGGCGACAAGCCGACCACCGGCCTGCCCGCCGCGGCGCGGGCGGCGCGCCACCGCCTGCTGGCCGACGCCGCCCGAGGCGCCGGGGCCGCCGTCATCGTGATGGGTCACACCGCCGACGACATCGCCGAGGCGCGGGCCATGCGCGCGGCGGGCGGCTCGACGCCGGAGCCGCGCGAATGGGGTCCCTCGCCCGCCTGGCCGGAAGGCCGCAGGATCTTCCTGCTGCGGCCGCTGCTGGGCGTCCGGCGCGGCGAGATCCGCGGCTGGCTGACGGCGCGGGGCGAGGCCTGGATCGAGGACCCCGCCAACGCCGACCCGCGCTATGCCCGCGCCCGGGCGCGGCGCGACCTGGCGCCGGACGCGCCCGTGTCGCCTGCGCCGGCGACGCCGGACACGCACGCCCTGGCCGCCGCCACGACCATGGACGCCGCCGGTGTTCTGCTCATCGAGCGGGACCTCCTGCGCGCCGCTACGATGGAACAGGCTTTGGCCTTCGTCGGCGCCGCCTGCCTCTGCGCGGCGGGAACGACGCGGCCAAGTTCGGCGGAGCGGATCGGCGCCCTGGCCGATCGGCTGCAGACCGCGCAGGCCTTCGCCGCGACCCTGGCCGGCGCGCGGATCGAAGCCGACGACCGCGAGGTGAGGTTCCTGCGCGAGCCCGGCGAGGCGGCGCGCGGCGGGCTGGCTCCGCTCGTCGTCGCGGGCGGCGAGACGGCGGTCTGGGACGGGCGTTTCGAGATCGATGGACCCGGCGAGGTGCGGGCCCTGGCCGGCCATGCGGCGCGCCTGCCGAAGGAGGATCGCGCGGTGCTCTCGGTGCATACGCCGAAGGCCCGCGCCGCCCTGCCGATGGACGGAGATCGGCTGATCGAGGCCCGGCCGCTCGCGCTGGCGCGGCTGCACGCCGCCTGCGGCCTGGTCGCGCGCGAGCCCGACTAGCGCTTCACGCCCGCCAGCACCTGTTCGACTCCGCGCACGATCGGGTCGGCGAAGCGCAGGCCGAGCAGGCTGGCGTGGCGGGCGCCGGCCACGTGCTCCACATAGCCGTGGCGCGAGGAGATGGCGGGGATCGCCTGGATGCTCTTCAGGGTCGGCGCGCCGCGCTCGGCGCCGGCGGTGATCACCGCGATGGGCAGGCCCGGCGGGAACTCCGCCTCGGCGGCCTGGTCGGAGGTCGCGGGCCACCAGGCGACTTCCTCCGCCGCCCAGTGGGCATGGCTGGCCGAGCCGTGGATGTGGCGCTTTTCGGTGGCGGCCTCGCCGGTCAGGCCGATCAGGTTGTGGGTGAGCCAGGAGATCGGCCGCATAACCCCGAAGCGGGCGACGAAGCGCGTGACGCGCAGCAGCCGCCAGAAGGAGCGCACGGCGCCGGGGCCGGCGGGCAGCTTCAGGACGTCGGGCGTCACGGCGTCGACCAGCACCACGCCCAGCACCCGGTCAGGATGGGTCAGCGCGAACAGACGCACCATCAGCCCGCCCATGGAATGGCCCGCCAGGACCACCGGATCGCGTTCGTCCAACGCCTGCAGCAGGGCGGCGAGATCGGCGACGATGGCGCGTCCGTCGCGCGGCTCGGGGCCCGGATCGGAGTAGCCGAGGCCGGCGCGGTCGTAGGCGAGGCTGCGGAAGCCTCTCACGGCCAGCCGCTGCTGCACCACCGCCCAGTCGGCCGCGCAGCCGAAGGCCCCGTGCTCGAGCACCACCAGCGGCCGCGCCTCCGGCGGCCCGGCGCGCACCGCGCGCAGCCGGCGTCCGCCGACCTCGATGAACTCGCCGCGGATCGCCGCGCGCCCCCTGGAAGACATCTCCTTCGGTATCGCTCAGCCCGCCTTCTGGAAAGGCCGCGGAATGCGCGAAGCGCCCTGGCGGGCGAGCATCCAGGCGGGATATTCGGCCGGCAGTGCGCTGACCTCGTCGAGCCGGGCCATCTGCTCGGCGCTGAGCGTCAGCTCGGCGGCGGCCAGGTTGTCGTCGAGCTGTTCGAGGGTCTTGGCCCCGATGATGATGCTCATCACCGCCGGCTTGGCCAGCAGCCAGGCGAGCGCCACGCGGGCCACCGAGACGCCGTGCGCCTCGCCCACCTCGCGCATGACCTCGACGCATTTCCAGGCGCGGTCCTTGTCCACCGGCGGGAAATCGAAGTTGGTGCGCCGCGCGTCGGTGGGATTGTTCGAGCCGGGCCCGAACTTGCCGGAGAGCAGGCCGCCGGCCAGCGGCGACCAGACCATCAGTCCGAGCCGCTCGGCGGTCAGCATGGGGACGAGCTCGCGCTCCAGGTCGCGGCCGGCGATCGAGTAGTAGGCCTGCAGGGTCTCGAACCGCGCATAGTCGCGGGCCTCGCTGATCCCCAGCGCCTTGGCGATCTTCCAGGCCTGCCAGTTGGAGACGCCGATGTAGCGGACCAGCCCCTGGCGGACGAGATCGTCGAGGGCGCGCAGGGTCTCCTCGATCGGGGTGACGGTGTCGTTGCCATGGATCTGGTAGAGGTCGATGTGGTCCAGTTGCAGCCGCTCGAGACTGCCCTGGACGCTGTCCATGATATGGCCGCGCGACGAGGCGCGGTCGTTCGGCCCCGGCCCCATCTCGCCGTTCACCTTGGTGGCGACCACCACGTCCTTGCGCGCCACGCCCAGGTTCTTCAGCGCCTGGCCGGTGAGCCGTTCGGACTCGCCGAAGGAATAGACATCGGCCGTGTCGAGGAAGTTGACCCCGGACTCCAAGGCCCGGCCCACGATGGCGTCGACCTCGACCTGCTGCAGGGCGCCGATGGCGCGCCACATACCGGCCTGTTCCGAACCGCCGAAGGTCATGGTCCCGAGGCAGATCTCGGACACGAAGAGGCCGGTGCGGCCGAGCTGCTTGTACTTCATGGGGACCCCTTCGCTGCCATCACACGCATATGGTCAGGCTTTCCGTCGGGAGCGAGGGGCGCGCGGGGCCCAGGCGCGAATTATCCGAGCTGCAGCCGCATATGCACCCGCCCGTGCACGCGAGGCAGCGAAACGCCGCCGAGCGGCGATCGGGCCTCGGTCGCCTCTCCGGCGTCGGCGGCCTCGCCGGCGGCCTGCGCCGACAGCCTGGCTTGCATCTGCGCCTGCTTGGCCTTGGGGATGCGCGAGACATAGGCGAGGCGCACCAGCCTGGGCGTCCGCAGCGCCGCCTTGAGCGGCAGGTCGGCGGCGGTGGCGAAGGCGCGTCCCAGGAACATCTCCGGGTTCATCGGCCGGTCGTCGGCGTCGCGGACCTCGAAGTGCAGATGCGGACCCGTGGAGGTCCCGGTCGAGCCCAGCTGGCCGACCGGCGCGCCGGCCTTCACCGCATCGCCGGGCGCCAAGCCCTGCGCGAACCTTTCGAGATGGCCGTAGCGGGTGACCAGGCCCTGGGCGTGCCTCAGCTCCACGAAGCGGCCGTAGCCGGGATCCTGGCCCAGTCGCGTGACCACCCCGTCGGCCGCGGCCAGCACCGGCTCGGGTCCCGGCGCGTCCAGGTCGACCCCGGCGTGCAGGCGGGCGTGGTCTTCCCAGGGCAGCTGACGCAGGCCGAAGGGCGAGCCGACCTGGCCGTCCGGCAGGGGCGCCTGGAAGGCGATCAGAACCGCTGGCGCGACGGGTGGGGCGGCCGGTGCGGCGACCGGGGCGGCGGCGAGCTGGGCCACCGCGGCGACCCTGGGCGAGGGGGCATGCGGGGCTGGGCGGGCGGGATCGGGCAGGGCGGCCTGGGCGACGGTGATCGCGACCAGGGCCAGCAAACCGCCCAGGGCGCCTTCCAGGAGTCCATGCCGCAGGGGGCCGGCCTCGGCCAGGTCCGTGTCGCTCAAGTGGGATCTCCCAGCCTAAGCCGAAGCCTCACGCTGCCCGCCCCCCGATCGGGCGGCAAAACGTCGGCGTCTTTCGATGATGGGCGGCTAAGTCGCGGCCCTTTTGGGCGGAATGAGGGCGCGGGCCCGCCGA
>NZ_DASZBG010000096.1:0-3590 GCF_035944335.1 Phenylobacterium sp. | reverse complement strand
GTCGGGCGAGGCGGTGCTGATGGTGCCCAAGAGCGAGGCCGGCTACTCCAACCAGGGCGCGTCCCTGTCGGTCGACAAGCTGAACGGCCAGGCGTTTGGCGCGGTGACCGTGGAGGCCAGGCGCCTCGACGACTGCGGCCTAGTCAACGTCGGCTTCATCAAGATCGACGTGGAGGGCTTCGAACTGCAGGTGCTGAAGGGCGCGGCCGCAACCCTGCGCCGCGACCGCCCCAACCTGGTGGTCGAGATCGAGGAGAAGCACACGAGGCGCGGCCTCGCCGACATGATCGCCGAGGTTTGCGCCTATGGCTACCGCTGCCTGGTGCTGAAGAAGGGCGTGCTCACCGACTTCGCCGAGTTGGATCTGGCGGTCAGCCACGACCCCAACCGGCCCGCCGACTATGTGTTCAACTTCATCTTCCTGCCGGTTCCTGAGGGTCCGGACTCAATTCCGGCCGAATAGATTCAATGGCTTGAATCTTCATCACCGCCCATCCCGGCGAAGGCCGGGATGGGCGGTATCGAGTACAGACCCTAGGCCAGCGGCCGACGGCTCAAGCCTCGACGACCGCCAGGGCGCGCGCCACGGGCTTATTAGCAACGGTAATGTCCTGAACCAGAAACCATCGTTCGCGGAGGCCGGGCCGGATGGCTAGCTTGGCCTCTCCTGCGGTGAGGAGCTTCGGGCCCAATGCGATGGATCACCGCAACTCCGGTCCACGACTCCCCCGCGGCCGGAAGAACGGCGATACGAGGTTCATATCTGCACGCCGTCGCCACGGCGCTCGTGCTGTCGGCGATCGCCACGTCTGGCATGGCGAGGCCCGCGGCGCCGCCGATCCGTTTGCAACGGCTGGATGGCGCGCCGGTCGCTTCGGCGGATCTGAAAGGCAAGGTGGTGTTGCTCGATCTCTGGGCGACTTGGTGCGCGCCCTGCCTCGCAGGGTTGCCGAGGATCGCCGAGCTGCAGGCACGCTACGTCAGGCGTGGCCTCGTGGTGCTGGGCGTCGCCCTGGACGACGATCGGGGCAAACTCGACGCCTATATGGCGCGGCATCCGTCGAGCTTCGCGGCCGTGGTCTTGCCAACAAGGGATTTCAACACGGCCTATGGCCGCGTCCTGCGGCTCAAGGAGGAGCGCATCGTCGCTGCCGACAAGCTGATCAACGCCAATCTGCCGACCTGGATTCTGATCGACCGGAAAGGCCGGATCGCATCGATCCACAAATCCTCGGCCGATGAGCCGAAAGTCATCGCCGAAATAGAGCAGATGATGAAGTCGGGTGTCTGAGGCCGACAGGTCGGCTGTTCGTCGGAATTCGGAGGGGTGCGGTGGACCTAGTTCGCAGAGGGATTCTCTTGGGGGCCGCCGCAGCGCCGGCCTTGGCCGGCGCGCGCGCCTCGGCCCAGGTCCGTCCCGATCCGTCGACGGTCACGATGCAGCGCCTGTCTTGGGCCGGCATACGATTGGAACATGCCGGCGTCGCCGTGTTCATCGACGCCACGGCGCCCAACCCGGACGCCCCGATCAAGGAAGCGCCGGTTGCAACCAAGGCGAGCCGAAGCTTCGCCCTGGTGTCGCACCATCATGGCGACCATTTCGATCCCGAAGCGCTGAAGCCGGTTCTGGGCGCACAGGGCTATGTCGTCGCTGAGGAGGGTGTCGCGCGGCAGATGAACCCCCAAGGGGTCCTGGTGCTGCCGGCAAGGATGTACGAGCCGGTGTTCCTGTCCCGCGGCGCCGGCGAGTTCGTGGCTTGGGCCGTTCCCGCCGTCGACGGCCTCGGCAGCCCGCAGGTCTCCTGGATCGTCGATGCCGGAGGCCGCCGCATCATTCATTGCGGAGACACCCTCTGGCACGGCGGCTGGTGGAGCTATGCCCGAGCGTATGGGCCGTTCGACGTGGCGGTGTTGCCGATCAACGGAATGCGCCAGACCAGTGGCATGTATCGCGACGTCACCCAGCCGATGAGCTTGACGCCCGAACAGGCTGCCAGCGCCTCGAAAAACCTGGGAGCCCGCCTCACCGTCCCCGTGCACTACGGCGCGACCGGCAATCCGGCCTACGTCGAGCAGCCGCAGGCCGAGGCGCGCTTCCTGAAGGCGATGGCTGCGCTCGGTCAGACCGCGCGGGTTCTGGCTCAGGGCGAAATCCTTTCGCTCTGAGCGCACGCATCGGCGCCGCGTCAACCGAGGAAGCACTAAGTCAGTGAATTCGCTGGCGCACCCGACACGATTCGAACGTGTGACCTTTGCCTTCGGAGTATTGGAAAGTAGATTTTCTAATATGCGACGCAATGCGAAAATATACGACAGACTATTGATTCATCGACGACTATAATCCATCTCTCCTACTGCTACGCGCGACAACGCGCGGCGCGATTTCCGCCTGCTGGATGTCCCTGGACTGCCCCAGCATGGCGTCAAAGTCTTGGGAGAGACTACTTGCCTAAGCTTTCTAGCAGATATGTGGAGGCGCTCCAGCCTCGCGCGGACAAGTTCATTGTGTGGGATGAAGCGCTGCCGGGGTTCGGCATTCGGCTCTATCCGTCCGGACGCCGAAGCTATGTCATCCAGTACAAGGTGAAACGCCGCACGCGGCGCCTTACCTTGGGCTTCCACGGAGAACTCTCGCCCGACGCGGCTAGGCGCATCGCCAGGATCAAGCTCGGCGAAGTCGCCCAGGGAGGCGATCCCGCCGACGTGAGGCGGCTTGAGCGCGAGGGCCTCACAATGCGGGAGCTCTGCGATCGATACCTGCTCGATGCAGAGTTGGGCCTGATCCCCGGAAAGAGGCGGCGCCCAAAGAAGGCCTCCACCATCCAAACGGACCGGAGCCGCATCAGCGCGCATATCATCCCTCTTCTAGGGACCCACCTGGTCAAGGATATCGGTCGACCCGAGGTCCACCAGTTCATGAGGGACGTCGCGACCGGAAAGGCGCGGCGCGACAGGAAGACCAAGCCTCGCGGACGTTCGATTGTCCGAGGTGGCTTGCCCACCGCGGCGCGCACCGTGGGCTTGCTGGGATCCCTGCTTTCCTATGCCGTCCGCGTCGGCGTCATCGAGACCAATCCCGTCCACGGCTTCACCAAGCCCGCCACCCGGTTCCGGCAACGCTTCCTCTCTCCGGAGGAGTATCGGCTCCTGGGGGAAGTCCTACTGTCGGCCGAGCGCGAGGGACACAATCGAACCGCGCTGACGATCATCCGAATGCTCGCCCTGACCGGATGCCGGCGAGGCGAAATCGAGAAGCTCCGATGGGAAGAGGTGGACGACGAGCGCAATTGTTTCCGCTTGGACGACTCGAAGGAGGGCAGCTCCATCCGCCCGGTGGGGAGCGCAGCCCTGGGGATCCTCGCCGAGCGTAGACCACCGGACGACGCCGGCTATGTGTTCGAAGGCGATGTGGCCGGCAAGGCGTTCGACGGCGTGCCTAAGGTCTGGATGAAGACCGTGCGCCAGAAGCTGCCCGACGTGACGCCCCACACCCTGCGGCACAGCTTCGCGAGCGTCGCCAACGAGCTGGGATTCACCGAAGCCACCATCGCCGCAATGCTGGGCCACGCAGCCGGCACGACGACGAGCCG
>NZ_DASZBG010000095.1:0-11204 GCF_035944335.1 Phenylobacterium sp. | reverse complement strand
GTCGGGCGAGGCGGTGCTGATGGTGCCCAAGAGCGAGGCCGGCTACTCCAACCAGGGCGCGTCCCTGTCGGTCGACAAGCTGAACGGCCAGGCGTTTGGCGCGGTGACCGTGGAGGCCAGGCGCCTCGACGACTGCGGCCTGGTCAACGTCGGCTTCATCAAGATCGACGTGGAGGGCTTCGAACTGCAGGTGCTGAAGGGCGCGGCCGCAACCCTGCGCCGCGACCGCCCCAACCTGGTGGTCGAGATCGAGGAGAAGCACACCAGGCGCCGGCTCGCCGACATGATCGCCGAGGTCTGCGCCTATGGCTACCGCTGCCTGGTGCTGAAGAAGGGCGTGCTCACCGACTTCGCCGAGCTGGACCTGGCAGTCAGCCACGACCCCGAGCGGCCCGCCGACTATGTGTTCAACTTCATCTTCCTGCCGGTTCCTGAGTAGGGTTTCGGCTCTATCGATTGGCCAATGGGGGCCCCGCAACAATTCAAACTCGCGGCATGTTCAGCGTCCAAGGACCCGGTGCGCCGCTGTATCGAGGGAGGATTCATGAGGTTTCGTCCAGCCGCCGCCGCGGCCGGGAGCGCGGCCGTCCTGCTGCTGCTCACGCCCTTTGCCGCCCATGCCGCCGGGTGCGCCCTGAAGACCACCACCGTGCCCGTCGAGATGCAGGGGCTGCGTCCCATGGTGACGGCGAAGATCAACGGCCAGCCGGTCAAGCTGCTGGTGGATTCCGGCGCCTTCTACAACGGTCTGGACGCCAAGTTCGCCGCGCAGCAGAAGCTGAGGCCCGTGGGCGTGGAGTCCCTCGGATCGCACTTCGCCGCGGCCGCCAAGGTCGACACGTCGGGGATCGGCGGGGCGGATCTTTCCAGCACGGTGGTGAAGGTCCCCGAGTTCGAGTTCGTCGGGGCCAAGTTCAACAATGTGCCTTTCCTGACCATCAACCTCGGCGGCAAGGTCTCGGGCAATCTTGGGCAAAACTTCCTGCACCTGATGGACAACGAGTACGACCTGAAGAACGGCGTGATGCGCCTGGCCCAGCCGGAGGGCTGCGGCAGCTCGGCCCTGGCCTACTGGGCCGCGCCCGGCGCGGCTTTTTCCGCCTTGCCCCTCGACACCAACGCCCAGGGCGCGGACAGCCACACCATGGCGACGATCACCATCAACGGCGTGAACATGCGCGCCCTTTTCGACACCGGGTCCACCACCACGTTCATCACCGCGCGGGCGTGAAGACCGGCGATTCGGGTGTGACGCCCGCCGGCTTGAGCGTCGGCATCGATCGCGCCGACATCAAGACGTGGCTCGCCCGGTTCGCCAGCGTCAAGATCGGCGACGAAGAGATCAAGAACGGCCTGCTGCGGATCGGCGAGACGGAGGCCAAGAATTTCGACGTGCTGATCGGCGCCGACTTCTTCATGGCCCACCACGTCTACGTGGCGAACAGCCAGAACCGGATCTACTTCACCTACAACGGCGGCCCGGTCTTCAACGTGCGCACGTCGGAGCCGGCGGCCAAGCCGGAGGATCGCGCGCCCAAGTGAGGCGGCGGCTAGGGGCTCGGAAGAAGGGGCCGCTGGCGCACCCGACACGATTCGAACGTGTGACCTTTGCCTTCGGAGGGCAACGCTCTATCCAGCTGAGCTACGGGTGCGTTCCGGCGGAGCGTGTCTCTAGCCGAAAGGCGGCCGGCTCGCAAACCATCCCTCCCTCAATGGGAGGGATCAGGCCGTGCCCTTGACCTCGTCCCAGAAGCGCTTGGCCTTGCCCATGAAGTTCGCGGCCTTGGGGTGCTGCTGCTCGCCGCAGCAGCCGGCGAGTTCGCGCAGCAGCTCCTTCTGGCGCGCGGTGAGGCGGGTCGGGGTCTCGACGAACACCTCGACCACCAGGTCGCCGCGCTCTCGCGAGCGCAGGGACGGCATGCCGCGGCCCTTCAGTCGGATGGTCTGGCCGGTCTGGGCGCCCTCGGGCACCTTGACGTCGAGCTTGCAATTGCCGTCGCAGTTCTCGCCGCCGAGCAGGCAGGGGGCCTCGACCATCCCGCCCAGCGCCGCCGTCGCCATGGGCACCGGCACGGTGCAGAGCAGATCCAGGCCGTCGCGCTCGAAGAGTTCGTGCGGCCGGACCGAGACGAAGATGTAGAGGTCGCCGCGCGGGCCGCCGCGCGATCCAGCGTCGCCTTCCCCGGCAAGACGGATGCGCGCGCCGTCGTCGACCCCGGCCGGGATGCGCACCGACAGCGTCCGCTCGCGGCGGATCTGGCCCTGGCCGCGGCATTCCTCGCAGGGGTCCATGACCATCCGGCCGGAGCCGCCGCAGCGCGGACAGGCGCGCTCGATGGAGAAGAAGCCCTGCTGGGCGCGCACGCGGCCCGCGCCGCCGCAGGTGGGGCATGTGGTCGGGCTGGTGCCGGGCTTAGCGCCGGTGCCCGCGCAGGGTTCGCAGGTCAGGGTGGTGGGGGCGGTGATCTCCACCTCGGCGCCGGCATAGGCCTGCTCGAGGCTGATCTCCAGGTCGTAGCGCAGGTCCTGGCCGCGGGCCGGGCCGCGGCTGCGCTGACCGCGCCCGAACATGTCGCCGAAAACGTCGCCGAACACCTCGTTGAAGATGTCGTGCACGTCGTGGAATTGCTGACCGCCGCTGAAGCCGCCCCCCATTCCGCCCTGGCCATTGAGGCCCGCGTGGCCGAAGCGGTCATAGGCGGCCCGCTTTTGGGGATCGGAGAGGACCGAATAGGCCTCGTTGAGTTCCTTGAAGCGGCCCGCCGCATCCTCGCATCCGCCGTTGCGGTCGGGGTGGTGCTCCATGGCGAGCTTGCGGAAGGCGGCCTTCAGCCCGGCCTCGTCGCAGCCGCGGTCGACGCCCAGGATCTCGTAATAGTCCCGCATCAGCTCGTCTGGCGCTCTAAACTGTCACTGGGAGTGGAGGTGGGATGGCCCCCGCCGCGCTGCAAGGCTTTGGACCGAGCGGGCGAGGGCCTGTTCACCAGATAGGCGGCGACGTTCCCCAAGGCGATCTCTTCGCATTCGATGCTGAAGATCGCCATGAGGCGGGTTGTCACGCCGACTTCTTCCCGTCGCCGTTGACTTCCTCGAACTCCGCGTCGACGACGTCCTCGGAGCCCTCGGCCTTGGGTTCAGCCTGACCTTCGGCCTCGCCCGCGCCCGCGGCGCCCTGCTGGGCCGCGTACATGGCCTCGCCGAGCTTCATGGACGCCTGGATCAGCGTCTGGGTCTTGGCCGAGATCGCCTCGGCGTCACCCGATTCCAGCGACCCCTTCAGGTCCTCCAACGCCGTGGTGATGGCGCCCCGCTCGGTCTCGCCGACCTTGTCGCCGTGTTCGGCCATGGCCTTCTCGGTCGAGTGGATGATGGCGTCGGCCTGGTTCTTGGCCTCCACCAGCGACTTGCGCTTCTCGTCGTCGGCTTTGTTGCTTTCGGCTTCCTTGACCATGGCGTCGATGTCGTTGTCCGAGAGGCCGCCGTTGGCCTGGATGCGGATCGACTGTTCCTTGCTGGTCGCCTTGTCGCGGGCCTGGACGTTGACGATGCCGTTGGCGTCGATGTCGAAGGTGACCTCGACCTGCGGCACGCCGCGCGGGGCCGGCGGGATGCCGACCAGGTCGAACTGACCCAGCATCTTGTTGTCGGCCGCCATCGGCCGCTCGCCCTGGAAGACCCGGATGGTCACCGCCGACTGGTTGTCCTCGGCGGTCGAGAACACCTGGCTGCGCTTGGTCGGGATGGTGGTGTTGCGCTCGATCAGCGGGGTGAAGACCCCGCCCAGCGTCTCGATGCCCAGCGTCAGCGGAGTGACGTCGAGCAGCAGCACGTCCTTGACGTCGCCTTGCAGCACGCCCGCCTGCACCGCGGCGCCCAGCGCCACGACTTCGTCGGGGTTCACGCCGGTGTGCGGCTCACGGCCGAAGAACTCCTTCACGGTCTCGACGACCTTGGGCATGCGGGTCATGCCGCCGACCAGGATCACCTCGTCGATGTCGGACTTCTTCAGGCCCGCATCCTTCAGCGCCTGCTCGCAGGGCCCGACGGTCTTGGCCACCAGGTCTTCCACCAGGCCTTCGAGCTTGGCGCGCGAGATCTTGATGTTGAGGTGCAGCGGGCCCGAGGCGTTCATCGAAATGAACGGCAGGTTCACCTCGTACTGGGTGGTGAACGACAACTCCTTCTTGGCCTTCTCCGCCTCTTCCTTCAGGCGCTGCAGGGCCAGCTTGTCCTTCCTGAGGTCGACCGAGTTCTCCTTTTTGAACTCGTCGGCCAGGAAGTCGACGATCCGCAGGTCGAAGTCCTCGCCGCCCAGGAAGGTGTCGCCGTTGGTGGACTTCACTTCGAACACGCCATCCCCGATCTCGAGGATCGAGACGTCGAAGGTGCCGCCGCCGAGGTCGTAGACGGCGATCTTCTTGCCTTCGTTCTTCTCAAGCCCGTAGGCGAGGGCCGCGGCGGTCGGCTCGTTGATGATCCGCAGGACTTCGAGGCCCGCGATCTTGCCGGCGTCCTTGGTCGCCTGGCGCTGGGCGTCGTTGAAATAGGCCGGAACGGTGATCACCGCCTTCTCGACCTTCTCGCCGAGGTGCTGCTCGGCGGCTTCCTTCATCTTCTGCAGGATGAAGGCCGAGATCTGCTGGGGCGAATAGTCCTTGCCGTGGGCGCGCACCCAGGCGTCGCCGTTCGGGCCCTTGACGATCTCGTAGGGCACCATGCCCTTGTCCTTCTCGACCATGGGGTCGTTCCACTGGCGCCCGATCAGGCGCTTGATGGCGAAGAAGGTGTTGGACGGGTTGGTGACCGCCTGGCGCTTGGCGGGCTGGCCGACGACGCGCTCGCCGTCTTCCATGAAGGCGACGACGGACGGCGTGGTCCGCGCGCCCTCGGCGTTCTCGATCACCTTCGGCTGCTTGCCGTCCATGATGGCGACGCACGAGTTCGTGGTGCCAAGGTCGATGCCGATGATCTTGCTCATTAACTTACTTGCTCGCTCCTTGTTGGCGGACGCTGCGGGGAAGCCTTCTTAAAGCGAAGCGCCTCTGGTCGTGCCTCGTCCCCGGTTCGATCAGCCGCCGGCGGCGCCCTTAAAGGGAAACACCGGCGTCGACTGCCGATATGGGGGAAATTGCCGGCCCTGCAAGAGCGAAAGCCCCTAATCCTGACAAGGACATACCCCTAGCACCCTTGGCCGCCGATCCCCAGACGCATGGCAAGCTTCGGGTTTCCGGGAAGCGCCACTTTGACTCCGCGCCGCCCGGCGCCGCAGGATCGCGCCTTCGAAAACAACGAAACCGCAAGCGGAGGCGCGCCATGGTCACTCTCACTCGAGCCGAAGGCACCTGGACCGGGGACCTGGACCTGACGCGGCGCGGCATAGCCCTGGCGCTGGCCGGCGGCTACGCGGTGGCGGCCTTCTCCGCCGAGGCCGACCCGATCCACACCGACGAGACCGGCCTGGTCACGGCGACGGTGGATATCTCCACCGCCGATCGGAAGATCCCCGGCTATCTCGCCCGGCCCGCGAGCCCCGGCCGCCATCCGGTGGTGTTCGTCAATTCCGAGGTGTTCGGCGTCCACGAATGGGTGAAGGACGTCTGCCGTCGCCTGGCCAAGGCGGGCTATGTGGCGCTGGCGCCCGACCTTTTCGTCCGCACGGGCGACCCGTCCAAGACCACCGACATGAAGCTGGTGATGTCCATTGTTGCGGCGCAGCCCGAGGCCCAGGTGCTGGGCGACACCGCCGCGGCGCTCAAATTCCTCAAGGCCCAGCCGTTCACCGACATGAAGAAGCTGGCCGCCACGGGTTTCTGCTGGGGCGGCGGCGCCACCTGGCGCGACATCGAAACCTTCCCCGAGTTCAAATGCGGCGTCGCCTGGTACGGCCCGTTGAAGAAGGGCCCCTATCCGCGCGAGGCGCCGCTGGACCACGTCAAGGAGCTGAAGGCGCCGGTGCTCGGCCTCTACGGGGGTCAGGACAAGGGCATCCCGCAACCCGATGTCGAGGCCATGCGCGAGGCGATCAAGGCGGCCGGCAAGACCGCCGAGATCATCGTCTACCCCGACGCCCAGCACGGCTTCCTGGCCGACTACCGGTCGAGCTACAATCAGGCGGCCAGCGAGGACGCCTGGAAGAAGATGCTGGCCTTCTTCGCCGCCCACGGCGTCGCGCCGGCAGCCCACAGGGGCTGAGCCCCTATCGCTTGCTGACCAGGTCCAGGCGGGCGCGGCCCTTGCCGTGGCCCTTCGGGGTCAACCTGGCCGAGGCGAGCGGCGGGAGGGTCGAGAGGTCGAGGCTGGGGGACGGGCGACCGTCGAGGGTGACCGCCGTGCGCGCCGGATCGATCACGCCGCTCACCGCCACGTGGCCGGTCCAGGTGGAGACGCCGTGCGCCTGATGCACATCGTCGGCGGTGATCACCAGCGGCTGATCGGCGGCCGGCGGCGGCGGAGCGGCCGCCGCGGCTCCGGCGAGCGCCAGTCCCGCGAACGCGGCGGTCAGAACGGCGCGGATGCGCATGACGGCGGGTCTCCTTGTGGGGCGTTCAGTGCGGCGGCTCTTCGGGGGGCGGCGCGGTGGGCGCGGGCGCATCGGGCGGCGGCGGGGCGGTCGTGGCCGGCGGCGGCTTGGTCGCATCGGCGGTCTTGGTCGGCGGTGTGGCGTTCACCGCCTGATCGGGGGTGTCGTCCGAATTGTCAGCCTGGTCGGCGTTGGTCGCCTTGGGGGCGGGCTTGGCCGGCGCCTCGATGCGGTCCTGGCTGAGCGGGGTGGCGTCGGCGGCGTTGATCGCGGTCGCGGCCGGCCCGCCGCCCCGTCCGGCCGCCCGCTCGCCCGGCAGCCGGCCGCCGCGATCGGGCGCATTGATGATCCCCATGGTGAAGGCGCTCGCGGCGCCCAGCGCCAGCAGGGCGGCGACCCACTGCGTCACGAGGCGGGGCATGGTCCAGGTCATGGCGCCGACCCTAATCACTCCGCCTGCGGCGCGGAAGCGCGTTTCCGGCGTGATGCTCCCCAGATGGGGGAGTCACGGATAGTAAACGGCTCTTAACGCTTTCGGCCGCACACAGGGGGTTCACGAGCGGAACTCCTTGGGGCGTTGAGGCATGGCGCGGGCGGCGCGGAAGACCGGCATGGCGTGGGCGATGCAGATCGCAGGGCTCGCCTGGTCGCATCCGCATACCGCCCGCATGCGCGGCGGCTTCGTGGCGGCCGCCGGCGTCGGGCTGGCCGCGGCCTTCGCCACCTACAATCCCGCCGATCCCAGCCTGAACGCCGCCGGCCCGGAGCGGGCGACCAACATCATGGGCGCGCCCGGCGCGGTGACGGCCGACATCGGCGTGCAGTCCCTGGGCCTGGCCTGCGCCTTCGCAGCCTTGCTGATGGTCGTCCTTGGTCTCAGCCGCGTCACCGCCGCCGAGCCCGGCGAGACGCGCGGGTCGATTCGCCTGCGGGCCCTGGCCGGCGCGTTCGGCGTGCTGACCTTTTCGGGCGCGCTCGCCATCCTGCCGCCGCCGGCCGTCTGGCCGCTCGCCAAGGGCCTGGGCGGCCTCTGGGGCGACGCCCTGCTCGCCGGCCTTGCCCGGCTGCTGACCCTGGCCCACGCCCCCATGGCGGCCGGCGTCGGCGCGGCGATCCTCGCCGTCGCTTCGGCCGTGGCGCTAGGCTGGTCGCTCGGCGTGCAGCGCCTCGACCTCGCCGCCCTGATCTCCAGCCTGCGCGAGATGGCCCGCCCCAAGGCCTCGGTGAACCTGCCCGAGCGCACCACCCGGGTGTCGCGCCGCGCGCTGCGCGAGGGGATTCCCGACGCCGCCCTGGACCCCACGCCGACGATGGCGCTCGACGCCGGGCCGCTGAAGGTGAAGCCGCCCAAGGCCCCGCCCAGGCAGTCGGCCCGCGAGGAGCGCGAGGCCCAGTCGACCTTCGAGTTCGTCCGCCCCGGCGGCTTCCGCCTGCCGGAGCTCGGCATGCTGGCCAAACCCAAGCCGCGCGCCGCCCAGTTCGACGAGGGGGCGCTACGCCAGAACGCCCAGCTGCTGGAGAGCGTGCTGGCTGAGTTCGGCGTCCGCGGCGCGGTCGACCAGATCCGCCCCGGCCCCGTCGTCACTCTCTACGAGCTAGTCCCGGCCGCCGGCGTGAAATCGGCGCGCGTGGTGGCGCTCTCCGACGACATCGCCCGCTCCATGAGCGTGGCGGCCTGCCGCGTCTCGGTGGTGCCCGGCCGCAACGCCATCGGCATCGAGCTGCCCAACCAGAAACGCGAGACGGTCTATCTGCGCGACCTGCTGGCGGCCCACGAATACGAGCGCGGCGGCCAGTCCCTGCCGGTGGCGCTGGGCGAGACGATCGGCGGCGAGCCCTACATCGCCGACCTCGCCAAGATGCCCCACCTGTTGATCGCCGGCACCACCGGCTCGGGCAAGTCGGTGGGCGTCAACGCCATGATCCTGTCGATCCTGTATCGGCTGACGCCCGAGCAATGCCGGCTGATCATGATCGACCCGAAGATGCTGGAGCTTTCCGTCTACGACGGCATCCCGCACCTGCTGACGCCGGTGGTCACCGATCCGAAGAAGGCCATCGTGGCGTTGAAGTGGACCGTCCGCGAGATGGAGGACCGCTATCGCCGCATGTCGAAGATCGGCGTGCGCAACGTCGCCTCCTACAATGAGCGCGCCGCCGAGGCCGCGGCCAAGGGCGAGCACTTCGAGCGGACCGTCCAGACCGGCTTCGACGAGGCGGGCCGGCCGATCTTCGAGAGCGAGAAGATCAGCCCGGAGGCCATGCCCTATCTGGTGGTGATCATCGACGAGGTCGCCGACCTGATGATGGTCGCCGGCAAGGACATCGAAGGCGCCGTCCAACGCCTGGCCCAGATGGCGCGGGCCGCCGGCATCCACCTGATCATGGCGACGCAACGCCCATCGGTGGACGTGATCACCGGCACCATCAAGGCCAACTTCCCGACCCGCATCTCCTTCCAGGTCACCTCCAAGATCGACAGCCGCACCATCCTGGGCGAACAGGGCGCCGAGCAGCTGCTGGGCCAGGGCGACATGCTCTACATGGCCGGCGGCGGCCGCATCACCCGCCTGCACGGGCCCTTTGTCTCCGACGGCGAGGTCGAGGCGGTGGCCAGGTTCCTGCGCGAGCAGGGCCAGCCGCAGTATCTGGAGGAGGTCACCGCCGGGGGCGATGAGGAGGCTGAGGCGGGCGACTTCGGGCTCGGCGGCGACGGGGACGGCAACGACCTCTACGACCGCGCGGTCGCCGTGGTCACCCGCGACGGCAAGGCCTCCACCAGCTACATCCAGCGCCGCCTGCAGATCGGCTACAACCGCGCCGCCTCGCTCATGGAGCGCATGGAGCACGAGGGCGTCGTCGGCCCCGCCAACCACGCCGGCAAGCGCGAGATCCTGGTGAGCGCCGCGCCCTAGCCGCGCCGCCGGCCGCCCGGCTTGTGGCCCTTGGTCATCGGGTCGGGACGCCTGGGTCGGGCCGAGCCTTCGCTGGCGTAGCGCTCCTGGCTGGAGCCCAGCCCCATCTTGCCCGGGACCTGTTCGCGCAGCTTCGACTCGCCGCTCTCGATCCGCGCCAGCGCGCCGCGCAGCAGCTCGGCGGTCTCGGCGTCGCCGGAAGCCTCAGCCTCGGCGATCCGCCGCTTCAGGTCGTCGACGATCATGGCGCAGGAACGGTCGCCGAAGCTTCGGCGTTGCGCAAGCCGCCCCCGATCCGGCCTATTGGCACCCTATTGCCGCCGCCTCGCCGCGCTAGGACCCGTCCATGCTCCCGACCCGACGCACCGTGACCCTCGCGCTCGCCGCCGCGGCGATCGCTCCCACCGCCCTCGCCCAGGGATCGCTCGCGCCCCAGGATCAGGCGTTGGTCGACAAGGCGAGCGCCTATCTGCAGGGGCTCGAGGAGGCCCGCGGCCGCTTCGTGCAGACCGACGCCCGCGGCCAGGCGACCCAGGGGACCTTCTTCCTGAAGCGTCCCGGCAAGGCGCGGTTCGACTACGATCCGCCCTCGGGCCTCGTCGTGGTCTCGGACGGCGGCGCGGTGACCGTCGCCGATAGCCGCCTGCAGACCTTCACGCGCTATCCGCTGGGGGCGACGCCGCTGTCCCTCTTCCTGGCCAAGACCATCCGGCTGGACAAGGGCGTGGTGATCACCGGCGTCGAGCGGCAGGGCGCAAGCTTCACCATCGTCGCCCGCGACGGCCATCGGCAGACCGCCGGCCAGCTGGCGCTCACCTTCACCGACAGCCCGATGCAGCTCACCGGCTGGGCCGCCACCGATGCGCAGGGGCGCACCACCCGCGTCCGGCTGATCGGCCTGGAGCGCACCAATGGTCTCGACAAGGCCCTGTTCGTCCCCAAGGACCCGCGCCGCAACCCGGGCCGTCTGTGACAATCTGGACACACGCAAGGCGCCGAGCGGGATTCCTTTGACTTGGCCGAGAGCCTGTGGCGATAATGCCACTACGTCGTCCGGGCGAAATTTCGAGCGGACGAACCCGTGCCGGAACAATCCCCTCCCGGCCGCGGCATGAGAGACAGACTTGCGCCCGGGCGGCCCACCGTCCGGGCGCTTCTTTGGGCGGTTCTTCGGCCGCTTCGTTTGGGCGCGCTTCCACATCCGGGGTCCGGCGCCATATGGAGAGCCATGCGGCTTCGCCTCTGCACCTGGAACGTCAATTCCGTCCGTCTGCGCGCCGAGCAGGCCGCGCGGTTCGTGGCCGAACAGGCCCCCGACGTCCTGTGCCTGCAGGAGATCAAGTGCCGGGAGGGCGAGTTCCCGGTCGAGGCCTTTGTCGAGATGGGCCTGCCGCACCTGAAGATCGCCGGCCAGAAAGGTTGGCACGGCGTCGCCATCGCCTCGCGCCTGCCGATCGAGGATGCCGCCAAGCTGGACGTCTGCCGCGAGGGTCATGCCCGCTGCGTCGGCGTGACGGTGGCCGGCGTCGAGATCCACAACTTCTACATCCCGGCGGGCGGCGACACGCCCGACCGCGCCGAGAACCCCAAGTTCGACCACAAGCTCGACTTCTACGAGAAGCTCACCGCGGAGCTCTCGAAGCGCGACCCCAAGGCGCCGCTGGCCATCGTCGGCGACCTCAATGTGGCGCCGGGCGAGTTCGACGTCTGGAACCACAGGTACATGTCGAAGATCGTCAGCCACACGCCGGTGGAGGTGGAGGCCTTTG
>NZ_DASZBG010000094.1:0-9935 GCF_035944335.1 Phenylobacterium sp. | reverse complement strand
GCCCAGGCCGGGTCCATCGCCGGCGCCGCCGATCGCCTGTTCCGAACGCCATCAGCGATCACCCGGCAACTGCAGAGGCTGGAGGCTGGCTTGGGCGCCGAGCTGCTCGACCGTTCGGTCAAGCCGCCGCGCCTGAACGCGCTGGGCTCCAGGGTGCTCGAACAAGCCCGGGATCTGCTGCAGCGGACCGAGGCGCTGAAATCCCTGACGTCGACCGACGCCGAACCTCACGGCCTCCTGCGCATCGGGCTCACGCATCCCTTGGCCGTGGGGACTCTCGTCGAACCGATTCAGGCGCTGACGGAAAGATACCCAAAGCTCAGACTGCAGCTGTTGAGCGAGTTCAACGGCGGATTGTTCAACCGGCTGCTCGCGGGTGAACTCGATGTTGCCGTCGTGGTCTTGCCTGTGGGCAGAACCGCGCCTCCACCACTTCTGACGAATATCATCGCGACGGACCGCGCGGAGATCGTCCAAGCCACGGCAGGCAAGGTCGACGGCGATTGGAAAAGCTTGGGCGGAGCGCCCTGGGTGCTCAATCCGCTTGGGTGCTTCCTGCGGGCAACCCTCATCGATCATATGGAGCGCGCCGGCTGCACCCCCATGATCGCGGCTGAAATCCACAACGTGCACCTGCAGCTGGCGTTCGTTCAGGCGGGATATGGACTCGGACTACTGCCGGCGAGCTTCATTGCCAGGAACAATTCTCTCGGCACGGTCGAAGTGTTGCGACCGCCATCATTCGACTTGCGCATGTCCGTCGCGATCGTGCGGGCTGGACAACTCGGCGCCCTGGAGAAGGCGGTCCGACTGCTGGAAGACGGCATTCGTGATGTGTTTGAAGTCGCCGATCCAAGGACGCCCGCCTAGAGCTTCGCTGTTGGGCGCGCGCCGACTGCGGGCGTCGTCGGGTCAGACCACGCCGAGCCTGCGGTAGAGCGGCAGCTTGGCCTCGATGAAGCCGGCGATGCGCGCCTGGCGCTCGGCTTCGATGCCCGCCGGCTCGGCCGGCGCCTTGCCGTCCTTCGGCCGCGGCGCGCCGGTCTTGGCCATCTCTTCCGCCCCGAGCCCGGCGATCACCGCCGCATCGGATTTCCCCTCAGCCACATCCCACAGCACCAGCGCCTCGGCGGCGTTGACCTCGACGCCGCTTCCGATCAGCGGAGCGGCCAGGTGTCCCGGGGTCGGCTCATGGGCATGGCGGCTCAGCACCGCGCGATTGAACGCCCGCGCCGTCTCGCCGCCGTCCGCCGCCTCGGAGACCGGATGGATCTTGCGGCTCCCCACGAGCAGGGCGATGGCCTGGTAAAGCACGGTGGGCGGGGCTTTCGAGACGCTCGGCAGTTGCGCCAGTTCACCGTAGCAGCGCGGCGCCTCCGCCAGGGCGTCGAGGATCGGCCCATAGACCCCCGGATCGCCGGTCAACCGCCCGGCCGGGATCGGGAACTCCAGCGACACGTCCTTGGCCGGCATCAGGAGCGCGAAACGCACCTGGTTCAGCCGGTCGCTCATCTCCTGCCTCGGCAGGACGTTGCGGCCGCGCACGAAGATATCGCGCCGGAACGGCTTGTGGCTGGCGTGGTCCAGCAGCGTCTCGCGCCAGATTCGGTCCGACGTTTCCCGGATCGCCGTCTGCAGTGTCCGCGGCGCGGCGAGGTGGACGATGTCGTCGACGGCGTTGGCCGTGGCGGCGAAGGCCAGCCGTGCGCCCGCGAGCTCGCGGGCTACATCGGCGTGGAACTGCGGCTTGGAGCCCTCGTGCAGATATTCGTGCACCAGGTAGGCGGCCGGCTGCCGCAGCGCGCGCTCGATCGCCGGCTTCACCGAGGGCGCATTGGCGAAATAGTGGGCCTTGTCCTCGATCATCTGCAGCGCCGCCTGCAGGGCGGCCACGACGCGGGTCTCGGCCTCGCCGGTCCCGCGCGACACGTGCTCGGCCACAAATCGCTGCAGCGGAATCAGGGGCGCCCAGGCGGGCAGGCAGTTGTAGGAGACATAGACCAGGCCGCCCGGCTTCAGCAGCCGGTCGAGGATCTGCACGATCTCGGCGCGGCGGGCGTCGTCGACCCAGCTGTAGATGCCATGCAGGGCGATCACCTCGAAACGCGGCAGGCGGTCGTCCGGCAGGGCCAGCAGTTGCGCGAAGCTCAGGTCCGCGAAGGTGACATTGGAAAGCCCTGCCGCGTCGGCCAGCCGCTCTGCGTTGGCGATCTGCCCGGGATGGAAGTCGACGCCCCAGAACGCCATGCCCGGGTTCGCCGCGGCCAGCAGATTGAGGCCGTAGCCTTGGCCGCAGCCCAGCTCCAGGTATCGCGCGCCCGGGCCAAGCGCCGGCGGGCGCACCCCCTGGCGCAGACAGGCAAAGGCCATGAACCCCGGGGCCAGCTGCGGATAGAAGTGGTTGGTGTACTGGACGTCCGTGAAATATCCGCCCGACCAAGCGGCCATGTCGCCCCCCCACGCTGAGGCTGCAGGTTTAGCGGCGCCGGCCGAAAGGACAACGTCGCGTCGGCCGACCGGTTTGTCCCGCTCGTAGATCGCCTCGGCGAGGCTTGGGCAGGCGCAGGCCGCCGGGTCGCGCCCGCGGCGAGGGGGCCGGGTGGGTCTGCCGGCTCGGCGAAGCCTGGCGGCTCCGCAAACGGCCGCGCCTAGTCCTCGGCCGCCAGCCGCTGGAACACCTGATAGCCCTGCGCATACATGCGGATCAGGGCGTCGCGCGCCGGGGCTACGGCGCGGTAGCCTTCCAGGCTGTAGCGCAAGGTGTTGCCCTCCCGGGCCACCCAGCCCGCCTCGAGCAACTGCCGCGTCTTGCGCCGCACGGTCTCCTTGGGGATGCCGGTGGAGTCGGCGATGGAGCGTACATTGGTGCCGAAGCCGGGCAGGGCGCCGTGACCTTCCGGGGCGACGGTTTCGAGCTTGCGGAAATCGGGATGCCGGCTGGACTGTAGGATGATCACCACCATGACCAGCGCCCGCTCCAGGTCGCCGCCGCAGGTCTCCCGCATCACGGTCATCAGATGGGCGAAGGGATCGACCAGCTCATAGGCGACGGTCCTCGATTGATTGCTGACCAGCTCGACCAGATCTGGGAGGGATCGTTTCACGAGCGGGCGGCGACCTCGGGCGCGGCAGGGGGCGGCGAATCCTGCCGATCTAGAGCAGTCCGGCCTCCCAGGCCATGGCGACGGCCCCCCGGGCCGCGCTACAACCGCGGTTTGGTGTTTCCCCCGCAAGGGCCGGCAACGCCCCCGGCCTGATCGCCGCCTGACGCATGGGACTCAGACGTCCTTCACCGGCGTCTCCAGCTCGTAGATCGCTTCGGTGATCAGCTCGACCTTGGCGCGGAACAGGACCTGCGCGTCCTGCAGGCCCTGATTGTAGAACCGGGGTCCGATCCGCTCGGCGATGAAATCCAGCAGGAACTGGGCGCCGAATCCGGTGATCTCCACCTCCAGTTCGTCCTTGAGATAGTCTTTGAGCGCGCGGGCCAGCGCCTCGCGCGTCTCTTTGCTGAGTTCGATCTTCGACGTCTTCGTCATGGAGGAACCCCGTCCTTGCCTGTCACCCTCTACGGTATCCGCAACTGCGACACGATGAAGAAGGCCTGGACCTGGCTCGATGAGCACGGCGTCGCCTACGATTTCCACGACTACAGGAAGGCGGGCCTCGACCGCGCGCGGCTGGAGGCCTGGGCCGGGCAGGTGGGCTGGGAGCGCCTGCTGAACCGCGCCGGGACCACCTTCCGGAAGCTGCCCGACGCCGACCGGCAGGACCTCGATCAGGCCAGGGCGATCGCCCTGATGCTGGCCCAGCCCGCGATGATCAAGCGCCCGGTGCTGGAGACGGCCGCCGGCCTGCTGGTGGGGTTCAAGCCCGCGGAATACGCCGCAATCTTCGGCTGAGGCGCATTGCGCGGCGGCCTGGGCGCGGCTAGCCTCGCCGTCTCGATGGAGGCCCGAGCGCCCGTGATTATTTCCAGCCGCTTGAAGTAGTCCCCCGCCGGGCGCGACGCCCGACGACCGGATTCCGCGGGCCCGCGCCTGGCGCGTGGCCGCGCCTGCCTCATCGACTGGAACCATCATGCCCAATCCCAAAGACCGCGCCCCCGCGCGCGAGCCCACGCCGCATCCCGAGCTGAACGCCGTCCTCGCCCACCTGGTCGGGGAGGCCAAGGCCCTGCTGGGCGACAACTTTATCGGCGCCTACCTGCAAGGCTCCTTCGCGCTCGGCGACCACAACGAGAACAGCGACTGCGATTTCATCATCGTCACGCAGCGGGACATCACCCTGGACGAGCTGCCCGCCTTCCAGGCGATGCACGCGGCGATCCACGAGCTGCCGCATCGGCGTTGGCGCCACGGGCTCGAGGGCGCCTACGCGCCGGCCGCCATCCTTCGCCGCTGGTCGCCGACCCCGCGCGACCCGCCCGGCGAGGCCCGGAGCGAGACCTGGAAGGACGAAGGGACCTCCGGCAGCCCGCCCAGGGCCTATCCCTTCTGGTACCTCGACCACGGGGCGAAGCATCTCATCCGCTCTGAACACGACAACACCCAGGTGGTCCGCTGGTGCCTGCGCGAGAAGGGCGTGACGCTGGAGGGCCCCGATCCCAAGCGACTGATCGACCCGGTGCCCACCGAGGCGCTGAAGGCCGAGGTGCGCGAGACCATGGACCGCTGCCTGGCCCTCGACCTGCATCCCATCGACAACCGCGCCTGGCTGCAGTTCTGGGTCGGGCTCTACTGCCGGATGGCCCACACGCTGTCGACCGGCCAGATCGCCTCGAAGAAGGCCGGGACGGCCTGGGCCAGACAGGCGCTCGATCCGCATTGGACCCCGTTCATCGAGCGCACCCAGGCGGCGGGCAAGGGCACGCCGGAGGGCTTCGATCCGATCCCGGCGGCGGACGCCGCCGAGGCCAAGGCCTTCGCGCGCTATGTGATCGAATGGACCGACCGCAAGGCGAAGGCCCAGGCGGTGATCGCCGCCCGTCTGGCTCAGGTCCGCGGTGGGCCGCCGCGGCGCGATCCCCGCGGGCCCGGCGGACCGGGCCGGGGCGGGACCACGCCGCCCGCCTTCCGGCCGGGTCAGCGAGGCCGACGTGGCTAAGCTTCGCGTTCGGGAGGATACTGGCCGCGCCGCATCCAAAGCGGGCGGGCGCGGCGACTAGGAGATGAGAACGGCCGGGGAGGGGCTCCGCGTCGCGTCTCTGGGAGCCCTGGCTCATGTATTTCGACGATTTCTTCCGCAGCTACTGGTGGCTGCTGTTCCCGATCGGCTTTTTCGTGTTCGGCGCCTGGGACCGCTGGCTCGCCTACAAGCGCAGCCGCGACCACCTGGAGCTGATCAAGACCTACGCCGCGCAGGGCAAGGAGCCGCCGCCGGAGCTGGTGAAGGCCGCCCAGGACCCGATGGCCGATCCATCCTGGGGCGCCGGCGCGCCGCCCTATCCGCCGTACGGTCCCTTCGGCTACGGCCGCCGGGCCTGGCGGCGCTACTACCGCTGGGGACCCTACTGGCAGTGGCGCTCGGCCTTCGTGACCGGGGCCGTGGCGGCCGGCTTCTGGTTCGCCTCGGAATACGCCGACATCCCCGGGACCGATGACGCGTTCCGGCTGGTGGCGATCATCATGAGCTTCGTGTTCGTCGGAAACCTGCTCGGCGCCATCTTCTCGAGCACCTTCCGCGGCGGCCGATGAAGTCTGGCCGATGAACATGGAGGGCCTCGACGAGTCCCTCGTCGCGGCCGCGCAGGCCGGCTCGACCCAGGCCTTCTCGCGTCTCGTCGAGCGGCACCAGCAGGCGGTGCGGGCCTTCCTGCGCCGCGCCTGCGGGGACTGGGCGCTGGCGGACGACCTGGCGCAGGAGACCTTCCTCGCCGCCTGGCCGCGTATCGGCCGGCTGAAGGCCGGCGCCAGCGTGCGGGCCTGGCTCTGCGGCATCGCCTACCGCAAGCACCTGACCAGCCGCCGCTCCGCCGCCCGCAGCCGCACCCGCGACGCCGCCTACGAGGCCGAGCGGATCGTGCCCGCGGCCGGGGCCTTGGACGACCGGCTGACGCTTGAGACCGCCATGGCCGAGCTGCCGACCGACCAGCGGGCCTGCGTGGCCCTGTGCCTGGCGGCGGATTTCAGCCATGCCGAAGCCGCCGACGCCCTCGAATTGCCGCTCGGCACCGTCAAGAGCCATGTGGCGCGCGGCCGGGCGCGCCTGTTGATTGCGTTGGGAGTTCCAGATGACGCCTGCTGACGCCCGCCTGAAGGCGCTGTTCGCCCACCACGCCCCGCCGGCCCGCGACCCGGCCTTCTCGGCCGCCGTCGTCGAACGGCTCGTGCGGCGCCGTTGCCTGCAGGACCTGGCCCTGCTGGGCGGTCTGAGCACGGTGGGCGGCGTGGCGCTCTGGGGCCTGTGGCCGGTGCTGCAGCCGGCGCTCATCGCGGTGTCGGACCGCCTGGCGCCTTCGGCCTGGGCCCTGGCCGTGGCCTTCTGCGCGGTGGCCGCGCTGGGCGGGCTGGGCGAGCGCGCCCCCGCCGTGGAATCATGACCAAGATTTCACCCGTGAATTTGCATCTGTAGCCGGGCGTCCAGGCCTCTTTCTCATCAGAAACGGGCTGAACCGCCTGCCTGCATCGAGAGGAGAACCACTATGGATCCGGGCGTCATCGGGACCATGATCCCGATCTTTTTCTTCGGCATGATCGCCGCCATCGTCATCGTGCCGCGCTATTTCCAGAGCCAGGAACGCCAGAAGATGGCGGAAACCCTGAAAGCGGCCATCGAGAAGGGCCAGCCCCTGCCGACCGAGGTGGTGGACGCCATCTCGTCCGGCGTGAAGGCGCCGCCGACCCCGCAGCGCGATCTGCGCGCCGGCATCATCTGGCTGGGCATCGGCGTGGGCCTGGCGGCCATGGGCTGGACGCTCAGTTTCGAGGATCCGGACGCGACGTTCCCGCTGATCGGGATCGCCTGCTTCCCGGCCTTCATCGGGCTGGCCTTCATCGCCATGTACTTCGTCAACCGCGGACGCCGATAGGCGGGCAGCGGGGGATCAGCCCATGGCGGGCGTAACCAACCTCAGCTTCGCCAACCTGCACGACGTGGAGCTTTGCAGCCACGCCGCGACGGGCGACCGGCGGGCCTTCGGCGAACTCGTCCGCCGCAACGGCTCGGCGGTCCGCGGCCTGCTGCGCCGGATGGGAGCCCAGGCCGCCGAAGCGGACGACGTGGCCCAGGACGCCTTCCTCACCGCCTTCGAGCGGATCGGCGAATTCCGCGGCGAGGGGACCTTCGCGGGCTGGGTCAAACGCATCGCCGCGCGCCTCTATCTGCGGCGTCTGCAGAAGGAGCGGCGGCTGGGCGCGGCCGCCGAAGACGTCGCCGATGAGCCGGATACCGCCGCCCCGGACGCCGACGCCGCCATCGACCTGGATGAGGCGATGAAGAGGCTGAGCGCGGCAGAACGGTTGTGTGTCACCATGTGTTTCGGGGCGGGGCTTTCCCATGCAGAAGCGGCGGAGGCCTTGAACCTGCCGCTTGGAACGGTCAAATCCCATGTCAAACGTGGTCTGGAGAAGCTCCGAGCGCGACTGGCGCCGGGCGACAGTGCGGGTCTTGCAGGGAGGCGTGGCAATGGCTGAGATGGAGTTCGAGCGCCGCCTCGAGCGCCTGTTCGCCGAGGTCCCGGAGTTGCCGGACGCGCAGGCCTTCGCCGAGCGTGTCGAACGGCGTCTGGCCACCGGCTGGACCGCGCGCCGCTGGCTGATCGGGGCGGCCGGCATCGCCGGCGGCGTCATCGGCGCCAGCCAGCTGATCATGTCCAACCTCTTCCAACGGGTGGAAAGCGCTGGCGACAGCGCCAAGGTGCTGGAACAGGGGCTCAGCCAGCTCACCCCGCATGAGGGCTGGGTCTCGGGGTTCGCCGACGGAGGGGCTGTGGTATGGGTCGCCTCCGCCCTGGCCATCGTCGCCATGGGCTTTACCCTGACCCGGGTGATCGAGGAGCTTTAGTTTGTCGTCGCATCGCCAGTCGGCCGTCAGGCGCCTCGCCGCGCCGGACATCGCCGCGCGCAAGGGCCAGACGCCGATCGTCTGCCTGACCGCCTACACCGCCCCCATGGCCGAGCTGCTGGATGAGCACTGCGACCTGCTGCTGGTCGGCGACAGCCTCGGCATGGTGGTCCACGGCCTGCCGAACACGGTCGGCGTGACCCTGGAGATGATGATCCTGCACGGCCAGGCAGTGATGCGCGGCTCCAGCCGGGCCATGGTCGTGGTCGACATGCCGTTCGGCTCCTACGAAGGCGCCGCGGAGGCCGCCTACGAGAACGCGGCTCGTCTGATGAAGGAAACCGGCGCCCAGGCCGTGAAGGTCGAGGCCGGCGAGACCATCGTCGACAACATCGCCTATCTGGTGAAGCGCGGCATCCCGGTCATGGGCCACGTGGGGCTGAGGCCCCAGGCGGTGCTGATGGACGGCGGCTTCAAGGCCAAGGGCAGGGGCGAGGGCGAGCGCGCCCGCATCCTGGCGGAGGCCCGCGCCACCGCCGAGGCCGGGGTCTTCGCCATCGTCGTCGAAGGCGTCGCCGAGGGGCTGGCCCGCGAGATCACCCAGGCTGTCGCGGTCCCCACCATCGGCATCGGCGCCTCGGCCGGCTGCGACGGCCAGATCCTGGTCACCGACGACATGCTGGGCCTGTTCGACTGGACGCCGAAGTTCGTGCGCCGCTACGCCGACCTGCGCGGCGAGATCAGCGGCGCCGTCGGCCGCTATGCCGACGACGTGCGCGAACGCCGCTTCCCGGGACCCGCCGAGATCTATTTCGCCAAGGCGGGGTAGGGCGCGGGGCCGGCCCTCTCCGCGCGGCCCCCTCTTCGCCGAGACGCCAAAGCCTGCCTTCGACCCAAGGTGGAAGCTCGCTCGTCGCTCATGGACGGCGCCCCCGACTACCAGACCATCGGCGCCAGCCGGTAGCGCACGCGGTCGCGATAGTCGCTGTATCCGGCGAGGTGGGCCACCAGGAACGTCTCCTCACGCATCAGTCGCCACACGATGACAGGGACCAGGAGGGCCGCCGGGATAAGCCCGAACCATGAGCCCAGCGCCAGGGGTATTCCCGCAATCATGATGAGGGCGCCGGCGTACATGGGGTGCCGTACGACAGCGTAGGGACCACTGGCGATCACATGCTGGCCCTCGGCGATCTCGATGGCGCCGGCGGTGAACGTGTTTTCGCGGAAGGTGAGGAAAACAATCAAGAAGCCGATGGCGATCATCCCGTGGCCGGCCAGCGAAACGGCGGCGGGGGCCTGGGACCAGCCGAACCGTTCGTCGAGCCCTGGCACGGCGAAGGTCGCCACGAAGACCAGCCCGGCCAGCCCCTGAACGACGTTCTGGATCGGATCGGCCTCCGAGCCCGGCCCCGCCTTTACGCGCCGTTCCAGCAGGGCCTTGTCGCGGAACCAGAGCCAGAGGGTGATGACCCCGGCGCAGCCAAAGAACACCGCCAGCGTCGACCAGGCGCGCCCGTCGTCCAGCGTGCCCGCCAGACCGAAGAGCACGCCTGCAATGACCGCGAACAAGAACATGAATCCTGCAAAGGCCCGCGCCAGCAGCATGCTCGGACCGCGAAGTCGAGGGTTCGGGCCTCCCTGGCCAAGCCGTCTGGACGACCCAGGGTCCGTCACCGTGGCCCGCGCTTGGGCCGCTTCGCGGTGCGCCTGGGTCCCACCTTGGCGGCGGCCACGCAGCGGGATTTGACGGTGACGCTGACGGCCGTGTCCTTGTCGCTGGTCTGGTCGGAATACAACTGCAGGATCTTGCCCTGGCGGGCGCAGGTCTGCCTGGCGATGGCGTAGGCGGACCCGGGCGCGCTGGAGAACGTGTCCGACCGGGCAGGGATCGGCCAGCCCACGCCGAGGGCGGCGGCGAGGATGGCCAG
>NZ_DASZBG010000093.1:0-14952 GCF_035944335.1 Phenylobacterium sp. | reverse complement strand
TGGTAGGCGGCGGCGTCTTCGATGATGTGGTCGGCGGGCGCCAGCAGCACCAGGCCATCAGGATCTTCCGCCGCCACCAGGGCCGCGGCCGCCACCGCGCAGGGCGCGGTGTTGCGCCCCACCGGCTCCAGCACGATCCTTGGGGTCAGCCCGACCTCGGCCAACTGCGCCGCCGCGATCTGCGCATGGCCCGCGTTGCAGATCACCATGGGGGCCGCGAACCCCTCGCCCATGGCGCGCAGGGCGGTCTCCTGGATCAGCGTGCGTTCGCTGCCCAGCCGGTGGAACTGCTTGGGGTTGGAAACCCGGCTCACCGGCCAGAGCCTCGTGCCCGCGCCCCCGGACATGATGACGGGCGTGATCTTCGCCATGGTCTGGTCTTAGCCGGGCGGATCGAACTCCGCCACCAGATGCCCCGGCGCCACCTCGCGCAGCTCCGGCGCCAGGATCGGCGCGTTCGGGTCGGCCGGCAGGCGTGAGGGCAGGAACCGCAGCGCCGCGCGCGGGTCCATCGGGCTGGGCGGCTCGGCCGTCAGCTTCAGCCGCTGGCGGGTGCGCTCCACCTTCGGATCGGGGATCGGCGCCGCCGACAGCAGAGCGCGGGTGTAGGGGTGCCGGGCTCCCGCATAGAGCTGCTCGCGGCTTGCCTGCTCGACCACCCGGCCCAGGTACATCACCAGCACCCGGTGGCTGATCTCGCGCACCACCGCCAGGTCGTGGCTGATGAACACCATCGAGAGCCCCATGTCCTTCTGCAGGGCGATCAGGAGGTCGATGATCTGGGCGCGGATCGAGACGTCGAGGGCCGAGACCGCCTCGTCGCAGATCACCAGCTTCGGTCTGAGGATCATGGCCCGGGCGATGCCGACCCGCTGGTTCTGGCCGCCGGACAGCTCGTGCGGGTAGCGGTTGATCAGCGCCTCATCCAGCTCCACCCGGCCCATCATGGCCCGCACCTCGGCCTCGCGCGCCTTGCCGTCCAGGTCAGGGCGGAACACGGAGAGCGGCTCGGCGATCGAGGTCCCGACGGTCATCCGCGGATCGAGGCTCGCCAGTGGGTCCTGGAAGACGATCTGCAGGTCCTTCCGCGCGGCGCGCATCTCCTCGCGCTCGGCATGGCTGATGTCGCGGCCCATCAGGGTCACGGCCCCGCCGGTCGCGGGAATCAGCCTCAGGATGGCGCGGGCCAGGGTCGACTTGCCCGAGCCGCTCTCGCCGACCACGCCCAGGGTCTCGCCCTGGCGCACCTGGAACGAGACCCCGTCCACGGCGCGAAGCTCGCGCGCCTTGCGAAACAGCCCGTCCGAGATCGGGAACCAGACCTTGATGTCGCGGCCCTCGACGACCACCGGCGCATCGGCCGCCACCGGCCCCAGGACCGGCCGCCCGCCGCGATCCAGCCGGTCCAGGCGCGGGATCGCCGCCAGCAGGGCGCGCGTATAATCGGTCTTCGGCGCCGCGAAGATCTCTTCGGCCGAGCCCTCTTCGACAAAGGCCCCGTCCTTCATCACGCAGACCCGGTCGGCGAGCCTGGCGATCACGCCCATGTCGTGGGTGATCAGCACCATGGCCGCGCCGGTCTCGCGCTGCAGCTCGGCCATCAGGTCGAGGATCTCGGCCTGGACGGTGACGTCGAGCGCCGTCGTCGGCTCGTCGGCGATCAACAGCTCGGGCCCCACCGCCATGGCCGCGGCGATCATCACCCGCTGGCGCATGCCGCCGGAGAGCTCGTGCGGATACTGCCGCAGCCGCCGCGCCGCGTCGGGGATGCGCACCTTTTCCAGCCACTGCCGGGCGCGCTTCATCGCCTCAGTGCGCTCGAGGCCCAGGTGCTGGCGCAGGGGCTCGGCGATCTGCTCGCCGATCCGCACGTGCGGCGTCAGCGCGGTCAGCGGGTCCTGGAAGATCATGGTCATCTTCGAGCCGCGCACCTTGTTCAGGTCGCGCCGGGAGAGGCCCAGCAGCTCCTGGCCCTGGAGCCTCGCCGAACCGCTCGCCCGGCCGTTCTGGGCCAAGAGGCCCATCACCGCCATGAAGGTCTGGCTCTTGCCCGAGCCGCTCTCGCCGACCACGCCCAGCGTCGCCCCGCGCGGGATGGCGAGCGACACCCCGCGCACCGCCTGCACCACCCCGTCATAGGTGTCGAAGTCGACCTTCAGGTCATCGAGGGTGAGGACGGCGGGGGCTGAGCCGGGCATGGGCGGCGAGCTAGCCACGGAATGCGGTTTTTTGAAATCGCCTGCCAAGCCGCCCGCGTGCTAGGGCGGGGCCGTGCCCGCCAGCCCGCTCGACGCCAAGACTCGCCCCGCGCTGTTCCTCGACCGCGACGGGGTGCTGAACGAGGACCGCGGCTACGTCGCCCGCTGGGAGGATTTCGCGTGGATCCCCGGCGCCAGGGACGCCGTCGTCGCCTTCAACCGGGCCGGCTGGCTGGTGATCGTGGTGACCAACCAGTCGGGCGTCGGACGGGGCTACTATACCGAGGCCGACATGCACGCCCTGCATGCCCGCATGGCCGAGGAGCTGGCGGAGGCCGGCGGGCGCATCGACGCCTTCTACTTCGCCCCGCACCATCCGGAGTCGGCCGTCGAGAGCTACCGCCACCCCGACCCGCCGGACCGCAAGCCCAATCCGGGCATGATCCTGCGCGCGCTCGCCGACTGGCCCATCGACCGCGATCGCTCGGTGCTGGTGGGCGACAAGCGCTCCGACATGGAAGCCGCCAAGCGCGCCGGCATCCGCGGCCTGATGTTCAAGGGCGGCGACCTCAAGGCCTTCCTGATCGACGAGGCCCTACTGCTCGGCTGAGGCGGGGCCGACCCGCACGCTCAGCCGTCCGCCGGCGTCGCGCTGCACGGCGAGCGGCGCGCCGGGCGGGACCTCGCCCAGGTCCAGCTCCTCGCCCGGCGCGATCAGCCACATCCGCTGACCGACCTTGGCGAACACCAGATAGCCCTGGCTCCAGCCGCGGCGGGCGTTTTCCTTCAGCAGGCCGAACATCGGCTCCCGCCGCCAGGCCATGGGATTGGCGGCCTCGCAGTCGGCGGTGATGCGCCGGGCCTCGGCGTCCATCCTCAGCACCACCTTGCTGCGGTCGGGCCGGAAGGCGTCGGGCATGCCGGGATCGATGAGCCACTGGCAAGCGAAGGCCTGGCAGGAGGCCGGATGGCTCCCGTGGATCGCGCAGCCCTTGCCCGGATTGGCATGTGGGCACCAGACGCCCGCCGGCTTGGCCAGCTCCGCGATTTCCAGGACCTTGCAACAGAAGTTGCAGGCGCCGCAGGTCTTGGCCGGGCTCATCGGCCGACTGTAGCAGAGCCCCCCTCCATCTGGACCAGCATCCGCTCCAGCGCCGCCAGCTCGTCGGCCTCGCCGGGCGGCTTGTCCCAGCGGATGCGGCTGATCCGCGGGAAGCGCATGGCGACGCCGGACTTGTGCCGCCCCGAGCGCTGCAAGCCCTCGAAGGCCACCTCGAAGACGAGGCCATGGTGCGGCTCGGCGCGGACCGAGCGCACCGGCCCGAACCGCTCGATCGTGTTGTCGCGCACATATTTGTCGATCTGCTTCAGCTCTTCGTCGGTGAAGCCGAAATAGGCCTTGCCGACCGGCGTCAGCGCGCGGCCGCCGTCCTCGCCGCTGGTCCACACCCCGAAGGTGTAGTCGGAATAGAAGCTGGAGCGCTTCCCGTGCCCGCGCTGGGCGTACATCAGGACCGCGTCGATCAGGAACGGATCGCGCTTCCACTTGAACCAGGGCCCCTTCGGCCGCCCGGCCTCGTAGAGGCTGTCCCAGCGCTTCAGCATGAGCCCTTCGGCGACCTGCGGATCGCCGGATGGCGGGTTGGCCCGCAAGGCGGCCAGCGCCGGCCAGCCGTCGAACGGCTGCATCGGCGACAGGTCGATACGGGGCGAGGCCTGGCGTCCCACGAAGGCCTCCAGGCGCTTGCGCCGCTCGGCGAAGCTCAGCGTCCGGGTATCCTCCCGGCCCTCGGCCAGGAGGTCGTAGGCGCGGATGCCGGCCGGGTATTTCGCCATCAGCTTGGCGTCGACGGCCTTGCGGTTCAGCCGCTGCTGCAGGTCGGCGAAGCTGGCCGCCTTTCCCTCTTTCAGCACCAGGAGTTCGCCATCGATCACGCCCTCCTCGAAGAGGGCGTCCACCAGGTCCGGAAAGGTGCGCGAGATGTCGTCGCCGGTGCGGGTGTAGAGCCGGCGCGCCCCGGCCTCATGGACCAGCTGCACGCGGATTCCGTCCCATTTCCATTCGGCGGCGTAGTCGGCCGGATCGAGCTTGGCGAAATCGACCGCCTCGTCGATCGCCTGGGCCAGCATCACCGGCCGGAAGCGCCCGGGATTGTCCGACGACGGCTTCTCCGAACGCCCCTCCAGCCAGGCGAACAGGTCCTCGTAGGGCGGGTGCAGGGCGTGCCAAAGCTCCTCGATCTCGGCCGGCTCGACCGCGCCCGCCTCGCCCATCTCCGCCGCCGCCCGCTTGGCGAGCCGGGCCGTCAGCCCCACGCGCAAGCCGCCGGTCATCAGCTTCAGGAGCGCCCACCGCTCTCGCGGCTCGTCCATGGCGTCGAGCCAGCCCTCGATCAGCGCCTGGACCTCGGCCCGCGTGGCGGTGCGCAGCGCCTCCACCACCTCCGACAGTTCCGGCTCGCGGTTGGCGCCCGGCCGCCGCGGCCAGACCAGCGCCACCGTCTCGGCCAGGTCGCCCACATAGTCGTAGGACCACCAGAACAGCTGCGGGTCCATCCGCGCCTCGACCGCCTTCCTGATGAAGGCGGGCTTTGCCGCGTTGAAGCTCAGGTCGCCGGTCAGCGCCGCCAGCGCCCAGCCGCGGTCCGGGTCCGGCGTCTCGCGCAGGTAGTCGCGCACCAGCCGCAGCTTGGCGTTCCGCGACCCGGTCAGGCTCAGCCGGTCCAGCAGTTCGGCGAAGGCGCGCATCTACTCTTTTCGACCGTCATGGCCGGGCTTGTCCCGGCCACCCATAAACGCAGGCGTCCGCGAAAATGGCGAGGCGACGCCGCCGCGGTCAACGTTCGCCATCGGCGTCTATGGGTCCCCGGGACAAGCCCGGGGATGACGGACCGGATTCGGGATCAGCCCTCGCCGATCATCCCGCCGGTATCCTGGCCGAGGTCGCCCTCGCCCGCCATGCCGGGATCGCGGCTGTCCTCGCCGCCGGGCGCCGGCATCCCGCCGGTCTTCGGCGGCAGGCCGCCACCGTCGGGCCTGGAGACCGGCCCGCCCATGCCGCCGCCGCTGCCGGGTGTCGGAGTGTTCGGTTCGCTCATCTTGGCCTCCTGTTCGCGCAAGCGAACGCCACCGGCGGGCCCGCGTTCCTTGGCGGGACTAGGCGCCGCGCCGCCAGGACGCCTCGATGAGTGGGAAGGCCGCCTCCAGGTCCGCGGCGTTGCACAGCCGGAACCGCATGTAGGGCCTCCGCTCGTCGGCGAGCTTGAACTTGCTCATCCGCGCCGCGCCGCTGCGGCGCGCGTGGACGACGATCGCCCGGGATTGAATCGTGAAGCTCACGAAGTTGTCAGGGGCGTTGACGTAGCGGCGTCTGTGCCCAAGACCGCCGTCGAGGGCGCGCAGGGCGCCTCGCGGCTGCAGGGCCCGCACGCGCTCGAGCAGGCCGCCCAAGGCGCGGCAAAGGTCCGCGTGCTTCAGCTTCGCCCTGGCTTCGGCCAGGAACGCCAGGTCGCCGGCGCCGGGCGCCGGCGACGGAACCGCGGCCGGAGCGACGGCCGGAGCCGGCGTCACCTCGACCCTGATGGGATCGTCCGCATTGGCCGGGGCCCAGGCCTTCGCACGCCTGCCGACCAGCAGGGCGAGGCCGGGCGCACCCATCGTCACGAGCCTCAGCTTCGTTGCATCCAGCATCAGGTCGCCGTCCGTCGGGATTTCCTCGTCGATCATCAGGACCGAGAACGGGGCCAGCGGACCTTGCCCCGGGTCTTGGAACAGTTTCAGCAGAATCTCCGGGCAATCGACGAGCGTCACATCGACTGCCGGCTGGGCAAGCCGCTGCAATTGTACGTTCACGCGCACCTTCATCTTTCGACTATCGGCTGCAGACATCGGAGCAGCAGTGCCAACAGAACGCGCGAGAGTGGAATTCAGTCCTCGTCCTCTTCCTCGTAACCGACCAACGCCAGGGCCCGGGCCGGCACGCCGTGCAGCTCCGCCCAGCGGGCCAGGGCCTCCTCGCGGCCGTGGGTGATCCACAGTTCGCCCGGCCGCAGCTCGTCCACCGTGCCGGTCAGCTCGTCCCAGTCGGCGTGGTCTGAGATGATCAGCGGCAGCTCGACGCCGCGCTGCCGGGCGCGGGCCCGCACCTGCATCCAGCCCGAGGCGAAGGCCGTCACCGGATCGGGGAACCGCCGGCTCCAACGGTCCTGCAGGGCCGAGGGCGGGGCGATGACGATCTCGCCGGCGAAGTCTTTCTTGTCCGCCGTGGTCGCCGGCTCCAGCGGCCCAAGCTCGATCCCGTGCCGCTCATAGAGCGCGTTCAGCCGCTCCAGCGCGCCGTGCACATAGATCGGCCGCGCCCAGCCGGCCTCGCGCAGCAGCCGGATGATCCGCTGCGCCTTGCCCAGCGCATAGGCCCCCACCAGGTGCGCCCGCTCCGGGAACTGGCCCACCGAGCGCAGCAGCCGGGCGATCTCATGGCGGTCGTCGGGATGGCGGAAGACCGGCAGGGCGAAGGTCGCCTCCGAAATGAACACGTCGCAGGCCACGGGCTCGAAGGCCGGGCATGTGGGGTCTCGTCTTCGCTTGTAATCCCCGCTGACCACCATGGTCAGGCCCTTCCAGCGCACCACCACCTGGGCCGAGCCCAGCACATGGCCGGCCGGGGCCAGGGTCACCTGCACGGCGTCGCGGTCCACCGCCTCGCCATAGGCCGCGGCCTGCCTGGCCTGGGCGAAGTCCGGGCCGTAGCGCTCGGCCATGATGTCGAGCGTGGCCTGCGTGGCCAGCACCGCGCCGTGCCCGGCGCGGGCGTGGTCGGCGTGGCCGTGGGTGATCACCGCACGCGCCACCGGCCGCACCGGGTCGATGTAGAAATCGCCGGGCGCGCAATAGAGCCCCTCGGGCCTGGGGCAGAGCAGGTCCTGCGGTCGGATCATGGGTCTGAACCTAGGCGCCCCGCGCGATTGCGCAACCTTACCAAGTCTTCATCTTGTGAATTCCTATTAACCTTATGAATTCGACGTCATGACCAACACTTAACAAGTATTCGCGAAAGGCGATGCGTATACCCCTCTCACCGAAACGCATGGGCCGGCCCGCCGGACCCCAACAAGGAGAGAGACCATGACCAACGCCGTTTCCCCGATCCTCGGCTTCGCCAATTTCGTGATGGCCGCCACCCCCGTCCTCGCCCTGGTGATCGCCTACGTCCTGCCGATGATCCACTAAACCCTCACCTCGCGGCATCATTGACCCCGACCCCCTTCGCCCCTAACCCCGCAGGGCATGGCCGCTGACCTCGAGTTCCTTCGCCAGATGGGCCAGCACATGGCCACGACGGTGCCGCAGGCGGCCGCGCTCGGCTTCCGCTTCGTCTCCGTCGAGCATGGCAAGGGCGTCATCGAGGTCCCCTGGCGCGAGGACCTGGTCGGAGATCCCGACACCGGCGTGATCGCCGGCGGGGTGGTCACCAGCCTCCTGGACCACACCTGCGGCCTGGCCATCTCCTCGGCCGCCTACGACGTCACCCAAGGCCCCTTCGGCACCGCCACCCTCGACCTGCGCATCGACTACATGCGCCCCGCCGTCCCGCGCGCCGGGGTCACCGCCGAGGCCCACTGCTACAAGCTCACCCGCTCCATCGCCTTCGTCCGCGCCCAGGCCTGGGACGCCGACCCGGCCGACCCCATCGCCACCGCCCAGGCCGCCTTCATGCTGACGGGCCGCGCCGGGGCATGAGCGAAGCCGACCACGCCAAGCTCGAGGCCTTCCTGCAGCGGGCGCCCTACATCCGCTTTCTCGGCATGCGCGCCGAACTGGCCGGCGACGAGATGACCGCCGTCCTGCCGTTCCAGCCGCACCTGGTCGGCAACACCATGATCCCGGCCCTGCACGGCGGGGTGATCGGCGGCTTCCTGGAGGCCACGGCGCTGGCCCAGCTCTGGGTGACCCAGGGCTCCGGCCGGCTCGCCAAGACCATCGACGTCACCATCGAATATCTGCGCCCCGGCCGGGCCATGACCACCTATGCGCGGGCCGAGCTGCGCAAGGTCGGCCGCCGCGTGGCCAACGTCCACGTCGAGGCCTGGCAGGAAGCCCGCAACACCCCGGTCGCCGCCCTCAGGGGGCACTTCCTGCTGGCGGAGGCGTAGCCGCCGCCGGGGCGCGGCTCATAATCAGGGCCAGGACCAGGCTCACCCCATAGCCCCAGAGCAGCCAGGCCGCGCCCAGGCGCACCAGTTGCTCGGTGTCGCCATAGACCTGAGGCGCCCAGCGCAGGGCCGCGCCATCCACCAGCATGGCCACCGCACCCGCGAGCAGGACGCCGGCGGCCAGCTGCTCACGCGCCAGCCGAGCGGCCGAGCGGGTCGCCCGCACGCTCAGCCAGCCCACCGGCAAGGCCGTGGCGAACATCAGGGCGCCGCGGGTCGGATCGAGCAGCCCGTACGCCGACCAGCGGATGGAGACGGTCGCCGCCGCCCAGAAGGCGAGGCCGACGAGCGTAAGGATGGCGATCTGAGACGGGCGCAGCATGCAAGCCTCCGCGAAGATGTAGCATGCGCTACATATCAGAAAACTGTAGCGCATGCTACAAGATTCCCATGTCACCTCCCGCCTCGCCCTTCGAGCTGAAGCGCGCCGAGCTCACCGAGCGGCTGGCCGACCTCGCCCTGCGCGACGGCATGAGCCCCTTCGCCCTGCGCGATCTCGCCGCCGCGCTCGCCACCAGCGACCGCATGCTGCTCTACTATTTCACCTCAAAGTCGGAGTTGGTGCGGGCGGTCCTGCGGCGCATCTCGCGGCGGATGGCGGCGGCGCTGGCGGGCTCGGCCCTGGATCGACGGCTGCCGCCCGACCGCTTCCTGACCCAGGCCTGGAGCCTGCTCACCGATCCCGCCCTCGCGCCTTACATGGGCGTCTGGGCCGAAATTACCGCGCTCGGCGCGCGCGGAGAGCAGCCGTACCGGGAGGCGGCGCGGGCCGGGATCGTCGGCTGGCGCAACTGGGTGGCCGAGCGGCTCGACGTCGCCGAGGGCCCGCACAAGGCCGTGCTGGCGGCCGGCGTCCTGACCCTCCTGGAGGGCGCGACCTTGCTGGAGCTGTCCCTGCCCGGATCGACCGCTGGCGTGCGGGAGCTGTTCGCCGAGGCTTTGGCCGGAGCCGCTTAGGGCGCGGGCGCGGGCGGAGCCACCGCCGCCTTCTCCGTCTCGATCGCGGCCAGCGCCGCCTGGGCCGTGGCGAGGCCCGCCGCGTCACCCTTCTTCCGCGCCGCGATCAGGTCGCGCGTCGCGGCCATCTCGCGCACCGGGATCAGGTGGCGATCGTCGGCCGGCGCGAAGGGCGCGGTCTGCAGCCGGGCCAGCACCGCGCGCTGGCGCCTGGCCTCGGCGCTATCGCCCACGCCATAGCCGTAGATGAAGCGGGCGATCTTCGCCTTCAGCGCCGGGTCGAGGTCCTTGCGCCAGATCAGCGGGTCCTCCGGCAGCCGGGGCGAGCGCCAGATCACCTCCACATTGGCGAGCGTCCTCCTGGCCACCTCGGTGTCGAGCATGGCCAGCCGCTCCAGGGCGGTGTTGTTGTTGGTCGCCGCGGCCATCACGCCGGAGCCCACCGCATAGAGGTTGGCCTCGTGGCTCGCCGAGCGCACCGTGCGGAAACAGGCCGCGGGATCGATGCCGCGCGGGCCGAACAGATAGGTCATCGGCGCCAGGGTTCCGGAGGTGGATTCCGCATCGCCCATGCCGAAGTCGAGCGTCCGGTCGCACTTGAGCAGCTTGTCCAGCGTCAGGCCGAGCCCCTTGCGGGCGATGATCACCGACTCGTAGCCGGCCCGCCCGGTCGGATTGACGGTGTGGGCGAAGACCTCCCCGCCGCCGCGCCGCACCGCCTCCAGCCCCGACTGGTTGGAGAAATAGCCAAGGTCGGTCTGCTTGAAGCGCAGGGCCTCCACCAGGCCGGTGTAGTTCGAGCCATAGTAGGGCTTCACCTTCACGCCCACCGCCTTGCCGAAGTCGGCGAGGAAGGGCGCCCAGTCCGCCTCGCCGGTCTGGCGCGACTCGTTGGAGAGGATCGAGAAGGTCAGGGTCTTCGCCGGCGGCGTCGCGGGCGGCCCGCAGGCGCCGAGCGCCAGCAGGGCGGCGAGCGTTGCGAGCCGGCGGCCGATCACGACGGGTGCGCCGCCTTCTCCGCCTGGACGGCCTTGAGGCTGGCCTCGGCCTTGGCCAGCGCGGGCTTGTCGCCCTTGGCCTTCGCGGCGGCCACCTGGCCCGCCGCCTCCATCTCCCGCACCGGGATCAGGTGGCTGTCGTCGGCCGCCTTGAAGGGGCCGAGCTGCAGGCGTTTCAGCACCGCCCGCTGGCGCTCGGCGTCCTTGCCCGTCCCCGTCCCGTAGGAAAGGATGAAGCCCTTCACCTTGTCCTTGATCGCCGGATCCAGGTCCTTGCGCCAGACCATCGGGTCCTCGGGGATGGTCGGCGAGCGCCAGATCACCTCGAGGTTGGCCAGGGTCTTCCTGGCGATCGGCGTACCCTGCGCGGCCAGCCGGTCCATGGAGTTGGTGTTGTCGGTGGCGGCGTCCAGAACCCCGGAGCCGACCGACAGCAGGTTCGCCTCCGCCCCGGCGTTGCGCACGGTGCGGAAACAGCGCGCCGGCTCGATGTTCCGGGGCCAGAACAGATAGGTCATGGGCGCAAGCGTGCCCGAGGTCGACTTGGCGTCGCCCATGCCGAAGCTCAGCCGGGCGCCGCATTTCAGCAGCTTGTCGAGCGTGATCCCGCTGCCCTTGCGGATGATGATCACCCCCTGATAGCCATCGGGCCCGCTGGGCTTGGAGGTCCGGGCGAACACCTCGCCGCCGGCCCGGCGCACCGCCTCCAGCCCCGACTGGTTGGTGAACCAGCCGAGGTCCGACTGCTTGAAGCGCATGGCCTCGATCGCCGCGGCATAGTTGGAGCCGAAGAAGGGCTTTACGTGCAGCCCGGTCGCCGCCTCCATGTCGCGCAGGAACGGCCCCCATTCCTGCATCTGGACCTGGGTGTTCTCGGTCGAGACGATCGAGAAGGTGAGCGTCTTCGCAGGCGGCGCGGCCGGACCCTGTTTGGCGCAGGCGGCAAGCGCCAGGAGGGCGGCGAGGGCGACGAGACGGCTGTTCATGGGTTCAGCATAGCCCAGCTTTGCGGCCCCCCGTCAAAATGGGCGCTTGAGCCTGGGCCGCCGGGGCGGTAACCCGCAGCCCCCATGCTGCAAGGTCTCTCCCATCAGGCCCGCGAGGCGAAGAGCTGGCCGTTCGAACAGGCGCGCCTCCTGCTCGACCGCGTCTTCCGCCTGCGCCTGACGGAGGAAGAGCGGGATCTCGCCGCCACCCTGGTCGGCGCCGGCAAGATCGCCGAGGCCGTGGCCGCCCTGCCGGCGCTTCGCGAGCCGGTGATCTTCCAGTGCGGCTATGGCGCGTCTGGCCTGCCGCACATGGGCACCTTCGGCGAGGCCGCGCGGCCGACCATGGTCCGCACCGCCTTCCGCGCGCTGACGGAAGACGCCATCCCCACCGAGCTGATCGTCTTCTCCGACGACATGGATGGCCTGCGGAAGATCCCCGACAACGTGCCCAACCGCGAGATGCTGGAGGAGGACCGCGACAAGCCTGTCACCTCGGTCCGCGACCCCTACGGCGAGCACGAGAGCTTCGGCGCCCACAACAACGCCCGCATGCGCGCCTTCCTCGATGGCTTCGGCTTCGACTACACCTTCATGTCGTCCACCGAGACCTACCGGTCCGGCCGCTTCGATGAGGTGCTGCTGCGCATCCTCGAGCGCTTCGACGCCATCCAGGCGATCATGCTGCCGACGCTGGGCGAAGAGCGCCGCGCCACCTATTCGCCCTTCCTGCCGATCAGCCCCAAGACCGGCCGCGTGCTGCAGGCGCCGACCCTGGAGCGCAACATCGAGAAGGGCACGATCGTCTTCGCCGACGAGGACGGGACGCTCACCGAAGTCCCGGTCACCGGCGGCCACGTGAAGCTGCAATGGCGCCCCGACTGGGCCGCGCGCTGGACCGCGCTGAAGGTCGACTTCGAGGCCTCCGGCAAGGACCTGGTGGACTCGGTGCGCATCTCCAACCGCATCGTCAAGGCGCTGGGCGCCGAGCCGCCGGAGGCCTTCCACTTCGAGCTCTTCATGGACGAGAACAACCAGAAGATCTCCAAGTCCAAGGGCAATGGCCTGACGATGGAGGAGTGGCTGCGCTACGGCACGCCGGAGAGCCTCGCCTACTACATGTACCAGTCGCCCAAGTCGGCGAAGCGGCTCTATTTCGACGTCATCCCCAAGGCCGCCGACGAGTACCTCTCGCACCTCGACGCCTTCAACCGCGCCAAGGCCGAAGGCGGCAATGCGCCGGCCATCGACAATCCCGCCTGGCACGTCCACCGCGGCGCGCCCCCGGCCAAGGGCTCGCCGGTGAGCTTCTCACTGCTGCTGAACCTGGTGGCCGGGGCCGACGCCTCGACCAAGGACATCCTCTGGGGCTTCCTGGAGCGCTACATCCCCGGCGCGACGCCGCAAACCGAGCCGCTGCTCGACCAGCTCGTCGGCTACGCGATCAACTACTACGAGGACTTCGTGAAGCCCGCGAAGCGCTTCCGCGAGCCCGACGCCCGCGAGCGCGCCGCCATGGAGGCGCTTGCCACGCGCCTCGCCGCCCTGCCCGCCGACGCCGACGCCGAGACGATCCAGAACGAGGTCTTCGAGGTCGGCAAACAGGCCGGCTTCGAGCCGCTGCGCGCCTGGTTCACCGCCCTCTACGAAGTGCTGCTCGGCCAGACCCAGGGCCCCCGCTTCGGCTCCTTCGTGGCCATCTTCGGCGTCCAGCGCACGATCGACCTCATCCACCGCGCCCTCGCCGGAGAGCTCGCGGCGGCCTAGGGGCGCGGGCCCATAGATCGGCCAGGTCCGCTTTCGGCCCTGACGTCGATGTCCGCTATGGACCCGTTGCGGATGTTCAGTTCGTCCGATCCTTACCAACTTCGCCCCTGCCCAGCAGTGTCCGGCGAAGCTGAGTCCAATCCAAGAGCGCTAGGAACACGGGGCCAAGCCCTCGCCCGAGCTCAGTAAGCTCGTAGTCCACCTTTGGAGGCACCTGAGCGTGGATGGTGCGCTTCACGACCCCATCCCCTTCCAGACCGCGGAGTTGCTGGATCAGCATCTTTTGCGAAACTTGCGGGATCGCGCGCCGCAACTCCGAAAAGCGCAGCACGGGCTCACCATAGAGATGCGCCACGATCAGCATCTTCCAGCGCCCTTCAAGGATTGAGATCGCCTCCTCCACGTCCTCGACGCAGGCGATCTTCGGAATCTTCGGCTCCGCTAAGCGAGGATCGGACATGCGCTTACCTCTAGGTGACTGGCACACCTTTTCGTCCATTCTTGCCAGATGGAGAGCGGGTCGCCTAGATGCCCATCGCCTCCTGTCGTCACTTCACAAATACGAGCTGAGCATGCGCGCTTACCGTTTCGACAGCTTCGATAGCCTGGACGAGCTCCGCGTTCACGAAGAGGCCGAACCGCGGCCGCAGCGAGGCGAGGTGCTGGTTCGCGTACATGCGGTCTCTCTGAATTTTCGTGACATCGCCATGCTGCGGGGGCGCTATCCACGCAAGTGCGTCCCCGGGCTGATCCCAACCAGCGACGCGGCCGGAGAAATCGTGGCGGTGGGCGAAGGCGTCCGCGCGCTCAAGGTTGGCGACCGGGTGATCGGAGCGTTCCATCCGCGCTGGTTCGGCGGCGAGACGCCGTCCACGATCGCCAGCGACACCTACGGCGCGGAGAGCGACGGTTGGCTCTGCGAACTGAAGGCGATCAGCCAGGAAGCCGTTGTCCCGCTGCCGGACGCGCTCTCGTACGAGGAGGCGTCAGCCCTTCCCTGCGCAGGCGTCACAGCCTGGACAGCCCTCACGGGACCTGTGCCCATTCGCGCCGGGCACACTGTGCTTGTCCAGGGCAGCGGCGGCGTCTCCATCTTCGCCCTCCAGGTGGCCCGTGCGGTGGGCGCCACGGTGATCGCCACCACTTCCAGCGAGGCCAAGGCTGAGCAGCTGAAGGCAATGGGCGCTGCTCACGTCGTGAACTATGTCGAGGAGCCTGAGTGGGGGCGCCGGGTTCACGAACTCACTGACGGCCGAGGTGTTGATCGAGTGGTCGAGGTCGGCGGGCCTGGCACCATCGTCCAATCTCTACGCGCTGTGGCGCTTGGCGGTGAGATCGCCTCGATCGGCTTTCTGAGCACCGAGAACCCTGGCATCGACTTCTTCCAACTAAAGGCAAGCGGCGCGAGCATCCGCAACGTCACCGTTGGCGACCGCGCCGCCCTGCTGGACTTCAATCGCGCCGTCGCGGCCACCGGCCTGAAGCCGGTGATCGACCGGGTCTTTGCATTCGACGAGGCGCGTGAGGCCTTCGCTCACCTTGAGAGCGGAGCGCATTTCGGAAAGGTCGTAGTCCGCTGCGTGGACTGAAGTCCGCTTTCCACCCCTAGCGGTCATTCGCCGAGTCCGCTTACCCTGCGGCCAAGGTTGATCCGCTTGGGGGCGGCGCGTTGGACATCCACAAACCCAAGCCGTGGCACGGCTGGCGGGAGTTCCTGAAGGAATACGGGATCATCGTGCTGGGGGTGTTGACGGCTCTCGCTGCGGAGCAGTTCGTCGAGAACCTGCGTTGGGCCCAGAAGCTGGCCGAAACCCGCGCCCAGCTGAACATCGAA
>NZ_DASZBG010000092.1:0-1565 GCF_035944335.1 Phenylobacterium sp. | reverse complement strand
TGCCGCATGTGCCTGGTGGAGGTGAAGCCCGGCCCGCCGAAGCCGCAGGCGTCCTGCGCCCTGCCGGCCGCCGAGAACATGGAGATCTTCACCGATACGCCGATGGTCAAGAAGGCCCGCCACGGGGTGATGGAGTTCCTGCTCATCAACCACCCGCTGGACTGCCCGATCTGCGACCAGGGCGGCGAGTGCGACCTGCAGGACCAGGCCATGGGCTATGGCCGAGACGACAGCCGCTATTCGGAGAACAAGCGCGCCGTCGAAGAGAAGTTCATGGGCCCGCTGATCAAGACCGTGATGACCCGCTGCATCCAGTGCACGCGCTGCGTCCGGTTCATCACCGAGGTGGCCGGCGTCCCTGAGATCGGTCTCATCTCTCGCGGCGAAGACGTTGAAATCACGACCTATCTAGACAAGGCGGTGACGTCGAACCTGTCCGGCAACGCGGTCGATCTGTGCCCGGTGGGCGCGCTCACCCACAAGCCCTGGGCCTTCAACTACCGCCCCTGGGAGCTGAAGAAGACCGAGAGCATCGACGTCCACGACGCCTTGGGCGCCGCGATCCGGGTGGATGCCCGCGGGCCGGCGGTGCTGCGCGTGCTGCCGCGCGTCAACGAGGACGTCAACGAGGAGTGGATCTCCGACAAGACCCGCTATGCGGTCGACGGACTTTCCCGCCAGCGGCTGGATCGGCCCTACATCCGCGAGGGCGGCAAGCTCAGGCCCGCCAGCTGGAACGAGGCGCTGGACGTCGTGGCGAGCCGGCTGAAAGCGGCGGCGCCGGACCGCGTGGGCGTGATCGCCGGCGACCTGCAGGACGCCGAATCCATGAAGGCCGCGCTGGACCTGTTCGGCGGCCTGGGCGTGACGAGCCTCGATTGCCGCCAGGACGGCCTGGCCCTGGGCGACGGCCCGCGGGCGAGCTGGCTGTTCAACTCCACCATCGCCGGGATCGAGGACGCCGACGTCCTGCTGCTGGTCGGCGCGAATCCGCGGCTGGAGGCCCCGGTGCTCAACGCGCGGCTGCGCAAGCGCTGGCTGGCCGGCGCCCTGCGGATCGGCGTGATCGGCGAGCAGGCCGACCTGACCTACCCTTACGACTACCTGGGCGCGGGCGCGCAGAGCCTGGGCGGGCTGGCGCGCCAGAAGGGCGACTTCGTCCAGGCGCTGAGGGCCGCCAAGGCGCCGGCGATCATCGTCGGCGCGGGGGCGCTCGCGCGGGCCGATGGCGCGGCGGTGCTGAACGCTGCGACCGGCGTCGCCAAGGCCTTCGGCGCGAGCTGGAACGTGCTGCATACCGCGGCCGCCCGGGTCGGCGGCCTGGACCTCGGCTTCACGCCCAAGGCCGGCGGCAAGGCCGCCGCGCAGATGGTCGCCAAGGGCGGCGCGGACCTGCTGTTCCTGCTCGGCGCCGACGAGATCGAGCTTTCGGCCACCAAGGCCTTCGTCGTCTATATCGGCACCCACGGCGACCGCGGCGCGCACCGCGCCGACGTGATCCTGCCCGGCGCCGCCTATACCGAGAAGAACGGCATCTACGTCAACACCGAGGGCCGGGTGCAGCT
>NZ_DASZBG010000091.1:0-1809 GCF_035944335.1 Phenylobacterium sp. | reverse complement strand
CGGCGTGCGCGCCAACGCCGTCCTGCCGGGCTGGATCGCCACCGACATGACCCAAGGCGCCCAGGACAATGACAAGTTCAACGACGCGGTGATCAAGCGCGTGCCCTTCCGCCGCTGGGGCGAGCCGGAGGACTTCGGCGGCATCGCCGTCTACCTGGCCTCCGACGCCTCCAGGTTCCACACCGGCGACAGCTTCCTGATCGACGGCGGCTACGCGATCTTCTGAGGAGAGACCCGATGGGCTTGCACACCCCGCTCTGCGACCTGCTCGGCGTGAAGCATCCGATCATGCTGGCCGGGATGGGCGGCGTCTCCTACGCCGAGCTCTGCGCTGCGGTGTCCAACGCCGGCGGCTACGGCGTGCTGGGCATGGCCGGGCGCGGCCCCGATTTCATCCGCGAGCAGATGCGGCTGGTGAGGACGCTCACCGACAAGCCGTTCGGCGTAGACCTGCTGGCCGCCTCGCCCGACAGCCTGCTGGCCAGCGTCGACGTGATCATCGAAGAGGGCGCCTCGTCCTTCATCGCCGGCCTTGGTATCCCCATGCCGATCCTCGAGAAGCTGAAGGCGGCCAATCTCAAGGTGATGGTCGTCTGCGGGGCGGTGAAGCATGCGGTGAAGGCCGAGCAGGCCGGCTGCGACGCGGTGATCTGCCAGGGCGGGGAGGGCGGCGGTCACACGGGCCTGGTCGGCACCTTGCCGCTGGTCGCCCAGGCCGTGGACGCGGTGAAGGTGCCGGTGGTCGCGGCGGGCGGGCTCTATGACGGGCGCGGGCTGGCGGCCTCGCTCTGCCTGGGCGCGGTGGGCGTCTGGATGGGCACGCGGTTTATCGCGTCACAGGAGGCCCACGCCGGCGAACTCTATCGCGAGGTGATCCTGGAGGCGACCGACGAGGACACGGTTCGCACGCGGAGCTATTCCGGCAAGCCGATGCGGGTGAAGAAGAATGCCTACGTCGCCGACTGGGAGAGCCGGCCGGCTGAGATCCAGCCCTTCCCTCAGCAGGCGATCCTGTCCTCGCGCGCCGGCGTCATGGGCGGCATCGGCGGCCAGATCGAGGGGCTCGACGTCGACCGCTCAGCCTTCGCCATGGGCCAGTCGGCGGGCGGCATCCACGACGTCCTGCCGGCCGGCGAGATCGTCAAGCGGATCATGGCCGAGGCGGAGGCCGCGCTCGACAAGGCGGTGTCCTTCCGCAGCCGGACGGCCGAACCGGCTTAAGGGGCGGCGGCCAGATAGCCCGGCGGATCCTTCAGGAAGCCGCCGAAGTCCGCGAGGCAGCCGCGCCAGGCGTTGATGTGGGTCAGCATGTCCTGCCGGCTCGAGCTGGCGAACACCAGGCTCGAATAGAGCACATGCGGCTTGCCCGCCTTGTCCTGGAAGATGCGGCAGGCGAGCGAGCTTTGGTTGAAGCCGTTGATCTCGGCGATGGTCGCGGTCTTGGCCTCCGCCGAGGCGTCGAACTGAACGGCGCTGCAGACATGGCCCTGCTGGTTGCAGCCCTCGTACTGCACGGTGAAGCCGCCGGCCGGCGAGGTTACCCTGATGAGCACGCCTTCCCTGTCGTGGGCGGTCACCTGGCCCTTGGCGTCCAGCGTGGCGAGCAGGGCGATGAGATTGCCGGGCTCGCGTGCGTCGAACGGGCCGCCGGGCGCCGCGTCGGTGGCCGCGGCCGTGGCCGGCTTGGCGGCGGGCGGGGTCTTGTGCGGCCCGGGCTTGGGCGCAGCCAAGGCGCTGGAGGCGGCGAGGACGGCGGCGGTGAGGACGGCGGTTCGCAAGATCATCGCGGATGGCTAGCAGCCCGAGGAC
>NZ_DASZBG010000090.1:0-42149 GCF_035944335.1 Phenylobacterium sp. | reverse complement strand
CTTCCGATGTCCGACTCCTCCGGCCCCTCCCCCGATCTGCCTGCCCCGCGCGTCAGCGATCTGGCGCGCCCGAGCGCTCCGATGGGCGACTACATGGCCGGGCTGAACCCCGAGCAGCGGGCCGCGGTGGAGGCGACCGAGGGTCCGGTGCTGGTGCTGGCCGGCGCCGGCACCGGCAAGACCCGCGTGCTCACCACCCGCCTGGCCCACATCCTGGCCACCGGCCGGGCGCGGCCATGGGAGCTGCTCACCGTCACCTTCACCAACAAGGCCGCGCGCGAGATGCGCGAGCGGATCACGGCCATCATCGGGCCCCAGGCCGAGGGGCTGCGCTGGCTCGGCACCTTCCACTCGATCGCCGCCCAGATCCTGCGCCGCCACGCCGAGCTGGTGGGGCTGAAGTCCAACTACACCATCCTCGACGACGACGATCAGGAGCGGCTGATCAAGCAGCTGCTGGAAGCCGAGAACATCGACCCCAAGCGCTGGACGCCCAAGGCGCTCGCCGGGATGATCGACCATTGGAAGAACCGCGGCTGGACGCCCGACAAGCTGCCGCCCCAGGAAGGCGCCCATTTCGCCAACGGCAAGGGCGAGACCCTCTACCGGCTCTATCAGGCGCGGCTGCGCATCCTCAACGCCTGCGACTTCGGCGACCTCTTGCTGCACAACCTGACCATCTTCACCGGCCACGACGACGTGCTGGCCGAGTACCATGGCCGTTTCCGCTACATCCTGGTGGACGAGTACCAGGACACCAACGTCGCCCAATATCTGTGGCTGCGCCTCTTGGCCCAGAAGAGCCAGAACGTCTGCTGCGTCGGCGACGACGACCAGTCGATCTATGGCTGGCGCGGCGCCGAGGTGGACAACATCCTGCGCTTCGAACGGGATTTCCCGGGCTCGAAGGTGGTCCGGCTGGAGCGCAACTACCGCTCCACCAGCCACATCCTGGCCGCCGCCTCGGGCCTGATCGCCGCCAACAAGGGGCGGCTCGGCAAGACGCTGTGGACCGAGAGCCAAGGCGGCGAAAAGGTGGTGGTGCGCGGCGTCTGGGACGGCGACGCCGAGAGCCGGCTGATCGCCGACGAGATCGAGCAGGCGAAGAAGAAGGGCCGCAATTACCGCGACATGGCGATCCTGGTCCGCGCCGCGTTCCAGATGCGCGCTTTCGAGGACCGCTTCCTCCTGCTGCAGATTCCCTATGTGGTGATCGGCGGCCCCCGATTCTTCGAGCGGGCCGAGATCCGCGACGCGGTCGCCTATCTGCGGCTGATCTATTCGCCGAGCGATGACCTGGCCTTCGAGCGCATCGTCAACACCCCCAAGCGGGGCATCGGCGACACCACGGTGCAGAAGCTGCTGCAGGTGGCCCGCCTGAACGGCGTCTCGGCCTGGGCCGCCGCCCGCCAGCTGGTGCTCACCGACGAACTCGCCGCCCGCACCCGCAGCCAGCTCGCCAACTTCCTGCGCGACCTCGACCGCTGGCGCGGCGAGGCCGAGCGCACCCACCACGCCCGGCTGATGGAGACGGTCCTGGAGGAGAGCGGCTATACCGACGCCCTGCGCCTCGACCGCACGCCGCAGGCCCAGACCCGGCTGGAGAACCTCAAGGAACTGGTCGGCGCCATGAGCCAGTTCGACACCCTGGAAGCCTTCCTCGAACACGTCTCCCTGGTGCTCGACCTCGACAAGACCTCCGGCGGCGACCGGGTGCAGATCATGACCCTGCACCAGGCCAAGGGGCTGGAGTTCCCGCTGGTGTTCCTGCCGGCCTGGGAAGAAGGCATCTTCCCCTCGCAGCGCAGCCTCGACGAGAAGGGCGAGAAGGGCCTCGAGGAGGAACGGCGCCTGGCCTACGTCGGCCTCACCCGCGCCCGCGAGGAGGCCCGCGTCTCCTTCGCCGCCAACCGCCAGGTCTATGGCCGCTGGACCAGCCAGCTCCCGAGCCGGTTCGTCGACGAACTCCCGCTCGCCAACGTCGAGGCCTCTTCCGAAACGGGGTATTACGGCGGCGGCCCCGGCATGCAGCAGCACGGCAGCCGCTGGGACGAGGCGCCCAATTTCGGCGCCGGCTATTCCTCGCCGGGGTGGCGGCGCGCCCAGGCGGCCGGCTATCGCGGCAGCCATCCGGGCCGCCAGCAGGTGATCGAGGGCGAAGGCCGGCTGGTGGCGGTCTCCGATGCGTCGGCGGCCAGCGACTACAAGCGCGGCGACCGGGTCTTCCACCTGAAGTTCGGCTACGGCCAGGTCACAGCCATCGACGGCAACAAGCTCACCGTGGCCTTCGAAAAGGCCGGCGAAAAGAAGGTCATCGACAGCTTCGTCGAGAAGGGCTGACGCCGCCGGCGACCCACATCTAGCTTCACCCTGAACCAATCCGTCCACCGCGCTTTGTTAGGCCGCGGCATGGAACGGAGACATCAAAGGTGAACGCGCTGTGGACGGGAGCGGGGGTGGCGCTGGCGGCCGGCCTGCTGATGGGCGCGGTGGCCAAGCCGGACCTGGGCGGCGACGATCGCCCCGCCGGGCCGCAGATCCTCGCCGGCTGGGGCGGCGGACGCTCCACCGGACCGTTCGACGACGGCGCGGCCTTCGCCAACTTCAAGGGTCAGCTGCCGGACTATGTGCTGGGCACCGACTGGAAGAGGTCGCTCAATCCGCCGGCGCTCACCGCCGAGCCCTCGCCCCTGCCGCGAGAAACCAAGATGGCCGCCATCGAAACGCCGCCGGACCTGCCGCTCACGCGGGCGACCTACCAGGAGCCGCCGCGCGAACCGCCGAGCTATCCTTCGATCGAGGGCGGCCAGACGTCCGACGCCGGCCTGCCGCCCCCCGCCCGTCCCGAGACCGGAGACGACGGCCGGGGCTAAGCGCCCTCGCCTTTCGCCGAGGCTCTCGCTAGACGGAGCCGGATGAGCGAACAGGCCGTCCAGATCATCGCCCGCGGACCCCGCGCGCAGGCCGAGGCCGCCGCGGCGGCCCTGGACGCCGATCCCGCCACCGAGGCCCTGACCTATTCCATCCTGGAGGAGGACGAGGACCACGACGTCTGGCGCATCGACGCCTTCCCGACCGCGGCCGACGAGCAGGTGGCGATCGCCGGCGTCCTCGCCGGCTTCGGCGGCCTGAGGGTCGCCGTCGAGGTGCTGGCCGACGCCGACTGGCTGGCCATGTCGCTGTCGGGCCTGCCGCCGGTCAGGGCCGGCCGGTTCTTCGTTTATGGCGCCCACGACAAGGGCCTGGCCCCGCCCAACACCGTCAACCTGCGGATCGAGGCGGGCGCGGCCTTCGGCACCGGCCACCACGGCACCACCGTCGGCTGCCTGATCGCCTACGACCGGCTGCTGAAGCAACGGCGTTTCGAGCGGGTGCTGGACGTCGGCTGCGGCACCGGCGTGCTGGCTATCGCCGCGGCGCGCACCGGCTCACCGGTCGCCATCGGCACCGACATCGATGCGCCCTCGGTGCGCATCGCCAACGAAAACGCGGCGCTCAACCGCGCCCACGCCCGCTTCGTCCACGCCAGCGGCCTCGACGCCTCGGCCGTGCGCGACCACGGCCCCTACGACCTGGTGTTCGCCAACATCCTGGCCCCGCCGCTGGTGGCCCTGGCCCAGGACATCAAGGACGCCCTGCAGCCGGGCGGCTATGCGATCCTCTCGGGCCTGCTGCGGACCCAAGAGCGGCGGGTGCTGGCGGCCTATGTCTCGCGCGGCTTTCGGCTGGAGCGCCGCCTGCACCGCGACGCCTGGTCGGCCCTGACCCTGCGGCGGGGCTAGCCGACCACCTTCCCGGCGCCGAGCTCACCGCGCCAGCGCGTTTCGGCGGCCTTCAGCAGCGTATCGACGCCCATCGCGCTCGCGCCCTCGACATCGAGCACCTCCAGCGGTTCGTAGGCGAAGGCCGCTTCGCCGTGGGCGTTCCAGGCGGCCTGCATCTCGCGATTGGAGTAGCCGCCGGTCCGCAGGCCGAACCAGATGCCATTCTGCTTCTGGTCGAGGTCGCGGGCAGCCCCCGTCCAGACCTGGCCGGTGGCGGCGCAGCGCACCGCGAACACGCCCACCGAAGGCTTGCGCTCCTTGTAGTCGCGAACCGCGTCGCGTCGGGATTGCTTGTCCATGCGCCGGGATAGGCGCGCCGATTCATGCCGTCAAACCCAGCTCCGCTTCCGGCGCGGCGCTCTTTGCCGGCCGCCCGGGACGGGCTACATCGCTGGGATGCGTCAGACCTTCGATGAATCCACCGACCGCTCCTTCGGAGCCAAGCACGTCCCGCTGATCCGCCAGGCCATGGCCGAGCAGGGTCTCGACGGGGTGCTCGTGCCGCACGAGGACGAGCATCAGAACGAGTATCTGCCCGCCGCCAACGACCGGCTGGCCTGGGCCACCGGCTTCACCGGCTCGGCCGGCGCCGCGGTGATCTTCAAGGACAAGGCCGCCGTCTTCGTCGATGGCCGCTACACCCTGCAGGTCCGCGACCAGGTGGACCAGTCGCTGTTCGAGATCCGCGATCTCGTGGAAGGCGGCGTGCCCGCCTACATCGAGACCGCGCCGCGCGGCGCCCGGATCGGCTACGACCCGCGCCTGCACAGCCCCGACGCCCTGGAGCGCCTGAAGGCCGCCGCCGCGAAGTCCGGCGCGGAGCTCAGGCCCGTCAGCCAGAACCCCATCGATCAGGCCTGGGGCGCGGCGCGGCCGCCGCAGCCCGTGGCGCCCGTGGCGCCGCATCCGCTGGAATATGCCGGTGAGGAGTCCTCGGCCAAGCGCCACCGCCTCGGCGCGGAGCTCAAGGCGCGCGGCGCGGACGCCTCGGTGCTGACGGCGCCGGCGTCGATCGCCTGGCTGTTCAATGTGCGGGGCGGTGATGTCATCCGTTCACCCCTGCCGCTCGGCCAAGCCGTGCTGAATTCGGACGGCTCGGCGCGGCTGTTCCTCGATCCGCAGAAGGTGACGCCCGACCTCAGGACCTGGCTCGGCAACGAGGTGCAGCTGGAGACCCCTGAGGACCTGCCCCGCGCGCTGGCCGACCTGAAGGGCAAGCGAGTGGTGGTCGATCCCGGCCAGTCCTCGGCCTGGTACTTCGAGGCGCTGAACGGCGCCGGCGCCCAGGTGCTGCGCGGCGAGGACCCTTGCCTGCTGCCGCGCGCGCTGAAGAACGCGGTCGAGGTGGAAGGCGCCCGCAAGGCCCACGCCCGCGACGGCGCGGCTCTGACCCGCTTCCTCCACTGGCTGGCCACCGAAGGCCAGACCAGTCCCCCCGACGAGATCACCGCCGTCGCCAAGCTGGAGGCGTTCCGCGAGGACACCGGCGCGCTGAAGGACCTCTCCTTCGACACCATCGCCGGCGCGGCTTCCAACGGGGCCATCGTCCACTATCGGCCGACCAAGCGGCTCAACAAGCGCGCCGAGGCCGGCTCCCTGCTGCTGGTCGATTCCGGCGCCCAGTACCTCGACGGCACCACCGACGTGACCCGCACGGTCGCCATCGGCGAGCCCAGCCATGAGATGGCCGAGCGCTTCACCCTGGTGCTGAAGGGCCACCTGGCGCTGGCCCGCGTGCGCTTCCCGGCCGGCACCACCGGCTCGGCGCTGGACGCGCTGGCTCGCGCGCCGCTCTGGGCGCACGGCCTCGACTACGACCACGGCACCGGCCATGGCGTCGGCTCCTACCTCGGCGTGCACGAGGGCCCGCAGCGCATCGCCAAGGCGCCCAACAGCGTGGCCCTGCGCCCCGGCATGATCGTCTCCAACGAGCCCGGCTACTACAAGGAAGGCGCCTACGGCATCCGCATCGAGAACCTCCAGGTGGTCACGCCGGCGCAGGAGGTGAAGGGGGGCGAGCGGCCGATGATGGCCTTCGAGACCCTGACGCTCGCCCCCCTCGACCGCCGGCTGATCGTGGTCGCGATGCTGACCGAGGAAGAGCGCAGCCAGATGGACGCCTATCACGCCCGCGTCCGCGCGGTGATCGGCCCGCTGCTGCCGGACGACGTCCGCGCCTGGCTGGACGAGGTGACCGCGCCGCTCTAGCTCCCGACCAGCTCCAGCCACTGGTCCTCGGTCAGCACCTCGATCCCGAGCTCGGCCGCGGTCTTCAGCTTGGAGCCCGCGCCGGGGCCCGCCACCACGATATCGGTCTTCTTGGAGACGGAGCCGGAGACCTTGGCGCCCAGCCGCTCGGCCTGGGCCTTGGCCTCGTCGCGGGTCAGGCGTTCCAGCGCGCCGGTGAAGACCACCGTCTTGCCGGCCACCGCCGTGTCGGTCTTCGGCTTCTCGGCCTCCAGCACGATCAGCTCGCCGCGCAGGTCCTCGACCATGGCGCGGTTGTGGTCCTCGGCGAAATAGGCCGCGGCGGCCTCGATCACCGCCTCGCCGATCTGGTCCAGGTTATCGAGCTCCTCGATCGCCTCGGGATCGCGCGCGGCCACCTTGTCCATGGCCGCCAGGAACCCCTGCGCCGTGCCGTAGCCGCGGGCCATGACCACCGCCGTGGTCTCGCCGATGTGGCGGATGCCGAGCCCATAGATGAAGCGGTCGAGCGCGATGGTCCGCCGCGCCTCGATGCCGGCCAGCAGGTTGGTGACGCTGGTCTCGCCGAACCGTTCGATGGCCAGCAAATCCTCGCGCTTTTCATGCAGGCGGAAGATGTCGGCCGGCGAGTTGAGCCACCCGCGCTCGGTGAAGATCACCAGCTGCTTCTCGCCCAGGCCCTCGATGTCGAAGGCCCGGCGGGACACGAAGTGGCGCAGGTGGGCGAGCTTCTGGAACGGGCAGGCGAACTCGCCCGAGCACCGGCGCACGACGGTTTCGGCGCCCGACGCCGTCGTCTCGCGCACCGCCTCGGTGTGCAGCGGACACGGGCAGATGTCCGGGAAGTCGTAGGGCTTGGCGCCCTTCGGCCGCTCCTCCGGGACGACGCTGACGATCTGCGGGATCACGTCGCCGGCGCGCTGCAGGATCACCGTGTCGCCGACGCGGACGTCCAGCCGGGCGATCTCGTCGGCGTTGTGCAGGGTGGCGTTGGTGACCACCACGCCGCCCACGGTCACCGGCGTCAGCCGGGCCACCGGCGTCAACGCGCCCGTGCGCCCCACCTGGATGTCGATCGCTTCGAGCACCGTGCGCGCCTGCTGCGCGGGAAACTTGCGCGCAATGCCCCAGCGCGGGGCCCGGGAGACGAAGCCCAGGCGGTTCTGCCAGTCCAGCCGGTCGACCTTGTAGACCACGCCATCGATGTCGTAGCCGAGGTGCGGACGCAGCGCCTCCATCTCGCGGTAGGCTTCCTGCAGGCCGTCGACCCCCGCCACGCAGCGGCTCTGCGGCGTGGTCTGGAAGCCCCAGGCCTTCAGTTTGCTGAGCGCCTCCCACTGGGTCTCGGCAAACGGCGCCGAGATCAGCCCCCAGGCATAGGCGAAAAACCGCAGCGGCCTGGCCGCGGTGATCTTCGGATCGATCTGGCGCAGCGATCCCGCGGCGGCATTGCGCGGGTTGGCGTAGGTCTTCTGGCCCGCCGCGGCGGCCGCCTCGTTCAGGGCGGCGAACTCCTCGTGACCCAGATAGACCTCGCCGCGGACCTCGACGGCATCGGGCCAGCCGGAGCCCTGCAGTCGCTTGGGGATCTCCGCCAGGGTCCGCACGTTGGCCGTCACGTCCTCGCCCACCCGGCCGTCGCCGCGGGTGGCCGCCTGGACGAGCACCCCGTCCTCATAGCGGATCGAGCAGGAGAGGCCGTCGATCTTCGGCTCGGCGGTATAGGCCACCGGCTCTTCGCTGAGCCGCAGGAACCGCCGCACCCGGGCGTCGAACTCGGCGGTGTCCTCGTCGGAGAAGGCGTTGTCGAGGCTGAGCATGGGCACGCCGTGCTCGACGGGCGAGAACTGCTCGGAGCGCGCCGCGCCGACCCGCAGCGTCGGGGAGTTCTCCCGCATCAGCTGCGGGAAGCGCGCCTCGATCTCGCCGTTGCGCCGCTTGAGCGCATCGTAGTCGGCGTCGCTGATCGAAGGCTCGTCCTGCTGGTGATAGCGGACGTCGTGCGCCGCGATCTCATCGGCGAGCGCGGTCAACTCGTCGAGGGCCTCGGACTCGGTGAGATCGGCGACGGGCTTAGGTGTGACGGACATCTCGGAAAGCTCTAGCGCCCTTCCTTTCCCGCGCAAGCGGGAGAGGAAGGTCACATCAGCGCCCGCGCCGCGGCGCGCGCGGCCTCGGTGATCTCAGCGCCGGCCAGCATGCGGGCGATCTCTTCCTCGCGGTCCGCGGCGGTAAGCGGCTCGACCACGGTGCGCACGCGCTCGCCCTCCCCGGCCTTGGCGATCCGCCAGTGGGTGTCGCCGCGGGCGGCCACCTGCGGGCTGTGGGTGACGACCAACACCTGGGCCTCTCCGGCCAGGCGCTTCAGGCGCAGGCCGACCGCGTCGGCGACCGCGCCGCCCACGCCCTGATCCACCTCGTCGAAGATCATCAGAGGCGCCGGGCCGGCCCCGCGGCCGGCCAGCGCCGCCTTCAAGGCGAGCGCGAAGCGGGCCAGCTCGCCGCCAGAGGCGATGGCGCCCAGGTCGGCAAAGGGCGCGCCGGGGTTGGTGGCGATCTGGAAGGTGACGCGGTCGAGCCCAGTGGGGCCGGCGCGATCCTCCGGCATGGTCTCGAGGCCCACCTGGAACCGCGCCTTCTCCAGCTTCAGCGGCGCGAGCTCGGCCATCACGGCCGTCGCCAGGGCCTCGCCGGCCGTCCGCCGCGCAGCGCTCAGCGCCTCGGCGTCGGCGAGGTAGGCCTTGCGGGCCGTCGCCAGCTCGGTCTCGGCCGCCCGCAGCGCGTCCTCGGAGGATTCCACCGCCCGCAGGCGCTCGGCGAAGCGCACTCGAAGGATCGGCAACTCCTCGACACTGACGTGGAGCTTGCGGGCCAGGCCCCGCAAGTCGAACAGCCGCTCCTCGGCCTTCTCCAGCCGGTCGGGCTCGAACTCGAAGGCTTCGGCCGCCGCGTCGACGGCGGCTTCGGCCTCCTGCGCCTCGATCAGCACCCGGTCGAGGGCCGCCGAGGCCTGTGTCAGGCGCTTGACGGCCGCGGCGTCCTCCGTCGCCCCGGCGCTGAGCGCGCGCTCCCGCGCCCGGTCGAGCGAGCGCACCGCCCCGGCCATGCGGCTGGTCAGGCCCTCGAACACCTCGCGGGCGGAGCCGATCTCGGCCAGCGCCTTTTCGGACGCGCCCAGGATCGCCCGCTCCCCCGCCAGTTCGGCTTCCTCGCCTTCGCGGGGATCGAGCCGCTCGATCTCGGAGAGCCGCAACGTTAGCTCCTCGGCCTCGTCGGCGGCGGTCTGGGCGATACGATGCAGCGCCTCGACCCGGGCGCGCGCCGCGCGCCAGCCTTCCCAGGCCCTGGCGACGGCTGCGGCTTGGGCCTCCAGTCCGCCAAACACGTCGAGCATCGGGCGATGGGTGCGGGCGTCCAGCAGGCCGACGGTCTCGTGCTGGCCGTGCACTTCCAGCAAGGCCTCGCCGATTTCCTTGAGCACGCCGACGCCGGTCGCCTGGTCGTTGACGAAGGCGCGGCTGCGGCCGTCGGCGCCCAGCGTGCGGCGCAGGACGAGGTCCTCGTCGCGGGCGTAGGAGAGGCCCTTGTCCTCCAGCAGATCCCAGACCGGGTGGTCCGGCGCCGGGGCGAAGACGGCGGAGGCCGCGGCCTGGGCGGCGCCGCGCCGCACCAGGCCCGCGTCGGCGCGCGCGCCGGTGGCGAGCCCCAGGGCGTCCAGGATGATCGACTTGCCGGCCCCGGTCTCGCCGGTCAGCACGGTGAGGCCCGGCCCGATGGACAGGTCCAGGGCCTCGATCAGGACCACGTCGCGGATCCACAGTCCGATCAGCATGGGTGCGAGGATCGCCTGAGAATCAGCGCCCGCGAAGGCCGCCTGTCGGGGAAATGTTGATCACCTTTTGTTCCGAAAATCAAGATGCCACCCGTCGCCCTCTCCCGCGGCGCGAGGAAGGACGGCTCAGCCGAACGGATGGAAGAGGGAGCGCTTCTTCTTCGGCTTGTCAGGGACCGCGGCCGGCGTGGCCGCAGCGCTGGCGTCGGTGGTGGTCTTGGCGGCCGGCGTGGCGTCCGCCGTGGTCTGAGCGGCCGGCGCGGCGGCGGTGGGCGGCTTGATGGTGGTGGACTTGTCGCGGGTGAAGGGCAGGCGGAACAATCCGCGCCGGCCATGCACGCTGGGCTCCACCGCGGGCCGTAGCCCGTTCGAGGTCAAGAGCTTGTAGGCGTCGGCGTACCAGGGGTCGCCTGGATAGTTATAGCCCAGCACCGCGCCGTTCTTCTTCGCCTCGTCGATGAGGCCGAGCGTCAGATAGCCCTCGACCAGCCGGTAGAGCGCCTCGGGAGTGTGGGTCGTGGTCTGATAGTGGTCGACCACGCCCTTGAAGCGGTTGATCCCCGCCAGCGTGTCGCCCTGGCGCAGGTAGTAGCGCCCGATGTTCATTTCCTTGCCCGCCAGCTGGTCGTTGACCATGTCGATCTTCACGCGGGCGTCGCGGGCGTATTCGGTGCTGGGGTAGCGCTGGGCCACCTCGCGCAGGTTGTCGAGCGCCTGACCGGTGGCCGCCTGGTCGCGGCCCACGTCGACGATCTGCTCGAAGTAGCAGACGGCCTTCAGATAGTGCGCATAGGCCGCCGCCGGGTTGCCCGGATAGAGCTGGATGAAGCGATCGGCGTCGGCGATCGCCTCGGGATAGTTGTTGCCCTCGTAGTGGGCGAAGGCCTGCATCAGGATCGAGCGGCGGGCCCATTCCGAATAGGGGTGCTGGCGTTCCACCTCGCCGAAATAGTCGACCGCCTGGTTCCACAGGCGGCGATCGAGGTAGTCGGCGCCGGTCGCATAGAGCAGCTCCACGGGGCGCTCTTCATAGGCCAGCTTGGGCGTCTTCTTCTTGCCGGCGCAGCCGGCGACGGCGAGTGCGCAGAGGGCGGCGACCAGCGCCGGGCGAGCCCACGAATTCCGAAGCAAGATCACCTTCACCTCAAAGGACTTAACGCGCGCCCCCACGCGAGTCACCGCTTCTACACCACGCGCCCGATGGCGCAAACGGAACGGGGGGTCGCAGTCGCGGAGTTAGACCGCCTGCCTCAGCGCTTCGGCGAAGGTCACGTAGCGCCAGGCCTCCGGCCGCGCCGCCAAGGCTCGGACCAGCAGGTTGTTGATGGCATGGCCGGCCAGCTCGCCCTCGAAGCGGCCGAGGATCGGCGCGCCCAGCACATAGAGATCGCCGATCGCGTCCAGCGCCTTGTGGCGCACGAACTCGTCGGGGCGGCGCAGGCCTTCGGGGTTGATCACCCGGTCGCCTTCGATCACCACGCAGTTCTCCAGCGTGCCGCCGCGCGCGAGGCCAAGGCTGCGCAGCTGCTCGACCTCATGCAGGAAGCCGAAGGTGCGGCAGTCGGCAAGCTCGTCGCGGAAGGCCTGTCCGTCCATGGCCATGTCGATGGCCTGAGTCCCGATCACCGGGCTTTCGAAGCGGATCTCGAAGGCCACTTCGAAGCTGTCGGCCGGCTTCAGCGCGGCGCGCTTGTCGCCCTCGACCACTTCGACGGTCTCCAGGATCTCGATGTAGCGACGCGGCGCGTCCTGCATCCGCAGGCCCGCCCGGTCGAGGACGCGGATGAACGGCAGGCTGGAGCCGTCCATGATCGGCATCTCCGGCCCGTCGAGCTCGACCAGGGCGTTGTCGACGCCCAGCATGACCAGGGCGGCCATCAGGTGCTCGATGGTGGCGACGGTGACGCCCGCCTCGTTGCCGATCACGGTGCCCAGCTGGGTCTTCACGACCGTCTCCGGCGCGCAGGGCACGCGGTTGTCGCCGCCGGTCACATCGGTGCGGACGAAGACGATGCCGGTGTCGGGGGCGGCCGGACGAACGGCCACGCGGGTGTAGGCGCCAGTGTGCACGCCGACGCCGGCGAACGTCGCCGGAGCCCGGAGCGTGTGCTGGAAGGCGTCTGCGGTCACGCTGGACCTTTCCGAAAATCTTGCGGCCCGAACGGCGTCGGTCGCTACGTCCCCAACTCACCGGCTAAGGTGGTTGATGCGCCGCAGCAAAGCACTTCGTGTTTCGCAATGTTTCGCTTTGGGAAAGGTTAACGGGCGCCCCTCGGAGCGAGCCAAATTCGTCAACGATTCTGAACGTTCAGGCGCTTTGCCGCAGGTCCTTTCCCTCCCGTTTGCATGGGGAGGGTCGACGCGCCGCAGGTGCGGGGGATGGGGAATAGTGGATCAGGCGCGGAGCTTGATCGTGACCTCCCCACCCGTCTGTCGCTTCGCTCCAGCCCCCCTCCCCACGAAGGGGAGGGAAGGAGATCAGTTCGCCAGCCGTCGCAGGAAGGACGGGATCTCCAGGTCCTCGGCCGCTTCGGCGTGCTCTTCCGGGGCCGCGGCTTCCAGCGGCTGGGCGCCGCCGCGGCTCGCGGTTGGGCGGGCGGCCGGCGCGCTGGCCGGCGCGTCGTAGCGCGGACGTCCGCCGAACAGGCTGAGGAAGCCGCCGCGCGGACGACGCTCATAGGCGGGCTCGGCGAACAGCGGTTCGTCGTCGATCTCGTCGTCTTCGGCGACCGAGGGGTCGACGATGCGGGTGACCGGGGCGGTGATCCTGGGCTCGGCGGCCGAGGTGTTGGCGGCGGGCGCCTTGTAGAGATCGGGCTGCTCTTCCTCGAAGGCGAGGCCGAGCGCCGGTTCGGCGGTCTCGGAGGCGGCAATCGGTTCGGCGATCTCGGGCGCCGTCTCGCCGGCGTCGTCCGGCGCAGTGGCTTCCAGCTCGGAGATGCGCAGCGGCGGGGCGGTCAGCGAGCGGCGCTCGGGCTTGGGCTCGATGGCGGCGATCGAGGCGCCGTCCATGCCGGTGGCGACCACCGACACGCGGATCATGCCGTCCAGCGACGGGTCGAAAGCCGCGCCGAAGATGATGTTGGCCTCCGGGTCGACCTGTTCGGAGATGGCGTTGGCCGCCTCGTCGACTTCCAGCAGGGTCATGTCGAGGCCGCCGGTGACATTGACCAGCACCGCCTTGGCGCCCTTCAGCGACACTTCGTCGAGCAGCGGGTTCTGGATCGCGTTGTGGGCGGCCATCAGGGCGCGGTCTTCGCCGGCCGCCTCGCCCGTGCCCATCATCGCCTTGCCCATCTCGGTCATCACCGTGCGGACGTCGGCGAAGTCGAGGTTGATCAGACCCGGCAGCACCATCAGGTCGGTGATCGAGCGCACGCCCGAATGCAGCACCTGGTCGGCCATGCCGAAGGCTTCGGCGAAGGTGGTCCGCTCATTCGCGACGCGGAACAGGTTCTGGTTGGGGATGACGATCAGGGTGTCGACATAGCGCTGCAGCTCGCCGATGCCGGCGTCGGCCAGGCGCATGCGGTGGCGGCCTTCGAAGTGGAAGGGCTTGGTGACCACGCCGACCGTCAGGATGCCGCGCTCGCGGGCGCACTTCGCGATGATCGGGGCCGCGCCGGTGCCGGTGCCGCCGCCCATGCCCGCGGTGATGAACACCATGTGGGCGCCGTCGAGATGCTCGCCGATCTCCGGGATGCTCTCCTCGGCCGCGCTCATGCCGACCTCGGGATGAGCGCCGGCGCCCAGGCCCTGGGTGACGGTCACGCCGAGCTGGATGCGCCGCTCGGTCTTGGCGAACTGGAGCTGCTGGGCGTCGGTGTTGGCGACGACGAACTCGACGCCCTCCAGACCCGCCTCGATCATGTTGTTGACCGCGTTGCCGCCGGCCCCGCCGACGCCGAACACCACGATCCGAGGCTTCAATTCCGTCGCCCGGGGGGCTGTGAGTGAGATGGTCATGGGACCCCTGCCGTCTGCCGAATGCCGCTGGGGCGCCCGCGACCCCCCGCGAACGCTCCTCCTTAAGGATGGGTTACTAGGCGACCGACATCCTTAATCGAGGGTTAAGCCCATACCGTGAGTCGCCGCTCGGGCGAGGTCCACGACTCCGCAAAAAAACGCTTGCGACTCAAAGGCTCAGCCGAATCGGCGGCGCCATCTGCGACCGTCTGTCCGGCCGCTGCAACCGGGGGTTAGCGGTGAATTATTGTTCGCCGATTCACCGACGGGGATGTGACAGGGTTCAGCGCGGAGCCGAGCCGGCGAACGCCGGCCGGTCGCCTACAGGTTCTCGCGCAGCCAGGCGGCGGCCTTGGCGACCGGGTTGGCGCGGGGGTCGAGCGGTTCGCGGCGCAGCTTGGCCGAGGTGAGCGCGCGGGTGGAGACCGCCTCGCGCGGGCCGAAGGCGGCGCGGTGCAGGACGCCGGCGGCGGCGGTGAACGCAGGCCCTGAGGCGGCGTCGGCTAGGTGCGGCACGCGGCGCGGACGGCCCAGGCGCACCGGGCGGTCGAACACGCGGACGGCGACCTCGCGGACGCCGGCCAGCTGGCTCGCGCCACCGGTCAGCACTAGGCCCGCGCCGGGCTCGATGGGCGCGCCCGACGCCTTGAGCCGGTCGCGGAGCAGCTCCAGCGTCTCCTCGACGCGCGGGGCGATGATGCCCTTCAGCAGGGACCGCGGCGCGATCACCGGGCCGGCGCCGGGATCGTCGCCCCGCGGCGGCGCCTCGATCATCTCCCGGTCTTCATTGGCCGATGCGATCGCCGAGCCGTGCAGGGTCTTGATCCGCTCGGCGCCGGCGATGGAGGTCGAGAGACCGCGGGCGATGTCCTGCGTCACGTGATGGCCGCCGACCGGCACGGTCTCGACGTGCACCAGCGAGCCCTGATTGAACACCGCGGCCGAGGTCGAGCCGCCGCCCATGTCGATGCAGACGGACCCTAAGTCCATCTCGTCTTCCTCCAGCGCGGCGAGCGCCGAGACGAAGGGGGCGGCGACGACGCCTTCCAGCTGCAGGTGGGCGCGCTCCACGCAGGCGCCCAGGGTGTGGAAGATGCTCTCGGCGATGGAGACGACCAGCAGCTCGACGCCGAGCGCGCGGCCGAACATGGCGCGGGGATCCTTCACCCCGCCCTGACCGTCCACCGACCAGCCGACGGGCAGGATGTGCACGGCCCGCCGGCCGGGCAGCTTGATCTGGGAGAGGGCGTGCTGGATGGCGCGCACGAGGTCGTTGTCGGCGATGGGCCGCGCGCCGATCGAAACCCGGCCGGCCACGCGGTGCGAGGTTAGCTGGCCGCCGCCGGTCGCCACCGTCACGCCCTGGACGGAGACGCCGGCCACCGTCTCGGCCCGCTCGACGGCCTGGGCGATGGCCTCGGAGGCCTCGTCGAGGTTGACGATGGCGCCGCCGCGTACGCCGCGCGACTGGACATACCCAACACCCGCCGTCGTGAGAGTCCGGTCCACCCGGCGCACGCCCTCCGGCTTCATGATGAAGCAGGTCACCTTCGAGGCGCCCAGGTCGACGGCCGCGACCACCGGCGGGCGCACGAGCGCGGCCTTCAGTCCCTCGCGGCCGTCCTTCTTGTCCTGCGGCTTGGCGGCCAACTTCAGCATTCTCTCGTCACTTCTTCTCTCACGCGCCGGCGATCGGCAGCCGTCCGGGCGGGAGCGGCTCGCGCGGCCGGACGGCCACCACGTCGGGGTTGCGCAGGTCGATGCGTTCGAAACCCAGGTCGAGGATCCGCGAGCGCTGGTCGAGCTGCTCGAGCTGCATCAGGGCCGCCTCTTCGTCCACGGCGGGGAGCTGGATCAACGAGCCGTCCTTGAAGCGGATATCCCAGCGCCGATCGTCGACGCGGACCAGGGCGTCCATTCGGCCCATCAGCTTGGGGCGCTGGGCCAGCAGCGGCAGGATCTTCGGCGCGGCCTCGGCGCCGCCGACGCCCACCACCAGGGGCAGGCTGGCGAAGCGGGCGGGATCGGCTTCGGGGATCACCAGGCCGTGGTCGTCGATGACCATGGTCTTGCCCTCGTGCTGCCAGACCGCTAGTTGCCGGCGCTCGGCGACGGCGATCACCAGGGTGTCGGGCAGCAGGCGCACGATGCGGGCGTCCCTCACCCAGCCGACGGCTTCGATGCGCTTGCGAAGCGCGGGCAGGTCGAGACCCAGCAGCGGCTCGTCCTTGTAGACGCCGGCCGCCTTGACGATGTCGCCGGTGGCCATGGCCGAGGCGCCCTCGATGCGCACCTTGCGCAGGCGGAAACCCGCCTGGCCGAACTTGCCGTCGACGGCGGACTGGGCGGTGGCGACCAGCCGCGCGCCGCGGTGGCCGGTGGCCAGGACGGCGACGCCGACCACGGCCAGCAGCCCGGCGGCGGCGGTCAGGATGAGCTTGGGAGAAGGCCCGGTCGCCTTGGACGCGCGCGGCTTGGCCGGCGCCGCCCCCGACGCTTTCAGCCGGGGACGCTGTGCCGACTTGGGGGCCGCTTTTGCCCGAGGTTTCGCTTCAACTCGCGACCCTCCCCGCACCGCCGCGGGCATACGCGTCCTCCGTAATCCAAAGCACCAGAGCATCGAAATCCACGCCCTGCTGAGCCGCCTGCTCGGGGACGAGCGAGGTGGGCGTCATGCCGGGCTGGGTGTTCACCTCCAGAAGGACCAGAATGTCCTTAACGTCGTCATAACGCAGGTCGGACCGGGTAACGCCCCGGCAACCCAGGGCCGCATGCGCCATCTCGGAGAGTTTCAGCGCTTTTTCAAAGACATGGGGCGGAATGAGGGCCGGAACCACGTGTCGCGAACCGCCCTCCCCGTACTTCGCCTCATAGTCATAAAATCCGGTGCGCGGAATGATGTCGGTGACGGTCATGGCCTTGCCGTCCATGACCCCCACGGCCAGTTCCTTGCCCGCGATGTAGGGCTCGATCATCACCTCCTCGCCATAGGTCCACGACGGATCGACGATCTGCTGCGGTGGGCTGTTGGCGCCTTCGAACACCAGGAACACCCCCACCGAGGAGCCCTCGGCGTTGGGCTTGACCACATAGGGCGGCGCCAGGACGTGCTCGCGGGCCGCCTCGAAGCGGTTGAACAGCCCGCCGCCCGGCACCGTCACGCCGGCCGCCGCCAGCACGGCCTTGGATTTCGCCTTGTCCATGGCCAGGGCCGAGGCCAGCACGCCACAGTGGCTGTAGGGCACGCCCAGCGTCTCCAGCACCCCCTGGACGCAACCGTCCTCGCCCCAGGCCCCGTGCAGGGCGTTGAAGCAGACGTCGGGCCGCAGCGCGCTCAGCACCTGGGCGAGGTCGCGGCCGGCGTCCACGCGGCTGACCTTGGCGCCCAGCCGCTCCAGCGCATCGGCGCATTCGCGGCCGGAAACCAGGCTCACCTCCCGCTCGGAGGAGAGCCCGCCCAGGAGGACGGCGACGTGGTGTCCGGAAAGCGGGGCGGCCATGGGCGACTCAGATGTTGGACGGCGGAGGCCTCTGCGGGTGACGGAGCGCAGCCCCGGGGTCAAGAGGCGGCTTGGGCCGAGGGCGTCGCGGACCCCGCGAGGATCGGCGCCGCGGCGGTCACCGCGCCCGTGTCGGGAAGTGCGCCTGCGCCAAGGCGCGGAGCGCCTCGGGCGGCATTTCCTTCTTCGTGGCCAGCGCCCAGAGGTCGAAGGCCCAGGGGCGGCGCATCGTCGCGACGCTGACGAAGCCCGCCTGCCGCAGCGCCGCCTCCAGGCTGCGGATGGTGAAACCCGTGCGATGGGCCATGTAGAGGTTGCCCTGGGCCAGCGCCGCCCGGTGGCCGAACAGCATGTCGTGGGGCGAGATGGGCCCGACGGACGACACATAGGCGGGCTCCTCCAGCCGGTCCTCCGCCACCAGGGCGGCCACCGCCTGCAGGTCCGGACAGGTGATCACCGCAAAGCCGTCGGGCAGCAGGACCCGGTGGAACTCCGCCAGCGCCACGGGGACCTCGAACGGATAGAGGTGCTCGATATTGTGGCTCGAGAACACCGCGTGGAACGCAGCGTCGGCGACCGCGGCCATGTCGGTCATGCTGCCGATGATGTCGGGCCGCACAGCCGGATCGATGTCGAGCCGCACCTCCTCCCAATGGGGCGTGTCGAACCCCTTGGTGGTCTGCGCCTTGCGCTTGGGCCCGCAGCCGACGTGCAGGAACGCCGCCATCAGGCCGGCCGCCCGATGCGCTTGATCTCCCAATCGAGCTCGACGCCGAACTTCGCCTTCACGTCGGCGCGGACCGCTTCGCCCAGCCCCTCGAGGTCGGCGGCCGTGGCCTCGCCGGTGTTGATCATGAAGTTGGCGTGCAGCGGCGAAAACATCGCCCCGCCGAACAGCTTGCCGCGCCAGCCGGCCTCATCGACCAGCTTCCACGACGCCTGGCCGGGCGGGTTCTTGAAGGTCGAGCCGCCGGTCTTCTCGCGGATCGGCTGGGTCTGTTCGCGCCGCGCGGTGATCTCGGCCATGCGCCCCTCGACGGCGGCCCGCGCGTCGGGGGTCCCCTGGAACAGGGCGCCGGTGAAGATCATCGGCTCGGCGGCCGCGCGGGCCGATTTGCGATAGCTGAAGCCCATGTCGGCGTTGGAGAGCGTCAGCCGCTCGCCGGCCCGGGTCACGGCCGTGGCCTCGACCAGCACGTCCTTGGTCTCGGCGCCGTAGCAGCCGGCGTTCATCACGCAGGCGCCGCCCACCGAGCCTGGCACCCCGCGGTAGAATTCCAGGCCGGCGATCCCAGCCTTGGCGGCCTCGCGCGCCAGGATGGCGTCCGGTACGGCCGCGCCGGCGAAGATGCGGGCGCCGTCCCGCGCCTCGACCTTGGCGAAGCCGCGGCCCAGCCGGACCACCACGCCCTCCACCCCGCCGTCGCGCACCAGGGTGTTGGAACCGACGCCCAGCGGCGTCACCGGCACGGCGCGATCGAGGCCCTTCAGGAAGCCGGCGAGGTCGGCCTCGTCCTCCGGCAGGAACAGCACGTCCGCCGGACCGCCCACGCGGAACCAGGTGAAAGGGCCCAGCGGCTCATCGCGCAGCAGCTTGCCGCGCACCGCGGGCAACCCTTCGCGCCAGCTCATGGGCGCCAGCTCATTCGGCCGCCTTGCCGAGCGCCTGCAGCTGATCGGGCAGGGCATAGGCCCAGCTGGTGATGTCGCCCGCCCCCAGCAGCACCACCAGGTCGCCGGCCTTGGCCTCCTTGCGGATCAAGGCCGGCAGGTCGGCCGGGCTGGCGAGCGCGATGGCCCGGCGGTGGCCATAGCGGCGCAGGCCCTCCACGAGGGCGTCGCGGTCGATGCCGTCGATCGGCGTCTCGCCGGCCGCATAGACATCGGCCACGATCACCACGTCGGCGTCGTTGAAGGCGTGGCGGAAATCGTCGAACAAGTCGCGCAGGCGCGTATAGCGGTGCGGCTGGACCACGGCGATCACGCGGCCCTGGGTCACCGCGCGGGCGGCCCTGAGGACCGATGAGATCTCCACCGGATGGTGGCCGTAGTCGTCGATGATCCGCACGCCGTCAGCCACGCCCGTGGTGGTGAACCGCCGCCGCACGCCGCCGAAGCCGGCCAGACCCTTGCGGATGTCCTCGCCCGACACCTTGAGCTCGTGCGCCACCGCGATGGCGGCCAGGGCATTCAGCACATTGTGCTGGCCGGGCATGGGCAGGTGCAGATCGTCGATGCGCAGGCTGCCGTCCTCGCGCGGCGCGATCACCGCGTCGAAGCGGGCGCCTTCCGGGCCCATGGTGATGTTCTCCGCGCGGACCTCGGCCTGCGGATTGACGCCATAGGTGAGCAGCCGGCGGTTCTCGACGCGGGCCGCCAGCGCCTGGACCTCCGGGTGGTCGGTGCAGACCGCGGCGAAACCATAGAAGGGGATGTTCTCCACGAAGTCGCGGAACGCCTTCTTCACCGCCTCGAAGTCGCCGTAGTGGTCGAGGTGCTCGGGATCGATGTTGGTGACCACCGCCACGGTGGAGCGCAGCTTCAGGAACGAGCCGTCGCTCTCGTCGGCCTCGACCACGATCCAGTCGCCGGTCCCGACCTTCGCATTGGTGCCATAGGCGTTGATGATGCCGCCGTTGACCACGGTCGGGTCGAGCCCGCCCGCGTCGAGGATGCAAGCCACCATGGAGGTGGTGGTGGTCTTGCCGTGGGTCCCGCCGACCGCCACCGAGAACTGCAATCTCATCAGCTCGGCCAGCATTTCCGCGCGGCGCACCAGCGGCAGGCGCCGTTCCCGGGCCGCGACCATCTCCGGATTGTCGGCCTTCACGGCGGTCGAATAGACCACGGCCGAGGCGCCATCGATGTGGGCCGGGTCATGGCCGATGAAGATCCTGGCGCCCAGCTTCTCCAGCCGCTCGGTGTTGGCGCCGGCCTTGGCGTCGGAGCCCTGCACCGTGTAGCCGATGCGCAGCATGATCTCGGCGATGCCGCTCATCCCGATGCCGCCGATGCCGATGAAGTGCACGGGGCCGATCTCGAAGGGCACGGGGCGTCGCGTCATCCGCTGGTGCTAGCGCATGCGTGGGGCTTTTTCACCCCATTCCAGCTCAGCGCCCGCGGGCGGTCTGCTCGACCACATCGGCCAGACGCTCGGCCGCGTCGGGCATGGCGACCGCGCGGGCGGCCGCGGCCATGCGCGCCAGCCTGCCCGGATTGTTCAACAGCTTTTCGAGCGCGTTCGAGAGGCTGTCGACGGTGAGCTGGCTTTCGCGGGCGACCTCGGCGCCGCCGGCATTGGCCAGCAGCTTGGCGTTCTGGCCCTGATCGTCGTCGATGGCGATGGCCAGCGGCACCAGGATCGAGGGCCGGCCCGCCACGGCGAACTCGCAGACCGAGCCCGCGCCCGAGCGGCCGATCACCAGATGGGCCGCCGCCAGCCGGCCGGCCATGTCGCGGAAGAAGGGCGCGATCTCGGCGTCGATCACGGCGTTTCGGTAGATCCGGCGCGCGGTCTCCATGGATTCGGGACGGGTCTGCTGCTGGATGGACAGCCGGCGCTTCAGCGCCTCCGGCAAGGCGGCGATCGCCTCGGGGACCAGCTCGGAGAGCAGTCGCGCACCCTGGCTGCCGCCGGTGATCAGGAGGCGCACCTGACCCTCCGGGGTCGGGGGATCATAGGGAACGTCGTACAGCGCGCGGATCGCCGGGCGGACCGGATTGCCGACCACGATCTGGCGGCCGGCCACCTTCCTGGGCGCCTTGAGCAGGGTCGGGAAGGCGCAGGCGACGCGGGTCACATGCGGGGCGAGGAAGCGGTTGGCCCGGCCCATCACCGCGTTCTGCTCGTGGATCACGGTCGGTCGCTTGTCGAGGATCGCGCCCACCAGCGCCGGAGCCGAGGGGTAGCCGCCGAAGCCCACCACCACATGCGGACCGATCTCGCGGTAGAGGGCGCGGGCCTGCATCGCGCCGCGCATCACCGCCAGGCCCGCGCGCGCCATGCCGATCGGATCGCCGGGCCTGTAGGTGGCGGCCGAAAGCCCGATCCGCCGCTCGGCGGGGAACTCGCCGGCGAAGCCCGCCACCCGCTCGTCGGAGGCCAGCACGATGGTCCAGCCGCGCGCGATCAGGGCCTCGGCCAGGGCCTGTGCGGGGAACAGATGGCCCCCGGTGCCTCCGGCGGCGACGACGGCGACCTTGCGCATGACGCCCGCCCTTAAGCGAACGCGCCGGCCTTGGCGAGGCCTTCGCTGTGGCTGTAGGCGCCGGGCCGGCGTCGCGTCAGGGCCAGCGCCATGCCCAGCGTCAGGCCCATGGCCAGCATCGAGGAGCCGCCATAGGAGATGAACGGCAAGGTCATGCCCTTGGTCGGGATCAGGTTGAGGTTCACCGCCACATTGATGAAGGCCTGCTGCCCGACCAGCACGAACAGGGCCGCGGCGGCCACTTGCTCGAAGGGATCGGAGAGCTTCATCGCCCGGTAGAGGCCGCGGATCACCACGAAGGCGAAGAGCGCGATCAACAGCAGGGAGAACAGCAGGCCGAACTCCTCGGCGCCCACGGAATAGATGAAATCGGTGTGCAGGTCAGGCACGTGGCGTTTCATGACGCCTTCGCCCGGCCCCCGGCCGAACAGGCCGCCGGCCGCCTGGGCGATGGCCGCGGAATCGACCTGGTGGGTGTCGGCGGTGTCCGGCGAGATGAATTTCTCCACCCGGCTGTGCACGTGCGGCAGCAGGAAATAGGTCGACGACAGGCCGGCGGCGGCCACGCCCCCCAGCAGCATGACCCACGACAGCGGCACGCCGGCCATCCAGAAGGCGGCGCCGAAGGCCACGGTGATCAGCACCGTCTGGCCGACGTCGGGCTGGATCAGCAACAGGCCGATGGACAGGAAGTAGAGCCCGAAGGCGATGGAGACGCCGGGCACGCCGGTCCCCTTCTGCCCCTCGGAGAACATCCACGAGACCAGGATCACCAGCGCCGGCTTCATGAACTCCGAAGGCTGCAGGGAGAAGCCGCCGAACTCCAGCCAGCGGGTCGCGCCCTTGGCGTTGTGGCCCAGGAACGGCAAGGCGATCATGATCGCGATGGCCGCCAGCCAGATGAAGAAGGCCGCGCGGCGGATCCCCTTCACCTCCAGCATCGAGACGCTGATCAGGATGACCACGGCGCCGGCCGCGAAAACGCACTGGCGGACCGCGAAATGGAACGGGTCGCCGACGTTCATGCGGGCCGCCGCGGCTGGACTGGCGGCGAAGGCCAGCACCACGCCGATGGCGATCAGGATGGCGATGACGCCCAGCATCCAGCGATCCACCGTCCACCACCAGACCCCGATCGGCGAGCGGTCGGAGCGCGGGAAGGCGTGGGCCTGGGAGTGGGTCTGAGAGACGGTGCTCAAGCCGCGCCTCTCGCGGTATTCGCGAGCCTTTGCACGGCGGACCTGAACGCCTCGCCGCGTTCCTCGAAATCGGCGAACTGGTCGAAGGAGGCGCAGGCCGGAGACAAGAGCACGATCGCCTCCTGGCCGGTCGCGGCCGCATCGGCATAGGCCTGGTTGACGGCGGCCTCGATGGTGCCGCTGACGACGGCGCCGGCCTTGCCGCGCAGCACCTCGGCGAACACCGGGCCCGCCTCGCCCACCAGATAGGCCTTCTCGATCCGTCCAAAGAGGTCGGAGAGCGAGCCGATGCCGCCGGACTTCGGCTGGCCGCCAGCGATCCAGAACACCTTCGGATAACTGGACAGCGCCTGGCGCGCCGCATCGGCGTTGGTCGCCTTGCTGTCGTTGACGAAGCGCACCTTGCCGAGGTGGCCGACGGTCTCCATCCGGTGCGCCAGGCCCGGGAAGCTCATCAGGTGCTCGGCGGCCTCGGCCGCGGCGATGCCCAGGCCCTTGGCGGCGGCGTAGGCGGCGGCGGCGTTCTGCCAGTTGTGGCGGCCGGGCAGCGAGCGGGCGCGCTTCAGGTCGGCGACCTCGCTCGCCCGTTCGCCGGTGGCGTCATAGAGCAGGCCGTCGAGCGCATAGACGCCGCGGCTCATGGCCTTGGAGGCCGAGATCGGCACGATGGTGCGGCGGTTGGCGGCGGTGATCTCGGTGCAGATCTGCTGGCCCCAGGGATCGTCGACGCCGATCACGGCGGTGTCGCCCTTGCCCTGGTTCATGAGGACGCGGCGCTTGGCGGCGACATAGCCCTCCATGCCGCCGTGCCGCTCGAGGTGGTCCGGCGAGATGTTCAGCAGCACCGAGACGTCGGCGCGCAGGCTCGAGGTCAGGTCCAGCTGATAGGACGACAGTTCGAGCACATAGACCGCGCCGCCGTGCATATCCTCCAGCCCCAGGACGCCGTAGCCGATGTTGCCGCCGATGCGCACGTCGCGGCCGGCTTGCGCGCAGATGTGGCCGATCAGGGCGGTGGTGGTGGACTTGCCGTTGGTCCCGGTGATGGCGACGATCTTCGGACGCTTGTGCTCCGGTGCGGCGTTCACCGTCCGGGCGAAGAGCTCGATGTCGCCGACGATCTCGACGCCGGCCTCACGCGCCTCCACGACGGTCCAGTGCGGCTCCGGATGGGTCAGCGGCACGCCGGGCGAAAGCATGATCGCGGCGAACTTCGACCAGTCGGCGGTGGTCAGGTCGACGACCGGCAGGCCTTCGGCTTCGGCGGCGGCGCGGGCTTCGGGTTTCTCGTCCCACACGGCGACCTCGGCGCCGCCGGCGACCAGCGCGCGTGCGGCAGCGAGGCCCGTACGGGCCAGGCCGAACACGGCGACCGTCCTGCCTTCGAAGCCGCGGACCGGGATCATGGCGTTCGCTTGCCCTCCCCTACCGCAGCTTCAGCGTGGCCAGCCCCAGGAGGGCCAGCATGATCGAGACGATCCAGAAGCGGATCACGACGGTCGATTCCGACCAGCCGAGCTTCTCGAAGTGGTGGTGGATGGGCGCCATCAGGAAGATGCGCCGCCCGGTGCGCTTGAACCAGGCGACCTGGATCACCACCGACAGGGTCTCGGCCACGAACAGACCGCCGACGATGGCCAGCACGATCTCGTGCTTGGTGGCCGCCGCCACCGTGCCGAGCGCGCCGCCCAGGGCGAGCGCGCCGGTGTCGCCCATGAAGATCTTGGCCGGCGGGGCGTTGTACCAGAGGAAGCCCAGGCCGGCGCCGATCATCGCCCCGCAGAACACCGCGACCTCGCCCACGCCTGGGACGAAGTGCAGCTGCAGGTAGTTGGCGAAGACGAAGTTGCCGACCAGGTAGGCGATGAAGCCAAACGCAGCCGCAGCGATCATGACGGGGACCGTTGCGAGGCCATCCAGACCGTCGGTGAAGTTCACCGCGTTGGCCGCGCCCACGATCACGATGGCGGCGAAGATCACATAGACCCAGCCGAGGTTCAGCAGCGCCTCCTTGAACACCGGGAAGGCGAGCGAGGTCGAAAGGTGCGCGCTGCCGGGCTCGGGCGAGGGCGCGCCCCAGTGGATCATCATCCCGACCGCGGCGGCCGCGATCAGCGCCTCCAGCACCAGCCGCAGGCGGCCCGAGACGCCCTCGGTCGATTGCTTGGTGACCTTGGCGTAGTCGTCGAGGAAGCCCAGCACCCCATAGCCGGCGGTGACCAGCAGAACGGCCCAGACATAGACGTTGGTGAGGTCGCTCCACAGCAGGGTGCCGGCGAACAGGCCGGCCAGGATCATCACCCCGCCCATGGTCGGCGTGCCGGCCTTCTCGATGACGTGACGCTCGATGCCCTCGGCGCGGATCGGCTGGCCGCGGCCCTGCTTGGCCTGCATCCAGCGGATGAAGCGCGATCCCATGGCCACCACCACCAGCTGGGCGGTGAACAGGGCCATGCCGGTGCGGAAGGTCTGGTAGCGAAGCAGGCGCAGGGCGGTGGTGTGGCCGTGGGCGGCGAACTGTTCGTACAGCCAGTACAGCATCAGCCGCGCTCCCCGGTTCCGAGCGCGACCAGGGCCTGGGCGATCAGCCCCGCCTTGGATCCGTTCGAACCCTTGACCATCACCAGATCGCCAGGCTCTGCGGCCCGGGCGACCTGCGGCGCGATCTCCGCCGCTGTTTCGGCGTACGCGCCTCGCCGAGTCGACGGAAGGGCGTCGAAGAGGGATTTCATCAGCGGGCCGGCGCAGAAGACCAGGTCGACCTGGGCGGCCTCAAGGGGTTCCGCGAGGGCGGCGTGGAAGCCTGGCCCCTCAGCGCCCAGCTCCAGCATGTCGGTCAGCGCGACGATGCGCCGCCCTGCCGTCATGCGAAGGCCAAGCGTGGCGATGGCCGAGGCCATGGAGATCGGGTTGGCGTTGTAGCTCTCGTCGATGAGGGTGAAGGCGCCGCCCTTCACCGCCACGGTCGTCTCCGCGCCGCGGCCCTCCAGCGGCTCGAAGGAGCCCAGCGCCGCCAGGCTGTCGCCCAGATCGACATCCAGCGCCTCCAGCATCAGCAGGACGGCCATGGAATTCAAGCCCCAGTGCTGGCCGGTCTGCAGGATCGGGAAGTCCAGGCCCTTGCCGTGAAACCGCGCCTGGACGGCGGCATGGTCGCCGCCAGGTCCGTGGGTCGGCTGGAAGTCGATCAGCCGGGCGTCGCAGCCCTCGCCGGTCCCGAAGGTGCGGATCTTGGCGCCGGCCGCCAGGGCCTCGGCCTTGAGCAGTTCGAACCAGCGGTTGTCGGCGTTGAGCACGGCGATGCCGCCAGGCGCCAGGCCCTCGAACACCTCGGCCTTGGCGCGCGCCACCCCGGCCTCACCGTCTGCGAAGTTCTCGGTGTGGACGGGGCCCACGGTCGTCACCACCGCGGCGTGCGGGCGGACCATACGGGTCAGCGGGGAGATCTCCTCGGCGTGGTTCATGCCGATCTCGAACACCGCGCGTTCGGTGTCGCGGGGCATGCGGGCGAGCGTCAGCGGCACGCCGATGTGGTTGTTGTAGCTCTTCACGGAGGAATGCCAGCGCCCGGCGAGCTTCAGGCCGGCGGCGATCGCCTGGGTGACCGAGGTCTTGCCAACCGAGCCGGTCACCGCGCCGCGCCGGGCCTGAGCCGCCCGGTCGCGCGCCGCCGCGCCGAGCTTCTCCAGGGCGGACAGGGTGTCGGGAACCATCACCGCGGAGCCGGCCACGGTGCGCGAGGCCAGCGTGCCCACGACGCCCTTCTCCATGGCCTGCTCGACGAACTCATGGCCGTCGCGCACGCCGCCCAGGGCGACGAACAGGTCGCCGGGCTCGATCGTCCGGGTGTCGATGGAGACGCCGGTCGCGGAAAACGGCTGGCCCGCCAGCTTGCCGCCGGTCGCCGCCGCGATCTCCTCGGACGTCCAGAGCGACTCAGCCATGAACGAGCTCCAGGGCCTGGGCGGTCTCGGCCACGTCGTCGAACGGGTGCACGGTCGCGCCGACGATCTGGCCCTGCTCATGGCCCTTGCCGGCCACCACCAGGATGTCGCCCTCGCCCAGAAGGGCGGCGGCGGCGCGGATCGCCTCGCGGCGGTCGCCGATCTCCTTGAGGCCCTTGGCGCCGGCCAGCACCTCGGCACGGATGGCCGCCGGGTCTTCCGAGCGGGGGTTGTCGTCGGTGACCATGGCGACGTCGGCCAGGCGCCCGGCGATCTCGCCCATGATCGGCCGCTTGCCGCGATCCCGGTCGCCGCCGGCCCCGAACACCACGATCAGCTTGCCCCGCACGTGGGGGCGCAGCGCCTTCAGCACCGTCTCCAGCCCGTCGGGGGTGTGGGCGTAGTCCACATAGGCCTCGCCGCCGCGCGGGCCGGTCCCGACCCGCTGCAGCCGTCCGGCCGCGCCGACCAGCATCTCCAGTCCGGCCAGCGCCTCGTCGACGCTCAGGCCGGCGGCCATGGCGAGCCCCATGGCGACCAGGGCGTTGGAGGCCTGGAAGCCGCCGGCCAGCGGCAGCCGCGCCTCGCAGGCCAGGCCATGCACGTCGAGCTTCAGGCGTTGTCCCTCGGGCAGCAGGGTGCGCTCCAGGAGCCGGATCCCCTGCCCCGCCTCACCGATCGAGACCACGGCCTGGCCAGCGCAGACCGCCGCCGCCGCGAAGGCCGGATAGGCGTCGCTGTCGGCGTTGAGCACCGCGGTTCCGCCGCGCGGCAACAGGGTCTCGAACAGGCGCAGCTTGGCCGCCCGATAGGCCTGCATGGTCCCGTGGTAGTCCAGGTGGTCCTGGGTCAGGTTCAGGAAGCCGGCGGCCTTCAGGCTCACGCCGTCCAGCCGGCGCTGGTCGACGCCGTGCGACGAGGCCTCCATGGCGAAGTGCGTCACGCCCATGCCCGCGACCCGGGCCAGCAGCTCGGCGACGTCGGCCGCGTCCGGCGTGGTCAGGCCGGCGGGCGTCAGCTGGTCGTCGGTCCCGTCGGGCCGCGACACCGTCAGCCCCAGGGTGCCCATGCTCGCCGAGGTGCGGCCGGCGTGGGCGAACATCTGGCGGCAGAAGTTGGCGACCGAGGTCTTGCCGTTGGTGCCGGTGACCGCGATGCAGGTCTGCGGCTGCGCGCCCCAGAAGGCCGCCGCGGCGAGCGCATAGGCGCGGCGCGGGTCGGGCGTGGCGATCAGCGGGACCGCGAGGCCCGCGATGTCCTCGCCGGCGATCACGGCCGCGGCGCCGGCTTCCACGGCCTTGGCGGCGAAGGCGCGGCCATCAACCTGGGTCCCCGGCAGGGCCGCGAACAGGAAGCCCGGCTTCACCTTGCGACTGTCGGCGGTGACGCCGGCGATCTCCGGATCCGGGCTGACGTTGCGGCGGACGACCTGCGAGAGCTTCACCGCTCTTCTCCCGCGTCATCCGGCTTGGCGGGGCCGGGATCGAAGGCCACCAGTTCGGCGCGGCGCTTGACGCCCACGAAGGGCGCGATGCGCTCGATGATCTTGCCGACCGCCGGGGCCGCCACGATGCCGCCGGTCGGATCGGCGCCGGTCTTGTCGGGGTGCGGTTCGTCCAACAGGATCGACACGAGATAGCGCGGCGCGCTGGGCGGACCGTCGGTGGGGAAGGCCGCCACGAAGGACGAAACCTGTCTGGTGTGGCTGTAGCCGCGGATGGCCGGGTCGTACTTGTCGCCCGTGCCGGTCTTGCCGCCCACGTTGAGGCCCACGACATTGGCCGACTTGCCCGAGCCGCCGGTGACGTTGGCGCGCATCAGCTGCAGCACCTCCAGGCTGGTCTTGTCCGAGATGACTCTGGGACCCGCGACCTTGGCTCCCGGTTCCAGCCGATGGATGGTGAGCGGCAGCAGATAGCCGCCGTTGAGCAGGGCGCCGTAGGCCCGGGCCAGCGCCAGCGGGCTGACGTCGATCCCGTGGCCGAACGAGGTCGAGGCGATGGCGTCCTCGTTCCACACCTTGGGGGTCAGCGGCCGCGCGCTCTCCAGCAGCTCGACCTTGGCCGGCCGGGTCAGGCCGAGCGCATCGAAATAGTGTTGCAGCCGCTCCGGCCCGATGGCCACGGCGAGCCGGGCGGTGCCGATGTTCGAGGAGTGCTGGAACACCTCCACCAGGGTCAGCACCTGATGGGTCGCGTGGTAGTCGTGGATGGTCCGGTAGCCGATCTGGAAAGGCGTGCGCGCGTCGAAGGTCGACTGCGGGGTGGCGACGCCGGCGTCCAGGCCGATGGCCATGGTGAAGGCCTTGAACACCGAGCCCATCTCGAAGACCGACGAGGCGGCGCGGTCGAGGCGCGCGTCGGGGCTCGAGTCGCCCGCGCGGTTGGGGTCGTAGGTCGGCCAGCTGGCCATCCCCAGAACCTCGCCGGTGTGGACGTTGGTGACGATGCCCACCGCGCCCCTCGGCTGGAAGGTCGCGGCGGCCTTGCCGAGCTCGTCCTCCAGCGCCGCCTGGACGCGCAGGTCGATGGACAGCGGCATGGCCGCGCCGGTGGTGGCGCCGGTGCGCACGTCCTCGTTGAAGGCGAGCTCCGCGCCGGCCAGGCCCTCGCCGCCGGAATCGGTGAAGCCGATCAGGTGGGCCGCGGTGGTGTTCAGCGGATAGACCCGCTTGGACTCCGGCTCGAAGCTGACGCCCGGCAGACCAAGGTCGTTGATCTTCGCCCGCACGTCCGGGGTCAGGCCGCCGGCCAGGAAGGTCCGGCGGTTGGCGCGCAGGGCGCGCTCCAGGCGCTCTGCGGGGACGCCCGGCAGGGCTGAGCCCAGCGCGCGACGGGTCTCCGAGATGTCCCAGATTTCGCGCGGGTCGACGTAGAGGCCGTAGTGCAGCAGGTCGACGGCCAGCAACTGGCCATTGCGGTCGACGAGATCGGCGCGCGCCGCGCCGGCCACCGCCGCGCCGGCGTCGCCTTTGCCTGCGTCCGAGAACAGGGCCGCCCGCGTCGCCCCGACGCCCAGCGCCACGAAGCCCATGGCGAAGAAGGCCAGCACCACGAAGATGCGGATGCGCGTGTCGTCCTCGGCGCGGCCGGAGGCGCGGGTCCGCTCGAAGGCGTGCTCCAGCCCCCACATGCGCCGCAGCATCCAGCGGTACAGCGATGAGCCGCCGAAGGTCTGCTGGCCGAGACTCATCGCGCGGCCCCCAGGGGGGGTGCGGCGGCGGGCGCGCCCGGCAGCTCGGCCGTGGGGCTCGGCGCGGCCGGGTGGATGGCGATGTCGCCCAGCACGTCCGGGCTCGCCTCGTGCTTGATCGAGACCGGCGCCATGCCGAGATAGGTCTCCGAGAGCTTCTCGATGCGAGCCGGCCGCTCCAGATGGGTCACCTCGGCCTGCAGCAGGCGGATGCGGGCCTTCTCCCCCTCGATCTGGCGCTCGGCCGAGGCGATGTCGGCGCGTTCGCGCCCGGCCACGGTCTTGGCCAGATAGACGCCCAGGATGAGCAGCATCAGCACGCTGAGCGCGACCAGGTCGACCAGCCGAAATCCCCGGACCCTGCGGGCGAGCAGGCTCATGCCGCCCATCCTTCGCGTCTTGCGACGCTTCGCAGGGCAAATCCTCCGAAGCCTTGGCGTAGGAGGATCATGCCGCATCCCTCCAGACGGGCGCGGAGGTCCTCACCGCCGCCCGCAGCTTCGCTGATCGCGCGCGGGGGTTGGCCGCCACCTCCGCCGCCGACGGCGCGTGGGCGCCGTTGAACAGCAGCTGGAAGCTCGGCTCTGCGCCCGCCTGCTTCGGCGGCGCGTGCCGCGACCCGGCCGGCGTCCGCCCCGCCCGCACGGCGAGGAAGGTCTTCACGATTCTGTCTTCCAGCGAGTGGAACGTAACGACGCACAGCCGTCCGTCCGTCTTCAGCGCCCGCTCGGCGGCGAGCAGGCCCGCCTCCAGTTCCGAGAGTTCCTCATTGACCGCGATCCGCAGGCCCTGGAAGGCGCGGGTGGCGGGATGCACCTTGGCCCCGCGGCGACCGCCCAGCGCCTTCTCGATGAATTCGGCCAATTCCAGGGTGCGGCTGAACGGCTGCTCGGCGCGGCGCCTAACGATGGCGCCGGCGATCCGCCGGCTCTGCCGCTCCTCGCCATAGACGAAGAAGATCCGCGCCAGCTCCTTCTGATCGGCCGTGTTGACCAGGTCCGCGGCGGTCTGGCCGGCATCGCCCATGCGCATGTCGAGCGGACCGTCGCGCATGAAGGAGAAGCCGCGTTCCGGCTCGTCGATCTGCATCGACGAGACGCCCAGGTCGAGCGCCACGCCGTCGACGGCGGCCGCGCCGACCACCTCGTCCATCTCGGAGAACCGCGCCGGCTCGAACCGGAAGCGCGCGGGGTCGAGCCCCTCGGAGAAGCGGCGGGCGGTGGGATCGCGGTCGAAGGCGATGACGCTCGCGCCCGCGGCCAGGATGCCGCGACTGTAGCCGCCGGCCCCGAAGGTGCCGTCGACGATGATCTTGGCGGGCGCAGGCTGAAGGGCGTCGAGGACTTCGGAGAGCAGCACGGGGATGTGCGGCGCGCTCGTCGGAACCCTCGTCACGGAGCGCCTCCGCCGAGGCGGGCGAGGCGCTGCTGGGCGCGCAGATTGGCGAGGCCATCGCGGGCGGCTTCGCGCTGGGCGGCGCGGTGCGCCTGGAAAGCTTCCCTGGACCAGATTTGGAAGCGGTCGCCGAGCCCCACGATGGTGACCCAGTCGGAGAGGCCAAACATGTCGCAGAGGGTTTCCGGCAGGGTGATGCGGCCGGCCGTGTCGAACGAGAGCTTGGCCATGCCGCCCAGCACCGAGGTCTCCAGCGCGCTCCTCAGGGGATCGCCGAACTCCAACTCCTCGATGACGCCCAGGTAGCGGTCGAACAGCGGCTTGCCGCCGCCTTCGATGCAATCGGCCTCGATGGAGGGGAAGCAGAACACCCCGTCGAAGGGTCCCGCGGCGAGCGCGCGGAAGTCCTGCGGCACGACAATGCGCCGCTTGGCGTCCAGCTGCTTCTCGAAGGTCGAGAGGAACATCTCGCCCAGCCCCTGACTCCGGCCGGGAGATCCGGCCGCCCCGCTCCTTGCAACCCGGCGGCGCCCCAACGCGGCCGGGTTTGGTTAGCGAATGGTGACTGGGGTATCATGGGATTAACTGGGATACAATGACTCTGAATGACTATTGCGCGTGAAAACAACACTCTGAAGCCAAGTATGGTTAATGCGAATTAGTTATCCACAGAACATACATGGAACTCTGTGGATCGCGCGGTTTCCGATGCGCGTCTGACGGGACGCTTGCGACAAATCACGGATCAAACGAGGCGCGGCAGAGTTCCAACATAAGTCACAAACTTCCCATAGCTTATGACGGCCGATTCCCCCCGAGACCCTCCCATGACCCTCTCCATCGAGCTGCGCGGCCTACGTGATGGGCTGGCGGCCTATCAGCGGCCGAGCCACGGGCGCAGCGTGTTGGAGATCGTCATCACCGCCCTGCCGCTTTTCGCCCTGTGGATCGGGGCCCTGTGGATGGTGCGCGAGGGCTGGTGGTGGGGCGTGGCCCTGACCCTGCCGGCCGCCGCCTTCCTGGTGCGGCTGTTCATGATCCAGCACGACTGCGGACACGCCTCCTTTTTCCGCTCGCCGACCGCCAACGCCTGGACCGGCCGGTTGATCGGGGTCCTCACCATGACGCCCTATGGGTACTGGCGGCGCACGCACGCGATCCACCACGCCACGTCCGGGAACCTCGACCGCCGCGAACTCGGCGCCGTCGAGACCTTGACCGTCGAAGAGTACCGCGCGAAGGGCCGGCTGGGCCGGCTCGGCTACCGGCTCTATCGCCATCCGCTGATCATGTTCGGCATCGGCCCGGGCTATATGTTCGTGCTGCAGCATCGCCTGCCCATCGGCCTGATGAAGGAGGCGCCGGCCTGGCGCAGCGTGATGGCCAACTCGCTGGGCCTGGCGCTGATCATCCTACCGCAGCTCCTGCTGGGCGGGGTCAAGGGCGTGCTCCTGGTGCACCTGCCGATCGTGCTCGCCGCCGCCTCGATCGGGGTCTGGCTGTTCTACATCCAACATCAGTTCGAAGGCGCCTACTGGGCCCGCAACGGAACCTGGAAGCCGCAGGAAGCCGCGCTTCTGGGCTCCTCGCACCTCGACCTGCCGCCGGTGCTGCGCTGGTTCACCGCCAACATCGGCGTCCACCACGTGCACCATGTGGGCAGCAAGATCCCCTTCTACCGCCTGCCGCAGGTGCTGAAGGAGCATCCGGAGCTGAGGGCGATGAGCCGGGTGACGCTGTGGGAGGCCTTCAAGGCCATCCGCCTGTCCCTCTGGGATGAGGCCGCCGGCCGGCTGGTGTCGTTCCGCGAGGAGCGGCTCTCCCGCGCCATGGCGACCGCGGCCTGAGCGGCGGCGCCCGCGCCTCGCCAGCCGGCCTCAGCAGTGCTCTAAGGGACGCGGCTTCCGAGAGGTCCGCCGCATGAAGCTCGCCCTGTTCGCCGCCGCCGTCACGCTCTGCGCCGGCGCGGCCTGCGCCCAGCCCGCCGATCCGCTGCACGAGGCCGCCTTTCAGCCCCGGGCCGGCCTCGATCTCGCGCTCGCGCGCTCCGAGCCCGCACGCCCGGCCGGCGTCGCCAAGACCTCCATCGACCATCGCTTCGATCGCAAGAACCTGGACGGCTCGGTGGGCTTCCTCTGCGGCCTGCAACCCAAGTCGATCACCGAGGGGGCCGCGGCGGCCTACGGCGTCGACCCGAACGGCCGCTTCGTGGGCCTCAAGCTGCACATGACGTTGCGCTAGACCGGGCGGGCCGTTGATGCGCCCATGCCGGGCGGGGCGCCGATCGCACCAGGATCTCGAGGGGACCGACCATGAAATCCACATCGCCGCAGGGCGCCTTTTGGGTCGGCCTCGCCGTGGCCGCCGGCCTGTCCGGCGCCGCCTGGTCTCAGCAGCCCAAGCCGGCCATCCCACAGTTCCCCCCGGGACCCGACTTCCCGGGCGTCGCCGGATCGGCGGCGGAGAACGCCCGCATCACCGCGCTCTGCGGCCGCAACCGCAACGCCAATGACGGCTATTCCCCGACGCCGGCCTTCCCCGGCCAGACCCGGGCTCCGATCCTGAGGGGAACGCAAGGCTACGCGGTGCAGTCGGTCGCCAGGATCGACCGGCCGTTCGGCGCGGACTTCCTGCCCGACGGCAAGATGCTCATCAGCTTCCGCAACGGCGGCATGCGCACGGTTTCGCGCGAGGGCGTGGTGTCCGACCTGCTGGCGAACGTGCCCGAGATGGTCCAGCCGCGGCTGGGGTCCGGCATGTACGACGTGCTGGTCGACCGCGACTTCGCGCGCAACCGGACGATCTATTTCACCTACCACACCCGCTTCGCCGCCGACGCCAAGGCCATGGGCCGGATCGCCAGCGCCCGGCTCTCGACGGACGAGAAGTCCCTGGAGAACGTCAAGGTGCTGCGCGAGGGCGCGGACATCCAGCCCCGGCGCATCGTGCAGGCGCGCGACGGGACCCTGCTGATCATGTCGGCGGGCGACCTGGCCGACGTCGGCCCCGATCCGCAGACGCTGAGCACCCAGGCCGGCAAGGTGCTGCGCATCAACGCCGACGGCTCGATCCCGAAGGACAACCCGTACGTTGGCGACGCCCAGGCCAATCCCGCGGTCTGGGCCCTCGGCTTCCGCGACATCCACGCCGCCCTGATCAACCCGGCCACGGGCGAACTTTGGGCCGCCGAGAACCGGCCGATGGGCGGCGATGTGCTGAACGTGATCCGCCGCGGCAAGAACTACGGCATGTCGGTGGTGGGCTACGGCCGCCAGAACTCCGGCGCCCTGATCAATGGCGGCAAGACCGCCCAGGCCGGCATCGAGCAGCCGCTCTACTGGTGGACCCCGTCCATCGCCCCCTCGGGGATCATGGCCTACACCGGCCAGGCCTTCCCCGCCTGGCGCGGCAATCTCTTCATCGGCGCCATGTCGGGCCAGCAGCTCGTCCGGCTGCAGATGAAGGGCGAGCGGGTGGTCGGCGAAGAGAAGCTGCTGATGGACCGCTGCCAGCGCATCAAGCTCGTCAAGCAGGGTCCCGATGGGGACATCTATGTCCTCACCGACGAGATGGCGCCCAACCCCAACGAGATCCTGCGCCTGGTCCCGGCCAAGGGCGTGCCAGCGCCGCGGCAGCCGGCGGTGAAGCCCTAGGACGGACGCCGCCGAACGGCGAAGAGGAAACGGACCAGACGGCCTGTAAGCCGGGTTCTGTGCCGCCGGCTTTGACACCGACGCGGCGATCATTCCTCTGGACCGGCCCTCGCGGACCGGTTCTCGCGACCTACCCGGGTCCCTGGGCCGGCGACAGCCCTGCCTCCATCACTGGAGACGCGGAACCCCTATTCGGTCTTGCTCCTGGCGGGGCTTGCCATGCCGTCCCTGTCACCAGGCACGCGGTGGGCTCTTACCCCACCCTTTCACCCTTACCCTCCGAAGCCTTGCGGCGAAGGAGGGCGGTTTGCTTTCTGTGGCGCTATCCCTGGGGTCACCCCCGGCGGGCGTTACCCGCCGCCATGTCGTCGTGGAGCCCGGACTTTCCTCGAGCTTGCGCCCGCGATCGCCCGGCCGTCTGGTCCGAGCCTAGGGTGGCGCCTTGGGCCCGGCGGATCAACTCCGCCGGGCCGCCAGCATATGCGGTCTAGCCCGGGATACGGCGGGCGACCTGGTTTTCCTGCCGGTTCAGCCGATGCTGCTGAGCCCGGGTGATATAGCCGCCGTTGCGGCGCGCCATGCGATGGTCGCGCGCGGCGATGCGCCGGTCGGCGACCAGCAGGCGGTGGGCCTTGGCCGGCGAGATGCGGCCGGTGCGCTCTTCGTGGCGGATCACGGCGCGCTGGTGGGCGGTGCGGTCGAGCACCTGCTCCTGGCGCGGATGGCCGGGCTGCAGGGGTTGGGCCGAGGCGGCCGAGACCGTCGCGCCGAAAGCCAGCGCTCCGAAGGCGGCCGCAAGGGCGGTGCGCTTGAGGTTCATGGGTCTTGCTCCAATCGATCCGCTTGCGCCGCGAGGGGGAGATCGCGACCAAGCCCGTGGAGCATCGCGCCCGCCGCCTGAACCCGTTCTGAGGCGGCCGGATCGGTCGCGGTTCAGGAACGCGGCCGGATTGCGGCGGCCATCCGCCGGGCGATCGGGTGGTCCCCGAGCGCCGCGGCCACCCCGGCCTGATCGGCGGCGGACTTGTTCTGCGAGAGCTTGGTGGTTCCTTCCAGCCGCTCGACGGTCAGGCGGCCGCCGACGATCGCCCGCGTCATGGTCTCGAAGCGGTCGGGGCTCATCTTGTGGCGCGTCCACGCAGGCTTGGGCGCCAGGCGCGCCTCCTCCTGGGCCGCCAGCTCGTCGAGCAGGGCCACCAGCCCTTCGTCGTCGAGCACCGCGACCGGCCCCTCGGCCTCCACGGTGATGTAGTTCCAGGACGGAACCTGGTCGTCACCCTCATACCAGTCGGGGCTGACATAGGCCTCTGCCGCCAGGCTCACCATCACGGCGCGGAAGCCGCCCGCGAGGAATCCGCTCAGGGCGTTGCTGCGCGACAGGTGGAAGTCGAGCGCCAGCCCGCTCGGAAGCCGCCGAACGACCACCGGGGCGTGGGCGATCAGCAGCCGGTCCTGCGGCGCGGCGACCAGGGTCACGAACGGATGGGCGGCCAGCTCGGCCAGCAGGCGCGCCTCGTCGGCCTCGTGGAAGTGTCCGGCGGGATGCATCAGCCGATCAGCCGCAACAGGGCGATCAGCCGGGCGCGGGTCTCGCCGTCGGCGACCCCGTCGACCTTGTCCTGCCGCCAATGCCGCTGGAAGGCGCGTACCACGGCGGCGGTGTGCGCATCGAACCTGCCGGTCGGCGCGCTGTCGTAGCCCAGCCGGGTGAACCCCGCCTGCAGGGCGAAGACCGCGGTGCTGTCCTCACCCTCGGCGAGCGGCGCGCCGGGCGCGGCGGCGGCCTCGACCCACAGGCCGTGACCGGCCTGCGCCAGATGCTTCCAGGGGAAGAATTCGCCCGGATCCTCCTTGCGCTCGGGCGCCACGTCGGAGTGGCCGACGATGTCGACGTCCTCGATGGTCCAGCGGCTGCGGATGTCGCCCACCAGGGCGGTCACGGCGGCGATCTGCGCGTCGGGGAAGGGCCGATAGCCGAACTCGTGGCCGGGATTGACGATCTCCACGCCGATCGAGGCCGAGTTGATATCGGTCTCGCCGCGCCAGGAGGACTTGCCCGCATGCCAGGCCCGCCGCTCCTCGGGCACCAGCCGGAACACCCGCCCGTCTTCCTCGACCATGTAGTGGGCCGAGACCGCCGCCGCGGGATCGCGCAGTCGCGCCAGCGCCGCCTCGCCGCCCTGCATGCCGGTGTAGTGCAGCACCAGCATATGCGGCGGCCCTTTGGGGCGCGGCCCGAAGTTGGGCGACGGGGCGTCGATGAACTCCATGACGCTGAGCTTTACTGGGCCCGATTGCGGATGGCGAGCAGCAGCGGCGCCACCTGGTTGCGTCGCAGCGCGATGATCAGGACGCCGGCCAGCGCCACGGTGGTCCCGATCGCCATGCGCGGCCCGAACGGATCGTGCAGCAGGGCCACGCCCATGCCGATGGTGGCCAGCGGCGTCATCAGGGTCAGCGGCGAGATCAGGTTCGCCTCGTAGCGTTGGATCAGGAAATAGTAGGCCGTGTGCGCGCCCACCGAGACGACCAGGCCGGAATAGAGCGCCGCGGCCAGGAACGGCCAGCCGGCCCTCATGCCGGCCTGCACCTGGCCGGGTTCGAGCAGGGCCGACAGCGCCGCCAGCGGCACGAAGGAGGCCAGACCCACCCAGGCCTGGAATTGCAGCGGCTTCACGCCCTCCATCTGCTTCATCATCACCGCGCCCAGCGAGCCGGTGAAGGCCGAGCCGACGACGAACAGCAGGCCGGTCGAAATGGTGAGGCCTCGGGGGTTCCAGATCACCAGCAGCGCGCCGCCCAGCGTGAGCGCGATGCCCAGCGCGCGGCGCCAGCGGACCCGTTCGCCCAGCATCAGCACGGAGAGCAGGGTGGTGATCGGCACGCCCAGCTGGCCGACCACGGCGGCGGCCGACGGCGTCGACGTTTTCAGGCCGATGAACAGCAGGGCGAAGTTGCCGCCGCCCATCAGCAGGGCCACCGCGATCAGCCGCCAGCGCGGCCGCGGCGCCGGAAACAGCCACGGGAAGGTGGCCAGCGCCACCACCGCGAACCGCACGGCCGCATAGAACAGCGGCGGCGAGGCGAGCTCGCTCACCGCAAATTTCGAGACGATGTTGTTCGACGCCCAGACCAGGCAGACCAGCACAAGCAGCCCGAAATCGCGTAACGCCATGGGCCTCAGCTCGCCTCCCGCGCCCGACCGAGCCAGGCGAGGATTTCCGGATTCAGCTCGCGCGGATAGGTGTGGCTGAGGTCGTCGAGCTCGCGATAGGTGACCGCGGCTCCGGCCGCCGCCAGCGCATCGCGCGCCTCGCGGGCCATCGCCACCGGGAACATCCAGTCGAGCGCCCCGTGAGCGATGTGGATGGGCAGGCCCCGGAGCCGATCGCCATCGGCCATGGCGGCCAGCATCGGGTGGAAGGCCGCCGAGACGGGCGCCAGGTGGGTGAAGGGCGAGCCGGGTTCCAAGCCGCTCACATAGGCGAACGTGCCGCCGTCGCTCATGCCGGTGAGCAGGATACGCGCCGGATCGATCCGCCAGCGGGCGCGCGCGGCCTCGACAATGCGGGCAAGGTTCGGCGTGTCGGGATCGGGGCCCGTGAGCGCCCAGGTGTCGCCGATCGCCGTCGGCGCGGCGAGGATGACGCCATGGCTGCGGGCGTCGCGAAGCCAGGTCCAGAGGAAGGATCGGCCGCTGCCCGCCCCGCCGTGCAGGGCGACCACCAGCGGCCAGTCGCGGTCATCGGCGTAGTCCTCGGGCGCGTAGAGCGAGACCCCGCCGCGCGCGCCGGGCTCCTGACCCAGATGCATGACGCCGGTATCGTCCCGCACCGGGGCCTGCGCCAGGCGCTCCACGAGGTCGGCGTGGCCGCGCACGGCCGGGTCCAGGAAGAAGCGGCTGATCGGCGCCAGACCGGCGGCCAGCGGATAGAGCGCCTCCTGCGCCCGGGGAAGGCCGCGCATCGCGCGGTACACTTGGCCCATGTCGCCCCCATCGTCGCGGGCGTCACGTAGCGCCTCGAAGGCTGCGACGGCGTGGTCGGCGGCCGTGTCCAGGGCCCGGCGCACCTCGGCGAGCTCGGCCGGCCAGTCCGACAGTCCGGCGCGCGCCGCCCGCAGCGGCGCATCGGGCTCGCCCACCGCGCTCAGCAGGACGTCCAGATCCGGTGGATGCAGGTGGCGGGCGATGAAGCCGAGGGCTTCCAGCGCGCCCAGCAAGGGTGGGAGCAGCCGGCCGAGGTCGAGGGCTTGCCGGTCTTCCAAGCCTCGCGCCTTAGGCCGCCTGCCCGAAGCTCAGGAACTCATAGCGGGCGAGGTGGTGGTCGATGCCGCCGAAGGCGCTCTCGATCAGGGTGGCGCGCTTGAAATAGTGGCCGATGGCCATCTCCTCGGTCATGCCCATGCCGCCGTGCAGCTGGATGGCGTTCTGGCCGACGAACTTGCAGGCCTTGCCGATTTGCACCTTGGCGGCCGCCACGGCCTTGGCCCGCTCGGCGTCCTCGGCGAGCTTGATGGTCGCCATGTAGGTCATGGAGATCGACTGTTCGAGCTGGATGAACATGTCGACCATCCGGTGCTGCAGCACCTGGAACGATGAGATCGGCGCGCCGAACTGCTTGCGCTGGCGGGTGTATTCCAGCGTGCCTTCGTGCAGCTTGCGCAGCACGCCGCAGGCCTCGGCGCAGGTGGCGGCGATCGCCTCCTCCACCACCTTCTCGACCAGCGGCAGGCCATGGTCCTGCGGGCCGATCAGCGCCTCGGCGCCGACCTTGACGTTCTCCAGCGTCACCTCCGACGCGCGATTGCCGTCGACGGTCGGATAGTCGCGCGTGGTGACGCCCTTGGCCGACTTCTCCACGATGAAGGCCGAGACGCCCTGCCCGTCGCGCTCGCCGCCGCCGGTGCGGGCGGTGACGATCAGGTGGGTGGCGAAGGGTGCGCCCACCACCACCGCCTTGTGGCCGTTCAGGACGTAGCCGCCGCCGTCCTTCTTGGCGGTGGTCTTCAGGTCGGCCAGGTTGTAGCGGCCCTGCGGCTCGGCGTAGGCGAAGGCGAAGATGGCCTCGCCGGAGATGATCTTGCCGATCAGGTCGGCGGCCTGCGGATGACCCGAGTGCTTCAGGAAGCCGCCGCCGATCACCACCGTGCCGAGGTAGGGCTCCACCACCAGGGCTTTACCGAACTCCTCCATGACGACCATGTTCTCGACCGGGCCGCCGCCCAGCCCGCCCAACTCCTCGGAGAACGGCGCGCCGAGGATGCCGAGCTCCTCGGCGAAGGCCTTCCAGACGGCCGGACTCCAGCCCGGCTCCTTGGTCACGACCGCGCGGCGATGGTCGAAGCTGTAATTGTCTGAGAGGTAGCTCGCGACCGTGTCGCGCAGCATCGACTGTTCGTCGGTGAAGCTGAAGTCCATCGCGGGTCCTTAAGGGCCGGACTATTCCGACGTGGTGAAGGTCAGGCGGTACGGCGTGGCGGCGTGGCCCTGCTCGTCCTTGAATTTCTGATAGCGGTCGGTGTTGAGCCAGATCACATAGGTCGTATGGGCCTCGAGCTTGACCGCCAGGCTGAAGCTCTTGCCATCGTCAGACTGCACGGGCCCGCCGTCCACCGCCGGGAAGGCCCGCTCGCCGCCCGTGGCGAACGACCAGCTATTGGGCATCATCGGGCGGTCGTAGGTGACCTGGATCTGGCCGATCCCCGCCGGCACCACCGAGTCCGGCGGCGGGAAGGTGCTCACCACACGCGGCGCGTCCTGCGCGGCCGCGGCGCCGGCGAGGCCGAGCGCGGCGGCGAACGTCAGGGCCCCCAGCCGCCTCAAAGGCCCAGCACCATCTTGGCGATGATGTTGCGCTGGATCTCGTTGGAGCCGCCGTAGATCGAGGTCTTGCGGCCGTTGAAGTATTCCCCCGCCAGGCCGCGCGCGTCGTCCGGGCCGATGCCGGCGTTGCCGCCGATGTCGCGCAGGAAGGGCGCGCCGTAGTGGCCCACGGCCTCCAGGGCCAGCTCCTGGATCCGCTGCTGGATCTCGGTGCCCTTGATCTTCAGGATCGAGCTTTCCGGGCCCGGCCCCTTGCCGCTGCTTTCGCCGGCGAGCGTGCGCAGTTCGGTGAACTCCAGCGCCGTCAGGTCGATCTCCAGCTCGGCGACTTTGCGGCGGAAGAAGGCGTCGCCGATCAGGGCGCCGCCGGCGTCCGAGCGCTCGGTGCCGGCGATCTCGCGCAGCTTTTCGAGGTTGCGCTTGGAGCGCGCGACGCCGGCGATGCCGGAGCGCTCGTGCGCCAGCAGCGCCTTGGCGCAGGTCCAGCCCTGGTTCTCGTGGAAGATGCGGTTCTCGACCGGGACCTTCACATTGTCGAGGAAGACATCGTTGACCTCGTGGCCGCCTTCCAGGGTGATGATCGGCCGGACGGTGACGCCTGGGCTCTTCATGTCGATCAACAGGAAGGAGATGCCGGCCTGCGGTTTGGCGTTCTGGTCGGTGCGAACCAGGAAGAAGCCCCAGTCGGCGTACTGGCCCAGCGTCGTCCACGTCTTCTGGCCGTTGACGATGTAGTATTCGCGGCCGTCGTCGGCGGTGATCCGCTCGGCCTTGGTCTTCAGCGACGCCAGGTCGGACCCGGCGCCGGGTTCGGAGTAGCCCTGGCACCACCAGACCTCGCCGTTGTAGATGCCCGGCAGGAACTGTTTCTTCTGTTCCTCGGTCCCGAAGGTGTAGATCACCGGCGCCAGCATCGCGACGCCGAACGGCAGGACCGGCAGGGCGTCGGCGCGGGCCAGTTCCTCGGACCAGATGTACTTCTGGGTGGGCGTCCAGCCCGTGCCGCCGAACTCCGTGGGCCACGACGGCGCGACCCAGCCCTTCTTCGCCAGCACCTTGTGCCACGACAGGTACTCGTCCTTGGTCAGCGGCCGGCCTTCGTCCTGGGCCTTGCGCAGATCGGCGGGATAGTTCCCGGCGATGAAGGCCCGGACCTCGTCGCGGAAAGCGTTTTCTTCAGCCGAGAAGTCGAGGTTCATGGCCGGCTCCTGAGGCGGTCGTTCTGCGCCGTGTCGACGAGGCCGCGACCTTACGCGCAGGGCTTGGCCATTGAAAGATGACGATGACGTCAACGTCATCGACGGCGGCGGGTCAGCGCGAGCCGCGGGGTCGGAAGACGATCGGGATTTCGACCTGGGAGCCCTCGACGGAATCGCCGTTGGCGGTGAGCGGGCTCATGCGGAA
>NZ_DASZBG010000089.1:0-15810 GCF_035944335.1 Phenylobacterium sp. | reverse complement strand
AAGAAGGGCTGCAAGCCAAAGGCCGGCGGCGATGTCGCCCCGATGGGTCAGGTGGGCGCCGCGGCGGGGGTGTCCTGCGCCTGGTCGTTCTAGCGGGCGCGGTCTGGGCCCAGATACGCCCAGCACTCCACCTCCACATGCGCCCCGGCCGCCAGCGCGCTGGCGCCGAACACGCTGCGGGCGGGCAGGCGGCCGGGCTTGAAGTAGCCCAGATAGACCTCGTTGAACGCGCCCCACTGGCCCATGTCGGCGAGCATCACCGTGCACTTGACCACCTGGTCCATGCCCGCGCCGTGCCGGCCAAGCACCAGGGCCACATTGTCCATGGCCCGACGAGCCTCCTGCGCGAAGCTCTGGGCCTGGCCCGCGGGCGCGATGCCCAGCTGGCCGGAGACCACCAGGAAATCCCCGGCGCGCACCGCCTCGGAATAGGGGCTCTGCGGGTTCGCCGGCGGATAGTAGGTGGGCGGCGCGGCGAAAGCGGGGGTGGCGGCGGCGAGCATGATCAGGATACCAAGCCATCGGAACATTCCCGCAATCCTTTTCCCTCTACCGTCATGGCCGGGCTTGTCCCGGCCACCCAGAAGCACCGAGACTTCAGGACTAGAGCGACCGTTCCCGCGGGCTCAGATGCGCGAGCGGGCCTTCCTCGCGCAGCAGGCCTGGAAACAGGTCGTCCCACCGCGGATTCATCTGCTCGATGAGGTTCACTTTCCAGTCGCGCCTGTACTTCTTCAGCGACGTCTCCCGTTGGATGGCAGGGATAATGCTCTCGTGACGCTCGTACCAGACCAGGCGTTTCACGCCGTATCGTTTGGTGAAACCCTCGATCAGCCCCTCGCGGTGCTGCACGACGCGCCCGATGAGATCGGTGGTGACCCCGATGTAAATCGTTCCGTGCTGGCCGCTGGCCATCATGTAGACGGCGGCGGTGGGGGGCCCCTCGTCCAACCTCGTTTCCTCAGCGCGTCTGGGTGGCCGGCACAAGGCCGGCCATGACGGTCGCCATTATTACGCTGCGCATCGCGCTCATCACGCCTTCCCCTGGAATTCCGCGATCAGACCCGGATAGAGCGCTGCATCCGGGAACTGCGCGAAGCTGTGCACGGCCGGCGTCTTCACCCAGGGCAGCTTCTCGCTGGCCATGGTTTCCATGAACGGCGTGGTCCACCGGGCGTCGTCGAGCAAGGTCGAGCGCACGTTGACGAACCAGCTGAGCGCCTGCGGCCGGGTGAACATCCAGCTCATGCACCAGGGGCAGTAGTAGTGGTGGACCTCCGGCGCGTGCAGGGCGCCGATCACGGGCTCACCCTGGATCACCTCGAAGCCCTCCGCGGGCACGGCGACGCTCAGCGAAAAGGCGCTGGCCGTCATCTGCTGGCAGCCCGTGCAATGGCAGGCCATGGTGAGCAGCGGCGGCGCGGTGATCCGCATTCGCACCTGGCCGCAACGGCAACCGCCCTCGACCGGCAGACCCTGTTGGCTCATCGATGTTCCTCCCGGGTTGCGGGCGGCTGTTATTGGCCGGCGCCGCGCGCCTCGATGGGCACGATATCCACCAGCACCTCGCCGCGCACCAGGTGCAGCACGTCGTAGCGGTCCATTGTCGGGTCGATGTGGCCGGGCGCGAAATCGATCCGCTGACCCCGCCCGACGCTCACGCCCTGCGGACGCGTCAGCATTCCATGCTCGTCGCCGAAGAAGCGGTAGGTCGCCGTCTCGAATCCCGGCGTCAGCGCGACGGGCGCGGGACCGTCGGTGGAAAAGGCCTTCAGCCCCCCGTCGACGGTGACCCACTTCGGCTGGTTGGCGCTGATCACGGTGGTGGCGATGGTCAGGCTCTGTTCGAACGCGCCGTCGGGATCGCCCTTCAGGCAGTCGCGGTACTCGCGGTCCATGAAGGCGAAGGAGCCCGGCTGCACCTCGGTCAGCACGCCCTGGGCCGCATCGGCGGCGAAGGTGCCGGTGCCGCCGCCGGTGACCACCTCGACCGTCCCACCGGCCGCGCGGATGGCGGCGATGGCGGCGCTGAGCCGGGCCATGCCCTCGGCCACCGCATCGGCGCGCGCATTGGCGCCTTCCATATGCTGCCAGTGGCCGCCGTAGCCCTGCACGCCGATCAGTTTCAGGTTCGGCTCGGCCAGGATGGCGCGGGCCACCTCGGCCGCCTGTTCGGGGCTGGCCACCCCGGTGCGCCCCGTGCCCACATCCACGTCGATGATCACCTGGATCGGCGAGGTCGCCACGGCCGCCAGCTCGGCGACGCCGTCCACGTGGTCGACCACCATGCGGAAATCGGCCAAGGCGTCGGCCAGCCGCGCGGCGCGCTGGGCGGAAAAGGCGCCGCAGATCGGCGAGGTGACCAGGATCGCCTCGATCCCCGCCAGCGCCATGGCCTCGGCTTCGCCGAGCTTGGCGCAGCAGATCCCCACCGCCCCGGCCTCGATCTGCCGCGCGGCCAGGGCCGAGCACTTGTGCGACTTGGCGTGGGGCCGCAGCGCCAGGCCGGCGGCCTTGGCCCGCGCCGCCATCTTGGCCACGTTGCGGTCGAAGGCGTCGAGGTCCAGCACGGCCGCCGGCGTCGGGATCAGCGCCCGCGAGCCAGGCTGGCCGATCAGGTCGGGATCGGCGGGAAGGTTCATGGGCGAAGGTCTACACGAGCGGGCGGCCGGCAAGAAGCCAAGCACGGACCGCACGCGAAGCGCGTTGCGATCCCGGCCCGCGGCATGGCGACCGGCCTCGCAGAACACGCTTTCCTAACACTGTTCACATAGGTCAAACTAAGCCGACGAACGGTTGCGCCCTCCCTGGCGCGCCGAGGGGAAGGGACGCCTAGATGAATACCGCTCGCACCGTAACGCTGGGAGCCGCAGGCGCCTTGACCGCGGTTCTGCTCGCCAGCGCCGCGCCGGGCGCGCTGGGCGCCGCCCGCGCAGCGGCGCCGGTGACTGGCCCGGTCGGTGACTTCCTGCTGGTCGACCAGAACCTCGTGGCCCACGAGCTCTATCGCCTGGCCGACGCCCCGGCTGTCGTGCTCGTCGCCCATCGCACCGGCGCGGCCTCCGCCGCCGCCGACGCGGCCCAGCTGAACAAGGTCGCCGCCGACTATGGCGCCAAGGGCGTCGAGTTCCTCGCCCTCGACTCCGGCGCCAAGGACCGCATGGAGGCGATCCGAGCCGAGACCGCGAAGACCGGTCTCAAGGTCCCGGTGCTGGTGGACGACAACCAGATCGTCGGCGAGAGCCTGGGCGTCGCCCGTGCCGGCGAGGCCTTCGTCATCGAGCCCAAGACCTGGCAGGTCGCCTGGCGCGGCCCGGTCGCGGGCCTGCCCGCGGCCCTCGACGCGCTCGCCGCCGGCAAGCCCGCGCCTGCCGCCGGCCCGCTCACCGGCGCGCCCATCGCCTTCCCGGCGCGGGCCAGGCTCACCTACGTGGCCGACGTCGCCCCAATCCTCGAGAAGAACTGCGTCGCCTGCCACTCGGCCGGCGGCATCGGCCCCTTCGCCATGGACCGCTACGAGACTGTGAAGGGCTTCGCCCCGATGATCGGCGAGGTGATCCGCACGCACCGGATGCCGCCCTACAACGCCGATCCGCACGTCGGCAAATTCGCCGACAACAAGAACCTCAGCCCCGACGAGATCCGCACCCTGGTCCACTGGGTCGAGGCCGGCGCCCCGCGCGGCGAAGGCGTCGATCCGCTGGCGGTGAAGCGGCTGGTCGCGGCCGACTGGCCGCTCGGCAAGCCCGACCTGATCCTCAAGGTGCCGAGCTTCCAGATCCCCGCCTCCGGCACGGTCGAATGGAAGCGGCCCTACGTGGTCAACACCGAGACGCAGGGCCACTGGCTGCGCGCCACCGCGGTGAAGCCCGGCGACCGCGCCGGCGTGCACCACGTTCTCACCGGCTGGATGACCGAGGCCCCCAAGAACGGCGTCGCCTCCGAGCAGAACTGGAAGGGCTCGGTCGGCCGCTACGCGGTGGGTTCCGAGGCCGACATCTATGACAACGACGTGGGCGCCTACCTGCCCGCCGGCGGCGCCGTCGGCTTCCAGATGCACTACACGCCCTATGGCAAGGCGGCGGTCGACAACACCCAGATCGGCCTCTACTTCGCCGACCACGCGCCGCAGCACATCATGCGCCAGGTGGCGATCAGCGATCCGACCATCGACATCCCGCCGGGCGCGGCCTTCCACCGCGAGACCGCCTATGTGGCCTTCCCGAAGGACGCCCTGCTCTATTCGGCCTTCGTGCACGCCCACTACCGCGCGACCGCCTCGGACCTGTGGATCCAGTATCCGGACGGCCAGCAGAAGCTGCTGCTCTCCCTGCCGCGCTACGATTTCAACTGGCAGCGGGCCTACAAGTTCGCCCAGCCGGTGAAGGTGCCGGCCGGCGCCAAGCTGATCGCCCACTACTGGTACGACAACTCCAAGCGCAACCCGCACAACCCCGACCCGAAGATCGACGTCACCTGGGGCGAGCAGTCCTGGCAGGAGATGCTGTTCACCCAGCTGGAGTTCCGCTGGATGGACGAGACGGCCGCCCACCAGATCGACAGCGATGGCCGCTTCCTCGACGGCCGCCTGATGGGCTTCCTCGACAAGGACCTCGACGGCCGGGTCTCCAAGGCCGAGCTGCGCGGCCAGATCGGCAAGATGCTGCTCGCCCAGTGGGATGAGATCGACGTCAACCACGACGGCTTCATCGACGGCGCCGAGCTGAAGGCGGGCCAGGGCAAGCTGCGGATGTTCGGCCCCCGCCGCCGCAACGCCGCCGAGGAATTCAACGGCCCCGGCGAACCCAGCGCCGGCGGCGGCTCCCCGGCCGCCAGTAAGTAGCCAACCGACGTCTCCTCTCCCACGGCGGCTCGCGCCGGGGAGAGGGGCATTTCTCAGCCGCCCATATAGCCTGGCATCCAGCCCTCGTGCGCCTCGCGCAGGGCTGACAGCGCCAGGCTGAACAGGCCCGCGACCGCGATCGCCTCGCCGCCGGCTTCGCCGATAACCCGCGCCGGGACGCCGGCCGCCGCGGCCGCCGCGAGCAGGGCCGGGGCCGCGCGCGTCGCGACCAGGTAGCGCGCCTGATCCTCGCCGAACAGCCAGGCGTGCGGCGGCAGTTCGTCGGGCGCCTTCAACTGCGCGCCGACGCCCGAGGCCAGGGCCATCTCCGCCACCGCCGCGATCAGGCCGCCGTCGGAGAGGTCGTGGACGGTCTGCGCCTGGCCCGAGCCGATCAGGCCGCGGACCAGCTCGCCGGTGCGGCGCTCCAGCGCCAGGTCGACCGGCGGCGGGGCGCCGTCCTCGCGGCCCTGCACCTCGCGCAGGTACATCGAGGCGCCCAGCTCACCGTGCGTCGCCCCGATCAGCACCAGGGCGTCGCCCGGCTTCATGGAGGCGAAGTCCGCCCGCCGCCCATAGTCGGCGATCAGGCCCACGCCGCCCACCGCCGGCGTCGGCGGGATGGCTGCGCCATTGGTCTCGTTGTAGAGGCTGACGTTGCCGCTCACGACCGGGAAATCCAGCGCCCGGCAGGCCTCGGCCATGCCGTCGATGGCGCGCACGATCTGGCCCATGATCTCGGGCCGCTCAGGGTTGCCGAAGTTCAGGTTGTCGGTGATGGCGATCGGCTCGGCGCCGACGGCCGTCAGGTTGCGCCAGGCCTCGGCCACCGCCTGCTTGCCGCCCTCGTAGGGATCGGCCTGCACATAGCGCGGCGTGACGTCCGACGTCATGGCCAGCGCCTTCTTTGTCCCGTGCACGCGCACGATCCCGGCGTCGGCGCCGGTGGCTGAGTCCTCCAGGGTGTCGGCCATGACGTGGCGGTCGTACTGCTCCCAGAGCCAGCGCTTGGAGGCCATGTCGGGGCTGCTCATCAGTGTCAGCACCGCCGCGCCATAGTCCGCCGGCTCCGGCACGTCGGCCGGCGTCAGCCGCGGCTGCGGCTTGGGCGCGACCCAGGGCCGGTCGTAGAGCGGCGCGTCGTCGAACAGCGGCGCCAGCGGCACATCGGCCACCACCTCGCCCCGGTGCTTCAGCACCAGATGCCCGGTGTCGGTGGTGCGCCCGATGGTGGCCGCGTCCAGCCCCCACTTGGCGAAGATGCGCTGGCCGTCGGCCTCGCGGCCGGGCTTGAGGATCGCCAGCATCCGCTCCTGGCTCTCCGAGAGCATCATCTCATAGGCGCTCATGCCCTCTTCGCGCTGCGGCACCTGGTCGAGGTCGAGCTCGATGCCGAGCCCGCCCTTGCCGGCCATCTCCACCGAGGAGGAGGTCAGGCCCGCCGCGCCCATGTCCTGGATCGCCGCCACGGCGCCCGACGCCATCAGTTCCAGCGTCGCCTCGATCAGCAGCTTCTCGGCGAAGGGATCGCCCACCTGCACGGTCGGGCGCTTCTCGTCCGAGGCCTCGTCGAACTCGGCGCTTGCCATGGTCGCGCCGTGGATGCCGTCGCGGCCGGTCTTGGAGCCGAAATAGACCACCGGCAGATCGACGGCCGGGGCGGCCGAATAGAAGATCTTGTCGGCGTCGGCCAGGCCCACGCACATGGCGTTGACCAGGATGTTGCCGTCATAGCCGCGATGGAAGTTGGTCTCGCCGGCCACCGTCGGCACGCCCACGCAATTGCCGTAGCCGCCGATCCCGGCCACCACCCCGGCCACCAGCCGCTTGGTCTTGGGATGGCTGGGATCGCCGAACCTCAGCGCGTTCAACAGCGCGATCGGCCGCGCCCCCATGGTGAACACGTCGCGCATGATCCCGCCCACGCCGGTCGCAGCCCCCTGGTAGGGCTCGATGAACGAGGGGTGGTTGTGCGACTCCATCTTGAAGACGCAGGCCAATTTTGTCCCATCCGGGCCGTCGCCGATGTCGATGACGCCGGCGTTTTCGCCCGGCCCGCAGATCACCCGCGGCCCGGTCGTGGGGAACTTGCCGAGCTGTTTCTTCGACGACTTGTAGGAGCAATGCTCCGACCACATCACCGAGAACACGCCCAGCTCCACAGGGTTGGGCTCGCGGTTCAGACGGGCGACGATGAGGTCGTATTCCGCGCGGCTGAGGCCGAACTCGGCGGCCGTTTCGGCCAGGGTCTTGGCGGGGCTTGCGCTCATGGGCGCGGTTCTAGCGGGCTTCGAGGGCGCAGGGAACGGGCGTCCGGACAGCTTCGCGCGGTGTCCGGACAGCTCGGCGATTGAGCCGCGCCGCGCGGCCGGCAAGGCTCGGCGCATGACAGACGCCGCCCCCCAGACCGCCCCCCAGACCGCCACCCTGCGCCGCGAGCTCGTCGAGACCGCCACGACCGTGGCCGCCGCCCTGGCCATCGCCCTCGTGCTCCGCGTCGTGGTCTTCCAGCCCTTCACCATCCCCAGCTCCTCGATGGAGCCGGGCGTGCGCACCGGCGACTATGTGATCGCCGCCAAGTGGAGCTACGGCTGGAGCCGCGCCTCCCTGCCGTTCAATCCGCCGCTGCCGGCCGGGCGTCTCTTCGCCACCGCGCCCCGGCGGGGTGACGTCATCGTCTTCCTGCTGCCGCGCGATCCCAGCCAGACCTACGTCAAGCGGCTGATCGGCCTGCCCGGCGACCGGGTGCAGATCCGCGGCGGCCAGGTGTGGGTCAACGGCCAGGCCATCCCGCGCCAGGCCGTGGGCCTCACCGAGGATCCGGAGGCGCCCGGCCGCCGGGTGATGCAGGTGGCGGAGCCGCGCCCCGACGGCCATCGCTACGTCACCTATGACGCGGGCCCCGGCCACGAGGGCGACGACACCGGCGTCTATGTCGTGCCGGCCGGCCACTACTTCTTCATGGGCGACAATCGCGACAACTCGCTGGACAGCCGCTGGCCGCGCGCGGAACAGGGCGTCGACATGGTCCCGGCCGAGAACCTGATCGGCCGCGCCGAGCTGGTGCTGGTGTCGTGGCAGCCGGGCGCCTCGGTGCTCAAGCCCTGGACCTGGCTCGACCTGCGGCCCAGCCGGATGTTCAAGCCGATCGTCTAGCGGGCGCGGAATTCCTGCAGCGTCAGCACGCCGTCATGGTTGACATCCAGCCGCTGGAACTCCGCCGTGCGGTTGGGGTGCGCGAGCGTCGGCGCGGCCACCGCCCCGGCCGCCGCGGCCAGCAGGGCGCCGGCCGTCAGCCGGGCCAGCAGGCGCTGACGCCCCGACCGGGGCCGCTCGCCGACCTCGGTCTCGATGAAGGCGCGCACCGCCTCGCTGGCCGAGCGGCCGTCGTCGCGGCAGCGGGCCATGAAGGCCTGCTTGGTCGGGTAGGGGAGGCGGACCTCGAGGGTCTCGCTCTTCTTCGGCGGTCTCATGCGGCCAAGCCTCGCCGCCGATCGTGGCCGGAACAAGGAAAATCCTGTCCGGACAACCGGGTCTAGGCGCTGGCGAGCGCGCTCTGGAACAGGATGGCGCCGTCGGCGCTGCCCAGCTCGGCCTCGAACGCCCGGTCCGGATGCGGCATCAGGCCCAGCACATTGCCCGCGCCATTGACGATGCCGGCGATGTCCCGCGCCGAGCCGTTGGGGTTGGCCACATAGCGGAACACCACCTGGCCCTCGCCCTCCAGCCGGTCGAGCGTCGCCTCGTCGGCGAAGAAATTGCCCTCGCCATTGCCCACCGTCATCACCGCCTGGCGGCGGCCCTTGTAGCCGGCGGTGAAGCGGGTCTGCAGGTTGCTCACCTCCAGCGCCACCGGCTTGCAATTATATTTCAGGTGGTCGTTGCGCAGCAGCGCGCCGGGCAGCATGCCGGCCTCACACAGGATCTGGAAGCCGTTGCAGATCCCCACGGTCGCCACGCCGCGCTCGGCGGCCGCCTTGACGTCGGCCATGATCGGCGACAGGGCCGCCATCGCCCCGCACCTCAGATAGTCGCCATAGGCGAAGCCGCCGGGCAGCACCACCAGGTCGACGCCCTTCGGCAGCGCGCTCTCCTGATGCCAGACCAGGCTCACCTCAGCCCCCGTCGAGCGCTCGATCGCCACCTTGCAGTCGCGGTCGCAGTTGGAGCCGGGGAAGACGATGACGGCGGCTTTCATCGCAGGGCTTTCATCCGGTGAGGTCCTCGGGCGCGGGCGCGGGGAAGCGCGCGCGGAAGCTGAAGGCGTGGGCTGTCGGGCCGTGCGCCCTCAGGTGGTCGAGCCGGGCGAAGGCGTCAAGGCGTTGCGGCAAGGTTCCGGCCGGAACCCACCACAGGACGAAGCTCGCCTGATCGGTCGGCTCGAACCAGTCGTGGCGCTGGCGGAAGATCTCGATGTGCCCCGAGCGATAGACGAAGGCGGCCAGCGCCTCGGGGCTTTCCCACAGGCTCATGTTGGGGATGATCATCGGGTCGATGTCGCCGCCCGGCTTGTCGGAATCGAAGCCCACGCCGGTGGCCCGCCAGATGAAGCCGGGCGACGCCTCGGCCAGCGCATTGATCCGGTCGAGGTTGTCGCGGAAGCCCGCGATCTGCGGGCTCTCGAAGGGCGCCACGAGCCGCGCCACGTTCAGCTGCGCCAGGTGAAAGCCGCCGCTCATCGCCGGCGCCAGGCCTTCAGCCCGTCGAGATAGGCCACGAGCTGCGCATAGCCCTTCGCGTCGCCATAGGGGCAGCCGGTGGTGACCACCTCATGCCCCTGCGCCTGCTCCCGCAGGATCGCCGGATGGCCCGGCGCCCCGGCCTCGGTGATCAGGTAGGAGACCTTGCCGTCGGCGGTCGAATAGAACCGGTAGGGCTCGGCCGGATCCTTCGGCGCCGGAACCAGCCCCGCCTGCGCCACGATCCGCGCGGCCTGCGCCTCGAAGCCTTGCGAGCAATCCAGCGTCAGCGCGCTCGGCGCCGGCGGCGCAGGCTTCTCGCAGGCGGTCAGCAACAGCACGACGGCGGCCATCATCCAGCATCCTTCTCCCCTTGCGGGAGAAGCTGGCCGGCGAAGCCGGTCGGAAGAGGGGTCGAGCCGGGGGTTCAGCTGCGAGGACGTGGACGACGCGGTGGAAATGGCGGCGCGACCCCTCATCCGTCGGCCCGCGGCCGACACCTTCTCCCGCAAGGGGAGAAGGGGAGGGACATCTAGGCCACCTCCACGCGGTAGCTTTCGATCACCGTATTGGCCAACAGCTTCTCGCACATCGCCTTGACCTCGGCCTCCGCCGCCGCCGCGTCGGCCGCGGCCAGGTCGAACTCGATGGTCCGGCCCACCCGCACATGCTCGACGCCGCCCCAGCCCAGGCCGTGCAGCGCCTGCTCCACCGCCTTGCCCTGCACGTCCAGCACGCCGGGCTTCAGATACACATGAACCTTGGCTTTCATACGCGTCTCCGGAACCGAGAGCTGTCCGCCGCCGCCTCGATGACCGCAAATCGGCGGCCTTTTTGGGCCCGCATGGCTAGTGCAGCCCCCCTTGGATCACCGTCGGCATCTCCTTCATGATCCCGAGCCTGCGCGCCACCTCCGTATAGCTCTCGATCACATTGCCGAGGTCCCTGCGGAACCGGTCCTTGTCCATCTTCTCGTTGGTGATCGAATCCCACAGCCGCATCGAGTCCGGGCTGATCTCGTCGGCCAGGATGATGCGGGCGTATTCGTTCTCCCACACACGCCCGAACTCGATCTTGAAGTCGACCAGCGTGATGCCCACCGCCCCGAACATCCCGGTCAGGAAGTCGTTGACCCTGAGCGTCAGGGCCATGATGTCGTCGATCTCCTGGGTCGTGGCCCAGTTGAAGGCGGTGATGTGCTCCTCGGCCACCATCGGGTCGTGCAGCTTGTCGTCCTTCAGATAGAACTCGATGATCGAGCGCGGCAGGGCCTGGCCCTCCGGCACCCCGAACCGCGTCGAGAACTGGCCGGCCGCGATATTGCGGCACACCACCTCCAGGGGCACGATCTCCACCTCGCGGATCAGCTGCTCGCGCAGGTTCAGCCGCTTGATGAAGTGGTTCTGCACCCCGATCGAATTCAGCCGGGTCATGATGAACTCGCTGATCCGGTTGTTGATCACCCCCTTGCCCTCCAGCACCGCCTTCTTGGTGGCGTCGAAGGCGGTGGTGTCGTCCTTGAAGTACTGGATCAGGGTGCCGGGCTCGGGACCTTCGTAGAGGATCTTGGCCTTGCCCTCGTAGATCTTCTTCCGGCGGGTCATCTCTAGCCTTCTCCAAAGCGCGGGGCTTGCCGGTCGGCGGAACGAAAAACGCGCGCGGCTGCAACCATCGCGCGCGGGGGGTCCGACTCGGCCTCTCGCTCATATGAGGCCGGGCGGAAATTAGCGGAGGACGCCGTGAGGCGCAAACGCGCCGAACGCCGCAAAATCCGTCATCCCGGCCAACGGAGCGCCGCAGGCGCGTAGGCCGAGCCGGGACCGGCCGCCGACCCGAAAGATGGGTAGGTTGTCGATTGCCCCCCCGCCGTGGTCGCGGTAAGCAGCCCCCGTCGCGCCGCGGGCCGCGCCGCTCGCTCACAGCCTGCCCGCCGCCCGCCGCGCCGTGTTCTTGGGGACCAGATGACCACCTTCGACGATCGTGAACAGGGCTTCGAGAAGAAGTTCGCGCTCGACCAGGAGCAGGAATTCAAGGCCACCGCCCGCCGCAACCGCGCGCTCGGCAAATGGGCCGCCGGCCTCATGGGCCTGGAAGGCAAGCACGTCGACGACTACGCCAAGGCGGTCGTCAAGTCCGAGGTCGACCACCCCGCCGACGACGACGTGCTGCGCAAGGTCTTCGAAGACCTCAAGGGCTCCGGCGTCGCCGTCACCGAAGGCGACGTCCGCATGAAGATGGCCGAGTTCATGGCCCAGGCCAGGGAAGAGGCGAAGACGAAGAAGGGTTAGGCGCTTCCGCGGCGAAGAAATTCGCTGCCCAGGTGGCTTTGTTGAGTATCCAACCAACCTTTCGCGCGCTCATAGTCGGGCATCATCGTCGTTACGAAGCCCCAGAAATCGGCGCCATGACTCCGAAATCGGAGATGGGCCATTTCGTGGACGACCACGTATTCCAGCACTTTCTTCGGCGCGAATACGAGTCGCCAGTCAATATGGATGGTCCCGCTTGGGCCACATGAACCCCATCCAGCGACAAACTCCGCCACTCGAATCGCACGCGGCTTGAGCGCGAACCGTTGACCATAGGCGGTGGCGATCTCGTGGGCGTCCAGGCGCGCGCGGCGGCGGAGCCAGAGTTTGATACGGGTTGCAACGACGGCATCGACCGCCTCTTCGGTCACCCAGGCCGGGAGATCGACGATGAAGCCATTGCGGTGGGCGACCTCGATGTGCCGCCCGCTGTGGCGGCGGACCGTGAGGGAAGACTGGCGGCCCCGAAAGGGTATCTTGGAGCCAGTCATGAAGCGCGGCACGGCCGGGCGATTGGCGACCGCCTCTTCCATCTCCCGCACAGTGTTGAACAGCCACTGTCGCTTGCGTTCCAGGAAGCTCTGCACGGCCGCGTCGTCGTCGGTGGTCAGGGCGAGCACCTCGACTGCACCGGGGGTGACGGTGATGCGGCGCTCCGAGACGTTGGCGGCACGCCGCAGTTCGTAGGCGATTTCGGTCCGGCCGACCGTCACGCTCGGCATCAATGCGGCCCCGCATAGGCGTGCTCGGCGAACTCCTCGATCTTGTCGCGGATCGCCTTCACGTCGGCCAGCCCACGCTCGGTCAAGATGCGGCGGACCTGCCGCTTTAGTTCGCGCTTGTAGGCGTCCATAAAATACCAGGCGGGCTGTTCCCGCTGGGCTCTCCCATAGACCTCGCCCACGGCCACCGCGGCAGCCTGCAAGGTCGGGTGATCCACGTCGGGAGCCATCGCCTCCATGATCCTGAGGATGGAGAAGGCCCGCTCGTCCATGCCCAGATCAGCGTGCGCGCCCTGCTCGGCGTCTATCCCGCCCGTCAGGTCCTCGAAATCCCGCAGGCCCTCGGCGGCGGCGATCTGCCCCTCCTCGAACCGTCGGATGATCTCCAGCACCCGGTCGCTGAAGCGCCCGTACTGCGAGGGGTTCTTGTCCACCAACTCGCGGGTCACGCGCCGAAGCTCGGCTGCCTTACGGACGAACGCCTCCTGAAGCTCCTGTTCGGACTTCTCCTCCGTCTGGAAGTCGTCGGCGAAGTTCGGATCGGTGATGTTACGGAGGCGGATCGTGGTCGATAGCCCGGTCGCGTGGACGTGCTCTTCCAGCATGTCCCTGATCTTTCCGCTGTAGCTGCGATGATCGACGCTCTCGTCCTTCTCGATCACCTGCGTCGCCAGGCGTAGGAACGCCGCCGCCCATTTCACGTCGGCCGTGAATTCGAGAATAGCCGGGTCGGGTGAGAGATCGCCGTAAGTCCGCACGAAAAGGCGGGCGAGCCGCTGAAGCTCGAACCAGTCGTCCTCGCGGCCGTCGGCCACCAGCTTGCCGACCGCATAGGCGGCGGCCTTCTCGTCCAACCCGTCGAGACCCATGGCCCGCTTTTGGCGCGCGTAGCGGGCATGGGCCTCCTTGAGATCATTGCGCAGGATGGCGATGTCGCGGAGCGCGTTCTGGACGTCCTCGGCGCGATAGGACGCCAGCGCCTCATCGAGATGATTGGTGACGCCGATGTAGTCCACGATCCGACCGTGCGGCTTCTCGATCTCGCCGCCATCGTCACTCACTAGCGAACAGGTCCGGTTGGTCCGGGCGATGGCCTGGAGCAGATTGTGCTCCTTGAGCGGCTTGTCGAGGTACATCACCGCCTCGACCGGCGCGTCGAACCCGGTCAGCAGCTTATCGCAGACGATAAGGAACTGGGGCTCCTGGCCCGGCGTCTTGAACGCCTTCTTCACCGCTTTTTCAGCGTCGTCATCGAGGTAGAACTCGACCAGGTCTTCACGAACGCCGCTCACGTGGATGTCCTCGGACGGTTTCTCGTCCTCCTGGGACCGCGAGTAGACGCAGGCGATCATGGCGTCCGCCTTCGCCTGAGCGGCTTCGGCGTCGAGCCCGCCCTTCTCCAGGTCCCGCGCGATCACCGCCGCCAGCGCGGCGCGGTAGAGCACGACGGCCTCGCGGTCGATCACGACGATCTGCGCCTTGAAGCCGTCCGGCTGGCAGACCTGTTTGAAATGCTCCCAGATGTCGAGGGCGATCAGGTGCACCCGCTCCGGGTGTTTGGCGATGGTGGCGAGTGAGACGCCCTTGCTCTTGAGTTCCTCGCGCTTCTCGTCCGGCAGATCGACGAACCAGCGGTCAAAGAGGATGTCGATCTCGGCCTGCTCCAGAGCCCAATCGGTTTTCCGACCCTCGTAGAGGATCGGCACCGTCGCGCCGTCCCGCACCGCGTCGTCGATCCCGTACTTGTCGAGATAGCCTTCGCCTGGCTCGCTGAAGCGAGCGTAGGTGTCCTTGTCGGTGGTCTTGATGGGCGTGCCCGTGAAGCCGAAGAACCGGGCGTCCGGGAGGGTCGCCTGAAGGTACGCGCCCAGGTCTTTCTCCTGCGTGCGGTGGCACTCGTCCACCAGCACGATCCAGTTCTCCGAGTTCCGGATCGGGTCCTTCGAGCCCGCGAACTTGAAGATGGTGGAGAGCAGGATTTGGCCGTTGCCGCCCCGCGCCACCGCGTCGCGCAGCTTGCTCACGGACGCTGCCTGGACAGGGTTCGGGAGGCCGCACGCGACGAAGGTTTTGGAAATCTGGTCGTCGAGGTCGATCCGGTCTGTCAGGACCAGGATATTCGGGTTCTCCAGGGTGGGTGCATCCAGCGTCAGGTGCGTCTTCAGCTTCAGGGCGAGGAACACCATCGTCAGGCTCTTACCCGAACCCTGGGTGTGCCAGATCAGCCCCTTCTTCAGCTTGCCCTCGGCGACCCGCGTCACAGCCTTGTTGACCGCTCGGAACTGCTGGTACCGGCAAATCTTCTTCGTCTTGCGGCCGGTCTGCGGGTCCGTCTCGAAGACGATGAAGTGTCCCAGGAGATCGAGCAGCCGCGAGGGCTTCAGGAGGGACCACAGGTCGCGTGAGAGGTCGTCCGGAAACTCCTCTCGCTTGCGGGGCCATGGGTCCGGCCAGGTCGCATAGAACTGCGATGGGCTGCCGGTCGCGCCGTACTCCGTCCGCACCCCGTCCGTGATCACGCTGAAGGCGTTGGAAGAGAACAGGCGCGGGATGTCGCGCTCGTACTGCTTGATCTGCTCGAACGCTTCCTCGGCCTTGTTGCTGGCCTTCAGCGGCGACTTCGCCTCGATCACCACCAGGGGGATGCCGTTCACGAAGACCACGATGTCGGCGATGCGCGCGCGCTGGGCGGCGACGCGGAACTGGCGGACGACGTGGTAGCTGTTCCTATCGGGCTGTTTGAAGTCGATTAGTGTGATCGGCCGGTCGCGTGCCTCGCCGGTGAGCCTGCGCGAATAGACGCCGCGCAGTTTGCGCTGCCATTCCTCGTTGTCCGAGAGAGTCGATAGCTCGCCGTAGATCGCCTCGGCATCGGCCGCGTCGATCCCGTTCAGGGCCTGCAACGCCTCGACCAGCACCGGCTTCAGGATGACGCGGTTCTCTTCCTCCCGCATCGCCATGGCCACCCCGGGTGATAGTAACCGATAGCTGAGCGCGGCCAGTGCATCGAGCGTCGGCTTTTCGGCGAGGCGGTATTCGCTCACGCGGCCACGCGGATGCGGCCGGAGAGAAGGTCGTCGGCAACTTTGGAACGGATCAACTCAAGCTGAGTGGCAGCGTTGCGCGCACCAGCACATGCGTCCGCTGCGACCTGCAACCGGAGCAGAAGGTCATGTTGCTGGTCGAGGGCCGGTAGCGCGATCTCTACCTGCTTGATGTCGCCCGCGTTTATGGCTGGTAGAGCCTGCGCGTTCACG